>CANQDD010000019.1 GCA_947591315.1 uncultured Clostridia bacterium
TCGCAGCCTATGTAACGCATATCCTTACACGGCTCGCACAGCGCGCGCGGCGTATATCCGCACCCAATATCAACAACTGTGCTGTTTTTATAGTTACCTACGATTTTGTTAATTGAGCGGAAGCGTGTTTCTGTCATGACAGTCAGTTCAAGACTGAGCGCGACCTCCTGCCTGTTTCCCTCTGCACCGAGAAGCGAATCGGCATCTATGCCGAATTTCTCAGCCAATACCGGCGCGTCTTTATCGCCCGCTATGCAGAGATGCAGCAGCATGGATTTTGCCGTATTGTATATCGGGTTTGTTTGTTCTCTTAAGTCTTGTTTTTCACCCATCTTGCGTGCCTCCTTTAATACATTTTTTATATATAATTATTTTACCGCCGTTTTATTTAAAATTCAATACTTTGGCATGAAATGTGTCTTTGGCGGCACGAATGGTATTTTGAAAAACATCAGCTTGGCAAAATCGCGCTTATCATCGCCGCGCAATTTTTAATATCTGTTATAATTTTTGACTGCTCTGTCCATATTGCGTTTCGCGTCCTTTTTCGCGATGTCGGCGCGTTTGTCGTAGAGCTTCTTGCCCTTCGCGACCGCGAGCGACATTTTCACGCGCGAGCCTTTGAGGTACACGCTCAGGGGTATGAGTGAGTAGCCGTCCTGCGCGATATAGCCTATGAGCTTTATTATCTCCTTCTTGTGGAGCAGCAGCTTTTTTTCGCGCAGCGGGTCGCGGTTAAAGATGTTTCCCTGCTCGAACGGGCTGATGTTCATCTGCTTTACGAACACCTCGCCGCCCGTTATCTGCGCGTAAGCGTCGGATATGTTGACCTTTCCGGCGCGCACCGATTTGACCTCCGTGCCGAAAAGCTCAATTCCCGCCTCGTACGTTTCCTCTATGAAATACTCATGGCGCGCCTTTTTGTTCTGCGCCAGAATTTTTATATTTTCCTTTTTGTCAGCCACAGCGCGCCCTCCTTTCATTAACGTGTCTATTTTAGCATATTTGGGGTGCGTTTACAACACAAACCGTTCGTCATTTTTTGCGTCCGCCGCGCATATTGTACCGTTTTTCGCCTTCCTTGTACAGCTTTTTCTCGTATTCGCCCGCGCCTTCAAGCGACAGCGCGGGTACTTTCGCGGGATTTCCGTTTTTGTCGAGCGATACCATTGTGAAAAACGCGGTCAGCGCGATTTGCTTTTCGCCGCTTATGAGGTTCTCGCTCTCCACCGTCACGAAAATTTCCATCGACGTGCGTCCGGCGTATATTACCTGCGCCTTGCACGTCACCAGCTCGCCGATGTGTATCGGTTTTTTGAAGTTGATTTCCGCTATCCGAGCCGTTACAACGTTCGTGTGCGCGTGCTTCATCGCGGCTACGCCGGCAGTCGAGTCCATTAGCTTTATTATTTCGCCTCCGTGTACGTTGCCGGCGGGGTTCGCCTGCATCGGCATGACCTCCTGCGCCAGTACCGAGTACGACTCCTTCATCGTTCTTTCGATTTTCTTTGCCATTTTAATTCTCCTTATCCGCGCGCGTCCGACAGCATTTGCCGCGCGTGCTTTAACGCCAAATCGCTTACCTCGCGTCCGTCTATAATACGCGCAAGCTCCTCCTCCCTGCCGCGCTCGTCAAGCTCCGTAAGCGTTGTGCTCGCCATTTCGCCGTCCGTGTTTTTCTGTATCAGGTAATGGTTGTCAGCCGCCGCCGCAAGCTGCGGAAGGTGGGTTATACATATTACCTGCTTGTTTTTGCCTATGCCCTTGAGTTTTTCGGCTATGCTTACCGCCGCTCTGCCCGAAACGCCCGTGTCTATCTCGTCGAATATGAGCGTGCCTACCTCGTCCGTGTCGGCAAGTATCGACTTTATCGCGAGCATCACGCGCGACAGCTCGCCGCCCGACGCTATTTTCACAAGCGGCTTTAACGGCTCGCCGGGGTTCGCGCTTATCAGAAACTCCGCTTTGTCCATGCCGTTGTCGTAAAACTCGTCCGCGCTCTCAACGCTAACGCTGAAGCGCGCCTTTTCCATGTTAAGCTCGCCGAGCGCCGTCTCTATGCGTTTTTCAAGGTCGGCAGCCGCTTTTTTTCGTATGTCCGTAAGCTTTTTACCCTCGGCGCGGAGCCTGTTGGTTGTTTCATTTAGCTGCTCCGTAAGCTCAGCCGTCTTTTCATCGCTCAATTTTATGTCGCTAAGCTCCTTTTCGGCTTCGGCAAGGTAGTCAAGCACAGCCTGCACGCTGCCGCCGTACTTGCGTTTAAGGCGCGATATGGTTTCGAGACGTTCCTCGGTTTCGTTAAGCTCGCGCTCGTCGTACTCCACGCCGTCGCCGAACTCCTTTATCTCATGCGCCGCGTCCTCCATTGTATACATAATGGTATTTACCGCCTCGCAAAGCTCGTTAAGACGCGGATTAAGTCCGCTTATGCGTGAAAGCGCGTCAGCGGCTATGCTCACGCCGTCGTACGCGGGCTGCGCCTCGTCGCCGCCGTACAAATTAGCGTACGCCTCGTCTATCGCTGTTTTTATCTGCTCCGCGTTCGCGAGCACAGTGCGCCGAGCCATAAGTTCCTCTTCCTCACCGACGGCAAGGTTTGCGCCCTTTATTTCGTTTATCTGATATTCAAGCAAATCCATACGCTGCAGCTTTTCGCGCTCGTCCATTTTTAGCGAGCCGAGCTTTTTCAAAATTTCGCGCCGCTCCGAGAGCAGACTTTTATATTTATCAAGCTGCTTTGCGTCGTCCGCGTAAGCGTCGAGAAAGCCCATGTGGCGCGACGGCGTTAATAGCGCCTGATTGTCGTGCTGACCATGTATGTTCACAAGGCTGTCCGAAATTTCGCGCAGCACGTTGAGCGTTACAGCCATTCCGTTCACGCGCGCGCTGCTCTTGCCGTCGGCGGTCACGCGGCGCGTTATTATAAGCTCGCCGTCCTCCGCGTCTATGTCGTTGTCAGCGAGCATCTCACGTATACTTTCGGGCGCGTCAAAAACAGCCTGCACGACCGCCTCGCCGCTGCCGAAGCGTACAGCCTCCCTGTTTGCCCGATCGCCGAGTATCATATTTATCGAGTCGATAATAATGGACTTGCCCGCGCCCGTCTCACCCGTGAGAACGGTCACGCCGCCGTGAAAATCAACGGTCAGTTTGTCTATTACGGCAACGTTTTTTATGGATAAACCTGTGAGCATTTATGTCATTCTCCTCCGTTAAAAAGCTTTCTGAGCTTCTCCGTTATTTCACGCGCCTTGTCCTCCGACGCGGCTATTATAAGGAGCGTGTCGTCGCCGGCAACCGAGCCCAAAAAGCCGCCCCTCATGGTGCTGTCAACCGACGCAGCCACAGCCGACGCCATACCGGGGTACGTCCTTACCACGACGCTGTTGAGCGCGTACTCGACGCTGCGAACGGTGTCGGTTATCACGTTTATGCGCCTGTCCATTTCCTCGGGAATGTCGTCCGGCGAGGAATAGACGCTGCCGCCCGACTGCATGGGGATTTTTACAAGTCCCAAATCCTTTATGTCGCGCGATACCGTTGCCTGCGTCACCTTATAGCCGCACTTTTCAAGCTCCGCTATAAGCTGCTCGTGGGTTTTGATATTCTGCTCGTGCACGATGCGCAGAATCTGCCCCTGTCTCTTGTATTTCATTTTAATCAACCTCCGCTGCTATGACAGCTTGCTTATTAGCGTGTCATAGAATGACTGATTTCCGATTTTGATAAGCTCAAAATCATATTCCGATTCCGTTATGATTACCTCGTCATTGTCCGTGATGCCGCACCTGATGCCGCCGTCCGCTGTCACAAAGGCTTCGCTGCCGCCGTAGAAGCTGTTGAGTTTGATTTTTATTGTCTTGCATGACGGGAGTACCGCGCTGCGCGCCGATAATGTATGCGCGCATATCGGCGTTGCCACGAGCAGTCTCATGCCCGGCTCTACCACAGGTCCGCCCGCCGATATTGAATAACCCGTCGAACCCGTCGGGGTGGCTATTATAAGTCCGTCCGCGCTGTAACGGTTCACGCGTTCGCCGTCCGCGAAAAGCTCCGCCGCGATAATCTGGTCGCCGAGAGATTTCGACACGACAACGTCGTTAAGCGCGTGAAAGCTCTTTTCGCTGCCGTCACTCTTGCGTATAGCCGCCTTTATCATCATACGCTTTTCAGTGATGTAGTCGCCCGACAGGAGTTTTTCGAGCGCGCACTCGGTGTCGGACGGCTCTATTTCAGCCATAAAACCTATTTTACCGAGGTTGATTCCGAGTACCTTCACGCCGTTTTGGGCACACTCCGCCGCTCTTTGCAGTATCGTTCCGTCGCCGCCGAGCGATACCGCTACGTCCACGCCCGAAAGGAGCTCGGAGCTTACCGCGTACCTAATACCGAGAGACGCGGCTATATGCTCGTCGTCAGTGTATAATTCCGTTTTATCCCTTAAAAAGCCGACGATACGCCTTGTGTTTTCAAGCTCTCTGTCCTTTGCCCCGTTTATTATCAAAGCCGTTTTCATAAACCAACACCACCTCCGCGGCGCAAAAGTGTATTTATATTATTATACACCCTCCGCCGTTATTTTTCAAGCTCTGCCGCGCCGAGATAATACACGTTTTCGTAGCCGAGATATTCAAGGCACAGCTTTGCCTGCATCGCGCGCTTGCCCGTTGCGCAGTAGACGATTATTTTCCGCGACTTGTCGGGTATTACGTGTTTCGCTATCGCTCCCACGGCGAGGTAACAGATGTTTACCGCGCCGTCCAGATGCGATTTCTCAAATTCGTTTTCTTCTCGGGCGTCAACGAGTACTGCGCCGTTTTTAACAAGCTCTTTCGCCTCGTCGAGCGTTATTTTAACGGTCGGCTTGCTTTCGATTTCACCTATGTCGTCCTTATTCGCTACGGGAACGCTGCCCTCGGCTTCAATTCTGTATACGATCACGCCGTGACCGTTTACCCTTGCCGCTATTTCGTTATCTACTGTAACGTCCGCGCCGTTTGTGATGTCTCTCGCGGATATAATCTTACCGGTAAGACCGACCTCCGAAAGTGACGCGCCAATGTCAAGCGCGCCGACGCTTCTGTTTAAGAGCGCGACCGCCTTGACGCATGAATTTTTCTCTCCCAAATCCTTTATCCAGACCTCGCCGACCGTTTTACCGTCCGCGTCCTTTATCTCCTTCGCGACATACGCCTGCAAACACGCGCTGTCCTGGTTTATCGCTATAAGCCCGCGGTTCTTGAGTATTTCGAGCGTTTCATCGCTTATTTTCGTGAGGTCGCAGCCTATCATCAGCGGCGTTGACATCATGCACCACATCGCGAAATGCGTCTTTTCCTCCTCGTGCGTCATGCCGCCGTTACCAAGCTGCATCATATCGAGGTCGTTCACATGTCCGGGTGACGCGTAACGCGCGAGCGGCTTTATCATGTCTATCTGGTACATTACAGAGTCAAAATTCGGTGCGATATCCGCGCCGGTGCGCCACGAGTCCGCTACCTTCGCCGCCCACAGTCCGGGGAACTGCCAGCGGCATATATTATACACAAGCTGTCTGCCCGTTTCGCGGCGAATATCATCTATAATATTTCCTATCTTCGTGTACTGCTCCTCCTCGTCCAGTCCGAGCCGCACGCCGCCGCACCAGTCGACCTTTATAAAGTCATAGCCGCAGTCAACGAGGAACATACGCAGATCCCGTTCCTCATAGCCGTACAGTCCCACGCCCGCGCCGTCCTTATCCTCACCGTCGTAATAGTGGCCGCAGGTGTTGTCGCCGCCGTCGGTGTAAATGCCCGCCTTAAGTCCGAGCGAGTGAGCGTAATCGGCTATGACCTTTATGCCGTTCGGGAAACGCTCCTTGTGGAACAGAAGCTGTCCGTCCGCCGCGCGTCCGCCGAAAAATCCGTCGTCCATATTAAAATACGTGTAGCCGCAGTCCGCAAGTCCCGTTTTGACGAGCGCGTCCGCCTGCTCCTTCATTATTTCCTCGCTTATGTGCGTTCTGAAGCAGTTCCACGACGCCCAGCCCATTAGCGGCGTTTTTCTGTACAACTCTCCCATACCGTCCTCCCGTACGTCTCTTTGTTTTCTATATCTTATCACATCGGGGCGAAATATGCAAGACGCAATAATTTATTTGCTTTTTTCGCCGTATTATGGTAGAATACGTGTAGATTAGCGAAAAGGAGACAACAAAATGGCGATTTCCTTTAAGGGTGCGAAAAAATACGCGAAGCATAACGGTTTTTCGCGGACGCGTGAAATTAAAACGCCCATTCCCTCATCAATGCATCGCTACCCGCTCACGCAGAACGGCTTTACGCTTGAGCCGACTGTCGCGGAGGGTGATTTTGTGCTTATAGGTCAGAAGATAGCCGATATAACCGAGTTTGACACCGTTCCCGTCATAAGCGGCTCGTCGGGCAGGGTGGTTTCGACGGATAACAACTGTATCGTCGTGGAAAACGATATGATGTTCGCGCGCGCGCCGCACGTAAAGGCGGCAAAGCCCGTAAGCGAGCTTACGACGCGCGAAACACTGTGGCTTTTGAGAGAAGGCTGCGTGTACGACAGTATTCAGCGCGCGCCGCTGCACACGCTGCTTTCGGAAAGACGCGTGAGCGACTGTATAATCGTCTGCTGCTTCGACTCCGATCCATACGTTTCGTCGCCGCAGATGTCGGCGAGGAATAACGCGGCGGTGATTGTATCCGCGCTCGAAACGGCTATGCGGCTGTCGGGCATAACGACGGCGTACGTCGCGGTCGAGAACGACACAAAAAAAACGTTCGCCGATTTTAAATATCATCTGCGCTTCCACCCCAAAATCTCACCCGTGCTTCTAAAAGCGCGTTACCCTCAAAGCAGGAGCGAGATACTCATAAACGCCGTAACGGGCAGTCCGCTCACTAACGCACTCATACTGTCGCCCGAAACGCTTGTCAATATGTCGAATGTATTAAGCACGGGCGCGCCGGTCACAAATAAGCTCGTAACCGTGTCGGGCGACGAGATTTTGGAGCCGGAAAACTTCTCCGTGTCGATAGGCGCGGCAATAGCATCGGTAATAGAGAGCGGCGGCTACTCGTCGCCCGCGTACGTGATTGAAGGCGGAGTTGTTGACGGAGAGCGGATAACCGACCTTGACGCGCCCGTCACTCATGACACAAAGGCGCTCATCGCGTTCAACGATGAAAAAAACATACCGAAATACAGAAAGCTGCCGTGACAGTCACAGCAGCTTTTCTCTTTCAGCTATCAGTCTTAAAAGATATGACGCGCACTCTATAAAGTTTTCTATTTCCTCCGGTCGGGTGTATATGTATTCCCTGTCCGGCACTTCCTCGTAATTCGTGTAGTAATCCGTGATGAATTTTATCTGCGCCGTAAGCTGTCCCTTTTCGTAATACGGCAGGTAGTCCTTAACTTCCGTGACGGTCGTCAGAATGTCGTACACGGGGTGACGCTTCGACCTTTGCAGATACGCCGCGTCAATTTCGTTCCAGTCCCTTTTTATCACGCTCAGAAAATGCGGGTTTTTGTCGTACTGCTCTTTGTACTTAATACGCGTCGGCATATACATTGTCACCGACCACATTATATCCGTCATAAGATGAAGGTAGTAGCCGAGATAGAACCAGTAATCGCCGCCGCTCGCGCCCTTGACGTACCGCTCCTTAAAATCCTTGTAACGGCAGTCGTTTTTCGCGCCTGTCGGCGACCAATGCGTCACCGTCGGGGGCGGCTCAAACTCGCCCTCGCTGTCCTTTTTCCCGTAGCCGCAGTCGGGCGCGACCGTACCCGTCACAAATTCCCTGTGATATTCCTTCGGTACTCTGTCCAAAAATCTTCCGGCTATACGCAGATGCACTCCCCAAGTTGCCATTTTTACACCTCCAAAATTTTACCATTCGGTTTCCGCCGCGAGCTTTATGAGCCGCGCGCAGCTTTCTATGTCGGAAATACTCGCCGTTTCCGATACCGAGTGTATATACCGTGTCGGCACGGATATGCCGCCCGTTTTAATTCCGGCGCGGGTCAGGTGAATAGCTCCCGCGTCCGTGCCGCCGTCGGTCATTATTTCAAGCGTATGCGGCACGTTGTTGTTTTGTGCCGTCTGAATAAGCCTGTCCCTTACGGACGCGTCGCATATCACGGAGCGGTCCATTACCTTTATCGCCGCGCCGCCGCCCAGTTTAACGTCGCTTTTGGGCATACCGGGCACGTCGCCGGTGTCGGTTGTGTCAACCGAAATCGCAACGTCCGGCTCAAGCGTGAACGCCGCCGTTTTCGCGCCGCGAAGTCCGACCTCCTCCTGCGCGGTGAACACAAAAAATAGGTCGTTCGTATCGTTCTTTATTTCGCTCATCGCAGCCATAAGCGCGGCGCAGCCTGCGCGGTTGTCGAGAGCCTTCGATATTACCGTGTCGCCGCGCGTGTAAAAATCTCCGACGAAAGCAGCGCAGTCGCCCGTTTTCGCGATTTTTTCGGCTTCCTCCCTGTTTTTCGTGCCCACGTCTATAAACATCTTGTCCGTTTTCGGCTTGTCGCCAAGCTTTTCTTCATCGGCGGCTATCACGCCCTCCGCGCCGTTTAAAAAGCGCACGCGTAAATTGATAAGGTTTTTGACGTTCAGTCCGCCGAGCGGCGCGAAATACAGAAATCCCTTTTCGTCCGCGCCCGTTATTATAACGCCTATTTCGTCCATATGCGCGGCGAACATTATTTTTTTGCCGTTTCCGTGCCTGCGGGCAATTAGGTTACCCATACCGTCGGCGTACACCTCGCCGCAGTACTTTTCAGCGTACCGCGCAATATAATCTCTTATATTGTTTTCACAGCCGGACGGCGCGTCGATACGCGTCATGTCCTCCAGTAGTTTCAAAATTTCCATTATATCATTTCTCCGATTTTATTGAGGTACAGTCTTATAAATTTTTCCGTTTCTTCTATGTCGCCCTTGTCGGCTATCGACACGGGAGAACGCGAGTATCGGCACGGTATGAGCGCGCTCACAACGCGCGCGTCCGTTAGCTGCGCCGCAGCGCCGTCGGTAAGGTCGGACGTTACGCCGCGATTTGCGCGTATGCCGCTTTCCTTTGCCGCATTGAGCAGTTTTTCAGCAAGGTTTCGGTCGCTTATTACGCGCGCGTCTCGCAGACTTACCGTTACGCCCTCGCCGAGCTTTAACCCTTGCGTCTCGCAGCCGTACATGTCGGTCGTTTCGGCTGCCGTAACGGTCAGAACCGCGTCGGCGTTGAGTTTGTGCGACACCGCAGCCGCGCCGCGCGAGCCTACCTCGTGCTGAACGGTAAATACCGCGTAAAAGTCGTAAGGATATTCGCCGCCGAGCGCGTTTATGAGCGCCATACACGCCGCGCTCCGTTCGAGCGCCTTGCCCTTAACGCGTACGCCGAGGTCGGCAAATTCCGTGTCAAACGTCACGTACTCGCCGAGATATATGCGCTTTTCAGCGTCGGCTTTATCCTTCGCGCCGATATCTATAAACAAATCCTTCGTCTTTGTGACCGTTTCGCGCTCGCTCTTTGTGCGAAGATGCACAGCCTTCATGCCGATTACGCCCTTTACGCCGCCGCGCGTAACGACGCGCTTTGACACGAGCTTGCGCGCGTCAATGCTGCCGACAAGCTTAAATTTCAAGTAGCCCTTATCGGTTATTTCGCTTATTATCATACCGACTTCGTCCATAGGAGCCGTCACAGCTATCGTTTTGCCGCGTGTTTTGCCCTTTTTAAGGGCGATCACGTTTCCCATGGTGTCAACGGTTATCTCGTCGGCTTTGTTCTTTATTTCGTCGATTATAAGCCGTCTCACATCGTCCTCCGCGCCGCTCACGCCGAAGGCTTCGGAAAGCCGTTTCATAAGGTCAGCCATTTCGTATCGACCTCGCTTTCCTTTATAAATTCCGTGAGAAGCACCGCTGTCGCCTCTGCGTCGGATATGTCGAGCGTTTCGACGGACGTGTGCATATATTTGAGCGGTATCGACAAAAGTGCCGTCGGTATGCCGTCGCGCGCGGTCTGTATCTCCCACGCGTCGGTGCCCGTGTCGCCGCCCTCAACCTCTACCACGGCTTTTATACTGTGCTTTTCGGCTGTTTTAAGCAGACGGTCGGTAAGACGCGGGTGAAGGTTCGGTCCGACACACACAGCCGTACCGCAGCCCGTTTCAAACGCGTCCGAATTGTCGGGCGTGGCGGCGTGCGTCACGTCTATCGCTATTGCTATGTCGGGGTTCACGCCGTAGGCGGTCGTCTTTCCGCCGCGGCAGCCGACCTCCTCCTGCACAGCCGCTACCGCATACACATCGACGTTTAGATCCGCGTTTTGTATATTCTTCATCACCGTTATTATCGCCGCGACGCTCGCGCGGTCGTCAAGCGATTTTCCGCTGAACCGCATATCGCCCATACCGCCCACGGACTGCGCTATCGTCACGCTGTCGCCGACGGACACGCACTCCTTTACCGTCCCTGCGTCGAGTCCCGTGTCGATAGCCATGTCGCGTATATCGACGCTCTTGCCGTCCTCGAGGAAACGCTCCGGCTGTATTCCTATCACGCCCCACAGGTCGCGCTTTCCGTGTACCGTCACTTCGCCCGACGGGAGCGTCGTCCTGTCAACGCCGCCGACATTTGTGAAGGTTACATAGCCCTCGTCGGTTACCGACGTGACCATAAGTCCTATCTCGTCGCAGTGCGCCTCAATCATGACAGACGGCGCGTTTTCCTTGCCGCACCGCTTTACGCCTATCACGCTGCCGAGCGCGTCTGTTGTGACGCTGTCGCAGTACGGCGCGAGAAGGTTTTTTATTTCGTCCGTTATTCTGTATTCAAATCCCGATATGCCGCGCATATCGCTTAGCTGTTTGATTAGGTCTTTCATGTATTGTGTTCCTTTTAAGTGGGATTTATATGCACAAGTGCGGGCGACCGCAAGGGTCGCCCCTACGGGTACAAATTTCATGTAGGGGCGACCCTTGCGGTCGCCCGTGCGGAAGGCTCCCCTTGAGGGGAGCTGTCGCCGAAGGCGACTGAGAGGTGGTTTTTAAAAGTTCGCTGCCACCTCTCCGTCATTGCTGCGCAATGACACCTCTCCTCAAGGAGAGGCTCACGATATGAGGCGCCCGATTCCAATACGCAACCCAAATCCCGCTTTACTCTATTTCAATTCATTCACTATCTTCTTAAACAAATGTCCGCGTTCCTCGAAGTTGCGGAAAATATCGTAGCTTGTGCTTGCGGGTGAGAGCAGCACCACGTCGCCGCTTTCGGCGCGGTTTCTCGCGGTGTTTACGGCTTCGTCATACGTTGACGCGCGTATCACCTCAATATTCTTACCCTTTCCGGTACGCTTTATTTCATCATTAAGAGCATCGTTAATTTTTTTCGACGTTGCGCCTATGAGTATAAGCGTCTTAACGTGCTCCGCAATAGACGGTCCGAGCGAATCAAACGGTATGCCCTTGTCCTTGCCGCCCGCGATAAGTATTACCTTTTCGGGAAACACGCGCAGTGTGTTTATCGTTCTATTCGGGCTTGAATCTATGGAGCTGTTATAGTAGCGAACGCCGTCGAATATTCTGACGAGCTCTATTCTGTGCTCCACGCCGCCGAATGTCCGCGCGATATCCCGTATCACATCGTCGCTCACAAGTCCAGACACTGCGGCAATAGCAGCCATGTAGTTCTCTACGTTGTGCATACCGGGAATTTTGATGTCGTTAATATTGAGTACCTCGACGTTCCCGCGCTTTATAACGCCGCCGTCAAGGTAAACGTCAGCCGTCGAGCGTCTCGAAAAATACCGTACCGCGCCGCACGCTTCCCTGCCGATTTTGGCGGTCACGTTGTTGTCGGCGTTCACAACAAGAACGTTGCCCTCCTTTTGGTAACGCATGATGTTTTTCTTTGCGTCTATATATTCCGCGTAGTCCTTATGCACGTCGAGGTGGTTGGGGCTGATATTCGTTATAACGGCTATTTCGGGCGATTTGCGCATTGTATGAAGCTGGAACGACGACAGCTCCAAAATAACCCAGTCGTCCTCCTTCATTTTACCCGTGTCCTCAAGCACCGGCGCGCCGATATTGCCGCCGAGCCATGTCGTGTAGCCGGCGTTCGTCATCATCTTATGGATAAGCGTGGTTGTGGTAGTCTTTCCGTCGCTGCCCGTTACGGCGATTATGTGCGACGGACACACATCGAAAAACACTTCCATTTCACTTGTGACCTTGCTGCCTCTCTCCTTCGCGTCGAGAAGCGCCGGCACATCGAAGCGCATACCCGGCGTTTTGAATATGATGTCGCCGGAAAGGTCATTAAGATAGCCGTCGCCGAGAACGAGCTTTACGCCGAGCGTTTCAAGCTCGTCAGCCGTTTCAGCCATATCCTTCCTTTTGTTCTTGTCGCGTGCCGTCACCTTCGCGCCGTGTTCCGTCAGGAATTTTATGAGCGGCAGATTCGATATGCCTATGCCAATTACTGTAATGTCTTTCCCTTTTACCTCTTGTATAAACTCGTCAAGCTTTGTCATATTTTTATACCTCTCTGCTATAAAAATCGAAAAAGGCAGGATTTACCTGCCTTTTTTCATTACGATTATTCAGCGTCGTCCGCTTTTTCCTCCGCGGGAGCGGCTTCTTCCGCCGGAGCTTCCTCAGCAGCGGGCGTCTCCTCTGCGGGCGCTTCCTCTGCCGGAGCTTCCTCCTCCGCAGGCTCGATCTCAATCTTCTCGTCAACCTCTACATCGGGGTTTGTCGAGTATACGAGCGTTTCCGCGTTCAGGGGAACTTCATCTTCTTCCTTCTTATCTTCCACTATCTTCGTGGGAATAAGCGCGCTGATCGACAGGCTTATCTTCTTGTCATCCCAGTTGACGTCCGTTACCTGAGCCTCAACCTCCTGACCGATTGACAGTACGTCCTCCGGCTTTCCTATCTTTCTGTCGGCAATCTGAGAAATGTGGATAAGACCGTCAACATTCGGGATAATCTCCGCAAACGCGCCGAACGGCAGCATGCGTACTATCTTACACTTTACTATATCGCCTATCGCAATCTTCGACTTTGCGATTTCCCACGGGTTGTCCTCAGCCTTCTTGTAGCCGAGCGATATTTTCTTTGTTTCAGGGTTGATGTCCTTAATGTATACCTCAAGAACGTCGCCCTCCTTTACAACCTCCGAGGGATGCTTTATTCTGTTCCACGAAAGCTCACTGATGTGAACGAGACCGTCCACGCCGCCGATGTCAACGAACGCGCCGAAGCTTGTGATTGACTTTACAACGCCCTCGTACTTCTTGCCGACCTCGGCTTCAGCCCAGAACTTGGCTTCCTTTTCTTTTCTTTCGGCTTCTATGATTACGCGTACCGAGCCGATAACGCGCTTTCTTCTTTCATCAATCTCTATAATCTTGTAGTTTACAATGTCGCCTACAAGACTTTGAAGGTCCTGCACAAATCTTCCTGATACCTGACGCGCGGGAATAAATACCTGTGTGTCCTCCGTTATGGCGATAACTCCGCCCTTAACGGCTTTTGTAATCTTTCCTTCGAGGGTTCTGCCTTCCTCGTACGCTTCCTTGATCTTGATCCAACCCTCTTCGTTTATCACCTTCTTGCGTGATAAAACAACTTTTCCCTCACCGTCATTTACGCCTACAACATAAACCTTGATTGTGTCGCCTTCTTTTACAACATCCGACGGCTTAAGTGCGGGGTCGTTCGTAAGCTGATCCGCGGCGAGCTGTCCGTTATACTTAAAGCCGCCCAAATCAACGATAACTTCATTGCTGCGAACCTCTACAACCGTTCCTTCCACAATGTCCCCGTTATTCAGAGTCTTGCTCGAATACTGTTCAAACAGCTCCGCAAAGTTCTCCTCATTTTTTACATTTTCACTCATAGCCTTTTTTACCTCCTCGATAATACCTCCGGGGGTTGAAGCACCGGCGGTAATACCTATTTTATTATGTGTTTTTTTCGCGGGTAAATCCCGCACAGTTTCAACGTGATAGGTTTCGGGGCAGTTCCGTTTCGATATCTCGTACAGCTTTCTTGTGTTCGAGCTTTCTCTGCCGCCAATCACAATCATCATGTCCGAAATAAGCGAAAGCTCCTCCGCTTCCTTTTGCCTGTCTTTCGTCGCACTACATATTGTATCAAATATTAGGGTACTTTTGCAAGTTTTTTTTATATTTTGTACGATTTCACCAAAAAAATCCTTATTTATTGTTGTTTGTGCTACAATACAAAGCCTTTTTTCACTCAATTCGGGAGGCGGTACATAGTTTTTGTCGTTTATGATAACCGCGCTGTCCGAGCAATGACCGTTTATGCCGATGACCTCGGGGTGATTTTTGTCGCCGGCTATCACTATCTGATACCCTTTGGCGTAGTGCTCCGAGACTATTTTGTGTATCTTTGACACAAACGGGCATGTGAGGTCTATGCACTGTCTGTCGCCTATCTCCTTATACACGTTCTCGCCCACGCCGTGCGCGCGTATCACGACTGCGCAGTCGGGCGGTATGTCGCTCACGCGTTCATACGATTTTACGCCCTTTTCCTCAAGCTCCGCAATGACCTGACCGTTATGGATAAGGTGTCCGAGCGTCGCAATTTTATTCCCCTTCTCTATCTCGGCGTAAACTCCGTCCACGGCGCGCTTTACGCCGTAGCAGAAGCCTGCCGTTTTTGCAACCGTGATCATAGCTTTTCCCTTATCCTTGCCATAATATCGTCCGCGGCAGAGAGCGTTTCCTCCTGCGTGAGCTTTTTGGTGAAATCAAGGTACACCGGCTCGCCGTACGTGACGGTTATTTTGTGCAGCCACTTATACTCGCCCGATATTGCAGCTGGTATCACGGGCACCTTCGCGCGGTGCGCTATCGCGACCATGCCGGGCTTTGCCTTGGGGCGCGAGTTGTCGGTTACGCGTCTGCCCTCCGGGAATATCAGCATAGCGTCGCCCTGCGCCAGTATTTTGAGCGAACCTTTTATCGCGCCCAAATCGCCGTGTCCGCGCGATATCGGGAACGCGCCGAGCGATTTTATGAGGAAGCCGAAAAATTTATTCTTAAACAGCTCCTCCTTCGCCATAAAGCGCAGCCTTCGCGTGCAGGTTAAACCGGCCATTACGGGATCCCAGTAGCTGCGGTGGTTATACGCGATTATAACGCCGCCCTCCTTCGGTATGTTCTCCCTGCCGACCGTTTTTATACGGAACACGACGAGAAGCGCGACGCGCACTATCCATACTGCTATATTATAAAACATCTCTTATAAGCTCCTTTACGTGTTCTACAGCCTCATCAAATGTAAGGTCGGTCGTGTCAAGAAGCGTTGCGTCGTCCGCCTTTTTAAGCGGCGACATTTCACGCTCCGAGTCGTTTTTGTCGCGGTATTCTATGTCCTTTTTTAGCTTTTCGTAGTCGCAATCGACGCCCTTTGCCGTAAGCTCGTTATACCGCCGCTTTGCGCGCGCGTCAACCGACGCGGTGAGAAATATTTTCACCTGCGCGTCGGGCAATACGGTCGAGCATATATCGCGTCCGTCCATTATAACGTCGTCCGTTTTTGCCATTTCGCGCTGCATCGCCACGAGCTTTACGCGCACCTCCGGTATTACGGCTACGTCCGACGCGCCCACGGACACGTCCTCCTGTCGTATGCGCTCCGAAACGTCCCTGCCGTTCAGGTACACGCGCTGCGCGCCGTTTTCGTTTTTAAGCGCGATTTTTATCTCGTCAAGACGGCTTATGAGCGCGGCGCGGTCACCTCGTATATCTATGCTGTTTTCTATCGCGAAAAGCGCGGCTGCGCGGTACATCGCGCCCGTGTCTATGTAGGTGTAACCCATATTCTTCGCAACGGCTTTGGAAACGCTGCTCTTGCCCGCTCCTGCCGGCCCGTCAACGGCTACGGCTATATGCTTCATATTCGTTCCTCCCGTCATTTCGCCAAATCGGGTCTTAACTTCTTCGCGCCGCGAAGGTAGACGTGGTTGATCTCTTCCTTCGTCTTGTCGGTGTTGATATGTATCATAATGCGTATGCACTTTTCGAGGCTGCCGTCTATTTCGGGAGCCTGCATATCGAGAAGCGGCACGAACGTAAGTCCGAACTCCCTTGCCGCCGCCGCGGGAAATACAGCCGTCAAGTCCTTTGTGACGGTGAAAATTATTGAAATCGAGTCGGCGCGCTTTAGGTCGTTCGCGTCCTCTATCGCCTTTATAAGCTCCAGTGTCGCGCCGAGTATCGACTCGCGCGTGTTTTCCTCTGCGGTCGTCGCGCCGCGTATTGCTCTTACTGCCATAATTATTGTCCTTTCGTTTATACTACTCTGTGTCCCATACCTATCGCCACGTCGTTTAAGTTCAACAGCCCTATCGCGAAAAATACGCATACGCTTATGTGCGCGCCGCAGCGCGCTATGCCTATTTTACCGCCGAGGTTAAGCCCGACGCACTTGTTGACTATCTGCTGCAGCGCCTCGTGTGCCGCTCCCGCGACCGCGCCTTCCTCGGCGTGGGTGGAGCTTATAACCCCCTCGCGCTTCGCGGCGACTACCGCGCGTTCGAGTATCTTCGGCACGGCGCTGAAAAAGTCGCTGCCGAAATCGATCGCCGCCGAGCGTATGCCGTTTGACGCGTTCTCGTCCTTCATCTTAATTTCCGCGTCGCGCGTGTCGGTCATGGCAATTTCGATTGCCGCCTTACACACCTCTCTGCTCCCTACGTCAGCCATAATTTATACCTCCCCCGCCGCGCTCTCTCCGGCAAGATAGCCGGTCGAAAACGCCGCCTGTAAATTATATCCGCCCGTGTAACCGTCCACGTCTATTACCTCGCCCGCGAAGTACAAGCCCTTCACAAGCTTCGACTCCATCGTTGACGGATTTATTTCCTTCACGCTCACACCGCCCGACGTTACAATGGCTTCCTCAACGGGGCGCGTGCCAACCGCGGTAAGCGTGAGATTTTTAAGCGTCTCAACCACCGCCGCTCTTTCCGCGCGCGTTATTTCGCTTATGTTCCTTTGCTCCGGCACTCCCGACTGTTTTACGACTATCGGTATCAAAGCCTTAGGAAGCAGGTCGTCAAGCGCGTTTATGAGCTTTCTGCGGCTGTACTTCTCAAAATCGCGCATCACTCGCGCCGTCAGCTTTTCCGTGTCGAGCGCGGGTTTTAAGTCTATTGATATTTTGTATTTCTTCGCGCCGATATTTTTAAGGTATGCGGACATTGACAGTATCACAGGCCCCGACACGCCGAAATGCGTGAACAGCATCTCGCCGAAATCGGAGAATACCTTTCTGTTTTTGCCGTCGTACGCCGTTACGCGCACGTTGCGCAGCGACAGCCCCATTACGTCCCTTACCCACTTTTCTTCTGTTATGAGCGGTATTAAGGACGCCTTGGGCGGCACTATTTTGTGACCGACATTTTCGGCAAGCGCGTAACCGTCGCCGGTCGAGCCTGTTCTCGGATACGATTTTCCGCCGGTGCATATTATGACTTTGTCGGCGGAGATTTTACCCTTGTTTGTCCTGACGCCCTTTACAACGCCGTTTTCGGTTATAAGCGATTTAACGGAGGCGTGCATTAGCGCCGCTCCGTTAGACATCGCGTATTTTCTAAGCGCCTCGACAACGTCGGCCGCGCGTCCGCTTTCGGGGAACACCCTGCCGCCGCGCTCGACCGTCGTTTTAACTCCGAAACGCTCCACAAGATTTATTATATCACGGTTTGTAAAATTATACAAGGCGGAATACAAAAAGCTGCCGTTACGGGGATAGTTCTCTATAAAGTCGGATATGTCGGCGTTGTTTGTGAGGTTGCAGCGTCCTTTTCCCGTTATACCCAGCTTCATGCCGACGCGCGTATTCTTTTCAATAAGCGTCACGTCCGCGCTCCCGGACGCTTTTCCTGCGGCTATGAGCCCCGCCGCGCCCGCGCCGACCACAATAACTCTCATCACTTCACGCTCCACCCGTTCACGTTTCTGAAGTGGCGCGTAATGGACGGTATTACCGATGTTTTGAGCTTCGCGCCGGACATCACTATTCCCTTGCGGAAAAACAGCGCTGCAAACGGCATTTCGTCCGTAACAGTCGTGCCGTAGTTTCTGTAGAGCTCCTTAAGCTGCTCCTCGTCGCTCGTCATACCCATTTGTCCGACAAGCGTGTCAAGCGAGGTGTTCACGTACCCGAACGAGTTACCCGCCGACGATATGAGCATCGACAGGTCGTTGTTCGGCGGGAGCAGAATTTCATCGACGACAACGTCGAAATTCGTCGTGGCTACGCGGTTTCTGTAGTCGTCGTACGGCACGGCGACAACCTCCGTGCCTATGCCGAATTCGTTGAACATTTCGGCAATCCTGTTCGCTATCGCCGTTTTTTCCGCGTTGTCGCTGTCGGTAAGAATTTTAAGCGCCAGAATTTGCTTTGCCCCGTTTACAGTGCGCTCGTAGTCGCCGTCGTCGTTCGTGCCCCAGCCGTCGTTGCCGAGAAGCGACGCGGCGGTAAGCTCGTCCCGCCTGAATTTGGTGTTCGTGTCATAATTGTATATCGACGACGGGTTGATCGGCGCTTCGACCGCCACTCCGCGCGAGTATATTACGGAATTTACTATATTGTCCTTATCTATCAGCTTTGATATGCCCTTCCGTGTATTAACTCCGTTCAGCAGGGGATTTTGTGTGTTAAAGCCGAGATACGTGAGACGGTTCGTCGTGTACTCGTTGACGTTCGCGCTGCCGCGCGGCGAATACGCGGAAAGGTCTACCGTGTCACCCGTCATGAGGTCAATCTCGCTCGCCTCGAACATCGATTCGTACTTGTCAAGGCTCGGTATCATGTACGCCGTAATGCTGTCGATCTGCGCTCTGCCGCCGTGATAGCCGTCGTAAGCGGTAAACAGCAGTCTGCCCGACGTAGGCTGTGAATTGTAGCAGAACGGGCCCGTTCCAATCGGTATAAAGTTCTTTGAGCCCGACATATCTGTGCGGTACTGCACTATCGGGAACGTCAGAAGTGTCACAAAATCGGGCACGGCGTAGTTGAGCGTTATGCGCAGCTTGTCGTCGTCTATGCCCGTGTAATCGGCTATGTTTGCCGTATGCTCCGTGTAGGCGGTTATTCCGGATCGTATCTGTTTGATAGTATACGCCGCGTCCATCGCGGTAAAGCGCGTGCCGTCATGCCACGTCACATCGGAGCGCAGCTTTATCTCTATCGTCCTGCCGTCCGGCGAAACGGTGTAGCTTTCAGCCAAAACGGGTACGGGACGCATTTTTTCGTCTATGTCAAAAAGAGGCTCGTATACAAACTCCAGCGTTTCCTTTACCGTTTCGGACGTGGTAAGAAGCGGATTAAACGTGTCGTGGTCTATAATGCCGATGCTGATACTGTTCGATATTTGCGGGGGCGCAACCTCACCCTCGGTCATTTCCTCCGCGCTTTCCTCGTATTCGCCTCTGAGCGTGTCGAGAAGCTCGCAGCCTGTAAGCGATATTAAAATTATTGCAGACAAAACAAGTGATACAATTTTTTTCATCTTTTTCTCCATGTTATATAAGCTCGAGGAACGCTCCCATGTTTCCCCGCTTTCCGTTCGTTTTTCTGTGCGAAAATAAAAATCCGCTGTTTTCGTATGTGTCAATTCCGCAGTCGTCCACGATTTTTACGCCCTCGTTTTCAAGCTGTATGCGTATTGCCTTCTGCATATCGACATGGTACTTGTCTCCGTATTTAACGGCTGTGTCAGAGCCGAATTCCCGAATAAAAATTTCGGCGACCTCGTCGCCGACCTCAAAGCTGCCGCACTGTATGGACGGTCCTATCGCAGTTAAAATGTCAGAGGGGTTCGAGCCGTAATCGGCAGCCATTTTACGCACGACCTTTGCCGATATGCGCTCTGCAGTCCCTCTCCAGCCCGAGTGGGCAAGCGCGATAACGCGACGCGCGGGATCTAAGAAAAATACAGGCGTACAGTCCGCGTAAAGCGTGACGAGCGGAATATTGGACTTGTCGGTTATGAGCGCGTCTACGCTCTCAAACGCATTTTCGCGCACAACGCCGTTGCCGAGGTCGTTTTCCGACGCGGTGTGGATAATGTCGCCGTGCGTCTGGTGCGACAGCACGAGACGCGTGTAATCTATACCGAGCGCGCGTGAGATTATCTCGTAGTTTTTGAGTACATTTTCGCGGTCGTCGTCGCAGTGGAAGCGTAAATTCATTGACGCGTAGCAGCCTTTGCTCACGCCTCCCCCGCGCGTGGAAAACCCGTGGCGCACAAGTCCCGTGTCCTCAAAGGAGGATATTGTGTAAAACTTTACGCCGTCTTTGTCATTCAGCTTCCACATCGCCGTTCCCCCTGAAATAATCGTACACGCTCTGCGCCGCCTTGCGGTTCATACCCTCCGCGCGCATAAGCTCATTCACATTCGCTTCTTTTATTTTATCAACAGTTTTAAATTCAGTCAATAGGGCTTTTCGTCTTTTTTCACCGACGCCCTCGATTTTGTCAAGCTCCGAGGTTATTTTGCCGCGCAGCTTGCGGTGGTAGGATATCGCCGTGTTATGCACCTCGTCCTGAATGAGCGTTATAAGCTTAAACACGGGGCTTGACGGATTTATGCCTATCTCGCCGTTCTCCGCCACGAGCGCGCGCGTGCGGTGACGGTCGTCCTTTACCATGCCGAAGGTCGGTATGTCGGTCTCTATCATTTCGAGCAGCTCCGTTATTGTGCTTAAATGCCCCTGTCCGCCGTCGAGAAGTATGATGTCGGGCAGCGGCAGAAATTTCGCGTCCCTGCGCAGCAGTTCGCCGGTGCGTATCTTATCTTCCTCGTCGAGCGCGTGACGGAAACGGCGGTATATTACCTCGCGCATCGCCGCGTAGTCGTTCGCGCCCTCGAAGGATTTTATCTTGAACAGCCTGTGCTTGCGCTTCGCGGCTCTGCCGTTCTCAAACACAGCCATAGCGCCCACATTGTCCTCGCCCTGAATGTTAGATATGTCGTACGCCTCAATGCGGTTCGGGCGTTTTTCAAGCTTCAACAGTTCCTGCATACTGTCTAAAACGGTATTTTTCTCGCGCTCCTTCATCACGCGTATCTTATAATTCCCGAGCGCTACCTCGGCGTTTGAGTGTACCATTTCTATCATGTGGTGCTTTTCGCCGCGCACGGGACGCGTGATCGTCACCTTTCTGCCCTTAATGCTGCGCAGCCACTCCGAAATCGCTTCAAGGTCGTCTATCTCGTATTCCGTGAGTATCTCGCCCGGGATATACTCCGCGCTCTGGTAAAACTGCTTCACGAAATCGGTCATTATTTCCTGCTCGGTCGAACTTGTGACGTTGTCTATCTTATAGCTCTCTCGTCCTATCACCTTGCCGCCGCGTATGAAGAACATCTCGCAGAACGCCGTACCCGCGTCACGCGCGAGAGCTATCGCGTCGCGGTCGTCCTGACGGTCGGTGTTTATAATCTTCTGCTGCTCCTCTATATCCTTTACGGCGCGTATTTTGTCGCGTATATCCGCCGCCTTTTCGTAGAGCATATTCCTTGACGCTTCATTCATTTCCTCCGTAAGGCTCTGCAAAAGCTCGCGGTGGTTGCCGTCGAGGAAGCGGCAGATATTGAAAAATACCTGTCTGTACTCCTCCCTGCTCACCTTGCCTGTACAGGGTGCGAAGCAGTTGTTTATGTGGTAGTTGAGGCACGGTCTGCCCTTGCGTATATCGTCGGGGAATTTCCTGCGGCACGTCGGCGGCTTAAACAGCTTCTGCACAAGCTCGAGCGTGTTTTTGAGCGTAATACCCGACACGTAGGGCCCGTAGTACTTCGCGCCGTCCTTCTGTAGCTTGCGCACCTTCAAAAGCTTCGGGTACGGCTCGTTTATCGTGACCTTGATATACGGGTAGTGCTTGTCGTCCTTTAAGAGTATGTTGTACTTCGGACGGTGCTTTTTTATGAGGTTGCACTCGAGCGCGAGCGCCTCCGTTTCCGAGTCGGTTACAATGTACTCGAACCACGCCACGTTCGACACCATAGCGAGCACCTTCGCGGTGTGGCTGGAGTTTTTGCGGAAATACTGACGCACGCGGTTTTTGAGTATCTTCGCCTTACCGACGTAGATAACGTCGCCGTCGGAGTTGTGCATGATATATACGCCCGGTCTGTCGGGCAGATTTTTCAGTTCCTCTTCCAAATCAAACATAATCGCAGCTCCTCTTCGCGCCGTCGGTTTCATTACAAAAAATAACTCTACAAAAAATGCAGAGTTATTTTATTCATGTTTAATATAAATTACTCGGAGAAGTTTGATTCAATAAGCTCTATCAAAGTCTTAACCGCTTCTTCCTCATCGCTTCCGTCGGCGATTATGGAAATCTTTGTGCCCTTTACAATGCCGAGCGAAAGCACACCCAGAAGGCTCTTTGCGTTTACTCGTCTTTCGTCCTTTTCAACCCATATACTTGACTTAAACTCATTCGCTCTCTGAATAAAGAATGTCGCAGGTCTTGCGTGCAAGCCTACCGAATTCTGAACCGCAACTTCACTTGAAACCATGAATCTGTTCCCCCTGTCTTATTACTTAAGAATTAACCTACTCAATTAACTATAATAAGAATACTAAAAAAAACCGTTCACGTCAATGCTTTTTTTAATTTTGTAATAATTTTTAGTCAAATTGTCACAACGCGGTATCGTACATGGATTTTTTTTGTATATTTTAATTTTCCTCGTTGTCGGTTACAGCCGTGTCGTCGGTCTGTTCGTCCTCGGCGCCGTTTTTGCGGCTCATGAGTATTTCGCGCACCTTTTGGTCAACCTCGTCGGTAAATTCCTTGTGATCCTGCATGTATTTTCTCACGTTGTCTCTGCCCTGTCCTATCTTCTCGCCGTTGTAGCTGAACCACGCGCCCGACTTCTTGATGATGTCGTTTTCTACCGCGAAGTCAAGGATATTGCCTTCTCTCGAAATGCCCTCGCCGTACATTATATCGAACTCCGCTACCTTAAACGGCGGCGCGACCTTATTCTTAACGACCTTAACGCGCGTCTTGTTGCCGACTATCTCCGTGCCGTTCTTTATTACCTCCGACTTTCTCACGTCAAGTCTTACGGACGAGAAGAATTTAAGCGCGCGTCCGCCCGGCGTGGTTTCGGGGTTGCCGTACATTACGCCGACCTTTTCGCGGAGCTGGTTTATAAAGATTACGACCGTTCCCGAACGGTTTATTATTGCCGTAAGCTTCCTGAGTGCCTGCGACATAAGTCTCGCGAGTACGCCGACGTGCGTGTCGCCCATTTCACCCTCTATCTCCGCTCTCGGTACGAGCGCGGCAACCGAGTCTATTACTATTACGTCGAGCGCGCCGCTCCTTACGAGCGCCTCGGCAATATCGAGCGCCTGCTCGCCGTTGTCGGGCTGCGCCACGATCAGGTTATCTATATCCACGCCGAGATTTTTCGCGTACACGGGATCGAGCGCGTGCTCCGCGTCGATAAACGCCGCTTCACCGCCCATTTTCTGCGCCTCCGCGACAACGTGGAGCGCGACTGTTGTTTTACCCGACGACTCGGGCCCGTAAATCTCGATTATACGTCCTCTCGGCAGTCCGCCAACGCCCAGAGCCATGTCGAGCGCGAGAGAACCCGTCGAAATCGCGTCAACGTCCGATACGGTAACGTCGCCCAGCTTCATTATGCTGCCCGTTCCGTACTCCTTCTCTATAACGTGGAACACGGATTCGAGCGCTTTTTTCTTTTCGTCGGTGTCGGTCATTTTGACAACCTGTGCTTTTTCATTTTTTTCCTTTGCCATTTGCTTGATCTCCTTAATTTATTTTATGGTTAAATTATAAATGAAAACGCGCTGTTTTGCAAGACTTTTTATCAGCCCGCGCTCATAGAGTCCGTTTTATTGGACTTGGATATGCTCCTTGATATATCGAAATACCTCCAGGCACGTCTTTTCGCGCACGTCCTCGCGGTCGCCGCCGTGGTGCATCTCGATAACCTCTGTTTTGCCGTTTATGCAAATGCCCGCGTACACAAGTCCCACGGGTTTTTCCTTCGTGCCGCCGGTAGGTCCCGCTATGCCGGTAATGCCGACGCACACGTCCGCGCCTGTGCGTTTTTTTAGTCCTTCAGCCATTTCGTAAGCCGTTTCGCGGCTCACCGCGCCCACCGCGTCAAGCGTCGACTGCTTTACGCCGAGAATTTTTACTTTCGCCTCGTTCGCGTAGGTGACGTACGACTCGTTAAGCACATCAGCCGCGCCGGGGACGTCCGTTATAAGCGCGGCAAACAAGCCGCCCGTGCAGCTTTCAGCCGCGCTGATGTGCAGACCCTTGTCGTCCAGAAGGTGCACAACCTCGGTGTTAAGACCTTTCATGTCTGATTTCATAATGATTCTCCTTATTCGGGAAATACCTCGATTTTCTCAATGCCCTCCATCGCCCGCTCGATAAGCGTTTCAATGTCGAGGTGTTTTTCCGATTTTTCGATATTTACGCGTCTTGGGTTCGTCGTGGGGTGCTTCGGCGTGAATACCGTGCAGCAGTCCTCGTAAGGCAGTATGGATGTTTCATACGCACCTATCGCGACGGAACGGTCTGTTATTTCAAGCTTGTCCATACCGATAAGCGGCTGCAGTATCGGCATATCCACCACCGCGTTCGTCACGTCAAGCGCGGCGAGCGTCTGTGACGCGACCTGTCCCACGCTTTCGCCCGTTATGAGCGCTTTGGAGTTATTTTGTCTCGCGATACGCTCCGCTATACGCATCATGAACCGCCGCATTACGAGCGTCATATGCTCCTCGGGGCATTTGTCGCGTATCTGAAGCTGTATTTCGGTAAACGGCACGATATACAGGTTTATTTTTGATGTGTACCGCGCCAGTATCGACGCGAGCGTTATTACCTTTTCCTTCGCGCGGTCGCTCGTGTACGGGTAGGAGAAGAAGTTTACCGCGTCTATCTCCACGCCGCGCTTCGCTATCATGTGTCCCGCGACGGGGCTGTCTATACCGCCCGACAGAAGCAGCGTCGCCTTTGAGCCCGTGCCTATCGGCATACCGCCCTGTCCCTGTATTCTGTTCTCGTCGGCGTACACGTATGCGTCAAAGTCGCGTACCTCGACCTTTACCGTCACGTCGGGGTTATGCACGTCGACGATTATGTCGGGAAATTCATCGTCAAGGTAACCGCCGACTTCAAGGCATATCTGCGGCGACTTGTACGGGAACGCCTTGTCGGAGCGTTTTGCCTCGACCTTAAAGCGTTTGCCCGCCGTGAGGTCGTTTTTGAGGTACTCCTTCGCGACCGCCTTTATATCCTCAATATCCTTTTTGCACACCGCCGCCTTCGTTATCGCGACAAGTCCGAATACCATCGAGAGCCGCTTCGCGACGAGGTCGATTTTGCTTTCGTCCTCAACTTCGACGTACACGGTCGCCTGTGCGAGACGTATTCTCGTTTCCGCGACGTTGCGGAGCGCGTTTTTGATGTTCGACATGAGTATGTTCTCGAACCGCGCGCGGTTGCCGCCCTTTAATATTATTTCGCCGTACTTGGCAAGCACAATTTCTTTCATCTACATATATCTCCTTATATTGCGTGCTTCCTCTATCAAAATACGCGCCGCTTCGTCAATTTCGTCCTTGGTGGTCGTCGGATCGAGGCTTATGCGCACCGCGCCGCCTATTTCCTTCGCGCTCAGCCCCATAGCCGTCAGAACGTGGCTCGGCTGCGGCTTGTGCGACGAGCATGCGGAACCTGTCGAAATGTACACTCCCCGCGCTTCGGCGGCGTGGAGCAGTATTTCGGCTTTTATTCCGACGAACGACACGTTCAGTATGCTGCCGCTGTTATATTCGTCCGAGCCGTTGAATTTTATGTTTTTGTCCTCCGACAGCCTGTCCGCGAGCCGCTGCCTTAAAGATAAAAGGTATGAATTGTCGCCGCTCGCTTCCTCTGCCGCCGCCGCGAACGCGAGTATGCCGCCGACGTTTTCAGTGCCGGGGCGCATTTCGCGCTGCTGCTCGCCGCCGTAAAGGAGCGGCTTTATAAGACGAAAGTCGCGGACGTACAGCGCGCCCGTGCCCTTGAAGCCGTGTATTTTGTGCGCGCTTATTGTGATCAAATCCGCGCCGACGTTTTTCACGTCGAGCTTGCCGAACGACTGCACGCAGTCGCAGTGGAACACCGCGTTCGGCGCGTTTTCGGCAATCATTTTTTTTATTTCGCGTACGGGCTGGATTACGCCCGTTTCGTTGTTTACGTGCATCACACTCACAAGCGTTGTGTCGTCCGTGAGCGACGCCTTAAGCTCGTCAAGGTTCACGCGTCCGTCACTGTCCGCGCCGATGTATACAACATCGAAGCCGTCTTTTTCAAGCTGTCTGAACGCTTCGAGTACCGACGGATGCTCGATTTTTGACGTTATGACGCGCCTGCCCGTTTTGATTTTGGCGCGAGCCGCGCCGAATACGGCGGTGTTGTTCGCCTCCGTGCCGCCGGACGTAAAGAGCAGGCATTTCGCGTCCGCGCCGAGCTTTGACGCGATTGTTTTGCGCGCGCCCTCGACGAGCTTTTCCGCCTTCAGCCCCAGCCCGTGCAGCGATGAGGGATTGCCGAATGCTTCGGCGGCTTGTATCATCGCTTGTACTGCGGCATCGGACGGTTTCGTCGTCGCCGCGTTGTCAAGATATATCATGTGGAATGTTCTCCCTTCAAATGTGGGCAGACCGCCCTTACATAAACGGGACGTCGGGGCGCCGTCCCCTACACCCGTAATTTTGAAATCGTGCGCCGTAGGGGCTGGCGCCCTCGACAGCCCGTTAGCCGCCCCTACACTCTCCGAACCTTTATGACAATCGCCGTTCCCTTTTCTGCTGTCACCGCGCACCTATCCGCCGTCATGACGTTGCTCACGCCGCGGCTTTTGCCGAAATACAGCGTCTCTCCGCGCAGCGGGTACTCCAGTCCCTCCGTGACTATACCCTCCAAATCGCCGTTTATCGGCACTATCGAAACGGTGTCGCCCTTTCTGCCTTCAATTTCGACCCTCGTTTTCAGCATATAAATCTCGTTGTTATCGTCAATCAGCACGCCGTTTCCACACCTCGCGAGCAGAAGTATATCCGTAACCGTATGGTCAGCCCGATCACCCGTCATGGCGAGCAGCACCACGCCGTCACAGCCGCGCTCCAAAGCGTATTCAACGGCAAGCTCTCCGTCTGTGTAGTCCTTGCGCGTCGGGTAGCGTATCACGTTTTCCGCGCTCTCGTACCCCACCGCGCTGTCAAAATCGCCTATTATAACGTCGGGCTTTACGCCGAGCCTTACGGCGTGATTATAGCCGCCGTCGGCACAGATTATAAAATCGTCCGCGCGTATTTTGCTTTTGATGTAGCCGTAGTCGTTTATGCTCCCGTTACCTATCACAACCGCTCTCATCGCATAAGCCTCTTGATATTGCTCTCTATATCGCCGTTAAACACTGCGCTGCCCGCCACGATCACGTTCGCGCCCGCCTCGAGCACGGAGTCGATATTGTTTTCCCTTACGCCGCCGTCGACCTCGATCTTGAAATACTCGCCCTTGATTTCGCGCAGATACTTTATTTTTTCGTTCACGGCTGTTATGTATTCCTGACCGCCGTAACCGGGTTCTACGCTCATTACAAGCACCATGTCAACCTTTTCGAGGTACGGTATTATCCTTTCCACGGGCGTGGCGGGGTTTACGGAAATTCCCGCGAGCTTGCCGCGCGAGCGTATCATTTCTATGCAGCGGTCGGGGAAATCCGTCGCCTCAATATGGAACGTCACGCCGTCCGCACCGCAGTCTATGAAGTCGTTTATATACCGCTCCGGCTCCGTTATCATCAGATGCACGTCAAAAAACATATCTGTATACTTGCGTATTGATTTTATTACGGGCATGGCAAACGAGATATTCGGCACAAAGTGTCCGTCCATTACGTCTATGTGCAGCCATTCCGCGCCCGCGTTTTCACATTTTTTGATTTGGTCGGCAAGTATTCCGAAGTCAGCCGACAGTATCGATGGCACAAGTATCATTTTATTAACCATTCCTTTGTTTGTTTTAATTTTTCGTAGAGTTCACAATAGCTTTCGTACCGCGAGGACGCTATTTTACCGTCCGCGAGCTTGTCCTTTACCGCGCAGTCCGGCTCGTTTATGTGGGCGCAGCCTCGGAAGCGGCATTTGCCGTCACAGTCCGCCATTTCGGGAAAGTAACGCTGTAAATCCTCGGCGCGTATACCCTCCACCTCAAGCTGTGAAAAGCCGGGAGTGTCCATTACGTACCCGCCGTCCGCAAGCTCGAAAAGCTCGACATGGCGCGTCGTGTGCCTGCCGCGCCGTATCTTTTCCGATACCGCGCCCGTTTCCAAATCATCGTCCGTTATAAGGCTCAAAAGGCTCGACTTGCCCACGCCCGAAAGTCCTGCGAACGCGGTGCTTTTACCCTTCAGGAAGGTACGGAGCGTGTCTATACCCTCGTTCTTCTCCGCGCTTACCTCTATTACCTCATAACCCGCCTTCACGTACGCGTCCTTTATCTCATCGCTTTCGGCGAGGTCGGTTTTATTTATGCATACCGCGGGCTTTATACCGCTTATTTCGGCGTTTACAAGCATCTTATCCGCAACCGCGAGGTTTGGGGACGGTTCGGCGGCGGCTATTACGATAAGCATTGTGTCGATGTTCGCGACGGGCGGACGCAGAAGATACGATGTGCGCGGCATTATTTCGACAATGCTGCCCTTTTCGCCGTCTGCTTCAACCGTCACCCTGTCGCCTATCGTAGGGGTAACGCCCTCCTTTCGGAATACGCCCCTCGCCTTACATTCGTATACATTGTGAGAGGCTTTTACATAGTAAAAGCCTCCTATACCTTTTATTATAATTCCGTTTACGCGCATAATCAATTAAAGTCTATCGTCTTGTCTGCAACCTTAGCGCCGTCTATATACGCCTGAACCTCAGCCGTGCCGCTGCCCGTTATGTCCACGCTTACGCTGCCCTCGTCCTTTGAGTGCGTCTCGCTGTGTATGGTTCTGCCGTTTACGAGGATCTCAACATTGACGTTCTCGTTTTCCGTGTCGGGTATTCTGACTGTAAACGTTCTCGTCGAGCTGCCGCCCGATTCTTCATCGCCGTCATCTCCGTTATCAGCGGATGTTTCCGTTTGAGGTTCTTCCTCCTGCGGCTCACTCTCCTGCGGCGCGGCTACCGCCTCGCCGCTCGAAACGACGATATTTACGTACGAGCCCTGGACTGCTTTTGTGCGCGCGTCGGGACTTTGCTGTATTACCGTACCCTCCGGCGACGACGACGCTTTTCTCTGAACCGAGCCGACAACCAATCCTGCCGACTGTATTCTGCTTTCCGCGTCGTCTATGTACGAGCCTATTACATTCGGCACCGATACCGGCTTTTCGGCAGGTGACACAGTTGCTCCGGACTGAGGTCCCTTGCTGACGGTGAGCTTAATCGCGTCCGAATCCTTCTTGAGCTTCGTGCCCGCGAGCGGTATCTGGCGTATTACGTTGCCCGCCGCGATCGTGTCGGAAAATTCCTCTATAACGTCGTACGTAAGTCCGGCGTTGAGAATTTCCTCTATCGCTTCGTCGATATTTTTATTCGTCACGTTCGGTGTGGGTATGTCGCCGCCCGAAGCTCCGATTGAAATCACAAGCTTAATCTGCGTACCCTTCGGAACGGTAAGTCCCTCCTTCGGATCCTGGTCTATAACGCAGTGTTCCGCAACGGTGTCGGAGAATGACAGTTCTCTTTCAGGCGCTATCGCCAGTCCCTTGCTTTCCGCAAGCTGCACGGCTTCCTGCTCTGTCATGCCGGTTAGGTTGGGAACGGCTGCTTCCTTTCCGTTGTGTACCATCCACCATACGCCGACCGCGATAAGTCCCACGGCGATAATTGTCGCGAACGCAAGTATGATTGCTATTCTGTCCTCTTTTTTCTGCTTCTTCGTGTTCTTCTGAATCTCGGTTTTGCGCTTTGTTCTGCCCCTGTTCTCTATTTCGGGTTCATCGTCGTCCTCGGCTACGGAAGGAATGTCGTCGTCAACGATATAATCCTCCTCCTCGCCGTCAGCCGTTTCTGTCGACGCGGCAGTACCGGATACAGTCTTGCCGCCCGCCTCTTCACGGCTCGGCAGCGGCTCGTCCGCGAGAACGGCGTGCAGGTCGTCCACAAACTCCGACACGCTCGCGTATCTCGCGCTTTGATCCTTTGATATCGCTTTCATCGTAACGTACGCGAGATCCGACGGCACCTCAAGGTTTACCACCTTCACGTTTACCGGCTCTTTTTCAAGGTGCATAAGAGCGACCGACACGGGCGAGTCGCCGTCGAACGGCACCTTGCCCGTCAGCATTTCGTAAAGCACGATACCGAGCGAATAGATGTCGCTTCTCGCGTCGGTAACGCCGCCGCGCGCCTGTTCGGGCGATATGTAGTGAACGCTTCCGAGAACGTTGCCGTTTACGACGGTCGTGTCGCCGGCGACGGCTTTCGCTATACCGAAGTCTGTTACCTTCAGAATTTTATCCTTCGTCATAAGGATATTCTGCGGCTTTATGTCGCGGTGCACTATGTTAATCGAGTGCGCCTCGTTGATGCCCTGACCTATCTGTATCGCGAAGTCGCACGCCTCCTGCCAGGGAAGCGCACCGCGCGTTTTTATGTATTCCTTCAAGGTTATGCCGTCAACGTACTCCATAACCATATAGTTTATGCCGTCCTCTTCGCCGACGTCATATACCGATACTATATTGTTATGAACAAGGCTCGCGGAGGACTGCGCCTCTTTTACGAAGTTCGCTACTACCTTCTTCTCGTCCTCGAGCGAATCGCGCAGCACTTTAACCGCGACGTAGCGGTTAAGGAGCGTGTCCTTCGCCTTGTAAACGGTAGCCATACCTCCCGTTCCTATTTTTTCGAGCATTTCATATCTGTTGTTTCCCAGTGTCTTTCCTTCCAGATTTTCGCTGTTCATTACTCGTTCTCCTCCTTAAACGCCACTACTGTAATATTGTCTCCGCCGCCGCGCTCGTTCGCAAGCTCCATGAGCTTTTCACACGCGTTTTGAAGCGGCTCGTATTTCTTTATATGCGCCAGAATTTCGTCGTCGTCGACGTAATTCGTAAGTCCGTCGCTGCAAAGCAGGATTGTTTCACCGTTGTACGGCTTTATGGAAACGTCGACCTTAACAGTATCCTCCGCTCCCATGGCGCGCGTTATGTAATTCTTCCTTGGGTGATGCTTCGCCATTTCCGGACTTATCTCGCCGCGCGACACAAGCTCCTGGACGTATGAGTGATCTCTCGTAAGCTGCCGTATATCGTCACCGACCGCATACGCCCGGCTGTCTCCGACGTGAGCCGTTATCACTCTGCCGCCGTACAGCATGGCAAACGTCGTCGTAGTGCCCATGCCCATTATCTTGTAATGGTCTTTGGCGTAATTGAATATTATGCTGTTCGCGGAAATAAACGCCTGCCTTACGATTTCGCCGGCTTCAACATAGTCAAGCCCCGGCTTTAATTCGCTTGCAAGTCTGCTCTCGATTATATCTACAACCATCATACTCGCGACCTCGCCCGCCTGATGTCCGCCCATTCCGTCCGCGACTATCGCATAAGGGAAGGTGTCGTCCTCGTGTATTATGTAGTTGTCCTCGTTGATTTTCCTGCGCATTCCTATATCGGTAATCGCACCAAACCGCATCCGGAAATCACCCCTTTCTTTTTATATTATACAACACATTCGTGCAATTTACAATAATTATAACACTCTTTTTCGCAGTTGTCCACAGGAAGCTGAAATATCGCTCCCAAGTTCTCTGCGGACAGTCGCGTTCACGCCGAGCGATATGAGCTTATCGCGGAACGCGTCTATCTCCTTTCGGCTTCCCTTCTCGTATTCGCGCTCCTCCACCTTGTTTACCGGTATGAGGTTCACGTGCGCGCCCATGCCTTTTATTAGACGCGCAAGCTCCGACGCGTTCTCCGCGCTGTCGTTTACGCCGCGGATAAGCGAATACTCAAAGCTTATCCGTCTGCCGGTCGCCTTAAAATAGCTTTTGCAAGCCTCGATTAACTCGCTTATTTTGTACTTGTGATTTATCGGCATTATCGTATCGCGTATCTCGTCGTTCGGCGCGTGCAGGGATATTGTGAGCGTTATGGGAAGGTTCTCCCTCGCCAGATCGTATATCCTCGGCACTATGCCGCACGTTGACAGCGTTATGTGCCTCAGACCTATGTTTAAGCCCTTTTCGTTGTTCACGTTATGCAGAAATTTGATTATGTTATCGTAGTTGTCGAGCGGCTCGCCGATACCCATTATGACGATATTGCTTATCCGCTCGCCTATATCCTTTTGGGCGAAAATCACCTGGTTGAGTATCTCTCCGGCGGTGAGGTTTCTGTAAAGACCGCCTATCGTCGAGGCGCAGAAGCGGCACCCCATGCGGCAGCCGACCTGACTCGATATGCAGATCGTGAGTCCGTGGCGGTAGCACATCACGACGCTCTCTATACAGTTGCCGTCCGGCAGCTCGAACAGGTATTTTACCGTGCCGTCGAGCTTTGAAACGTACTTTTCCCGTATTTTAAGCGTTGAAACATACGTTTCTTTTTCGAGCTTTTCGCGCGTCTTTTTCGATATGTCCGTCATTTCGCCGTAGCTCAGAGCGCCTCGGCACAGCCAAGAAAATATCTGCGCGGCTCTGAATTTCGGCTCGCCTATGGATTTTAAATATTCGGTTAGCTCGTCAAATTCAAAATCCTTCAAATCTATCATGCGTTTTTCCTCATCTTACATATATAAAACCCGTCCGTACCGTCGATGTGCGGATAGAAGGTCTTTTCGTAAAGCTTTTCAAAGCCCGCGTTATCGCGCAGAAATCTGCCCGTAACGTCCTCGTTTTCGCGCTTCTCTACCGTGCAGGTGGAGTAAACGATTTCACCGCCCGTCTTTAAGTACCGCGCCGCGTTATTGAGTATAGCACGCTGCGTTTCGGGAAGGTCGTTGTCCGCGTCGTAGCCGTATTTTATTTCCGGCTTGCGGCGGATTATCCCAAGTCCGCTGCATGGCGCGTCGCACAGTATTTTGTCCGCGATTTCGGCGTACTTCGCGTCAAATTCGCGTCCGTCGCGAAGGTCGGTTTCTATTATCGTTACGCCGAGGCGCTCCGCGTTTTTACGTATTAAATCGAGCTTATGCTCATATATGTCAAAGGCAAATATTTTGCCCTTGTTTTCCATTATTTCAGCCATATGCGTCGTTTTGCCGCCCGGCGCGGCGCACATATCGATCACCGTTTCGCCCGATTTCGGGGCGAGTATTTCCGAAGCCTTCATCGCCGCCGCGTCCTGAACGGTGTAAAACCCGTTTTTGTAAAGGTCGTCGCGAGCTATGTCAAAGCCGGCGGACGTTATATAACCGTCCGTAATTTCAGACTGTACGCCGTTTTCCTGAAGGCGCGCGAGCAGCTTTTCGGGCGTTGTTTTTAATCGGTTAGGTCGGAGCGTAAGCGGTGCGGGTTTCGAGTATGCGGTCATGAGCTTTTTCGTAAATTCATAGCCGAAACGCTCCGTCCACTCATTGCAAAGCTCTGTCGGGAATGAGTATTTCACCGAGAGGTACTCTGTTTTGTCCTTCGGATATTCAATTTCGGAACGCTCCACGCTCCTCAAAACGCCGTTTACAAACCCCGCCGACGACGCGTGACCGTAACGCTTCGCGAGCTTGACGCTCTCGTTTACCGCCGCGCTTGCTGGAATTTTATCGGCGAATTTAAGCTGATATATTCCCATTCGCAATATTATGCGGATATATTTCGATATTTTTTTGAGCTTCAGTTTTGAGTGGCGCGTTATTATATAGTCGAGCGTGAGCCGCTTGTCGGTCACGCCGTACACGAGCGCGGTTACAAGCGCCCTGTCGCGCGCGTCACACTCACCGAGCGCGGTTTTAAGCGCGAGGTTTGAGTATGCGCCGTTATACTCTATGTCGTACAGCACGCGCAGCGCGCGTTCACGAGCGTCCATCAGTCTCTCCTTCTCGTCGCGATAAGCAAAAGACGCAGGAACTGCAAGGCGGTTGACACAAGCGCCGCAACGTACGTCATAGCCGCCGCCGTAAGCACCTTGCGCGCGCCCTTTAACTCGTCGCTTTCGAGTATGCCCATACTGTCGAGCGTTCTCATCGCTCTCGCGGACGCGTTCGTTTCGGTCGGGAGCGTCACAAGCTGGAACAGCACGACCGCGCCGAACAGTACCGCGCCTATCATCGCGAGCGGCGTAAAACCGAGTATAAGTCCGACTATAAACAGCGGCAGCGACAGGCGGTTGCAGACGTTCACAAACGGCACTATGCCGTTGCGCACCTTAATAGGAGCGTAGCCCGTCTGGTGCTGCACAGCGTGACCGCACTCGTGCGCAGCGACGCCGATCGCCGCGATCGAGGTCGAGCTGTACGTCGAGTCCGAAAGGCTCACTATATTTGTCTGGGGGTTGAAGTTGTCGCTCAATTCGCCCGATATATGCACAATCTGAACATTTTGAAGTCCGTTCGCGTCGAGGATCATTCGCGCCGCCTGCGCGCCGGTTATGTTCCTCGCGCTCCTTACGTCGTTATAGCGGTTAAATGTGCTCTTAACACCGAACTGCGCTATGAGCGCGAACACAAAGCCAACAAGCACGAGCAGATACGTCCAGTCAAGACCGTAATACATATTCATAAAAAGCTGGTTCATTATCCTTCCTCCTTACCGAGTATTAAACCGATTTCTATTTTGTGTCCCCGCGCGTAGTCCTCGACGTTCATGCGTCTGGAACTCGGGAACTGTGCATCGGTTACGTACAGTACGCCGCTGCCGCATGATATTTTCATGCCCCTGCCTTTTTCCACGGCGAGTATTTTACCCGGCGTTTCGCCTGTTTCCTCTTTTGCCGCGTAAGCTGTTATTATTTTAAGCGGCTCTCCATTGTAGTATGTGCTTGCCATGGGCCACGAATACATACCGCGCACAAGACATGAAATTTCCTCCGCGCTTTTTGTCCAGTCGATAACGCCCGTTTCGCGCGATATTAAAGGCGCGCGCGTGCTTTCGGCTTCGTTCTGCTTTACGGGCGTTATGCCGCCCTGTTCAAGCGCGCCAAGCGTTTTCACGAGAAGCTCGCCGCCCATTACCGCGAGGCGGTCAAAAAGCTCCTCCGCCGTTTCGTTTTCGCCTATCTCCGTTTCGGATTTTAAGAGCATATCGCCCGTGTCAACGCCCCTGTCCATGAGCATCGTCGTAACGCCCGTGACCTTTTCGCCGTTTATGACCGCCCACTGTATCGGCGCGGCTCCGCGGTACTTCGGGAGCAGCGACGCGTGAACGTTCACGCAGCCGTATTTGGGGTAGTCAAGAACGTAGTCGGGCAGTATTTTGCCGTATGCCGTGACGACTATAACGTCGGGCTTTATTTCGTCAAGCACCGGCATTAGCTCACCGTTTCTTATTTTCTCCGGCTGATAGACCGGTATACCGTTCTCGAGCGCGGCAATTTTTACTTCGGTCGGGACTGTTTTGTGTCCCCTGCCCTTCGGTCTGTCAGGCTGCGAAACAACACCGACCACATTTTTGCCGTTACGCACGAGCGCGCGAAGAGATTCTGCCGCGAAGTCGGGCGTTCCCATAAATAAAATTCTCATGCTTGATCTCCGTTTTACCGATTTGTGTACTCCGTCACCTTTTCGGTGAACACGTGTCCGTCGAGGTGGTCTACCTCGTGGCATATAGCGCGCGCCAAAAGTCCCTCGCCGGTGAGCTTGAACCACTTGCCGTTTCTGTCCTGCGCCTTCACCGTTACCTTATACGGGCGCGTCACCTTTCCGAAAAGGTCGGGGAAGCTGAGACACCCCTCGTCGTCGGTCTGTTCGCCGCTTTCCTCCGTTATTTCTGGGTTTATAAGCTCTATTTTACCCACGTCGGGGATATTTTTCTTTTTCTTTTTGTTCGCATCGCTTATGTCTATGACGACTGCTCTTTTCAGTATTCCGACCTGCGGCGCGGCAAGTCCCACGCCGTCCTTGCTTTTCATCGTCTCGTACATGTCGTCCAACAGAATATGAAGTTTATCGTCGAAATTCTTTACCGTTTTGCTCGTTTTACGGAGGATTTCGTCGTCTCTTAATCTTATTTCGCGTATTGCCATTTGTTTCACCTCTAATATATCATGCCCGGAGATTTGTCTATAACTATGTTTACTCCGTCGTAATCCTTATTTTCTCTCACAGCCGCTTCCGCTTTTGCGAGTATTTTACCGAGCGATTCGTCGTCCTCGCATTTCATTATTATCTGGTAGCGGTACTTGTTGTTTATTTTCGCGACTGCCGACGGTATCGGTCCCAATACCTGTACCTTCTGACCGAGCGCCTTAACGTCGCCGACCGCCTTTGCGAAATAGCGCGAAGCCTGCGCCGCCGCGCCCTCGTCCTCGGAGCGGAAGTACACGCCTATCATGCCGCAGAACGGCGGATACCACAAAAGCTTCCGCTCCGCTATCTCGGTTTCGTAAAATTTGAGGTAGTCGTGCGTTTTCACAAGGCTTACCGCCTCATGCTCCGGCGTGTACGTCTGTATCACGGCTCTGCCGGTCTTTCTGCCTCTGCCGGCTCTGCCCGACACCTGCTCCAAAAGCGCGAACGTGCGCTCTGACGCACGGTAGTCGTTTACGTGCAGCATAGTATCGGCGGTTATCACGCCGACAAGCGTCACGTTCTCGAAATCGAGACCTTTCGCCACCATCTGCGTGCCTATAAGTATGTCGATCTTCTTTTTCTCGAATTTTTCAAGTATTTTTTCGTGCGACTGCTTTTTACCCGTAGTGTCCATGTCCATACGAATTGTGGACGCGTTCGGGAACAGCCGGTGTATTTCCTCCTCCACGCGCTGCGTGCCGCCGCCGAAAAAGCGGATATACTTGCTGCCGCACGACGGGCATATTGAGTAGCCGTCGCGCTCGAAGCCGCAGTAGTGACACTTCAGCCGTCCCGTGAATTTGTGGTATGTGAGCGATATGCTGCAGTTTTCGCACTCCGGCACGTAGCCGCACGTGCGGCACGACACGAACGACGAAAAACCGCGTCTGTTCAGAAACAGTATCGTCTGCTCGCCGTTTTCGAGGTTTTGCTTAATCTCGCGGTACAGCCTGCGCGAGAGCATGCTTTTGTTGCCCTTCGCAAGCTCTGTACGCATATCCTCAACGTAAATTTCGGGCATCGCGTTATTGTTAAAGCGTGAGTTCATCATTAAAAGCTCGTACTCGCCCGTTTCAGCCTTGTAGCGGCTCTCGACGCTCGGCGTCGCGCTCGCGAGCACAAGCTCCGCTCCCGACTGCTTCGCGCGGAACGCGGCGACCTCGCGCGCGTGGTAGCGCGGCGACATTTCCGACTTGTACGTGTCGGAATGTTCCTCGTCCATTACGATCACGCCTATGTTTTTGAGCGGCGTAAATATCGCGCTTCTCGCGCCTATCACTATACGCGCGCCGCCGTCGCGTATTTTTTTCCACTGGTCGTAGCGCTCGCCCTGTGACAGCGCGCTGTGGAATATTGCCACGCTGTCGCCGAAGCGCGACTTGAACCGCGTCACCGCCTGCGGTGTAAGCGATATTTCCGGCACAAGCACTATCGCCGTTTTACCGAGCGAGAGCGCGTACTCTATCGACCGCATAAAGACCTCGGTTTTACCGCTGCCCGTTACGCCCTGCAGAAGAAACGTCTTGCCGCAGCCGTTTTTTATCGAATTGTTTATCGCGTCTATAGCCTTTTTCTGTTCAGCCGTCGGCGCGGGCTTTTCCGCTTCCTCGAACAGTCTGTTTGCGAACGGATCGCGGTAGACGGTCGTTTCAAATATTTCGACGTAGCCCTTGCCGCGCAGCGCGTTCACCGCCGACGACGAGCCGCCGGCTGCCTCGTAAAGCTCCGCAAGCGTCACGTATTCCTCACCGGCGAGGTATTCGAGCATCGCCGACTGCACTGGCGCGCGCTTTATAAGCCTTTCCGCCTCGCGCAGCGCGTCGTCCAGCTCGACCGTAAGTCTCGCGCACCGAACCGACTTATCGCGCACGTTTGCTCTTTGGCGGTACTCGCGGCGAAGCGCGCCGTCCTTTATCATTTCGCGCACAGCCGCGCGCACGTTTCCCTTTATGTTTTCCTCAAGAAACGCGTATTCCGCTTCATTATTATTCGCTTTGAGCGTTTCCGTTATGCTTTTTTTTATATCGGACTGCCCGTCCGTTTCGTTTTCGAGAATTATCCACTCGCGGCTTTTTAAAGCCGTTCCCGCCGGCACTACGGCGCGTATTATATCGAGGTACGGAGCGAGGTACTTTTCATGCATCCACTCTATCACTTCGAGCATATCCGCGTCAAATGCCGGTATGTCATGCGCGAGCCTTATTACGGACTTCATATTTTTTGCGCCGCTCTCGTCGCACAGAGCCATGCAGTAGCCTTCAAGTTCCCTGTCGTTCCTGCCGAACGGCACGAGCAGACGGCTGCCGACGCGGATCCCGCTTTCGAGCTCCGCCGGCACAAGGTAATCAAAGGGTCGGTCAAGACTTTTTGATTTATTGTCCACAATAACCTTCGCAATCATACAAATTCAGTCCTATCGGTGAATTATTCCTCGTTTTCTGCTTCGTCCTCGTAGTCAACGACCTCAACGCCGCCCTCTTCGCCGAACGTCGAGCCGAGCGACATTATCGCCGCCTGCTTCTCGTCCTCCCAAGCCTTCGCGCGCTCTATCGCGCCCGAACGCACGTAGCCTATCTTGCCCGACATAATCTCGTCGGCGGCTATCGTTACCGGCTTTTCAACACCGTGCGCTTCCTCGTCCGACGTGCGCTCCTTGCCGATCATTCTCGCGCGCTTCGCAGCCATCGCGACAAGCGTGTAACGGCTGTCAACACACTTTGAAAGCTCTGTAATTCCGGGTTTGATCATCATGATTATATTCCTCCAGTTTAATAATTTTCCGATATGAGTTTATCTATAAGACCGCGCTTTTCCGTTTCCTCGCGCATCGCGTCCTCGACCTCTTTAACGCAGTCGTCGAGCGAGTCGTTCACAAATATACGGCTGTAAAGCGGTGACTTTGTAAATTCCCACTTCGCCGTCTCCATACGCTCCGCAATCTGTTCTTCCGTTTCGCGTCCGCGCTCGGTGAGCCGCTTTTTAAGCTCTGCCATCGACGGCGGAACGACGAACATAAGTATCGCGTCGGGAAATATGTTCTTGACCTTCAGCGCGCCCTGAACCTCGATTTCCAAAAGTACGTTTCGTCCGGCGCTAAGCATATCCGCGACGGCTTTTTTCGGCGTGCCGTAGTAGTTGCCGCCGTACTTCGCGTATTCGAGCATTTCGCCGTCCGCTATCATCTTTTCAAATTTTTCCGTTGTTGTGTAGTTGTAGGTTACGCCGTCCGTCTCGCCCTTGCGCATTTCGCGTGTCGTTGACGATACGGACAGGAACACGTTATTGTCCGCGTTGGCTATGAGCCGTTCGCAGATCGTTCCCTTGCCGGTACCCGAGGGTCCCGACATTACGAATAATACTCCCCTACTCATTTTTATCCTCCTCGCCCGTGTCGGCGCCGAGCCTTGCCGCCACCGTTTCCGTCTGAAGCGCGGACAAAACGATGTGGTCCGAGTCTGTTACTATTACGGCTCTGGTGCGTCTGCCGTAGGTGGCGTTTATAAGATTACCCTTGTCCTCCGCTTCGCGGATTATGCGCTTTATAGGCGCGCTGTCGGGACTTACCACGCTTATCACTCTGTCAGCGTTTACCATGTTGCCGAATCCTATGTTTATAAGCCGCATTTTTATCCCTCTATTCTTTTCTATTCTATATTCTGTATCTGTTCTCTGAGCTTTTCTATCTCGCCCTTAAGCTCTACGACAATTTTCGCAATTTCGATGTCGCTCGCCTTAGAGCCTATCGTGTTTGTCTCCCTGTTTATCTCCTGTATCAGGAAGTCGAGCCGTCTGCCCGCCGGTTCGCCGCTGTTTATTATCGCGTTAAACTCGACAAAATGGCTTTTAAGTCTCACCGTTTCCTCGTTTACTGCGACCTTGTCGGCGAATATCGCGACCTCGGTGAGCAAGCGTCCCTCGTCAACCTCTCTGTCCTCCAGAACCTCCTTGATTTTATCGTACAGGCGGTTCCTGTATTCCTCGACCGTTTCGGGCGAACGCTCGTCCACGCGCTCCACAAGCGTTTTCATGTACTCTATGCGCGCCTCAAGATCCTGCTGTATACGCTCGCCCTCTCTTTGGCGCATAAGCGTGAACGCTTCAAGCGCGCCGTCGAGAGCGGTTTTGACGTTGTTCCATATCGCGTCCTCGTCCTCGTCCTTCTTTATGACCGTGAACACGTCCTGATTTCTCGCAACGCCCATAACGGTTATGTCGTCCGTGAGCGAAAACTCGTCGCGCAGTTTCTTTAAAGCCTCGATGTAGTTTTCCGCCGCGGCGCGGTTTATAGTGATTTCCTCGTCAACGCTTTCGTAATTTTCAATCGTCAGCGAAATATCGACCTTGCCGCGCGTTATGCTCTGTGCCGCGCGCTTCCTTATCTTATCTTCGAGAAACGCGTAGCGGCGCGGATATTTTATCGTAAAGTCGCTGTAACGGTGGTTTACCGACTTTACCTCGACATATATTCTCTTGCCGTCGGCTATCAGCTCCTGTCTGCCGTAGCCCGTCATGCTTTTTAACATTTTCGCTTCTATATCCCCTTTCGTTTGTCCGCTTCGCGCGCGGACTTTGTATCGGATAGGCATAATTACCCATTATCCATATAATTATACCACACTTTTCACGTTTTGTGTAGACCTTTTTGAAAATTTTTCTAAAAATTTTTATTTTTTCGCTTTTGCTTTGTATTTTTGCGCACAAAAAACGGGGACACTAAAATTTTAGTGTCCCCACTGTTTTAGTGTCCCCATTACGTTTATCACCACTCCATGGATTTCTTATCAACCCAAACGGATTTTTGCTCAGACAAGGGCACGCTCTCATATTCTCCGTCATCTTTGCTGACAAGCACCGTAAGCGGCATGGTGTAGACAGGTTTGCCGGAGGCTGCGCCTCCCGTAACCATGCGGCTCGGAAGCCCGCCTCCGTCACCGCCGGCTTTATTCTCGGAGCATGATATTTCAGCATTACCGTGCATAAGCCTGGCAGTCACTTTTTCTGCCGGAATTTTGCCGTTCTTATACACAACCTCAAATCTTGTGTCATATAAGCCGGTTTCCTCGTTTCTGTCCTCGTATACCGTATAATTGCATGACCAATTCTCGTTTTCGCCCGTATACATCGTCACATAATACCGCTCTTTTCCGAAAACAAATATTAAGGCTGCGATTACTGCGATTATAACAGCAGCCAAGCCGAGAAGTAAAAGGATTTTTGCTTTTTTCGATTTCATTGTAAATCATTCCTTTTTGTCAATACTTTTTTAACGCACAAGGGACACTAAAATTTTTTTAGTGTCCCCGTTTTAGTGTCCCTTTTATCCTAATGCCGCCAAGGTTGTTTTCAATTATTCAAAAACATATTTTACGGCAAACTCTTCCCCGTCGTTTGTATCAAGCTGCTCTATAAGGACAGTGTATGTTTCTCCCTTTTTAAGCTCGAAGCCGTTTCGGTTTAACTGTACTGTCTCGCTGTTCTTTTCGTCGTATGCCTTCTTGTCGAAATTTTTGGAGCTTGTGATTCGGAAGTCCGCGTTATCGCCGGATACACTGTCAACAACGCCTTCGGCTTTGTAGATTTGCTGAAGCTCCAGAAGCGTTTTCCACGTACTGTCCGCCGAACCGTCCATAACTTGGTATTCGAGCGCACCGTTTTTCTCACCCAAAACAAGACACACAGGTGTATTCACGGCGTTATATATAAGCTGCGCGGCGTCCTTTCTCGTAACCTTCGCGTCGGGCATAAATTCCACACCCTTGCTTATACCCGTTTCAGACGCCCAAAAAATATAGCCGTCCGGATAGCCGCCCGTAGATGCGGCATACGGTTCGTAGCCAGTTATCGACACGAGCATTTTTAAAAGCTGCGCGTATGTGACATTTTCGTTCGGGCGTGCCGTTCCGTCGTCAAAGCCGTTGATAAATCCGATCGAGTTCGCTTGGTACCAGTAACCCCAGTCCCACGAATTTATATCAACATCGGGATAAGGCAGCGGTTCGGTTTCGTTCAGTTTTTCCTTCTCTTCAACGGGCAGACCGGAGTAACCGTAATCTTTTCCCTGCGCCCACACGAGCATGCGCACGATTTCGGAGCGCGTTATGTTATTGTCAGGTCGGAATGTGCCGTCCTCGTAGCCCGAAATAATGTTCAGCGCGGACAGAAATTTCGTCGTTTCCGTTTCGGCATAGTCCGAGTACGCGAACGCACTCGCCGCCGACAGCATAAGCGCTGCCGAAGCCAACAGTGCAATAATTTTTTTCATGATTTTCTCCCTTCTTATGTTCCAATCAGCCGTCAATCGTTACCGACCGGCTCTCGCCGTTCCAGCCGACGGTCAGCCCAAGTTCCTCGGCTACAACGCGAATAGGCACATACAACTGACCGTCCACATATCTAGCGCAGCCGCCGAGCGGCACATAATAACCCTCCGCTTGATTTTTGCGCATACCGATTATGTACGGGAGAATTTCGAGCGTCGTGCCGTTCTTTTTAAGCGTTGTGAGGTAGTATGCTTCGTTATATGTTCTCTCGCAGCCCAACTCGTCGAACACCTCGACCGGTACAAGCGTTGCGTCGTTGTGCAGAACGCACTTCTGTCCGTACGCCGACGGCTTGCCGTTTACGAGCAAAGACATTTCACCCTGTTTAAGAGAGAAATCGCCCGCCATAGCCGCGTCACTGTCGTAATACACGGCGGGGCACTCGTACTCGACGCCCGCGTCGGTCTTTTCAATGCCCGAAGTATACAGTTCGCCGTATCTCGACGCGAACGCTTTTTCAACGTCGCCCTCCTTGTACGGGTACTGCGCCGCGTATGCGAGAGCGATATTCTGCATCTCCTCCGCCTGCGGCTCGGCGTATGCCGCGATACCCGCCGCCGACAGCATAAGCGCGGTCGAAGCCAACAGTGCAATAATTTTTTTCATGATTTGTTCTCCTTTCTTTTTCTGCATTCGTCATGCTTATAATACACTATTATAGCACCCCCCCCCCGAAATTTGTCAACACTTTTTTGTCGGGTTATACGGGTTGGTGATTTCAAGGAGAATGTGTTATATAG
>CANQDD010000020.1 GCA_947591315.1 uncultured Clostridia bacterium
ATTATGGACTCGACGAGCTTATTTAATATCGCCGCCTGCTGCCCCGCGCTGCGCCTCACGCCCGCCGCGTCGTACATTACGATAAACGACAGCACCGCCGACACCGCGAACAGCGCGCTCGAAAAGCCTTCGGTAAACCCGACGCCCATTGTGAGCGCCATTACAAACGCCGCGTGCGACGACGGCATACCGCCCGAACCGACTATACGCTTAAAATCAATTTTTTTCTCCCATGTCAGCACTATTTTCAGCACCTGCGCTATCACCCAGCCGAGTATTGCCGAAAAAAATACCGAATTGGCAAAAAAATCGTTTACATACCTCATTTTTACTCCTCAATTTCGCCTTGATATAAGATAATCCGTTAAATCCGTGAGAAATTTTGCGCGCTCTCCGAACGGCTTTAGCGCGTCCTTCGCCTTCGCGCTGTACTCCCTCATAAGCTCCTTTGCGCGTTCGAGCCCAAGAAGGCTCACGTACGTGTTTTTGTTTTCCTCCGCGTCGGAGCCTATCGGCTTGCCAAGCTCCTCCTCCGTGCCCTCAACATCCAGAATGTCGTCCTGTATCTGAAACGCTATGCCGAGGTTTTTCGCAAACTCGTCCACAGCCGCAATTTCCTCATCGTTTGCGTCCGACATTACCGCGCCTATGACGCATGACGAGCGTATTATCGCGCCGGTCTTTCCCGAGTGCATAAGACGGAGAGCGTCGAGCGTTATCTCCCTGCCCTCGTACTCCATATCCATAACCTGACCGCCTATCATGCCCTCCGTGCCGCTCGACGCGGACAGTATGCGTATAGCTTTTAGCGTCCTTTCAGCGTCGCCCTGTGCGCCGCTTGCGACCTCGAATGCGCGGTTTAATAGCGCGTCGCCCGCGAGTATCGCGACCGCCTCGCCGTATTTTATGTGGCTCGTCGGTCTGCCGCGGCGGAGGTCGTCATTGTCCATAGCGGGGAGGTCGTCGTGTATTAGCGAGTAGGTGTGTATCATTTCCATCGCGCACGCGAACGGCATTACGTCCTCATCGCTGCCGCCGCACATTTTCGCCGTTTCGAGCATAAGCACAGGACGCAGACGTTTACCGCCCGCGAACACGCTGTAGCGCATCGCCTCGTATATTATTCTTTGGGGGTTGTCCTTTACGGGCAGATATTTGTCGAGGTGAGCGTCCACCTCCGCTGCCCGCTCTTTAAGACGTTCCTTTATCATTCGCCCAAATCTCCAAACTCTTCCTTAACGATTTCGCCGTCGTCGTTCGTCATAAGTATCGAGACCTTCTTTTCCGCCTCGTCGAGCATTTTCTGACAGCTTTTGCTTAGTTTAATGCCGCGCTCGAACAGCGTCAGCGACTCGTCGAGCGTTACGTCGCCGCCCTCAAGCTGCGCGACGATTTTTTCAAGCTCCGCAACGGAGCTTTCAAATGTTTTTTTCTCAGCCATAATTTTCTCCTTATTTCACAACGCAGTCCTTGCTGCCGTCCTTTAACCTCAATGTGAACTCGTCGCCGCTCTTTACCTCGCCGACGCTTCGTATAACAGTGCCGTCCTCACGCGTCGGTATCGCGTAACCGCGCGACAGCGTTTGAAGCGGCGAAAGCGCGTCAAGCTTCGCGGCTTGCGCGGCAAACCTACGGCGCAGCGACATCGTTTTCATCTTCAAGCTGTTTTCCATTGAGCGCGTCATAGCGTCCACGCGCAGGCTGTACTCGTCTATCCTGTCCTTCGGCGTGCGCATCTTAAAGCGTTTGAGCAGCAGTCTGCCGCCCTCTATTCGGCTTACGATGCTCTGTTGTATACGGCTTTTGTCAGCCGTTATGCGCGCCGCGAGTTCCGGCGTTGACGGCACGGCTATTTCAGCCGCCGCGCTCGGCGTGGGAGCGCGCAGGTCGGCGACAAAGTCAGCTATCGTGAAGTCCGTTTCGTGACCGACCGCGCTGATTACGGGTATCTCCGACGCGTAAATCGCGCGCGCCGTGATTTCCTCGTTAAACGCCCACAAATCCTCTATACTTCCGCCGCCGCGCCCGACAATCAAGGTGTCAACCTCGCGCGTGGCGTTAAAATATTCAATCGCCTTTACAACACTCTGTGCCGCGCCCGTACCCTGAACCTTCGCGGGGTAGAGTATGATTTCAGCCATCGGGTAACGGCGCGTTATCACGTTTATAATATCCCTTACCGCCGCGCCTGTTGGGGCTGTGACAACGCCGACCGCCTTCGGGAATTTCGGTATCGGCTTTTTGTGACGCTCGTCAAACAGTCCCTCGTCCGCAAGCTGCTTTTTAAGCTGCTCGTACGCGATGTACAGCTCTCCCACGCCGTCGGGAATCATTTCCTCTATATAAAGCTGGTACGCGCCGCCCGCCTCGTACACGCTGATGCGTCCGCGCGCGAGTACCTTCATGCCGTCCGCAGGCTCAAACGCAAGCGTCGCCGCCGCGCCGCGGAACATTACGGCTTTTAGCACGCCGCCCTCGTCCTTCAGGGTGATGTAGATGTGTCCCGAATAGTGGCGCTTGAAGTTTGAAAGCTCGCCCTTTACCCAGACGTTGTTCAGTATTATGTTGTGGTCGAGTATTTTTTTGACGTAGCCGTTTATCTGCGATACCGTCGCAACTCTCGGTTCCAAATTCAAGCCTCCTTCGCCATGTACGCCAGATACGCGATACCGACCGCGTTATCCGTCGAGTATTCCGGTTTCGCGAAATACACGCGTCCGTTTATGTTCTCGGTGAAGCCGCGCCGTATTATGCCGTTCGACGCAACTCCCCCGACTATCAGTATATCCTTCGCTCCCGTTTCCTTTACCGCGCTGTTTACCGCGCGCGTCAGCGTGTCACGCACACAGCAGAGAACGCCGAGCGCGAGGCTCGCACCGTCCGTTTCGTCGGCAATACGCGCCGCCTTAGTTTCAACGCCCGAAAAGCTCACGAGCGTGCCGTCGGCTGATATTGGGAGCTTTGCGGCTGTATCCGCCGTGAGCGCGAGCCGTTCAAGCTCGTGTCCGGCGGGGAACGCCATGCCCATTCTCACGCCGACGCGGTCGATAAACTGTCCCGCGCTTATATCCTTCGTGCCGCCGATTATTTTGTGCGTAAAGTTTATGCCCTCGCAGCGGCTTAACAGTATCTCCGTCGTGCCGCCCGAAAGGTGTACCGACAAAAACGGCTTTTCCAAAAGCTCAAACGCGCCGCAGGAGTAAATCCCCGCCATGACGTGTCCGTCCTGGTGCGAAAACTCGTAAAGCGGCACTCCGAGCGATTTCGCGGCTATTTTGGCGAAGCCGTGACCCGCGAGGAATACCGGCATGTACGAGCCTTCCACGTTCCTCGGTCTTGTGCTTGCGCCTACAGCCTTAACGCCGTTCATGTCAACGTCAAGCCGCCCGTAAAGCTCCGGCAGCAGCTTTACATGCTGAAACAGTCCCTCGCTCTGACGTATGCCGCGCTCGCCCGATTTTACGGAAAGAAGCTGTCTCACGCTTTTGTCCTGCTTACCGTCCGTCCACGCGGCGGACGCGGTGTAATTGCTTGTGTCAAATCCGAGCGCGCTCATTCTTCCGCCTTTATCACGCTTGCCAGAAGTCCGTTCACGAATGTCGGATCGTTTTCGTCGCCGTAACGCTTCGCAAGCTCCACAGCCTCGTTGACAGCCACGCGCGGCGGCACGTCGTCGAGGTATTTCATTTCAAATATCGCTATTCTCAGCACCGTGCGCGAAACCTTTGAAATACGCGCGAATGACCAGCCTTTCCGGAGGTTTTTCGTTATGATCGCGTCTATTTCACTGCCGTGCTCCTTCACGCCGTCTATGACCGACTGTATATAGCCGAGGTTGTCCTCACATTCGGGACGCGCCCTTAAAAGCTCGTCCATTATAACGTCCATGCTGCCCTCGTGCTGATCCATCTGGAACACCTGTGTAAACGCCGCGTCGCGCGCTTCGCTTCTCGTTTGCTTTCTCATCGCGTGTATTTCCTTTCTCGTCCTTAACGCACATATCTGCCTGTGATAAAACTATACCATATATTTACATAAAAATCAAGGGAAAGAAAAAAACGCCTTTCGGCAGGGTTTGGTTTTTGTGTGGGTTTAACATAGGGGAGGCGTACCGTGAGGCCCCCTTGTTAAAGGGGGCTGTCACGCGCAGCGTGACTGGGGGATTCCTTGTTGGTTTTTGCAATGAATCCCTCCACCGCCTACAGCGGTCCCTTTTACTACGGCATACGAGCAAAGCTCTATGCCTATGACGCTAAAGCGTCATTCACCTCCCTTTGACAAGTGAACCACACGCCCCGCGTGTGGTAGGCGTGTTCGCTTGCGAACAAACGCCGTAGCAAAGGGAGGCTTACATCGTGAGCCCATATCACCCTCATATCTCCGGTGCGATATAGTTTTTATCCTCCAGCGCCTTACCGATGAGGTCGAGCGTTTCCTCGCTGTTTGCCTTAACGGTGTGGTAATGGTAGCCGGACGTTATATTCATCAGCGCGACCGACTTGCCGCTCCTAAGTCCCTCCACGCACTGCCTTACTCCGAGGCGCGAGGAAATATTGAGCTTCGCTTCGATCTTGCCGTAAACCCTGTGCCATACGAACACGTCCACGACCGTGCCGCCAAGGTCAACGATCGTGTTAAGCTCGTCCTCTGTCTGCTCGTTGGTGTGGTACAGCTTGAAAACGCGTATGCACGCGTTGGGATCGCTCATTATATATCCGCGGCTCGTGGATATTATCTCCTGTCCCGACGCTTTCAAAAGCGCGATGTCGCCGACTATGATCTGGCGCGACACGCCGAGCTTTTTCGCGAGCGCGCTTCCCGAAACGGGCTCGGCGCTTTCGGTTATTAGCCGCAATATTTCATTTCTTCTTTCCTCTGTGTTCATTTTTAAAACCTCATACCGCGTGAAGATTTTTAAGCGACAAGTCGAGTATCGGCGCGGAGTGCGTCAGCGCGCCCGATGAAATGTAGTCAACGCCTATGTCCTTAAGACGCGCGATATTCTCCTTCGTGATGTTGCCGCTGCATTCCGTCTCGGCTCTGCCCGCCGTAAGACGAACGGCTTCCTTCATATCCTCCGCGCTCATATTGTCGAGCATTATTATGTCCGCGCCGGCTTCGAGAGCCTCACGAAGCATATCGAGGTTTTCAACCTCTACCTCTATCTTCCTCACAAACGGCGCGTACTCCTTCGCCATTCTTACGGCTTCCTTAACGCTTCCCGCCGCGCCGATGTGGTTGTCCTTCAGCAGAATACCGTCGCTCAGATTGTAACGGTGGTTGCAGCCGCCGCCCACTCTTACGGCGTACTTCTCGAACACGCGCATATTCGGCGTTGTTTTTCTCGTGTCGAGCAGCTTCGTTTTACTGCCCTCGAGCAGCTTCGCCACGGAATTAGTGTATGTTGCGATACCGCTCATGCGCTGCAGGAAGTTAAGAGCCGTTCTCTCGCCCGACAGAAGCACGCGTATATCGCCGCGCACTATTCCGAGCCTGTCGCCGTTTTTGACCGCGTCGCCGTCCTTTACGTGAAAGACCGTTTCGGTCGCGCCGTCGAGCAGCGTGAACACGCGCTTAAACACGTCAAGTCCCGCTATTATACCGTCCTGCTTGCATATAAGCTCGACCTCGCCCGTTTTCGGCGCGCGCATCACAGAATTCGTCGTTATATCCTCGCTCGTTATATCCTCGCGGAGCGCGCTCAAAATAAGCTTGTCCGCGTTAAGCGTCATAGTTATGTTATTCATGCTTTTTCCTCTCCTTTTCTATTTCGTCGAGCACCGCTTTTTTGTACGCCGCCTTGTAATTTTTATAGTCGTCCGCGTTCGGAGCATACTCCTTTTTCTCCGTCACGGAATACGTCTCCGTTATCCTTTTTGCCGCGCGGCGCGCGAACACAAGGCTTTCGAGAAGTGAGTTGCTCGCGAGACGGTTTTTTCCGTGAACGCCGTTGCACGCCGTCTCACCGACCGCGTACAGCCTTTCCATCGACGTTTTGCTGTATGCGTCAACGTCTATGCCGCCCATGAAATAGTGCTGCGACGGCACGACGGGTATAGGCTCCTTCGTGACGTCGAACCCCTCTTTTAGGCAGTGGCGGTAGATGTTCGGGAAATGCTTTTTTATCGTTTCCTCCGGTATCGGCTTTAACGACAGCCACACGTAGGGCTTACCGTCCTTTTCCATCTGCTTGTAAATCTCGGCGGTCACAACGTCGCGCGGCGCAAGCTCGTCCGTAAAGCGGTTGCCGTTATTATCAAGAAGCAGCGCGCCCTCGCCCCTTACCGACTCCGAAATAAGGAAGCGTCTGCCGTTTTTCTCGCTGTAAAGCGTCGTCGGGTGGATTTGGATATAGTCGGGATTTTTGAGTTTTACGCCGTGCTTTAATGCAATCGCAAGCGCGTCACCCGTGAGGTGGCGGTAGTTTGTGGAATTTGTGAACAGTCCGCCTATGCCGCCGGTGGCAAGAATTGTATAGTCAGCCGCTATGCTCTCCATATTTCCGTCACGGTCAAAGCCGACCACTCCGCGGCACTCGCCGTCCGTTTCGATTATGTCCGCGACGGTGAAGCGCTCTATTATTTGTACGTTATCGAGCTTCTGTACCGCAGCCAACAGGTGCGATGTTATCTCCCTGCCCGTTATGTCCTCGTGGAACAGTATGCGCGGCGTGGAGTGCGCGCCCTCCTTCGTGTACACAAACTCGCCGTTCTCCTTCGTAAAACGCACGCCGTAACGCTCCAAATCGGCTATTACGTCCCTTGACGAGCGTATCATTATATCGACCGACCGCTTGTTGTTCTCGTAATGTCCGGCGCGCATCGTATCCTCGAAATAGCTGTCGTAGTCGTCCTCGCTCTTCAGCACGCATATACCGCCCTGCGCGAGGTACGAGTCGCTTTTTTCAAGCTCGTCCTTCGTCACCATTATTATTTTTTTGCCGCGGGGCAGATTCAGCGCGGCGTAAAGTCCGCTCACACCGCTGCCCGCTATCACTATGTCCGCTTTCATGTCTGTCTCCTTATTTCGCAAGCTCCAGCATTCTGTTGAGCGGCTTTAACGCTCCTTCACGCACCTCGTCGCTCACGTGTACCTCGTTTTCGCCCGTCTTTAGCACATGCAGTATTTTTTCGGCCGTGTTGAGCTTCATGTTCGGGCAGAAATGCTTTGTACCGGCGAAGTAAAATTTTTTGCCGTCTCCGGGTTTTCTCAGCATATATCCAACGCCGCTCTCGGTGCAGATTATAAATTCATTGTTGTCCGTTTTTGCCGCGTAATCAATAATGCCCGACGTGCTGCCGATATAGTCCGCGAGCGACAGCACCTCCTCGCGGCACTCCGGGTGAGCCGCGACGAGCGCGGCGGGGTACTTTTCCTTTATCGCCTTCACGTTCTCGGCCGTCATTGACGCGTGAACGTGGCAGAAGCCTTTGTTTAATATGACGTTCTTTTCGGGAACCTGCTTCGCGACGTACCGTCCGAGGTTCTCGTCGGGTATGAAGAATATATTTTTGTTCGGGAGCGCTTTCACTATCTTAACGGCGTTCGACGACGTTACGCACACATCGCTCAAACATTTCAGCTCCGCCGTTGAGTTTATATAGCAAACGACAGCCAGATCGTCGTACTTTTCGCGCATTTCCTCTATCGTTTCAGCGTCAGCCATGTGCGCCATAGGGCAGTCAGCCGACATATCGGGCATGAGTACGGTCTTGTCGGGGTTCAATATCTTCGCGCTCTCACCCATAAACGAAACGCCCGCGAAAACGATAACGTCCGCGTCGGTTTCGCGCGCGGCTTTCGCGAGGTAGTACGAGTCGCCTATGTAGTCGGCTATTTCCTGCACCTCGTCGTTCACGTAATAGTGCGCGAGTATTACGGCGTTCTTCTCCTTTTTGAGCTTTTCTATTTCCTTTGTGAGTTCTTCCATTGTGACGTCATTACCTTTCAAGTGATATTTTGAACAGTATACCACATGTAAAGTCACCTGTCAAGACACCCTTGCACACAAAAAACGAAAACCCGCATAGGGTTTTCGTTTTATCCCAAAATAAACCTGTCTCAGAGTATCTGTATTATATCTCACATAAAGGATAATTGCAATATGTCCCGACAAAGTCTGTCGCATATTTACGCGGCTTTGTGGTATTCTGTCAGCCCCGCTCCGCCGCGCGCGTCTCGGACGCGTTGTTTTGCCGCCGCCTGACAGCGTTTATCCGAATTTCGGAGAGATATATGTCATTTTTGTGCATTATGCGGCTATAATACAAGACCGTTCCGCCTTGGGAGCGGAACGGCACGAATTTTTATCAATCCGTTATTTCTTCCTCGTCATTATCGTCCGTTTCGGCAGGAGCAGTCTCCGCAGTCTCTTCCTTCGGCTGCTCGGTCTTTTCCTTATCGAAGCTCACGCCCTCGATATGTATGTTCACCTTGAGCACGTTGAGACCTGTCATGGTTTCCACGTTGTTCTTTACGTTTTCCTGAATTTCCCATGCAAGCTCCGGTATTCTCACACCGTACTGCACGACGATGTAAAGGTCGATCGTCACGTTTTCGCCGTTCATGTCGACCTTAACGCCCTTTGACGGACTTTTTTTCGCGCCGAGCATTTCGGCTATTCCGCCCGCGAATGTACCGTACATACCGGCTACGCCCTCTATCTCGCTCGTCGCTATTCCCGCGATTGTGGACACGACCTCCAAAGATATTCTGACGTTGCCCGTTTCCTCAACCGCGCTTTCTTCCTCCGTCTCGGCAGCCGTTTCCTCGACCGCCTCGACCTCGTCGGTTACGTTCTTGATTTCTTCTTCCATACCGTTACCTCCATAAAGATTTTTCATCGGGTTTTTCAAGCCGTATATATATTGTATCACAGTTTTCATTTAACTTCAACTATTTTTACGTTTTGAGCCGAAATTTTCAGGTGATCCGTGACAAGCTCGGTGAGCTTTACAACGTCGTCGTTGTTGAAGCCGTCCTTACGCACAACAACGTTCGCGTCGTCATTGTCAACGTACACGCAAATCTCGCTGTAGCCCTTCGACTGCGCTATGCCCTCGATCTCGGATTCCTTCTGCACGTTGTCGGCGACGGTGAGGATTTTGTCGCCCGCCTTTTTGCGTATCTCCTCGTCAAAGCTCTCGTTCTGCGCCGTCTGGTTAAGTATCTCGAGCGATTTCGAGCGCGATTCCTCACGGTCGAGCTTCGCACGGTCGAAGTAGTCCGCGCCGGCTTCCGCGCCGCCCGAGGTTTCCTCCGCCTGTGTTCCCTCCGCGTTATTGCCGTCACTGTTTTCGTCACCGTTTTCCGCGGCTGTGGTTTCGGCGCTGCCGTCCTGCGTCTCACCGTCCGGCGACGCCTCCTCGACCTCCTCGTTCGACGAAACGTACTGCGCCTCGCCGAGCTTCTTACCGGTTTCAACATAGCTTTCGCCGTCGCGCACCTTTATCGTGTCCTGATACGACCAGTTCAGGTAACCCGCCACTCCGATAAGCACCACGAGCGACGCCGCTATAATTTCCTTCTTCTTTAAAATCATTTGTCTATTCCTCCTTCTTGAAAATACATACTCTGTGCGCGCTTACGCCCAAAGACGCCGTGACAGCCTCGCGGATAGCCGTCTTGACGGACGCGCTGTCCGCGCCGTCAGCCGCCACTATAACCCCCTTAACCTGCGGATACACCTCCTTGACCACCATCGGTTCGCCGCCCGACGTGACCGCCTTGCGGTCCTCGCTTCTCTCGCCGCTCGACTCGCGCGACGAGGTTCTCGTTTCGTAAGCAAGGCTTTTCTCCGTGCCGGATTCATACGTTATCATCACCGAAACGCGCCCCGCGCCCTCTATCTGCGTGAGCATTTCGGCAAGACGTTCCTCCTCGTCCTGCACCGATACCGCCGAGGTCGGCGTGTACGCGCTTTCGCCGCCTGTGTCCTTGTGATATTGCGCGGTCAGCACAAGTACAACTCCAATTATAAATATTATGAATATTATCCTGTTATTCTTATTTTTGAATATTTTTAAAATTTGTTCCTTATTCATCGTGTATTCCCTCGATATTCAGTCCGTACACCTCGCAGAGCCGCCTTTTCGCGCCGTCCGTAAGAGAGCCGCCGTATACGCGTATTTCCTTAACGCCCGTCATTTTCCCGTCTCCGTCAAAGCCGAGAGTGCACTCCGCGTCGATATTCAGTCCGTACTCGTCCCTCATGCGCTTTTCTATGTCGGCGTTAATATTTTTTTGAAGCTCGGAAGCTATTATTTCGTTCTGCGTATCGCGCGTTTCACCGACGCTTGCGATGCTCTCGTCAAGACCTTTGAAAACGCCGCTGTGAACAAGTCCCGCGGCGGGCGCGATTATGCTGCTTATGACCACCAGACCTGTTATTATTTTCACGTAACCGCGCCACTTTTCGGGCGAGATTATTTCCGCGAGCGCGCTCAAAAGAGCCGCGCCGATTACAGTTATTATATATGCTTTCATACCCTTTACCCTGTCAGACACTTATATTTGTCGCTCCTATCATTATGCTTATGTTTATGATGAACATCACAGCCGTCATTACCACTATCGCGAAAACCGAAGTTACCGCCTCCGACACCTCCCACATCATGCCCGAAATGCGCTTATCCGTCAGTGGTTCGGCGACGGCTGATGTTATTTTGAGCATGAGCTGTATCACGCCTATTTTGATGACGGGCAGCGCGCATATCGCTATTACCGCGATTATGCCGGCGGTTCCGACCGAGTTTTTCATTAGGCGCGTGCCGCTTACGACCGTTTCAAGCGTGTCCGACACGAAGCCGCCCACCACCGGCACAAGGCTTCCGACCGCGAATTTCACAGCCTTGCCGCCCACCGCGTCAAGCGAAGGAGACGAAAAGCCGTATATCGCGCTTATCGCCGTGAACACCGTTATCACAGCCGTCATTATCCATTTCCCAACCGATTTTACAAGGCGCGTAAAGCCTGAAAGCCTGACGCGCTCGTTTATGTTGCCCGCCACGGCAAGTACCGCCCCAAACGACGCGAGCGGCACGAGGCACTTGTCTATCACGAGCGACGCGACGTACACCGAACCCGACATCACCGGCTGAAACACAGCCGCGCTCACCGGCGCGCCGCTTGCCGCGAGCGACAGCATCACCAATGGCGACAGCTTCGTTATAAAATCGGTCATGAGGCGCGCCGTGTCCGCGCCGTAGGTTAGCGCGGTCGTGAAGCATTTTAGAGCCGCCGCCGACATCAGCGTGAAGCAGGCGAAAAACGCCGCCTCACCCGAACCGCTTTTTCCGAGCGCGCCGAACTCGTTCGTTATCACGCCCGAAATCGCGGCCATTATAAATAAAATCATCACGTCCCCCGCGCATGTCCTGACCTCCCCGAGTAAATTGTCCGTCAGCATATTGAGTACCGACATCGGATCGAGCGACAGCGTGCCGGACGATACCTTGTCCACCGCCTCGTTGTACGTGTCCTCACCCGAAAGCGTCAAGTCCGTGCCGTACATTTCCGTGTCCGCGTACGCCGTTACGGGCAGCGCGAACATAAAAACGATAATCAATTTAAATAGCAGAGAGCGCATTGATGCACACCTCCAGAAATTCCCTTACTATCGGGAGCGTCAAGCCTAAAATTACCACCTTCCCCGCAAGCTCCACCTTTGACGCTATCGCGTTTTCGCCGCTGTCGCGCAGCACCTCCGCGCCGAACTGCGACACGTACGCTATGCCTACCACCTTCACCACCGCCGCGACGTATTTCGCGTCAACGCCCGCGCGGTTTGTTATTTCGGTTATGCCGTTTATCGCGGGAACAATCGCGTCGAGCGTCATAAAGAGCATGACCGCTACCGTTATAAGTCCCGTGAGCACGCCGTACTCCGGCTTGCAGTGCCGCACCGTCACGGTCAGCACGCCGCCCGCGAGACCTACGCCGATTATCTTGAAAATATCCACGGCGCGTACCTCATAAATTGAAAATGCTCTTTACCGAGTTGAACAGCTCCCCTATCTGCTGCGTCACTATGAACAGCACCACCACAAGTCCCGCTATTGTGGTAAGGAGCGCCTGTTCCTCGCGTCCGGCGCGGGTAAGAAGCTGGTTCAGCACCGCTACTATTATACCCACTCCCGCTATCTGGAATATTAAATCTATGTTCATTTCGTTCTCCTTTTGTTATCCGCGGCTACATGAGCGCGATCACGATAAACGCGCCGGCAAGCATGCCGCCGGAGGAATACAGCTTGCCGTATTTCGCGTATTCCGCTTCCGCCGCGCGCCGCTGCGCGTCTGTAAGGCTTTTAACGTAACGGATATTCTTTATCTGGTCGTCGCGGTCGGTTTTGCCGAGGCTCTTACCGAGCAAATTCAGCGCGTCACAGTCCGCGCTTGTAAGGCACAGCTTGCCCGACATTTGGCGCACCGCCTCGCTCCACGCCTTTTCCGCGCCGAGCGCGTCAGTCTTTTCGGCAGCAAGCGCGAACAGTCCGTTCGTGTCGGCGCGCGTAAGAGCCTTTTTCAGCTTGTTTACGCTGAAATTGATTTCACTTTCGAGCGTCTCAAGCGACGTTACGATATTCGCAAGGCTTACCGTGCGCGTTTTAAGCGTCATGCGCAGCCTGAACCCGAAATATCCGCACGCGAAACCGGTCATTACCGCGCCGATTAGCTTTACCACTCCGTCCGCGCCTCCTCGATAGTGCCGGCACCGCCGCGGCGGCTCAGCGTCACGGCAAGGTCGAAGCAGTCAAGCATGTCCGCGAGATCGCTCCGTCTTTTAACCATCTCCACGCCGCTGCCGTGAACGGTCGCGATTACAGCCGCGCCGCTCATCGTTATCTTTTTCACCGCCTCTATGTCGCGCGCGCCGCCGAGCTCGTCCGTCACAATAACGTCGGGACTAAGCGACCTAAGCACCATTAGCATACCCTCCGCCTTATCCGCGCCCTCGAGCACGTCCGTGTTGTTGCCGAGGTCGAACGCGCTCACCCCGTCACACATCGCCGCTATTTCGCGCCGCTCGTCCACCACGCTGACGCGGTACATATTGTACGACAGACGGCGCGTTATGTCGCGCAGCATCGTCGTTTTACCCGCGCCGGGCGGTGAGATTATGAGCGTGTTTTTTATCTTTCCGTCCTTTAAGATAAGCGGCATGACCTTGTCCGCCGCGCCGATCACCTCGGACGCGACGCGGTAGTTTAGCGCCGACACGTCTTTCAGAAACGACACCTTGTCCCCCTCCAGAACAGCCGTTCCCGCTATGCCTATTCTGTGACCGCCGCGGACTGTTATATAGCCGTTTTTTATTTCGTCCTTTACCGAGTAAACCGACGACGCGGTAGCCGTTTCGAGTGCTTCCTCGATGTGTGCACGCGTCACGCGCACCGCCGACGCGGGAACGGTCGTGAGATTGCCGCGCCTGCTTACGTAGCGGCAGCCGTCGGGGAAGTAAATCGCCGCCGGTTTGCCGAGCCGCAGCCTTATCTCGCTCGCGCCGTCGAGGTCTATATTGTAAAGAAACTTGCGTATATCGCGCGGCATGAAAGACGTTATGCCACTTGTCTGCCGTACCGCCGCGCTTGTTGCTATGTACATATGCCTGTCCTCCTTTTGTTTTGTATATGATATATATTATTTTGCGGCGGAGTTTAGAACAGAAAAAGACGCGGCGCGAAACGTTGACAATAATTTTGAAGTATGATAGAATTGTATAATCACATTTAGATCTAAGGAGTGTAAAATTATGAAAAGAACGATTACGTGGATCGCGGCTGCGCTTACTGCTATGGCGCTTCTCGCGTCATGCGGCGGCGGTTCGCCGTCCACTGTTGCCGAAAATCCCGAGGACGAGGTTCGTCAAACCGTTACCGCGTTCATGGACGCGTGCCTGAGCTTTGACACGGACGAGGCGAAAAAATATGTTACCGATGAAAACATTGACGATATTCCCGACATACTCGACGGCGTGGAGGACGCGTTCGGCGATTTTGAGGATATAATTCCCGAGGAAAGCAAAAGAACCGTAACTGATAAGCTGTCGGCTCTCGTCAAGGACAATATTAAGTACGAGATAGGAGAAATAACGGTTGACGGCGACGATGCGCAGGCGAAGGTCAATGTGTCTATGCCGGACTTTTCAAACGCGATGAGCGATTACTCCGACGAGGATTTTGCAAAGCTCATACAAACCTCATTCGGTCTTGACTCCGATGATCCTATGGCTCTGATCAACGCCTTTGCGCAGAAAAAGGGCGTAAGCGTCGAGGACGTGTACCAAATGCTTTCCGGCGACGAGACCGATTTCATAAAGGACTTTTATCAGACCTTTAAGGACGAGACCGATAAGTTTATCGACGGCATGGTCGATATGCTTGGCAGCTCGCTGAAAAACGCGGAACAGACGGACTACCCCTCTACTGTGACGCTCGAAAAGCAGCCCGACAACACGTGGCTCGTTTCCGATATGGATTGATGCCGCGCAATATAAAAGACCTGACTTTTAATGTCAGGTCTTTTTGCGTGGGTTTATTTCGCCAGCGGCTTCATACCCGTAAGACTGTCCCAGACGAATACTCTTGCGTTTGCGCTATGGGAATAGGTTTTTGTTTCATTGGGAGCAAAGGTCTCTGTTTGCGTATGCACATCGCTCAGCGTTCCGTTTGAGTACTCGGCAATCGCTATCGTAACGGTCTGCGGTGATGATGTGTTATTGATTACCGTTGAGATGTTGTCGGTACAAGTCAGATTAAACGGGGTAGACTGTGTAGGAACGGTAAATCCTACAACGTTACTCATTTTACATTCAAAAGCATTTGACGCATCTACATATGCCTCATAATAACCGGGCGGCAGTTGAATACTGTAATTGTGACCCGCGCCCCATTCTATATGATACGCGTCACCTTGGTAGACCTTGTTTTTCCATATTTTAACATCATATCTACCCTCGCCGTACACCTCACTCCAATCAAAAGTAACTTTTGAATTACTTTGATTTACACTTGCCGATAAGGTGGGCGACTTTAACTGAACATCATCACTTTTATAAATTGCGAATATTTGCGCCCTTGTATTATTTCTTTGATAGGTTGTCACAGTTGCTCCAACGACGGCATTATTGCTCGGAATGTCAAGCACTCTGTCCAAATCCTTATAGTGTCTTGATTTAATTATATATCCATTATCATATTTATAAATATACCATCGCTGATAATTTCCACCCCAGTCCTCACTTGCCGCAGCAGTGGGATTTCCATTTGATGTAACACCGGCATACGCTTCTAATAATTTTTTATTCAAAGCAGAAGCAATAGTATAACAACCGTCAGATTCCCTTGTGAATTTCCATACTTGATTGGCATATCCGTTTTCGTTCCCAAGTCTTACAAAACCATCATCACAAACCTCTATGGGTTTCCAGGCATCTCTGTGTAAGATAATTCCATAAAAGCTATCACCAAGATTTACGGGTTGTTCTGTTGGGGTTTCATCTGCAAAAGCAACATGAATACAGCCCCAGTAGGATACATATTGTCCGCCGTATGTATAACCTGCGGAATAATTTCTCGTTACCTTTTGTACATACCTTCCATTCCAATTCTGATGCCATGCAACATTGGTTGATTCACAAATTGCGACATGACCGTAACCGCCAGTATATACCAAAATGTCGCCCGGGCGAGGAACGCCACCTTTTTCTCGCGTCCAGCCGCTGCCGGAAGGAATGGCGTTTGTCGCATAATCGCAACCGTTACCGCTAACCGGACTGAAACCGAGATATTTATAATATGCACTTATCAGTGCAACACATTCCCCGCTGCCCACAGTTTGTCCTACCAAACCATTAAGGTACGAAAAAGCCTCTGCTTTTGTTTTAGATGTTTTTGCAATTACGCTGTTCACAGGTAAACAACTAAACAATACAACAAGCAACAACAACCATGATATAGCTTTTCTCTTCATTTCAATTCCTCCCACAAATAGATTTCCCCACCAAAAAATGCGTGGCACAAATCCGCACCACGCACAAAAACGCGGCTCGGAAATGTTACCACACATTTTACTTTGTATACAAAACACCACTAAAAGAAATTCGTTGAGATAAAGTATTTTATATAAAGCCTGCGTTTTATTCAACACAAACTTTACCTCAACAAAAGCAAGAATATTCATATTTGAATATTCTAAAATATGGTATTAAAAAAGCAGTGTTATATTAAATATAACAAAGTAAAAAATGTGGTACAATTATTATACCACATTTTACGCATAAGTCAACCGTTATTCGCTTAAACAAAATAATCCGGCACAAACGTCTCGCGCATATCAATATAGCCCATAAAATCGCGCTGCGTTACGCCGTCAATCGTGAAGCGAACCGTTTTCACGCCGTCAAGCTCGGTCAGAGAGTTCACAATCTGGTAAATCGTGAGCACCTCCAAATCACGTCCTTCGGGGTGGTTGTCCGCGACGGCGCGGCTTATATCCACGCACACCGTCTCACCGTCGACGCTCGCCTTCAGTCCGCCCTTGATTTTCGGGATAATGCGGCGGATTTTATAATTGCTGTCACGCCCGTCCACAAGCTCGTCAAGCACGCGCTGCGCCATACGCTCGGTGCTGCCCTCGGGGATCGACGTCTTGACCGGTACGAGCCGCAGCATTTCCGCGTCCACAAAGTACAGCCGCGTCTCCGTCACCGGCACGTGCGCGCCTCGCCCCTGCGCTACAGCCGCGATCGTCAGCGCAAAAATCAAAAAATATGTAAAATACCCCGCGCACCCTGCTTTTTTCTTCAACGTAAAAACCTCCATAGTAATGCTATAAACATTATATGAAGGCTTTTTAGCAAATATTACTGATTTTTTGCAAGCTCCAGCGCCCGCGCAAGCTGGTCGGGACAGGACGTGCCCTTGCCGTTGCAGTTCGTGCCCTTAAGCCGCGCGATAACGTCGTCGATGTTCATGCCCTCGACAAGGCGGCTTATACCCTGCGTGTTGCCGTTGCAGCCGCGCGTAAACTGCACATTCCTTACAATGCCGTCGTCCACCTCGAACGTGATAAGCGCGCTGCACACGCCGCTCGGCTCATATGAAAATTTACCCATCTTCGTTCCTCCTTTTCTCAATTATACAACATAAATCCGCTTTTTTCAATATGGTATTGACTATACCGAAAAAAAATTATATAATAAGTTAAACCAATTTATAGGAGGAATTAAAATGAAACTGTTTCTGGACACCGCTAACGTCGATGAAATCAGACAGGCGAACGACATGGGCGTTATCTGCGGCGTTACGACAAACCCGTCGCTCATTGCGAAGGAGGGCAGAGATTTTGTCGAGGTAGTAAAGGAAATTACAACGATTGTTGACGGCCCGATAAGCGCGGAGGTCATCTCGCTCGAGGCTGACAAAATGGTCGAGGAGGCGAAGCCGCTCGCGGCTATCCACAAGAACATCATAATCAAGATACCGATGTGCGCGGCGGGACTTAAAGCCGTAAAGCAGCTCACAAAGCTCGGTATAAAGACGAACGTGACGCTCGTATTCTCGGCGGCGCAGGCGCTTTTGGCGGCGCGCGCGGGCGCGACATACGTAAGCCCGTTCCTCGGCAGACTTGACGACATCGGCACGAACGGCATGATTTTAATCGAGGAAATCGCGGATATATTCAAGCTTCACGACATCAAGACGGAGATAATCGCGGCAAGCATCAGACACCCGATCCACGTAATCGACGCGGCAAGAGCCGGCTGCGACATCGCGACCGTGCCGTACAAGGTTATCACGCAGATGATCAACCACCCGCTCACCGACAAGGGAATTGAAAGATTTTTGAAGGACTGGGAAACCGTTCCGAAAAGTGAATAAAACTGTTGACATTTCGGCGGAGTTGTGATATTATAATCAAGTGAAATGAGATTATAACAAAAAACAATTGTCTCACCAAACGGCAAACACCTCAGAGAATGCTACTCTCTGAGGGGTTTTTTTTGAGATTATGTATATAATCAAAGCCGGGGCTGTTTACTTTTTATTGGCAAACTTTCTGTCCAACCACTTGCAGAAATAATATGAAATTACGTCTGCCGCGACAGATATTATAAATGAAATTATAACATTAGACAATTGCCTCACCTCCTTTCGGAGATTTGTTTGCCAATACACTAATTATACCCCACCATGTCACATTTTGTCAACAAATTACGCAAGCGCAAAAAAAAGAACGGCTCTAATGAACCGTTCTTTTAATAATCACTGAATCAATCATCAATTACTTTACGAAAGCACTGTAGATGATTACAGCAGCCTGAGCTCTTGTAGCATTAGCCTTCGGAGCGAATGTACCGTCACCCATACCGTTTATGATACCTACATTAGCGAGGTCATATACAGCAGCCTTTGCCCAGTCAGCAATGTCAGCGTCATCCGAGAATGCCGCAACTGCCGCGCCGTTAAGCGACTTGTTCATTACGATTGCAGCCTTCTGCGTCATAAGAGCCATCTGCTCTCTCGTAATCAGGTCATACGGGCCGAAGTTACCGTCGCCGTAACCAGATACGATACCGAGCTGAGCCGCAACAGCTACATTGTGATAGAACCAAGCGTCTGTCGGAACATCGTTGAATGTCGTGTCAGCATAGTCGCTCGACTTACCGATCGCATTGATAAGCATCTGAGCATATTCAGCTCTTGTAATCTGACCGCCCGGATCAAATGTACCGTCGCCTCTGCCGCTTACAATGTTCTTCATAGCAAGTACGGATACAGCCTGCTGTGCCCAGTCATAACCTGCCATATCGGTGAAGCTGCCGAGCAATCCGCCCGAAAGCGAGCCTGTGTTACCGTTTGCGAGAACACCGCTGCTGCCCGACGTATCGTTGCTGCCGCTGCCGCTTGACGATGAACCGCTGCCTGTGCTCTTTTCCTTAACCTTATAGCTTGCCGTAGCGGTCGTCGTATGGCCGTTAGCGTCTAAATATTTTACAGTAAATTCAATCGGCTCATCCTTTGCAGTCTTTGCGAGCGGAGTGAACTTAAATGTATACGTCTTATCGGTCGTAATTTTCGTTAACGGATAGTCTGTGTCAGCCTCGTTAATCGTCAGTCTTTCCTTCGCTACCGTTCCGTCAGCAGCCTTTGACTCAACAGTAATGCCTGTTGCGGAAAGAACATTGTAGGAAGCACCGTCAACATTTACGGATATAGAATCCTTGACACCGTCATGCGGAATCTCAGCGCCGCTCTTATCCTTTGCCGGCTTAATTGTAAACTTGAGCGATACGCTGTCGCCTACATATATATCCTTAGATGTCTTAAGCGGTGAGATTGAACCGTCTGCCGCATTGTTCTTCTCAGGTGTTGTACCTGCTTCACCCTCGTCAACGATTTCACCGCTGCTCTTCTTAACGAGCTGAGCGCTAACCTTCGCTGTGTTGTTGTATGCGCGAACCTTGAGCTTGCCTATAACGTCGTTAATATCGTCAATACCTGCCTGCTGGCAGAGAGCCTTGATGTTATCAGCGCCGAGATAGCCGTTCATAAAGTTCTCATACTGATCCTTTGTAAGAACGATATCGCCGTTATCTGTTTCAAGAACTACTACGTAATCCTCATCATATACGGCATCCTTCGTATTGCCGGCATCGTCGGTAACCGTTACCTTCGGAATGATGAAGTACGCTGAATCCTTCTCCGTCGCACCATGTGCCGGAGCGTCTGTAACATCGCCGCCGCTCAGAACATCGCTGAACGGAATATCAAACGACTCGGGAACCGCATAAGGCAGCCTTACATTTGAAGCAAGCATATTGCCCTCGCCTACCTTAACAGGAGCATTTAACGGATCGTCGAGGACTTGTGTTCCCTCTTGGAATGCTATCTGCTTTTCTGTTGTCATAGGCTTGCTAAGCTTAAGCGTAAGCGTTGTTACCTTGCCCGTACCGTCTGCGGAGCTTACAGGACTCGAACCATATGAGAAGCGGTAAGTATATTTATGCGTTGCGGCATCATATAACTCCGCAGTTCCGGCAGGATTCGAGGTTACTTCCGTTACTTCATCAGGCATTACTATTATGAATTCACCTGCGTTTAATGTCGGCATTCCGACATAGTTTACATCAACCGTGATTTCCGTATAGTCGTCATTTGCTGTAGGCTCGCCGAATACGAAACCAATCGTCGAGGTTACATCCGGATCGAGCGGCTTCTTACCGTTCGGATCAGGCGTTGCAACAGCGCCGGGAGTTGCGTCGGTCTTCGGAGGAGCATCCGGGTCTCTCGGAAGGGCAGCGCTTGCCGTACCCAAACCGCTTCCTACCTTAAGAGGAGCGTTAAGCGGGTTGTCGAGAAGCTGCGATCCGTCCGCAATCGTTATAGTCTTGTCGGAAAATAACGTTTCGGTCGTAATTGTAAGCGTTGTTATCTTACCCGTACCGTCTTCGGAGCTTACAGGACTCGAACCGTATGAGAAGCGGTAAGTATATGTATGCGTTGCGGCATCATATAACTCCGCGGTTCCGGCAGGATTGGATTTTACTGCCGTTACCTCATCAGGCATTACTATTATAATTTCGCCTGCGTTTAATGTCGGCATTCCAGCATAGCCTACATCAAGCGTGATTGTACCGTCGCTCTGATATGCAGGTGTGGAAAGTGTAAAGCTCTCTCCCGCCGCGCTCGCGGTAATCGTCAAGCCGGAAAGCATCGTGACAACCATAGCAAGAGCGCAAAGAAGAGAAATCAACTTTTTGTTTCTAATCATGTTTGTTTTAACCCCTTTCAGAATTATCCTATTATCCTATATTTAATAACCGCCATTCAGCCGCGCAAAGCGCAGCCGAATGACAAGGCTATTACGTATTGATTAGTTTGCTGCGGCAGGCGGTACCACTACAGGAAGCTCAGCCACAAGAACTTCTTCTCCTGTGTGGCTATCCTTATCATCGTCCAATCCTGTCCACATTATCATTGTAGCATCTTGAATCGAGTTTACGTCACCGTCAAGGTTTACGTCACCGATTTTTGATGCCTTGTTGTTTGCGTTTTCTCCGGTAACCGTCGTTACGGTATCGTCAACAAACGTTATGTTTGTGCCTGTGTAACTATCCTTAGCATCGTCCAATCCTGTCCACATTACCATTGTAGCGTCTTGAATCGAGTTTACGTCACCGTCAAGGTTTACGTCACCGAGCAAGTGCGTTACACCCTTCGACTCGGTCAGTACAAATGTACCCGACACCGTATGGAAGTTGTCGTCAGCGTCTGTGTAGCCAACCATTACAGTGTATGTAGCATCTGCTGTGGTAGCGGCTGCACTGTCCCACTTAACATCGGATGTCAGACCTTTGTTTGTCGGCTGAACCGTAGCGGTATTCTGGTCGATACCCTTAACATTGGCAGCTTCAACCGTGGTGTCCTTCGCGCCCTTGTATACAAGGAAGGTTACTTCTGTACCCGCCTTCGGTGTTGCACCGGTAATCGCGAGATCCTCTATTGTAACCGTACCGTCGGTACCGATTACCGCATTACCCGTAAGACCCTCGGTGCTCGAAATGGCAACCTTGCCATCTGCGGGTGCATCAGCGAATACCGATGCCGAAGCCGTTACAGCCATCGCGGATACAAGTGCGCATGAGAGAAATAGTTTTGTGAATTTCTTCATTTTTTTTACCCCTTTTCTTGATAAAATTTTGTTTTGTTTGAGTGTCTTTAATTTTCGCACGACACACATACAAGTTACATTCATATAGTTACATTATAAACGATATGAACGCAAATTTCAATCATTTTTTTTATTTTGTACGATTTCATCATTTTGCACAATTTTTATAGAGGTGTTTTGGTGATTTTGATGAGGGACAGGGCTGTCGAGGGCGCCAGCCCGTACGGGGATGTGAGCCTCCCCTACTAGGGGAGCCTTTCATGTGTGCGAACATTTCACCTCATCCGACGCCTTCGGCGCCACCTTCCCCTCAAGGGGAAGGCTAACGATGTGAGCCGCATTTATATTGTATTACCTATTTCCGTTTTGTCAATAGCATTTACTGTATTTTCGGGAACGTTTTTACTAATTATATGCGAAATTTTTGTCAAAAACAAATTTTATATTGTATATTTTAATTTTTTGTGTTACAATGGGAAATGAATTCAAATAGGAAAGGATGAATTTATATGAAGAAAGCAATAAGCGTCATTGCGGCGACAGCCATGATGTGCGCGGCTGTAAGTCCCGTTTTTGCGGCAAATACCGAGAGCGCGAATCCCGACGTATTTATTAACGGCACGAAAATATTATTCGATGACCAGTCGGCGATTATCAAAAACGGACGCACTCTCGTTCCCGCGAGAGGCGTGTTCGAGGCAATGGGCGCGACGGTGTCGTGGGACGAGGAAAAGCAGCAGGTTCAGGTCGAAAGCGCTGACGGCAACACATGGGTACGCCTTATAATCGACGACGCGGTGATGAAGGTCTACGATATGAGCGGTCTTTTCGGCGCTCTCTTGTCAGGTCAGGACTTTGCGGCTCCCGAAACGGATATTGAGCTTGACGAGGTGCCTCAGATTCTGAGCGACAGAACGATGGTTCCGCTGCGCGCCATAAGCGAGGCTGTGGGCGCGGACGTCAAGTGGGACGAAGAGGCTTACAGCGTTCAGATAACATCAACGGACGCGGCAGTAAACGAAAAAGCCGACGGTAAACCTGAGTTCACGCTCAGCGCGGGTGCGGAAACGGTCAGCGAGGGCGAAACAGTCGATATATTCGTAAACGCGGCAAACATACCGGAGGGCGATTATGTTTCGGGCGTATCATCTACGGTACAGTATAATAAGGATAATTTTGAATTGACGGGCGTTGCGCTCGTAAACGGCGACACCGTTATCGAAAACGCGATCGGCGCTGAATCGGCGGACTTTATGGATAGCTGCGTAAAAGCCAACTATGGCACGATCGACATCGAAAACGCGGTGAAAACGGACGGCAAGGTAATAAAAATGACGTTTAAGTCGCTCAACGGCAAAGAGGGCGTGTTTGCTCTGTCGGATTCATATTATGCCGGATACGGTTACAACAACGCGCTGCTTCTCGGCAAAATCGAGGCAGGAAGCGATACCACGTACTATGAGGGCGGCGATATCTACATTGACACAACGCCCGTTACGGTAAACGCGGGTAAATAATTACATAACGGAAAAAGTGTTCTCAGCTTGAGAACACTTTTTTTAATTCCTCGTCCGTAAGCTCGCGCATACCGCCGACAGCAAGGTTTTCGTCGAGCTTAAGCCCGCCTATCGCGACGCGGCGCAGGTAGAGGACGTTTTTCCCCACCTTCGCGCACATGCGGCGTACCTGGTGGTACTTGCCCTCGGCTATCTCAACGTAGACCTCGTAGGGATCGTCGGTTATTTCGAGCCGCGCGGGTTTGGCGCGGAAGTCTTTAAGCTCTATTCCGGCCGCGAACGTCTCCTTGTCCTCCTCCTGCATCGGCGCGTCGAGCCGCGCGAAGTAGCGCTTGTAGACGTTTTTGTTCGGTGATGTGAGGCGGTGGGCAAATTCGCCGTCGTTCGTCAGGAGCAGAAGTCCCTCGGTGTTGCGGTCGAGCCGTCCGGCGGGGTACGCTTTCATGTGCGCGAACTCCGGCGGTATGAGGTCGGTGACGGGCGGGTAGCGGCGGTCGCGTACCGCGCTCACGTAGCCCGCCGGCTTGTTAAGCATGAGGTATAGGTGTTCGCGGTAGATGAGCGGTACGCCGCTCTGCCTTATGTCGTCCGACTCGTTGATTTTTTCGTTTCCGTAGGGGCAGACCGTGCCGTTGACGGTAACAACGCCGGTTTTTAACAGCTCCTTCGCCTCACGGCGCGTACACGCGCGGCACGCGGCAATATATTTGTCAAGCCGCATCGCTTGTCCTCCTTGTAAAAAAGGCTGCCGTAAGCAGCCTTTTCCCGTAATATAATTATTATTCTTCTATGCCTACTTCACTGTTGTACTTAACAGCAAGCTCTTCGATTTCGCCGCTTGCCTTCATTTCGGCAAGAACCTTGTTGATTTTGTCGAGAAGCTCGGTGTTGCCCTTCTTTACGGCTATTGCGTACTCCTCGCTCTCAAACGCCTCGGGATCCTCAACTACCTTTAAGCCGTTCGCTTCCGCGAGAGCCTTACCCGTAGCGGAGTCGATTACGACCGCGTCGAGCTTACCGTTCTTTACGTCCTGAACGATGTCGATACCTCTGTTCGCGCGTGTGATGTTTTCCTCGCTTACGCCGATCGTGTCGGTAACGATGTTGTCGCCCGTGTAGCCGAGTACAACGCCGACGAGCTTACCGTTCTTCAAATCCTCGGCGCTCTTTATGTCCTCGTTGTCCGCGGGTACTACCATTACCTGCGACGCGGTGAAATATGTGTCGGAGAAGTCAACATTCTGCTGTCTTTCCTCCGTAACGGTCATACCCGCTACAGCCATGTCGATTTTGCCCGTGCTTACCGCCGCTATAAGACCGTCGAACTCCATGTCCTCAATCTTAAGCGTCATACCGTTCTCGTCCGCGATTTTCTTCGCTATCGCAACGTCGATACCGTCGTAAATGTCAACAAGTCCGTTCTCGGTAACATACTCGAACGGCTGGAACGCCGCGTTCGTACCCATTACGAGCTCGTCGCCGTTTGTTGACGCGGGAGGTGCGGTTTCGGTCGCGGGTGCGGGTGTGTCGGAGGCGGCGCACGATGCGAGTGCAACCGTCGATAATACAGCCGCGGCTAAGATTGCCGTGATTTTCTTAAAATTTGTTTTCATTGTTTTTCCTCTTTTCTTTTATATTTCCATCGCCTGCGCGATTGAATACGTTTTTACAGTACCTTGCTTAAAAACTCTTTGGTACGCTCGTTCTGCGGGTTCGAGAATACCTCGTCGGGCGTGCCCTCCTCGACTATGTAGCCGCCGTCCATGAACAGCACGCGTGAGCCGACCTCGCGCGCGAAGCCCATTTCGTGCGTTACGACGACCATCGTCATACCGTCGTCCGCGAGCTTTTTCATTACCGCGAGCACCTCGCCGACCATTTCGGGATCGAGCGCGGACGTGGGCTCGTCGAACAGCATTATGTCCGGCTTCATCGCGAGAGCGCGGGCTATGGCTATTCGCTGCTGCTGACCGCCCGAAAGCTGCGCCGGGTAGGAGTTCGCTTTGTCGGCAAGTCCGACCGTTTCCAAAAGCTCCATCGCGAGCTTTTCGGCTTCGGCTTTCGGCATTTTCTTTACCTTTATAGGCGCGAGCGTGATGTTTCCGAGAACGGTGAGGTGCGGGAACAGATTAAACTGCTGGAACACCATACCCATTTTCTCTCGTATCGCGTTTACGTTCGTATTGCGCGCCGTTATGCTTTCGCCTTCGATAAGTATTTCGCCCTCGGTCGGTATTTCGAGCAGGTTAAGGCAGCGCAGGAACGTCGATTTACCGCTTCCCGAAGGCCCTATCACAACGACCTTCTCACCCTGCTTTATGTGCTGGTTTATACCCTTTAATACCTCCAAATCACCGAAGTGCTTTTTAAGTCCCGTTACCTTTATCATCGTTTGTCCGCCTTTCTCATAGCCTTTTCAATCTGCGCGAGCAGCTGGCTTATGACTTTTATTACCACATAATATATGACGGCTATTGCCAAAAACGGCACAAGATAGTCGTAAGTTCTGCCCTGTACCCTTCGCGCCGCGCCTACGAGGTCGATATTCGAAATCATACCGACAACCGCCGTTTCCTTGATAAGCACGACAAACTCGTTGCCGAGCGCGGGCAGTATGTTCTTTATCGCCTGCGGCAGGACTATGTGCCAGAGCGTCTGACTCGACGTCATACCGAGCGAGCGTCCCGCCTCGGTCTGACCTGCATTAATCGACAGTATGCCGCCCCTGACTATTTCCGCTATGTACGCGCCGCTGTTTATGCCGAACGCTATCGAGCCGACTATCCAGCGGTCGATGTTTACCGACGCGAATATTATGTAGTTTATAATAAGAAGCTGTACCATCGTCGGCGTGCCGCGTATTATGTCTATGTACGTGCCGGAAATTGCCCGAAGCAGACGGCTTTTCGATATACGCATAATCGCCATAACGACGCCGATTATACAGCCGAGTATGACGGATACGAGTGAAATCAGGAGCGTATATCCGAGACCGCTCAAAAACCATTCCCATCTGTTTCCCGTCACAAATGTCGCCACAACTTTTGACGAGAACGACGCCCAGAACGCCGGAAAGCCCGCTATACAGCCGTTTATCCACTCCGTAATCAACGACCCGAGCTGTGTGACTCCGATAACCATTATATAATCATCTCCCCCGTTTTGTCTTACCTTATATAATACCAGAGTTTTCCGAAAATAGCAATAGATAAATTAAATTTTCATTATGTGTGAATATTTATTCAATGTGCGGTTATTTGCCGACGCAGAACTCGTGGAATATCGCGTTCACAATATCGTCCGACACCGTTTCGCCCGTAATCTCGCCGAGCGCGTATATCGCGTCGTTTATGTCGATCGACGCTATGTCCGCCGGCATACCGTTATCTATCGCCGCGGCGGCGTTTTTGAGCGCGTCCGTCGCCTTTATCAGAGCCGTTTTGTGGCGCATATTCGTTATGACCGCGCCGCCCGACAGCGCTATTTCACCGAGACGGTACACGTTTTTGATCTCCGCCGCAAGCTTGTCCAGACCGAGACCGGTTTTCGCGCTTATTTCGAGCACGGGGCTGCCCGCCGCGCGGCTTTTGACCGCTTCGATGTACTTGCTCTGACCGAGGTCGGTCTTGTTTATCAGCACAATGCGCTTTTTGTTTTTCGTCGCGCGCAGTACCTCAATATCCCCGTCGTCAAAAAAGCTGCTGCCGTCTATCAGCACGATAACGAAATCGGCAGTGTCTATCGACTTTAATGATTTCTCAACGCCGATGCGCTCAACGGTGTCGTCCGTCCTGCGTATACCGGCGGTGTCTATAAGTATGATAGGTATGCCGTCGAGGCTTATATATTCCTCTATTACGTCGCGCGTCGTACCGGCTATGTCTGTGACGATCGCGCGTTCCTCGCGCGCGAGCTTGTTGAGCAGCGACGACTTGCCGACGTTCGGCTTGCCGACAATGGCGGTGCGTATGCCGCTGCGGAGTATTTTGCCACTGTCGGCAGTCGAGAGCAGCCTGTCCGTTTCAGCGGCGCACTCGAGCGTGACGGCGCGTATATCGTCCGTCGTAACGTCCTCCAAATCCTCATCGGGGTAGTCTATGAGCACCTGCATTTTCGCCGCAAGGTGTACGAGCTTGTCCCTTACCGCCTTGATCTCGGACGACAGCGCGCCCTCAAGCTGCGAAACCGCCGTGCGCCGCGCGAGGTCATTCGAGGAATTTATAATATCCGTTACCGCCTCCGCCTGCGACAGGTCTATTCTGCCGCTTAAAAAAGCGCGCTTTGTGAACTCGCCCGGCTCGGCGTGACGCGCGCCCGCGCGTATAAGCGCGTCAAGAACGGCTCTCGGTGCGGAAAAACCGCCGTGAGTGCTTATCTCAACGACGTCCTCGCGCGTAAACGTTTTCGGCGCGCGCATCACCGTTAAAAGCGCCTCGTCGACCGTTTCGCCGCGCTCGTTTTTGACGTGTCCGTAATGTACCGTGTGCGACGGCGCGCCGGTAATGTCTGCGGAAAACACCTTGTCCGCGATCCGTACCGCGTCCGCGCCGCTCACGCGCACAACGGCTATGCCGCCCGCGCCCTCCGGCGTGGATATCGCCGCTATCGTGTCGTCCATATAATCATCTCCTGTGTAAGACCCCCTCTATGAGGGGGTCATTCGGGACGTCGGGGCGCCGTCCCCTACGCCCATTTTTTATAAAACACGCTCCGTAGGGGCTGGCGCCCTCGACAGCCCGTCGTAGGGGCGACCTTCACGGTCGCCCGCGGGCGGCTGATAGCCGCCCCTACGTGAGGCTCTCCTTAATCCCCTCCAGCACGCTATACGGCACAAAGCCGGTGCTGACAACGCCTATCTTAACGTCGGGCTTATTCGCGCCGTGGAAGTCGCTGCCGCCTGACGGCACAAGTCCGAACTCATCGCACAAATCAAAACACACGCCCTGAAATTCGGGCGTATAGTTATTGTAATAGCACTCCATACCGTCAAGTCCCGCCGCTTTAAGCTCCCCAACTACGGGGCGAAGCGTACCGCAATCGTCCGAAATCAGTATCGGGTGCGCCAGAACAGCTATGCCGCCCGCGTCGTGTATCATATCTATGCTCTCTTTCGGCGAATACGTAAAGCGTTTAACATAGCAGCTTCTGCCGCGCTTTATATACTTCTCAAACGCGCCGCCTACCGTTTCGGCGTAACCTTTCTTTACCAGTGCTGCGGCGATATGCGCCCTGCCTGTGTTCGCCATTGTCGCGCCGTCCTTTTGCGAGATTATATCGTCCTCGGTTATATCCATACCGTTTTCGCGCAGCAGCGCGAGCATTTTACGGTTCCTCTCTTCCCTGCCGCCGCGAAGCGCGGAGAGCTTTTCGTTAAGCCGCGCGTTTTCGGGATCGATATACAACCCGACTATATGCATCGTCTTGTCGTGCTGCGCGCTTATCTCAACGCCCGCCACGCCCTCAAGACCTATCTTTTCACATTCAGCCATAAACTCCGCCGCGCCGTCCACTGTGTCGTGGTCGGTTATCGCGGCGGCGCGCAGACCCTCTTTTTTCGCGTAATGCGCAAGCTCGGACGGCGCAAGAGTGCCGTCCGAAGCGGTTGAATGTGTATGCAAATCGATTTTATCTGTCATTTTTAAGCTCCTGAAGCTCCTTCATAAATGTGTCAACATTGTCAAAGCTCTTGTAAACGGACGCGAAACGAACGTACGCCACCTCGTCGAGCGCCTTGAGCTTTTCCATTACCTTCTCGCCTATGAGCGTGCTGTCAAACTCACGCGACATTGACTGGTAAAGCTCGCTCTCAATATCGTCCGCGATCTGCTCCATCTGCGCGAGCGAAATCGGACGCTTCTCACAAGCCGTTATGATACCCTTCAATACCTTGCCACGGTCGTACGGCTGACGCGACTGGTCTTTCTTTACCACAACAAGCGATATCGCTTCAAGCTTCTCGTACGTGGTAAAGCGCTTCTGACATTTTAAGCATTCGCGTCTGCGTCTTATGGACGTAAATTCATCGGTCGGTCGTGAATCGATTACCTTGCTTTCGGTAAAGCCGCAATATGGACATCTCATTTGTGTACCCCCAAATTTTTCTATATTTTGTTTACATAATCAAGTATACTATAAATTTCCCGTTTTTTCAAGTCAATTTTTCATGTTCCTGCGCAAAAAACCTCACAAGTATTATATCGTCCCCGACGACCTCCACCGCGCTCCACGGAATAACGAGCTCACCGCCGCCGAACAGTCTCTGCCAGAACGCGCCTCGGCGGCGCACGACCATTGCCTCTATATTTCCGCTGTGCTCGTCTATCTCCACATCGCACATATATCCGAGCCTTTCGGCTGTTTTCACGTTTATTATCTCCTTCTGACGCAAATTATAACTGCGGAACATAAAATCACCCCCGTAATTATTCTATTACGGGGGTTTCGGTAAATTCTTATTTTCTGCGTTTGCTTCTTAAAATATTGATAATAACCTTGTGCTGCCTGAATATTATAAGTCCCGCGAGGTACGCCGCGCCCATAATGCAGCCCTTCACGAACGCGCTCGCTACAAGGCTCAGAAGCGACGTCGCCGCATACGTAAGACCCATGCTTACGAGTATCCGGTCAACCGGTATAAGGCAGGACAGAAGTCCCGCCGCCGCCACCATCGCGGCTATTATAACGTCGGGCTTGAACCGCTTCAAAAAGTCAAGGTAGCTCATGCCCAAGGTGTATTTTACAAGTATGTAGTACGTCACGAAGAAATTTACGTTAAACGCTATCATCAGGAAGAACGAAATTTTGACTATGCCGCCCATAAGCGCGCCCGCCGTGATCGCTCCGACCGTCATGACGAGCGTGAACAGTCCCGACACGAACATATATTTCGTGTTGCCCGCGCTCTGGAAAATCGCCTGCGCGCTCGCCGTTATTACCTGCGCCCATATCGAGAGCGAAAGCCAAGTGAGACACGGCACGGACAGCGCGAACTTGTCGCTGAACATAATCGTGATTATCTCCCTCGACGCGAAACAGAAATAGAAGCCTATGAACATTCCGAGCAGCGACAGCACCTTTACGACGTTCATATATTTTTCGTATATGTATTTCTTGTCGTCCTGATGCTCCGACAGTATCGGGTGGAGCGTCGGGGTTATCACGTTCGTGAGGTTGTTCTGCGGGTAAAGCGTCAGCTTGTACGCCTTATCGTAAATACCCAAGCCCTCCTCGCCTATGAACTTTCCTATTATAACGTTATCTATGCTCCTTGACAGGTAATTTATTATACTGTAACCCATCTGGAACACGGAAAACGAGAATATCTTTTTTATCGAGCTTATCTTAAACGTGAGCTTTAAGCGTATTCTCGTCGTGGCGTAATTCCACACGAACGACACAAACGCGAAAAGTATCGCCTGCCACACGAGCGCCTGATACGTAAAGCCCATGTAAACCATCGCTATCGCCACGCCGTAGCTCGCGACCGTGACGACTATCATTCTAAGACCTATCATCACGAACTTCTTTTCCTTCAGCAGCATCGAGTGCGGGATAATATTCATCGTGTGGAAAAAGAGCGATATCGACAGCATACGGCATATTCCGATGTATACGGGGTTATTGAGAAACGCCGCTATCGGTTCGCCGAGCAGGAAAAACAGCGCGGAAACGGCTATCGCGACGTAAAAGTTAAAGGAAAATATGTCGCTTATCTCGTCTCTTGTTATCGTCTTGTCCTGAATTATGGCAGGCCCTATGCCCATGTTTGACACAACGGTAAAGAAGGTCGTGAAAAAGGTGACCTCGGCTATTATTCCGAAGTCCGACGTCGTAAGACCGGGCAGCCACGCGAGCCAGCTGTTCGCCACAAGCTGCAGTATTACGCACGAGTAGCTTGCCGCCGCGTTTATGAACGCCGCCTTTTTTATCGAAATATCCTTCACTCTCTCCACCCTCTTTGCCTTTGTAGTTAATTTCAATCCGTTATAGTCGGCGGTATCATTCCGCTGTAAACGGGTATATCGTACGCCGGAGCGTCAATTCCCATTTCAGCCATCATCTCGCCTATCGACGCCGCCTGCTTGACCGCCCAGCCGATGTCCGTCGCGTACTGGTGCTCCGTCGGATTCTCGGGGTTCCAAAGCATCTTGTAAAGCGTATTCTGGCGCGTGTCGGGACTGTGGACGTAGCTTTCGCTTATATACCTCGCGCCGCCCATTATAGCCGCGTCAACGCTCGTCCAGTTCTCGCGGTACGCCCTCGCCGCGCCCGACGACAGCGCGCTGTTGTCGTAAGCGCCTATGCCGAACACGTTAAACACCGTCACGCCGTCCACGTCCTGTCCCTGTGACAGCGCGGACGTGCCGTTGCCCGTTTCAAGACACGAGTGCACGACAAGATAAATCTCGTTCAATCCGTACGTGTTCGCCGCCTCTATAAACGCCGACGCGTGACCGCTTAAAATTCCCTTATCGGCAAGGTACGCGTTTAGCTGTTCCTCGCTTACGCCGCACGGCGCGGACAGATCCATAAACTGGTACTTGTATACTCCGTCGCAGTAGTTGTTGGGATCCATATATTCCGACGCGTCAGCCTCGGACGCGTTTATCATACCGCCGCGCACCCATATTTTGAGCGGCGGGTTCTGCGCCATCTGTATGCTTACCGCCTGCGGGAACGTAAGCGGATACGGCGTGTACGTAACACCGCCCGTCGGCGCGGCAATATCGGTTCTCTCCTGTTCGGGCGCTGCGCTCACCTCCACGGGGAAGCTCTCGCTCACGCCGTTTACGCTGCTCACCGTGATATATGCTACGCCCTCCGACACCGCGCGTATACGTCCCGTGCCGCTCACCACGGCGACGCTCTCGTCGTCGCTCGACCATTTGAGCGTTTTGTTACGCGCGTTCGACGGCGATACCGTCACGACCGCATTTACGCTGTCGCCCGCGGTAAGGCGCATATCGTCGGCGTTCTGCAATTTAATACCGCTCACGTCCACGGACGGATTTACGACCGTGACAAAGCAGTTAGCCTTAAAATTACCGTCGGCGGTCACTGCCGTGATCTGCGTCATACCCGTGTCCACGGGCTTTACCGTGCCGTTCTGATCCACCGCCGCCACCTTCGGATTTTTCGAGCTCCATGTGACGCTCTTGTCCGACGCGTTTTCGGGGAACACGCGCGCGCTTATATACTGCGCGCTGCCGCCCTTGTAGAGCGTCATTGTGCTTGTCGGGAGAATTATGCCCGTGACGGGTTGTCTTATCAGAAGCTTCGCCTCCGCCGTCACGCCGTAATTTACGAGATTTGCCTTAATACGCACCCGTCCCGGAGCCTTTGCCGTTATCGTGCCCTCGCCGTCGATCTCGGCGTACTCCCCGTCCGACACCGACCATTCGACCTGCGTGTCGCTCATGTTTATCGGATTTACGTCCGCCTTTATCTTCAAAAGCGTTTCGCCGCCCGTAAGGTTCACAACGCCGTCGTCCCAGCTTAACCTTATCGAGCCGCGCTTTATATCGCTTTTGTCAAACGTCGAATACGTAAATATCCTCATGCCGTAATTCACGTCGAAATTTCCCTCGGGATAATAGTCGGAGTTCACGGTGTAAATAACCGACGCGCACAGCATCACGGCAAGACACGACGCGCCCACTGCCGCCGGTACCATGATCTTCGCCTTTTTACGCGCGATAAATTTTACAAAACGGTTGTTCCTTATAAATTCAGCCGCTTTTCTGCGCCAATGCGGGAACGTCACGTACGCGAACCGCGCGAAACGCCTGCTGCGGCACATAAGATCCCACGCGCCGCGCGCCGTACGCGAAAAAAACCCTCCGACGCTTTTTAACGCGTTTTTGAAGGGCGTGAAAAGCTTTTTTGCCGTTTCACGCAGTTTTATTTCCACACTGAATCATTCCCTTTGACGCGGTTTGTCACTTATTCTTGAACCGCTTTACGATGTAGTCGTTCGCCGTGTTTTCAAGCCCGTCGTCGAGCGGCGCGAGTCCTTTGAAATCGGGATAGCGTCTCTTTACGGCGTTCGTCAGTATATAGTCGCACAGCTTCGGATTTTTCGGGAGCAGCGGACCGTGCAGATACGTCGCGACGACGTTTTTGTAAACAACGCCCTCCGCGCCGCTTTTGCCATCGTTGCCGTAGCCGTACACGACCTTGCCGAGTGGCTTGTGTATGCCGATGTCCGTTCTGCCGCCGTGGTTCTCGAAGCCCACTATCTCACCCTCGATAAAGTCGGGCTTCAGAATTATATTGCTTATGAGCCGCTTTTTGCCCTGCTCCGTCTTTATGTTGAGTATACCAAGTCCCTCTATCGTCTCGTCGGCGAGCTTGTAGTATTTGCCGAGAAGCTGATAGCCGCCGCACACCGCGACAAGCGTACCGCCGTCCTCTACGTATCGTTTTATCTCGTCCTTATGCTCGAGAAGCTTGCCGCACACTATCTTCTGTTCCCTGTCGCTGCCGCCGCCGAGGAACAGTATATCCACGTCCGACAGGTCAAAGCCCGTGTCGTCCACGGTGTACGACTTTACCTCCGCGTCAATGCCGCGCCACATAAGACGCTTTCTCATACATTCTATATTCCCCTTGTCGCCGTACAGGTTCAGAAGGTCGGGGTACAGGTGTAAAATCTTAATCTTCATCACGCCTTACCTCCCAGCTTTTTAAGCACCGCCTCGGTGGAATAGAGCGCCGTGTAGTTCACGAGTACGTACACGACCTCGCTGTCGGTCTTTAGCGCGGCGGTCACCGCGTCAGCCATGCTGTGCGTTATCATATCGACCTTCACGTCCGCGTATTTGAAGCGCAGGCTTATGTCGTACACGCGTATGCCGGTTGTGGTGAGCGTCAGCATATTCTCGTCCGCTATCTTGTCAAAATCCACGTCCCACAGCCACGACACGTCGCGCCCGTCGTTCGCCTTGTCGTTAATCGCGATTATTACGTCCTTTTTGCGCTTGTCGGTGTTGACCGTCGCGATAGCCTGATTAAAGCCCGCGGGATTTTTTGAAAGGCTCAGTATCACGGGCTTGTTGAATTTGTACTCCTGCATACGTCCGATCTGCGGCTTATACGCTTCGAGCAGCCTTTCAAAATCGTCCGTGCTCTCGCCGAGCGCGCTCAAAGCGCCGTACACCGCGACGAGGTTATATATATTGTAGAAACCCTTGTAATTTATCTTCATCGGCTGACCGTTTATCGTGAACCGCATCGGCGTGCCGAGTGACACGTTCTTTACCTCAAAGTCGATCTTCGGACGCTTAAAGCCGCATTTCGGGCAGTAGAAGTCGCCGAGCTGACTGTAATGGTAGTAGTTGTACTTCTGCTCCGCGCCGCACGCCGGACAGAACCGTCCCTCCTTCGTGTCGTCAAGCTGCGGCAGCACCTTTTCGGATATGCCGTAGTAGAGCGCGTCGCTGTGCCTGCCCTGACCGAACTGCACGCACAAGGGGTCGTCGCCGCACAGCACAAGCTGCACGTTCGGCGTTTTCTTTATCGCGCGGCTGATTATTTCCGACGTTATGTCTATCTCGCCGTAACGGTCGAGCTGGTCGCGGAACAGGTTTGTTATAACCATTACGTCCGGCTTTATATAGTCGAACACGATCGGCGTGTACGCCTCGTCGATCTCAAGACACGCGTAGTCGGCTCTGACCCTGCCGAATATGTTCATCTCCTGTATGAGCGTTGTCGCAACGCCGGAGAGCATATTCGCGCCGAGACGGTTGCATATAACCTTGTAGCCCTTCGCCTCGAGAGCCGTAGCCATGAGGTTGTTCGTGGTCGTCTTGCCGTTCGTGCCGCACGTCACAACGATGCCCTTCTTTACGCACTTACCAAGCTCCGCCACAAGGCTCGGGCAGATTTTGAGCGCGTAATGTCCCGGTGAGGACGAGGATTTTTTACCGATTATTTTACCCAGCACGGTCAGCGCCTTGCCGAACCATACCGCGAGAAGTTTCCGCATAACAACAATTTCCTTTCAAATCAGTCTACAACATATTATTGTACCACATTTCCGCCGATTTTGCAATATCGGTTTACTTTTTTACGGATATATGATAGAATGTATCGGGTGAATTATAATGAATGAGAATTATCAGATAACGCTTGACCGCACGCTCGATACCATAGCAAAGAGCGGGCGCGTGCCGTCGCTGCTTCTGCATAGCTGCTGCGCGCCGTGTTCGAGCTATGTTTTAGAGTATTTGTCACGTTACTTTAATATAACGGTTTTTTACTATAATCCCAACCTCGACACGCGCGGGGAGTACGAAAGGCGCGTCGGCGAGCAGGAGCGGCTCATACGCGAAATGCCGTTTGAGCACGAGGTCAGGCTTATCGTCGGCGGTTATGACACGGACAAATTCCACGAGATAAGCAAGGGACTTGAGGACGCGCCGGAGGGAGGCGAGCGGTGCTTTAAATGCTACCGCCTGCGCCTTGAGGAAGCGGCGCGCGAAGCGAAAAAGGGCGGCTTCGGCTACTTCACGACCACGCTGTCTATAAGCCCGTTAAAGAACGCGAAAAAGCTCAACGAGATAGGCGCGGAGCTTGCCGAAAAATACGGCGTAAGCTACCTTTTCAGCGATTTTAAGAAGCGTGAGGGCTACAAACGCTCGTGCGAGCTGTCGGCGGTTTACTCGCTCTACCGCCAGAATTACTGCGGCTGCGAGTATTCAAAAGCGGAAGCGCAAAGGCGCGAATCAATGAAAAACCGATAAAAAGGGGCTGTAAGGCTGAACGTAACAGCCTCTATAGGAGCGGCATTATATGCCGCCTTTTTCTTTTGCACGGATTTATTATATTGAAAAGGCGAAAAAAATATGGTAAAATCACGTTATGATATTATGTATATAAATGGAGTAACGTAAAATGGAGCAGAAGGATCTAAGAAAATTGCTTAAAGACGTGGCGGCGGGCAATGTCGATATCGACAGCGCTATGCTCAAGTTACGGCTCGAACCGTTCGAGGACTTGGGCTTCGCGAAGGTCGATTACCACCGCGGTATACGTCAGGGCGCGGCGGAAGTAATCTACGGCGCGGGCAAAACGCCCGAGCAGATTGTAAAAATAGCCGAAAAGCTGCACGACGGCGGTCAGAAAACTGTGCTTATAACGCGCATGAGCGCGCAGGCGGCACAGTACGCGAAGGATAGACTGCCGCTCACATACTACGACATGGGCAGTATCGGAATAGTCGGCGATATGCCGAAGCCCGACACAAAATCTACTATAGTCGTCGCGAGCGGCGGCACAAGCGATATGCCCGTCGCGGAGGAAGCGGCTCTCACCGCCGAGGCTCTCGGCAGCCGCGTCACAAGGCTTTACGACGTGGGAGTATCGGGACTGCACCGCCTGCTGTCGCACGCCGAGGACATTATGAGCGCAAAGGTAATCATAGCCGTCGCGGGCATGGAGGGCGCGCTCGCGAGCGTGATAGGCGGGCTTGCCGACTGCCCCGTTATCGCCGTACCGACGAGCGTGGGCTACGGCGCGTCCTTCGGCGGACTGTCGGCGCTTCTTTCAATGCTCAACTCGTGCGCCAGCGGCGTTAGCGTAGTCAACATAGACAACGGCTTCGGCGCCGGCTACCTCGCGAACATGATAAACCGCATAAACGAAACCTGACGCAAGCATACAGCTAAAACACAGCACACAAAAAGGCGGAGCCGAAGCTCCGCCTTTTATCATGCGCGAATTACTTTATAATATTTTCGCAAAATCTCATAAGGATAGATGCTATCTGAGCGCGTGTCGCCGTGCCTGTCGGCGCGAGCTCTGTATCGCTCATACCCGTGATCAATCCTTCCGCGTTCGCCCAGCTAAGAGCCGTATTAGCCCAATCGCTTACCGAAGCCGCGTCGGAATATCCGCTGAGATCAGCCTGCGCCGATACGTCAATGCCCTTATACTGAGCATATCTGTACAGGATCGCAGCCATCTGCTCACGGGTGATAGAATCATCAGGGCCGAATGTCTCCTCATCGTAACCGCTTACAACGCCGTTAGCCTCACCCCACGCTACCGCGTCGGCGTACCATGCGCCTTCAGGAACATCAGTGAAGTTCGCCTTTGTAACCGCCGGCGAACCGTCAAGTCTGTACAGAACGGCTACTATCATCGCGCGCGTAGTGTTTGAATTCGGCTCAAACGTCGTGTCGCCCGTACCGCTCATAAGTCCGTTCGTAAGCGCATAGTCAACGCCCTCATGGTACCACTGGCTCTGGTCAACGTCCGTGAACTTCTCCGACGGACAATTATCCTCAGCGTCGGGAGACGGTGTCGCTTCGGGAGACGGTGTAGCCTCCGGAGACGGCGTTGCCGTACCCTCCGGTACAAACTCTGTCTCAACCGATACCTTCGAGTCGGGCATTACAAACGTGAATGTGCCGTCGCCGTTATCCGTAACCGCAACCTCTTTACCGTTTGCGTCCTTAACTGTTACCTTGCCTGTCATATATCCCTTGTCAGGCTTAACTGTAACCGTTACCGTCGCGCCCTTAGCCGCATTCTTGGGGCTTACGCTTACAGTACCGTTATCCGTCTTTGACGGAACGCTTACGCTGTAGGTTGAAGTTCCGCCGCTGCCGCCGCGTCCGCTTCCGCTTCCGCGACCGCCGCTGCTGCTTGTAGCTTTAAATGTCGCCGTAACCGTTACATTTGACGCGGGCATTGTGAATGTATACGTACCGTTTGTTCCTGCCGTTGTCGCTACCGTATTGCCTTCGGCGTCCTTTACGCTCAGACTGTCAAAGCTGTAACCGCTGTTAGCCGTAACCGTCAGCGTTACCGTATCGTTTTCGGCAGCCGCCGTCTTATCAGCCGTTACCTTACCGCCTGTAGCCGTCGTACAAGTTACCGTGTACATCGTCACATCAGCAACGAATGTCGCCGTAACTGTTACATTTGACGCGGGCATTGTGAATGTATACTTGTTCGCTTCTGTTCCTGCTGCTGTCTGTACTTCTGTGCCTGCGGCATCCTTTACGGTTAATTTATCCAGCTTGTAGCCCGTTTCGGGAGCTACTGTCAGTGTTACCGTTTCGCCTGCAGTAATATCTGCGGTCTTATCTGCCGTTACCACACCGTTGGTCATTGTACCGATTGTTACCGTGTACTTCGTAACCGGCGTCTCATCAGCAACGAATGTCGCCGTTACCGTTACGTTTGACGCGGGCATCGTGAATGTATACTTGCCGTCTGCTCCCTGCGTTGTCGGCACTGCAGTACCCGCAGCATCATTTACGGTCAAAGTACCCAGCTTATAGCCTGCTTCGGGAGCTACAGTCAGAGTTACCGTTTCATCCTTGTGGTAGCCGGCAGTCTTATCAGCCGTTACCGTACCGTTTGTCATAGTGCCGATCGTTACCGTGTATGTCGGCTGCGGTTCGAGTTCAAGCGTCGTACCCTTAACAAGCTTATAGCAGTAAACCGTCTCATTACCGAACTCGTCCGCAATCTTTACAAAGAAGTACGGATTTGCAATGTCTTTTGAAGCGTCTACGTAGTAGCCCGAAAGCTGTGCCGAATCGCCGTCAGCCGCTTGCGGTGCGGTAAACGTTGTGGGAATCTGCGTATTTGCAGCCGCTGTTGCCAGACCTGTTATTGTACTGCCCTCGGGCGGCGCAACCGTGATACCTACCCAGTTGCCTTCTACAGGTGTTCCCGCGCCGTTTGCGCTCCACGGAACCTTCTTGTCTGTTGCGGTCGTAAACGTTACCTCTGCATACTTATAGCCTGTTTGATCCGTGTATGATGTTACCGGATCTATTTTGTAATCATCTGTCGGCGTCATAGTGCCTTTTTTGTTACCTACGCTTACCGTCGGATTTTCCACAAAATGCTTTACGCTCGACAGGTCGATTTTGTATGTAACCTCTTTACTGCTGCCCCACTTAACAACAACAGTATGTGTATCATCGGCTTTACCTGTTGACTTGAAGTAGATGATAACACCCTTCTTGCCGCCGATATTCGGAAGGTCGTCAAAGCCTGACTTAACCGCGTCATTATCGTCGATAGTTACATCGAACTGACGGTCGCTGATTACAACATCATCCGGAGCCTGAATCTCGACACCGAACCAATATGCCTTTTCATTGTTGTCGTTTTCGTGCTTCTTAAGATCTGCAGCAGTACCTACTATGGTCTTTGTTGTTGCGTCGTAGTGTGCTTCGTAACCCGTTTTAACTACATCCGCAACCGGCGTTGTGCTCTTGTCGGCAATATTTGCCGCCTTTGCAACAACAGTCTCATTACTGTCGTCATAAAGCTCTACTCCCAACAGGTCAACGTTGTATGTATATGTTGTGTTGCTGTCCCACTTAATGCTTATCGTGTATTTCTTATCAGCATCACCGTCTACGCCCTCATTTCCTACATTGAAGTAGATGACAGCGCCCTTCTTAGTACCGCCTGTAAGCGTGTCATATGTCGCCGATCTGCCCTTCATTGTACCGTCAGAATAGATAACATCGTATGAGCCTGTATCGACAACACCTGCCGGAGCCGGAATTTCAACTCCGAACCAATAACCTTCCTTACCCTTGCTGTTTGTGTGCGACTTAAGGTCGGTAGCCGTACCTTTTATGGTATTTGAAGCAGCGGTATATGTAACGGCGGCATCTTTAACTACATCTTTAATATCGTTGTCGCTGTCGGCAATAGGTGCTGCCTTTATATCAGCAGCATCGGGCTTCTGCGCGCATGTCGCCGTATAGGTGATAGTATGGTCGTCCTTCTTGTCACCCTCGCTCCATGCAACATCCGATGTATGAGTATCGTCGGGAGTAACCGCGAGATTGCCTGCCGCAAGCTCATCCGCCACAAGTTCATCGGCTTCGTCTTCCGATGTAACAAAGCCTAATATCTTTGTTTCTGTACCTGTGGTTGCATCGCCGAACTTACCGTTTTCAGCCGCGCATACAACCTTGTATACATCAAGATACTGTGTCTGGTGCTTGTCACCCACTGTTACCGTAATCGTGTACTTACCCTCGCCGAGCGTTGATTCAGCGGGCTGAACCTTATTTCCAAGATCGTTAAAGCTAAAGTATACCACATGCTTGCCGGTATCCTTCAACGAGAACTCAGGCTCGGTATATGTTGTGTCTCCGTTTTTGAAAGTAGCAGTAACTTTTGTTCCGTCTGTCTCATCTACCGCACCCTGGAGACTGAATACCACGTACATTGTATTATCTACAACATCGTCCGCAGTCAGGTCTCTTCCAAGAGCCGTTTCAATAGCCTTATCCGCATCAGCCGCTTTCGCGTTAAATCCGACAGTGCCGATTAACGGAATAACATCGTTTGCCTTCAATGTAACATTCGTGAATACAACCTTATAAGTTACTGTCTCTATTTCCCTGCCGTTGCTGTCCAACCACTTAACAGTATATGTTTCGCTTACTTTATCTGTCGGCTGAGTTACTCCTCCGACATTTAACCAAGCCTGGAAACCGGACTTGCCGTTGACATCGTCAGGATCGCCGGTACCGCTGTTATCCGCAAACTCGGTCATATCGCTGCGCTTATACTGTACCTTTGCAGTGCCTTCGGGAGCGATAAGACCAACGCCTGCCCAGAAACCCGCGTCGCCTGACTCAGCGTCGCCGCCGGCTGAGCCTGCGCCTGTTGCACTGATTTCGCCGGCATTTACAGTGACTACAACAACGCCGTTTTCGTCAACTTCAACACTTGTGAGTGTTCCGCTAAACGCATACGCCTTCTCTTCTTTATCATTAAGAAGAGTTATTTCGCCGCCCTCGCCTGCGGCTCCCTTAGCTTTTTCAACCGTTGTATGATAGCTGAACGGAGCCTCACCGGCAGCGGCTTTCGCCTCATAGTTAAACTCGTCGCTCAATAAGTTTTTCTTTACAGAGCTTGAGAAGTTTCCGCCCGATACTGTGAAGTTATTCACTTCTGCGGTTTCCTCCACGGCTGTGCCGTTCGCGGCATAAACTACAGCGTCCTTACCATCGGGAGCAACAAACGTGCCGCCCTTAATATTTGCATTGACGCCTTCATCGTAACCTGTCTGCTTGTCTGTTACAACAGCCGCCGCGGGAACCTTTTGACCGCCAACGCCGACTTCTATCGTTCCGTCAGCCGCTGCTTTTTCACCTGTAGCCGTAATCGTACCGCCCGTAATGTCCAGCGTACCGCCGAGCTGTACGACGCCCGCCGAGCCGCTGATTGAGCCGCCCTTTACGGTGGTCGTGCCGCTGTTAGACGGCAGATACATACCAGCTACGCCGCCTGTAATATTACCGCTGACGGTGATATTGGCATTGCTGCCGTTATTGCCTCCGCTTGTGCTTCCGTTTGTGGCAATACCGAAGCCTGTGCCTGTAATCGTAGGCAGTACGGCTTGGAGATTTTCCACAACGCCTGTAACAGTCAGATCGCCGTAAGCAAATACGCTTACTCCGACACGTCCGCCCGTAACCTTAGCGTCGCCTTTGATCACAGCCTTTGCCTTTGACGCTTCCGATCCGTGGTTCAACTGGATAACGCCTACCGATGTTGCTTGATTCTCAACAGCCGCTCCGTCAACAGTCAGCACACCGCCCGGCATTACGCGGATAGCGGGTGTAGCTGCCGCTGTAGATGAAACCTTTCCTGCCTTTGTTTCACTGCTGTCCGTAATGGTTAATTTGCCGCCTTCTTCAACCTCGAATACAGCGTTATCGCTCGCGCTGATTGTCTTGCCTGCGAGATCGATTTTGACTTCCTTGCTGATTCTAATAGGAGCCTTCGCAGCGGCGATTGTAATGTCATTAACCAGTTCGATCGTCTGTCCGGACTGTACGAGTTCAATCGCTTTTTCCAGTGATGCGTATTTTGTGTCGCCGATCTTCGCTACTGCCGCAGCCGCCGTAATGCCGCCGCTTGCTGCGTCAACCGTCTGACCTTCTTCCAGGAATTTATTGACGCTATCGTCACCCGCATTTGATGCGCCCTTTGTGAACGTACCGCCGGTGATATCAAAGAAATTATCTTTGGCTTCAACTTTACCGTCGGCGCCGGAAGCCGTTACTTCCGCTTCCTTATTGCATGCAGCCAGGGTCTTACCGCCATTGGGTGCCGTTACCTTCGCGTCGCCGCTGACTGTAACGTGCTTCTGGCCGCCGTCCTGCTGGGGATAGCTTGCGTTGTCAACGGTAATAGCTGCCGCGGGAACCGCATAGCGACCGGTTCCGTTTGTGGCGTCGCCTACTGTGACAGTGTCTGTAGGACCTGCGGTTGCTTTAATTGTACCGCCCTGTACGTCCAATGTACCGCCGCGGACTACAACACCTGCCGCGCCGCTGATTACAGCATCATCGCTTACGGTCATTTGACCTGCGGGCAGATATACGCCGCAAGCCGCCTTGTCGCTTGTGCCGGTGCTTGTGATCTCACCGCCGCTGACTGTAATTTTAGCAGCAGCATTCGTCTGGCTGCCGTTTGTCGTGATACCGAACGCCGCGGCTTCAATCGTGCCGCCTGTAACATTCAACTGACCGCTGCCGAACACTCCCGCGCCGCTTTCCGCCGCTGTGACCGTGCCGCTCTTAATATTTACTGTACCGTCAGACGCGGCAACAGCTGAATCATTAGCGGTGTCCGCGCCTGCTGTCTGGTTAATAGCCGCGCCGTCAACAGTAAGCGTACCGCCGTCCTTTGACATAAGAAGCGTACCCTTACCTTCAATGCTGCCCTTTG
>CANQDD010000021.1 GCA_947591315.1 uncultured Clostridia bacterium
TGCCTGCCGTTTACGCGCACATAGTTTTTCCGAAGTCCCTTGTACAACATTCCAAGCGGCAAACGCGGCATATATTTTGTTATGAATTTATCGAGCCGCTGATTTGCATCGTTGGCGTTAACAGTTATTTCTCTCATCGGTTTTACCTCAAAAGTAAATTTTTCTGCGGTAAATATTGTATCACAAAAGAAAATATGTTACAATACAGATTATAAAAAAGTAAAAACAAAAAGGAGACAGTGATATGGGGTTGTTTAACGGATATTTGAAGCCCGGGCCGGGTGTGGAAAAGGACGCTCCCAAAAAGAAGGGATTTTTCCTGTATATAGATATTGTGTGGCAGAAAATGGGCAAGCTCATTGCCGCGAACTCGCTTTACTCGCTCACGAGCCTTTTGTGGATTGCCGCGCTCTATATGTTTTTCGGCTATATGTTCATAAGAACGGGCATAGTCGATAACGTGACCGCGAATATTCAGCAGGCGGAGGGCTTAACGGCGGAGCAAGCCGCGCAGCTCAGCGGCAACGTGGTTGTAATGCTTCAGATTTTTTTCTCGGTCTGCGTGTTTGTGCTGTGGGGAAGCGGCCCGAGCAGCGCGGCGTACGCGTATATTAACCGCTGCTTTACGCGCGGCGAACCCGTATGGGTCGCGAGCGACGGCAAGGACAAATTTCTGGAAAACTTCAAGCAGGGCATGCTCGTTGTGCTTATCGATGCGATTATACTCGTGTTCGGCGTAAACGCGATGCACTTTTATTACAGCTTCTACACCTCGACCGGCAGCGTAATATGGCTTTTGCCGTCGTATATTATGGTGGTCGTGTTCGTGCTTTACACAATGATGCACTCGTATATATATCAGATAATGGTGACGTTTGACTGTTCGCTCGGCGCGATATACAAAAACGCGCTGCTGCTCGCGATTGCGAAGCTGCCGGGCAATATATTGACGACCGCGATAAGCTGCGGACTTCTGTACGCGATATTCATGGTAATAAACCTGAATCCCTTGTTCGCGGCGATAATAGTGCTTGTGTTCGGACTGTGCTTCACGCGCTACGTGACCGATTTCTACGCGGCGAGAGTTATCGAGAAAACGATACTAACAAACATGAAGAAAAAGGAAGAAAATAAGCCTGTTATAGAATATCTTGACGAGGACGAAAATGAGCCGGAGGTAGGCGAAGAATGATTTTGGGCGATTACGACGTGGCTGTGATAGGCGGCGGTCACGCGGGCTGTGAGGCGGCTCTTGCCGCCGCGCGGCTCGGCATGAGAACGGTCGTGTTTTCGATAAGCCTTGACGCGATAGGCAACCTGCCGTGCAACCCAAGCATAGGCGGCACGGCGAAAGGTCATCTCGTGCGCGAGGTTGACGCGCTCGGCGGTGAAATGGGTAAGGCAGCAGACGCGGCTATGATACAGTCGAAAATGCTGAACCGCGGCAAGGGTCCCGCGGTACACTCACTGCGCGCGCAGATCGACCGCAAAAAGTACCACGCGGAAATGAAAAACCGCCTCGAGGCGCAGAAAAACCTGCATGTAAAGCAAGCCGAGATTGTGAATATACTCACCAAAAATAACGCCGTTACGGGCGTTGTGACGAGCACCGGCGTAGAATACACCGCCAAGGCGGTCATTGTCGCGAGCGGCACGTATCTGAAGGGTAAAATACTCATAGGCTCGTACTCGCGCGAGTCGGGCCCCGACGGTATGTTTCCGGCGAACGAGCTGTCAGAAAATCTGCGGCGCATAGGCGTGGAGCTTATGCGCTTTAAAACGGGTACGCCGGCGCGTATACACGCCGACTCGCTCGACTACGGCAAAATGGAGGTCGAGGAGGGCGACGAAAAAATCGTGCCGTTCTCGTTTGAAACCGAAAAAGCGGGTGAAAATCTTGTGCCGTGCTACATCGTCTACACAAACGAAAAAACGCACGAAATTATCCGCGCCAATCTCGAACGCTCCGCAATGTACGGCGGTCACGTCGAGGGAGTCGGACCGCGCTACTGTCCGTCAATCGAGGATAAGGTCGTACGGTTCGCCGACAAGAAGCGGCATCAGCTTTTTATAGAGCCGATGGGACTTGGCACAAAGGAAATGTACGCGCAGGGATTCTCAACAAGTCTGCCCGAGGACGTGCAGCTTGAAATGTACAGGAGCGTCGAAGGTCTGGAAAACGTGGAGATAATGCGCAGCGCCTACGCGATAGAATACGACTGCTGCGATCCTCAGCAACTTACGGCGGCGCTTGAATTTAAGAAAATAAGCGGTCTGTACGGCGCGGGACAGTTTAACGGCACGTCCGGCTACGAGGAAGCCGCCGCACAGGGGCTTATCGCGGGCATAAACGCCGCGCTTAAAATAAAGGGCGAGGAGCCGCTCATGCTGAAAAGGAGCGACGGATATATCGGCACGCTTATAGACGACCTCATAACGAAAGGCACGACCGAGCCGTACCGAATGATGACGTCGCGCAGCGAGTACCGCCTTCTTTTAAGGCAGGACAACGCCGATGAACGCTTAACGCCGCATGGTTACCGCGTGGGGCTTATATCGGAGGAGCGGTACAAGAAATTCCTTGAAAAAATGAATATGGTTGAAAACGAGATAAAAAGGCTCGAAAGTGTGGTCGTACCGCCGAAGGACGCGAACCCGCTGCTTGAAAAATACGGCACTGCGGCGGTAAAGACGGGCATACGTCTAAGCGACATGATAAAACGTCCCGAACTCGACTATGAAAAGCTCGCGCCGGTGGACAGGGACAGAAAACCGCTCCCGGACGCGGTATGCGAGCAGGCGGAGATAAAGCTGAAGTATGACGGGTATATTAAGCGCCAAATTGCGCAGGTGGAGCAGTTCCGCAAAATGGAGGAAAAGCTGCTGCCCGAAAACCAGGATTACTCGGATATTCACGGTCTGCGCCTCGAAGCGCGCCAGAAGCTCAACAAGGTGCAGCCGAAATCAATAGGTCAGGCGTCGCGCATATCGGGCGTGTCGCCGGCGGATATTTCGGTGCTTATTGTGTGGCTCGAAGGACGTAAAAACAGGTAATATATGGGCAAAATACACAATAGTAACCCCTATATATTGTATGTTATGTATGTTGTTGGAATCAAGATATTGTGGTAAAATATATACGCGGCGCGAATTGCCGCGGGTGGAGACATTTTCTTGCAACCCTGATAACAGAATACAGGGGCGGCGGTCAGTTCCGGCACTTCCTTACAGGGGGTGCATAATCATGGTTCATTCGGACTGGACTTGGTTTATTATTCAAGTCTTTGTTATTGCTATGATTATTAAATGGATAAAAAAATAACCGCCCATTCTGACCAATGAGCGGTTGGGGTAGAATATGATTTAACATATATCTACTAAAATCGTTAAGGTGTCGGAACGGGTTTTCCGTCCCTCTGTTGTCTAAAGTATAGCATACATTTTCCGCAATGTCAAGAGCGGAAAAGCAATTAACCGTGTTACCGATGGGTAAAAGAGCGGCGCATATCCGCTCACAAGAACGCCGCTCCGTAAATTGGGCGGAGCGGCGCCCTTTCCTTTTTAATAAACATCAAAAAAACCGCCGTTTCAGGCGGTTTTTTCGTGGAGCTGGTAATGGGACTCGAACCCGCGGCCTGCGCATTACGAATGAGTAATTTCTTTTTTTCTGTCGTTTTATCTCATTCCATAAAACCGCATAACAGAGCCATTTGTCTGACATTTTATTTTATTTCGTTTGATAATATTAAGCCTCATTTTATCACAATAAAGGACAAATAAAGGACAAGAATAATGTTATATGTTTGTTCATTCAATTTCGCTGACTCACGCGATTATAATTCTATGGTTTTGCCTGTATTAGCCTCATATTTCGCTTTGACAGCCTTTTTGATATAACCGTTGATGCTTTCATTGTCTGCTTTTGCGGCGGCTTCTATAAGCGATTTTGCGCCTTTGACGACTTTTATTTCTATGCGATCATAATTATTTTTTACATATTTCGCTGTTGCTTTTTGTTGGGCTTTTGATATTGCCATGTTAAATCACCTCTTGACAAATCTGTTGATATATGATATAGTTTAGATAACAAAGGAGCGGTTTTAGCCGTTCCGCTAAGTAAACGTTTTGTTAGTTAAACTAACATAAGCCGTCCCTATGGCGATACGGGGCGGCTTATTTTCTTATGTTTTTTATTATTTCTAAGATAATTGCAAGCTCAATTATCTGTAGAATGATATTCATATCCATAAGCAGACCCCCTTTGCAAGAGAGTCGGAACAGTCGCCGCCGCTCCTGTTATCAAGGTCACACAGATTTCTCTGTCACCTACAGTTAATTCCTTAACTGCAATTATATTATAACATTATAACATATTGTCGTCAATATACATATTGCACAATATATTGTCGATAATATTGTTTACATTGCCTATTGATATATTGTCGATAGTATAGTATAATACAATCAAGAGGTAAGGGAAACGACCTCAAGTGAAAGGAGTTGAACGAAATGAAAAACATTACAGAAATTCGCCGCAAGGTAGCGACTATGGCGAATCGTTTAAAGAAAATGGGATTGACTTTATCGGCGGCGTTCAAGCGCGCATGGCGGCTTATCAAGGGCAAAGCGATCGATACGAAGGTAGCCGGAGTTACAAAGGGCAATCGTCAGCGGGCGCTGCACCGCATATTTACCGCATACCGACCCGAACAGGTAAGCGTGAAGCTGGAGCGCGACCACGCGAATCTGCACGATAACAACGCCGTCAAGGTGCTTGTATCGGTGAACGGCTCGGAGGATTACCACATGGGCTATATACCGCGAAATCTCGCGTATGTCGCGGCGGCTCTCATGGATAAGGGGCTGAACCTTGCCGCCTCGTTCAAAGCGGTACGCGGGCATTACGCGCCGTATATGAATTACGGAGCGTTAATTACGTTGCAGCTCGTGTAAAAAGAAAATGCCTTGTATAAGCCGCAAACTTATACAAGGCGGTACACCCCACCGACAAGCGGCGGCTGTGCATTGATTTATAGCAACATCATTGTATCATAGCCGCCGCCTCAAGTCAAGATTTTATTCGGAGGATTTTATAAAATGGGAATGAGAAGCAAAGCAGTATCTACACAGATACAAGAAAGACAATGGAAGCAAACACCAAAAGAAAGCGACTACAGATATTTTAAGCGATTGTTGCAAGATTTTTACATAACGCTTGAAATTCCATTGTTTAACACATACAAGGATCTATATACATGGGTTCACGAACAAATAAATAATTCAAGATAGGAGTGAGAATAATGCAAACTGTAGATTTAGAAAATTCAATTATTGCCTTGAAAGAGGTTAGTACCTTGTTATCGGTAATTTCAGCGGCGGATATTGACAGTATAGAGGACTACAGAGATTTATTAAATATCACAAATAGCACTTTTGCCGATAAGTATGAAAGACTGCAAAAAGCATTTTATGAATAAAATTCGAGGCGGGGCGGCGGCTTATTCTCCGCCGCCTGTATGCTTTGTTATCTCGTTTATAGCGTCCTTTATCCCCTTGAGTATTGGGATTATATCTTCCGAATTATCCCGCCGCGCTTTTGATATAGCCGCATTTACGGCTGTATTTGCTTGTGAAATGGTATTTTTGATGTATACAAGAGGAATGTTGCCCCAATTTCCTTTATAATCTTCTGACACCCTGCCTATTGACTTACAAGCTATCTCTCTTGCAAGGTTAGGAGTAACCCCTCCGGCACTGTTCGCAACTGAGATCAGCTTTGCCATATCGTCGGGGTTGGAGATTTCCGGTTCTTTCAAGTATACCTCACAATACTTGAAATCATAGCTTTTCAGGAGCTTGTTGTTGAGCTGCCATGCCATAAAAACGCGTTCCGGCTGAAATACCTGTTTTTCTGTAACTTCCATAGCCGCGTATGATGTAGCGCGGTCATAGTCTTTGGTATATCCTACATACAAAGCCGGCAACCTAAAAGCAGACTGCGCCTTTTTCCTTGCGTCGTCCTGATACTTCTGAAATAGTGCGTCCTGCTGCAATATAGACGACAGCGGCACAACCTGTATGTCAGGCTTGTCTTCATCGAACGCCGTCCTGTTGCCGTTGGACTCGGCTTCAATTATGAGGAAACCGTGCTGCGCGGACTCGCCTCTTATGCCGTTAAGATAAGTCTTTAATTTTGCCTTGCTTTCATCCGTCAGCGTTCCGCCGCGAATAGCAATCATCAGCGGTATATGTCTACCATTCAGAAAGTAATTATTGTTGAGCTGTTCGGATTTCCGCGCCCCGTCCTGCGGAAGCACCTGACCTATCCAGCGAACCTCGCCATAGTCATAATCTCCAATAGAAAAAACGAGTATCTCATTAGCCCTGTTTACAATGTCAAGGCTTTCAACATACTCGCCTGTTCGCTTATCCATAATGCGTGTGTCGCCGAACTCCTTGAAATACACCGTCTTGCCGGCAACTATCTGTCTGAACTTCCTGAACTGCTTACCACGAGTGACTACTTCGTCACCATATCTGCATTCATAAGAGATGAAGTCGCCGTCAGGCTTCGTCATTTCAACGCTCGGAACGTCCTTAATGTTTTCAATCTGGACAACATCGCCGTTGAGGTTGCGTATACATTCAAGGTAAGCTATCCCGAATGTTTCGCGGTTTTTTATTACACGCATTAGAATTTCTTTTACGTCTATTTCCGCCCCTAACATCTTTATAATATTCTGAACTTTTTCAAATTCTTGCTTCATTTCAAGCGATTCCGCCTCTGAATTAAATTCGTCTTTATACCTCACACCAACACCGAACCCTGCTATATTATCTGCGTATGCTTCTATACATTGCGGTAATATAACCGAATCCCTCACTATATTCTGTAATCCGCGCTGGTTATATGGCTTATTTATCCACTCATATGCAGATAGAGCGGATTCAGGGTTAAGCTGTTCTGATGTATGGGATTTCAGTATATTATTTGCTTTTGTCATGCTTTACCTCTTTTTCTCGCTTTGTCGCGTCTTCTTCCGGTTCAATGCTCCAATTAAGATCAAGTCCCCAATCCAAATCAAGATCCTTTGTCCAATCAGCAAGAAGTTCCAAATCCCATTCATCTGACTTTTTTGCCTTTTTTCTCCCTGTTCGCTCTCTGTTCGATTGATTTTTTTCTGTCATAATAATCTCCCTTTTCATTCCAATAACAGCATTTGAAAATCTATCCCGAAAAATAAATCCGATAGCTCTTTATAAGCTTTTTGCAAATCAAAATCTATTGTTCTGGTACTACAATAAACAATCTGAGCAACTTCTTTGTGTGTATGTTCCGGCTCTGTAAGATGTGTTAATTCTATCACACGCCAACGCCGCCGCGCTTCCTGTTTATGTGAGCTTAAACAGCGATTTTTATATACCGTCAACATTCTTTCGACGTGCTTCAGCTGCTCTTGATTTAATTCCGGAACGGCGTTTGCTATTACGATATACTTTTTATAATTTTGCAACAGCTTTTTTGTTGCGCTTATGCGTCGCTCGGTTCTCTCCATGAGGTCATCGTGTGCGGCGGTTTTATATGCTTTTATCGCCTCTGCCGCCGCAAGCGTTACAATCTCTTTGATTTCGCTGTTGGTTAAAATATACTCTGTATCAGATTTCAATTTGCTATCCCTCTTTATTCTCTCAGTCGGTTTACATCATCAAAATATTGCGGCTTCCATTCCATATGTGACAAGTTTTTCCATGTAATATGCTTTTCCTGCGCTCTGTATAATCGTCGGAGCGCGGAGGATCTTCTCAACAAACTGAGCGCGTAGTCTCGTTGATTTAATACAGTCTGCTTGATTGTTCCGGTTGCTTCTGCTATTTCCTCAAGTGTTTCATCTTGAAAATAATAGCGGTTTATAACGTCTCGTAGCGGCTCCGATAACCGATTCACCGCATACCGAACCGCCGCGCGTTCTTCACCTTTTTCTATTATGTCGGTTACTTCCCGCTCAATATTGATTTTACTCGGCAATATATCGGCAAGAGTTTTTCCGCCCTCCGCTCCGTCCGTTCCTGTTAAATGTTTTTCAAGACTGGCGGCGGCGTTCAGCGGATTTCTCTTGCCCGATTTTGTACCCCATAGCCTTTGTAATGCGCTCTTAAACGTTAAGGCGAAATATGTATTAAATTTATATCCTCCTTGAGGTTTATAATATTTCAAAGCCTCAAGAAATACAAAATAGCACTCCTGCCTGATGTCGGATAATTCAACGCCGCAACAGTCAAACGCTGTTTTGTATTCGTTATAAGCTTGATATGCTTTCATATATAGCAAATCGCGTACTTTTTCCCATAACACAGGAACAAGCTCCGAATTCTCCGGATCCTGAGCAAGCTCCGCAAGTCGTTCGTTTGTCATGGCAGCAACCCCCTAAAACAGTAATTGACAACACCGTCAGTGATATAATATAATAGTGTTGTCGATTTACTGTAAAAGAGCAATTATCTCTAAAATGTAAGCAAAACGGGTTAAAATGCGTGCATTTTAGGGGAAAATGTTTACATTTTGAGCATTCTTGTAAACATTTATCATAACTCGCCTTAATCATAACAGATTGACATATGTTATAAAATGGCTTAACTATGCGGATTGTAAGCTTTTTCGCTATAGCTGTAACTGAGCTGACAGCTCTGAAATGACCATATATATTTTATTATATTTACATTCTTACATTCTTACATTATTGTTATGTGTTCATTTGTTGTTCAGTTGTTGTTCGCTTGATGTTCATTGTTTTGGTATATATCCCAATTTACAATAGTAATTATGCGGTCTTTAGTCGTTGTGTGCTGTTCGATTTGATGTTCTTTTTCAAAGGCTTTCAAAATTCTTTCTGCCTTGCTTGGGTTAATGTTACAGGCTTCGGCTAAAACTCGACGACCGGTTACGAGCTGCCCCGGTTTAAGTGTTATTTTTTTTCCGCCGCTTATAGCAGAACAACATTTATGAGTAACATTTAATAAGAGTTCTATCCATACTCTAACATAATCATTGTCTTTGCACACAATAGGATTTTCAAGCATTTTTCGATATAATTTTATATATCCCCTTGACATTGTTTTACCTCCGATATGCGGCGGATTGTAGACGCTGTCGTCTTTGTTTCCGCCGCCGCGCAGTTATATAAATAATCGTCGAGAACTCGCATATTCACTAAGATTTTGCGTCCCATTCGTACACACGGAAGCGTCCCATTGTTTACTAACGCCCTTAAGCCATTTACAATAAGCGCGGTGCATGGATCAGCCGCTTTTATTTCCGCAACGGCTTGTTTGATTCCTCGCATAGGTTGAGGGGTAAAATTTATAATTTCCGCCTCGGGGGCGACAATTTTCATAGCTGCGTTATTCATCGCGTTATCCCTCCATTTCCTTTGCCGCGCGTTTTTCCCAATATCGCTTGTTATATTCTCGTGTTTTGTCTTTGTTTTTTGCTCTCCATGCTCTCATATATGCCCTTTGAGCCTCCGCTGCCCTGATAGACTTCATGCGTTCTTCCCCGGCTTGCGTTTTGTCGTAGATTTCTTCACAATTCATCATCGTTTTACACCTCCTGTAATTTTATTTTCATTTTTCTTGACAAGTCAATAAAAATTTACTATACTATTATTATAGCATAAAGAAACATAAATGTAAATAGTAATTTCTAAATATTGCAAAAAGCAATTTATTTTTACCAAAAAGGACGAAATATTATGGAAAGTAAAAAAAGAGGACGCAAACCCAAAACAGAAGATTATTATAATTCTGTATTTGCTTCAAGATTAAGGGCTTTAATCAATAATGCGGGTATAACACTGCCCGATCTTGCCGATTCTATTGGAGCAACAAGACAATCAATAGGACAATGGAAAGACGGCAAAACACAGCCAAATGCAACAATGATAAAAAAAATAGCAGAATACTTTAATGTATCATCTGATTATTTGCTTGGTTTATCTGATGTAGCTACACGCAATGAAACTATACAAGGAATAAATGCTGCTATAGGACTTTCATCTCGTGCCATTACAATGTTAATGTCAGAAAAAGCACTTAACGAGAGTGATATTGCGGATTTTATCAGTTTTCTTGTTGAAAGTGAGAAATTACAAGTGTTAATTTCATCAATTTTATGTGGCAACTTTTATGCAAATACAGACGAATATACTTATATACCAACACCGGATAACATAAATCCTTTTTGTCTTAATGAAATGGACAATGTACCATTATCAGCGTTATATAAATACACAACTGAAAATATTTTTTGGAATATTGTAAACAAATATAAAACCACAAAGGAGGCGGAATAATGGCAACAATAAGAAAACGCGGTAACGCCTATCAAATACGCGTATCAGCCGGATATGACAGTAATGGCAAGCAGATTGTAAAAACAAAGTCATGGACACCCGCCCCGGGTATGACGAAAAAGCAGATAGAAAAGGAACTGAATAAACAAGCCGTAAATTTTGAGCAGCAAGTAGAAACGGGACAATTTCTTGACGGTACAATAACGCTTGCGGAATTTATAGAAAAATGGATGAAAGAATACGCACAAAAGCAGCTGAAAGAAAAGAGCATAAAGGGATATAATGACGTAATACCTGTTATCCTGCAAGCCATAGGGCATATAAAGCTTGCAAAGCTGCAACCGCACCATTTACAAGAATTTTATAATAATCTCTCTGAGGACGGTATGCGCCGCGATATAAAATATCGAGCGGCGGAAAACTTCAAGGAGATTATGCACAATAAAGGATTTACACAGAAAAAACTTGCGGAGGCGGCGGATGTGTCGGAATATTGTTTGCGCTCCTGTATCAGCGGAAAGAATGTTGCTAAAACAACAGCCCTCAAAATTGCCGCCGCCCTCGGTGAAAAAGATATATTTACTCCCGTAAATGCTGACGGTAAGCTTTCAGACAGCACAATATTAAAATATCATCGCTTATTATCGTCAATCCTTACAACGGCGGTGCAGTGGCAAGTGATCCCCTCCAATCCCTGCGGACGTGTTAAGCCGCCGCGCGTGGAATATAAAGAGGCTCCGGTACTTGACGAGAAGGAAGTACAGCAGCTTATAAGGTGCTTGAATGATGAACCGCTAAAATATAAAACAGCTATAATGCTTATATTATATACGGGCTTGCGGCGCGGCGAATTGTGCGCCTTGAATTGGACGGATATTGATTTAAGGCATGGCGTTATCAGTATAACAAAGAGCTTGCTCTATACACCAAATAAGGGCGTATATGAAGACACAACCAAATCAAGACAATCACAAAGAGCCGTGAACATTCCGCCTGATATGATAGCGTTATTAAAAACTTATAAGCTTGAGCAGAGCAAAACTGCGTTTAAGCTTGGCGACCAATGGCAAAACAGCGGTAAAGTATTTACATCAGACAGCGGCGGCACAATGCACCCGGACACGCTTTCATCATGGTATAAGAAATTTATAAACCGCCATAATCTGCCTGATTCTCATATTCATCACTCCGGCATGTATCAGCTACAATGCTCATAGCCGGCGGAGTGGATATTGCGACGGTATCAAAACGGTTGGGACACTCAAACAAGACCACAACATTAAATATTTATACTCATGCTATACAAGCGGTGGACGCAAGAGCGGCGGAAAAGCTTCAAGATATGCTAAATCCGTCAAAGAAATTCAGCGCGTAAAAGTAATACGAAAACGCCTGTTTTTAGAGCAATAAAGGACAAATAAAGGACAAAATCGAGGATTTTATATAAAAACACAAAAACGCATAGGCGCACAAACGGCTTACCTATGCGGTTTTTTCGTGGAGCTGGTAATGGGACTCGAACCCGCGACCTGCGCATTACGAATGCGCTGCTCTACCAACTGAGCTATACCAGCATGTAAGCGGAGGAACTCCGCTTTTAGTGAGTAAGCGAGTGTAACTCGCTTTTGCTGAACGTAAGCGGAGGAACTCCGCTTTTAGTGAGTAAGCGGGTGAAGCCCGCTTTTGTGAGTAAGCGAGTGAAACTCGCTTCATTAACCTATTAAATCCTTGACAATAGCGTTTACGGCTTTGCCGTCCGCTCTGCCCTTAATCTGCGGCATTACAGCCGCCATAACCTTCCCCATATCGCGCATCGACGACGCGCCCGTTTCTTTTACCGCCGCCTCGACGATAGGCCGAAGCTCCTCGTCGGTAAGCTGCTTGGGAAGGTAACCCATCAAAACGTCCATTTCCTCTTTGAGCTGCGAGATTAAATCCTCTCTGCCGCTCTTTTCGTACTCGGGGAGTACGTCCTTGCGCTGCTTTAACTGCTTCGCAATAACGTCTAAAATATCCTCGTCCTCGAGGGTTACTTTTTTGTCCTTTTCAATCTGCAAAATCGCCGTCCGTATCATCTGAACGGTATTTTTACGGATAGTCTCCTTATTTTTCATCGACGACTTCAAATCCTGCGCTAACTGTTCCTTTAAAGCCATTAAAGTCATCTCCTTATCAATATTGAAATCAGAACTTTCTCTTTCTCGCCGCCTCAGACTTCTTCTTGCGCTTTACGCTGGGCTTCTCATAATGCTCACGCTTTCTGATTTCAGACATAACACCTGACTTTGCACACTGACGCTTAAAACGGCGAAGCGCGCTGTCGAGTGACTCATTATCTTTTACTCTTACTTCAGACATGTATATCCCTCCCTCCGGCAAGTCAATCTTGAAAAAACGGACTTGATGGAATGCCGCAATTCATGCAACTATGTCATTATACATTATTTAGGGTTAAAATGTCAAGTGTTTTATGAATTTTTATGCTTTAACTTTATTAAAAATATATTTTCTGTCTTATTTTATTGACATTTTAAGTTTTTTGATATATACTTAATATATGTATAAAGGCGATGACGGGGACAGTAAATTCCGTATGAAAGCGAAAGCGAGCCGCGGACGGTGTGAGCGCGGCGGCAAGTAAGCGGAAAAGAAAATCACCTCCGAGCCGCGCACCGAACGGTTTTACCAAATAGGCTGCGCCGGATTTCCTCCGTAACAGGGAACGCATATGACGGTATGACGAGTGGTATAACGAAAGTACGGCTTTCGTCTTGTTATGCAAGGCGGAAGCCTTTTATATTCCGAAAGGGGAGAATTTTTATGAAAAAATCGTTATTATTTCCGATTGCAGCAGCGGCGGTAATGCTCGGCGCGTCTGCCGCGAGCGCACAGACTGGTGACGTTATAGGTCACATATATTCGACCGATATTCGAGCGTATATAAACGATACGGAAGTACCCGCCTACAACATAGGCGGCAGAACGGTCGTGATTGCGGAGGATCTGCTTACGAGCACCGAATATCACGACGAGTTCCGCACGCTGCTTGTCGGCGACTTTTACCCGAACGCTTTGAGCAGCGGCTCAAACGCCACTGACGGCGGCTCGGGACGAATTATCGGCGACATATACGAAACGGATATTAAGACGTATATGTACGACAAGGAGCTTCCCGCGTACAATTTGAACGGCAAAACAGCCGTTGCAATCGAGGATCTGGGCGGCTTTAAGGAGTACAACGACCTCGGCGGCAGATATTTCTACGACGACGACACGCGCACGCTTAAACTCGATATTTTGTATTACAACTATAACGACAGTTTGACTATGCTCTTTGACAACGCGGCGGACGTGACGTATTCGCTGAGCGAAGACAAAACTCACATAACTGCGGAGTACGTTCCCGCGGACAAGTTCAGCGTCGGCGGCAATACCACCGAAACGGAAGAGCTTACCGCATTCCTCGGCGAGAGGGGAAACGGCATGATACCTGTGACCGCCATGATAAACGGTGAGGAAAAACAGATAGGCTGGAATTTTACGCACGGCACGAAAAGCTACTATCAAACCGGCTACAGAACGCCCGACGGCGGCTTTACCGACGGCTACGGCTATAGATTTACGGGAGAGGAAACCGAGGTTTACGAGCTTCGGGACGAAAAAATAAACTTTTACTTCATATACACCGACATTGCGAAGGACGCGGCAAAGGATCTCGAGCACCCTGCTTTAACGAAGCGCGAGGAGGTCGAAAAGGACTGGTGGCTGCACCATTGGAATAAGATAAACGACAAATTGGAAACGGACGATTACACGTTCATTTACGCGGGATTTTACGGCTTGCCCCACGGCGGCGCGTCGGAGAACCTGTTAAGAATTGAAAACGACGGCACCTACCGTGATTACGCCAAGGAATTTGAGTCCGTGAGCCTGTACGGACAGAAAACCTTCGACAACGTGACGATAGACAAGGAAAACGAAAAGTGCTATTTCCGTTACGACAAGGATTATGTGATAGATTTAAAGACCGGCGAAATGACGGCTAAATAAAATTAAGTAAAAACTATTTGGGAGGATATAAAATGTACGAAAAGGTATCTGCAAATCTTAATTTTGTGGAAAGGGAGAAGAAAACGGAAAAGTTCTGGCGCGACAACAACATATTCCAGAAGAGTATCGACGCGCGCGCCGACAGCGACACGTATATGTTCTATGACGGTCCCCCGACGGCGAACGGCAAGCCGCATATCGGACACGTTCTGACGCGTGTAATAAAGGATATGATACCGCGTTACCGCACGATGAAGGGTTACCGCGTGCCGCGTAAGGCGGGCTGGGACACTCACGGTCTGCCGGTCGAATTGGAGGTCGAAAAAAAGCTCGGTCTCGACGGCAAGGAGCAGATCGAGGAATACGGACTCGAGCCGTTTATAAAGGAATGTAAGGAAAGCGTCTGGAAGTACAAGGGTATGTGGGAGGACTTCTCGAATACCGTCGGCTTCTGGGCTGATATGGACGATCCGTACGTAACGTACCACAACGACTTTATCGAGTCGGAGTGGTGGGCGCTCAAAAAGATATGGGAAAAGGGACTGCTCTATAAAGGTCACAAAATCGTTCCCTATTGCCCGCGCTGCGGAACTCCGCTTTCGTCGCATGAGGTGGCGCAGGGCTACAAGGACGTTAAGGAACGCTCCGCGACGGCGAAATTTATCGTAAAGGGCGAGGAAAACACGTACTTCCTCGCGTGGACGACAACGCCGTGGACGCTGCCGTCAAATGTCGCGCTGTGCGTGAACCCGAACGAAACTTACGTTAAAATAAAGGTCGGCGATGAGTATTATATTCTCGCCGAGGCGCTCGTTGAATCAAATATCGACGGCGAATACGAGGTCGTTGAAAAATACGTCGGAACGGATCTCGAATATAAGGAGTACGAGCCGCTTTTCGCGTTCGTGAACCCCGACAAAAAGTGCTGGTACGTAACGTGCGACAACTACGTAACGCTTACGGACGGCACCGGTATAGTTCATATCGCTCCGGCGTTCGGTGAGGACGACGCGAACGTTGGCAGAAAGTACGACCTGCCGTTCGTGCAGCTCGTTGACGGCAAGGGTCAGATGACGAAGGAAACGCCGTGGGCAGGTACGTTCTGCAAGGACGCGGACAAGGAAGTGTTCATAGATCTCGACAAGCGCGGACTTCTCTTTAACGCGCCGAAGTTCGAGCACAGCTATCCGTTCTGCTGGCGCTGCGACACGCCGCTCATCTACTACGCGCGCGACACGTGGTTCATAAAGATGACGGCTGTTAAGGACGATTTAATAAGAAACAACAAGACCATAAACTGGATACCGAAAACGATAGGCGAGGGACGTTTCGGCTCGTGGCTCGAAAACGTGCAGGACTGGGGCATAAGCCGTAACCGTTACTGGGGTACGCCGCTCAATATATGGGAGTGCGAGTGCGGCTGCCGCCACTCGATAGGCTCGATCGAGGAATTAAAGTCCATGTCCTCAAACTGCCCCGACGATATAGAATTGCACCGCCCGTACATCGACGCGGTAACGATAAAATGTCCCGACTGCGGCAGGGAGATGCACCGCGTGCCGGAGGTTATAGACTGCTGGTTCGATTCGGGCGCGATGCCGTTCGCACAGTGGCACTATCCGTTTGAGAACAAGGACGTGTTTGAAGCGACCTTCCCCGCCGACTTCATAAGCGAGGCGGTTGACCAAACGCGCGGCTGGTTCTATTCGCTGCTCGCGGAGTCAACGCTTATCTTCAACAAAGCGCCGTACAAGAACGTAATCGTTCTGGGACACGTCCAAGACGAAAACGGTCAGAAAATGTCGAAGTCGAAGGGCAACGCCGTTGACCCGTTCGAGGCGCTTGAAAAGCACGGCGCGGACGCAATACGCTGGTACTTCTACTCGAACAGCGCGCCGTGGCTGCCGAACCGCTTCCATGACGGCGCCGTGTCGGAGGGTCAGCGCAAGTTTATGGGCACGCTCTGGAACACGTACGCGTTTTTCGTGCTTTACGCGAACATTGACAACTTTGACGCGACAAAGTACACGCTTGAATACGACAAGCTGTCGGTAATGGACAAGTGGCTTTTGTCGAAGCTCAACACGCTCGTAAAGACCGTTGACGAGAACCTCAACGATTACAAGATAACCGAAACCGCCCGCGCTCTCGACAATTTTGTCGACGAGCTGTCGAACTGGTACGTACGCCGCAGCCGTGCGCGTTTCTGGGTAAAGGATATGCCGCAGGACAAAATCAACGCGTACATGACGCTTTACACAGCGCTTGTGACGCTGTGCAAGGCTGCCGCGCCGATGATACCGTTCATGACCGAGGACATTTACCAGAACCTTGTCAGAAGCATCGACAAGACCGCACCGGAGAGCATACACCTGTGCGACTTCCCGACATATGACGAAAAGCTCATAGACAAGGAGCTTGAGGATAAAATGGAGGAGGTGCTGCGCATAGTCGTGCTCGGACGCGGCTGCCGCAACGCCGCGAATATAAAGAACCGTCAGCCGATTGGTAAGATGTATGTTAAGGCTGATTCGGAGCTTGACGGCTTCTATGTCGATATTATCGAGGACGAGCTTAACGTGAAGAATGTTGAGTTTACCGACGATGTGGCGTCGTTCACGTCGTACAGCTTCAAGCCGCAGCTTAAAACGCTCGGCAGACGCTTCGGCAAAAATATAAACGCTGTGCGCGAGATTTTGGCGAATATTGACGGCGCGAAGGCTATGGCTGAAATAAAGGAGACGGGTAAGCTCACGATTGAGGTCGCGGGCGTGAAGGAGGAGCTCAGCGAGGAGGACTTGCTCATAGAGACGGCGCAGACCGAGGGCTTCGAGTCGAACAGCGACTACGGCGTAACGGTCGTTCTCGACACCAATCTCACGCCGGAGCTTATCGAGGAGGGCTTTGTGAGAGAGATCATCTCGAAGGTGCAGACGATGAGAAAGGACTCCGGCTTTGAGGTTATGGATCATATTAAGCTGAGCTGTGAGGGCAACGTGAAAATCGCGGATATTATCGCGAATAACGCGGACACGATCAAAGAAGAAACGCTCGCCGACGAGCTTGACACGAATGCCGCAGGCGGCAACACAAAGGAATGGAACATCAACGGCGAAACCGTTGTGATGGGTGTCGAGAAGGTGTGACAAGGGAGGCTCACGGTAGTACAGACAAAATACGACAAAAAGGGAGAATGATATGGACTTAACATCTCCGAAAGAGATACGCTCCGTACAGAGCAAATTCGGATTTACGTTCAAAAAAGGGCTCGGGCAAAATTTCCTGACGTCGCGCGAGGTACTTGACGAAATCGTGCGAGCCGCAGGTCAAAAGAGCGGAATACTGGAAATAGGACCCGGCTTCGGAACGCTTACGCAGGCGCTTGCCGAAAGTGCGGAAAAGGTCGTTTCGATAGAGCTTGACGAAAGGCTATTGCCGGTTTTGGACTACACGCTTGCCGAATATGATAACGTAAAAATCGTTCACGGCGACGTGATGAAAACAGACCTTCACAGCCTCATAAAAACCGAGTTTCCCGACATGAGCGTAAGCGTGGCGGCAAATCTTCCGTACTACATCACAACGCCGGTCATAACGCGGCTTTTGGAGGAAAAGCTGCCTGCTCAAAACATCGTTGTAATGGTGCAGAAGGAGGTCGCGGAAAGACTTTCGGCGCGCGAGGGTACGAAGGATTACGGCGCGATAACCGTGCTGTGCCGATACTACACCGAGCCCGAAATCGTAACCGTTGTGTCGGCGTCAATGTTCGTACCGCCGCCGAAGGTGGACAGCGCGGTGTTAAAAATGAAGGTTCTCCCCGAACCGTCGGTCAAGGTAAAGGACGAAAAGCTGTTTTTTAAGGTTGTGAAAGCGTCGTTCGCGCAAAGGCGCAAAACGCTCTTAAACTGCCTGTGCGCCGCGTTTCCGATACCGAAAACGGAAATGACCGAAATTCTCACAGAAGCAGTCAAAAATCCGTCAAGGCGAGGCGAAACGCTGTCGCTTGACGAGTTTGCGAAAATATCAGATATTATTTTTGAAAGGATGGATGGGTAATGGAATTTTTCACGTTGGGTGAAAGGCTAATGGTTTATCGTAAAAGAGCGGGACTTACAAAAACACAGCTCGCTCAAATGGCAGATATCTCTGTCTCCACATTGTCAAAATACGAGAACGATCAAGCGGAAAATCCGAACATAGACGTTCTTTCCAATCTTGCTTTCGCGCTCGATGTAAGCATAAACAAATTGATTGTCGGCGTGGAGGATCCCAGGGCAAGAAAAACGCTGACGGGACTTATAAAGGTCAATGACGAATAAAAAGCAAAGAGGATTTCACCTTATAGGGTGAAATCCTCTTTTTTGTAGTCTGTTTTTAATCTCCGCATACGCCGTACCTTCTTTTTCAGTATGTCGTAACGGAACTTTTTGCAGGCTTCGGTCGTTGCGGGAAATGTCTTGCCCTTCAGCGTGCAAAGCATCTCGCCGTTTTCACTCTCCCGCGCCATGACGCACACGGCGCAGACCTTATTTATATCGCCCGAATAAATCATTACATACTCTCCACCGTTTCTATTCCCAAAAGATACAGCGCCGTTTTTACCGTGCGCGTGACCGCGTCTACTATCGCCAGACGCGCTTTTTTCGTTTCCTCGTCCACGTCGTCCTTCAGTATCGGATTTGTGGTGTAGAACTTGTTGAACAGCCGCACGAGGTTTGTGACGTAGCGGTTGATGTAGAACGGCTCGTTTTTGTCAGCCGCGTCCTTGACCGCGTCCGCGAACGCGCCGAGGTGCTTTATAAGCGTGTACGCCTCGTCCGACACGGCTTTTGTCATGTCGGGCGCGGAATAATCAATATCCACTGCGCGTCTTAATATACTCCTGCCGCGCGCATAACCGTACTGGCAGTAAGGCGCGCTCTCACCCTCGAAGTCAAGCATCGTGTCCCAGCTGAACACAATATCCTTTTCGCGCGACGAGTGCAGGAACGTGTACAGTATCGCGCCGATGCCTATCTTTTTCGCCGCGTCCTCGATGTCGTCGACCTTTGACGCGTTGCTCTTTATTATTTCACGCGTTTTGTCGATTGATTCATTCAGTACGTCCTCCAGAAATACAACGTCGCCGTGGCGCGTGGACATGGCTCTGCCCGGGAGCTTCACAAGTCCGAAGCCGACGTGCTCGCAGCCCTTCGACCACTCCCAGCCCGCCTTGTCCATTACGGCGAAAATCTGCTTGAAGTGCAGCGACTGCGGTATGCCGACAACGTAAATGTTCTTGTAAAAATCGTATGTCCTGTGGCGGTAAAGCGCGGCGGCAATATCGCGCGTCGCGTAAATCGTCGCGCCGTCGGACTTTAATATTATGCACGGCGGCATATTGAGGTCGGACAAGTCCACGACCTGCGCCCCGTCCGACTCGACGAGCAGCCCCTTATCGCGTAATATATCCACAACCTCGTCCATCTTATCCGAGTAAAACGCCTCGCCGTTGTAGCTGTCAAACTTAACGCCGAGCATATCGTACACGCGCTTAAACTCGACAAGGCTCATCTCGCGGAAATACTCCCAAAGCTCCGTAGTTTCCCTGTCGCCGTCCTCTAACTTCTTAAAATATTCGCGCGCCTCGTCCTCCAGAGACGGATCCTTTTCCGCCTCCTCGTGGAATTTGACGTAGACCTTCAAAATCTCATTTATGGGATCCTTCGCGATAACGTCCTTGTCGCCCCAACGGTGGTACGCGCATATAAGCTTGCCGAACTGCGTACCCCAGTCGCCCAGGTGGTTGAGCGACTGCACGCTGTAGCCGAGGTGCTTGTATATTCTTGCGAGCGAGTTGCCGACAGCCGTTGAAAACAGGTGACCGATGTGGAACGGCTTCGCGATGTTCGGCGAGGAATATTCTATTAAAACAGTTCTGCCGCCGCCGATGTCGGAGCTTCCCCACGTATCGCCCGCGCTCCTTGCCGCCGTAACCGTGTCCGCGATATATTTCGCGCGGTTAAAGAAGAAATTGAGATAGCCGCCCTGAGCCTGCGCCTTTTCTATATATTCGTCGCCGGAGAGCTTTTCCGCAAGCTCCGCCGCAATCATAGGCGGCGCTTTGCGCATCACGCGCGCGAGCGGAAAGCACGGGAACGCGAGGTCGCCCATTTTCTCGTCGGGCGGCGTCTCGACGGCGTCCTCGACCGCCGCGCGGTCAAGTCCCGTTATCTCCGTTATTTTATCGATTATATGCTGCTTGAAATCCATATTTACACTCCTTAAGTCCGTTTGTATCGGTTATTTTATCACAACAGCCGTATATATGCAAGAGTTAAGTCGAATTTTTAGCCTTGCCCGCCGCGTCCGTTTATGTTACAATATACGTATAACATAAAATCGGAGGGAATAATTATGAAGAAAATAATATCCGCGCTGCTCGCGTCAATGATGCTCGGCTCCGCCGCGTCCGCGCAGTTTTACACCGGCGGCGATATGACCGAGGTAACGTATATCGAGGATCTGGGCGGCGAGTACAAAGCGGCTGACGGTGAAAAGGTCGATCCGTTTGAGTTTATGGCTTCACAGGGAGTAAACATGGCGCGTATACGTCTTTCCAACGCGCCCGGCAAGGGCACCGGCGACGGAACGTATTACCTTCCCGCGTCATACCAGGACGAAAACGACACGCTCTCGCTCGCGAAGCGCGCAAAGGCGGCGGGCATGGCGATACAGTACACGTTTAACTATTCCGATTACTGGTCGAATGGCGAAAGGCAGATTATCCCGTCCGAATGGGTGAAGCAGATAAAGGACGAGCTTGGTTACGATGTAAAGGACGAAAAATTCTTAAAAAGTATGACCGACAAGCAGAAGGAGGAAATATGCGGTAAGCTCGGCGACATCGTGTACAGTTACACGCTCGATATTATGAAAAAGCTCAAGGCGCAGGACACCGTTCCCGAATACGTGTCGCTCGGCAACGAAATAAACGGCGGTATGTTCTTCCCGTTCGCGAACACGTATGACGCGAATATGAACAAGGACAGATTTGAGCTTGTGTTCGACAGTAACATCGACGAGAAAAACGATATAAAATGCTATGAGGACTGGAAGGCTCTCGCCGACATCTTAAACCGCGGCTACGACGCGGTAAAGGAGGTCTCGCCCGACTCGCAGGTTGTGATACATCTCGCGAACGGCTCGAGCGACAGCGTGTTCACGTGGTTTTTTGACAAGTACATCGAGGCGGGCGGCAAGTTTGACGTGATAGGCGCATCGTACTATCCCGCGTGGTCGCACAACACGATTGACACGCTCGCAGAGTTCTGCAATAACATTTCGGCAAAGTACGACAGGGACATACTCATAATGGAAACGGGCTATAACTGGACGCTCAATAAAAAGAACGGCTACGGCGGACAGCTTACCCCGACCGAGGACGATCCCAAAAACGCCGAGGGCTACGAGGAAAAGTACCCGTACACGCCGGAAGGTCAGCGCGATTTTCTTAATGACTTGTTCACCGCGCTGCGCTCGGTTGACGGCGGAAGATGCGTCGGCGCGCTGTACTGGGATCCCTGCATGATACACGTCGAGGACAGCGAGAACGCCAATGAGTCGCTTTCGGGCTGGGCGTACAACGAGAGCGACGGCAAGCCTGCCGGAAACGTTGTCGAGAACACAACGCTTTTCGACTTCGACGGCAGGGCTCTGCCGGCTTTTGAGGCGTTCGGCGGCGCGAAAAGCTCGAAAAAATTTATTGACGTGTACTACGGCGCGGACGGCAAAATCACAGCCGTTAAACTCCGCACGGACGGTGAAAAAGGAGAGGGAACGGTTAAAACTTACGTTTGGGACGGCAGCACTCTCGCGCCTTACGGACAGGAGTGATTTTATATATCTTTTTGATTAAATTTATTGACATTTTACACAAAAAATGGTACAATATATTTTAGCTTAATAATCAAAGGTAACAAAGATATATAAAGGGGGGTTTGTCTTGACAAAAAAAGAAATTGAGATGAGGTCGCGGACGCAGAGAAGCGTACTCGGCAGCATATGGTATTATTTTAAGCGGGACTGGCAGCTTTATGTCCTGCTCGTAATACCGCTTGCGCTGGTTATCGTCTTTAAATTCCTGCCGCTGGCGGGACTGTCAATCGCGTTCCTCGATTACAAACCGATAAAGGGCTTCGCCGGCTCAGAATTCATCGGAATGGAAGTATTCAAAAAGGTGTTCCAGTCAAGGGATTTCTACATAGCGCTGAAAAACACACTTATACTTAACATACTCGACTTGATCGTAGGATTCCCCGCGCCTATCATACTCGCAATATTCCTCAACGAAATACGCTGCAAGTGGTTCAAGCGCACAACGCAGACAATACTTTACCTGCCGCACTTCCTGTCGTGGGTTATCATAGCAGGTCTTGCGTATCAGCTTTTCTCCCCCGACACGGGCTATCTGAACGTGCTCATAACGCGTATGGGCGGACAGTCGATACCGTTCCTTACGGAAAAATGGCACTGGCTCGTTATGTACATACTCATCGGCGTATGGCAGGGCATGGGCTGGGGTACTATCATTTACCTCGCCGCGATTACCGGTATCGACGCCGAGCTTTACGAGGCGGCGACAGTTGACGGCGCGGGAAGGTGGAGGAAGATTTGGAACATCACTCTGCCGTGCCTTAAGTCCACTATCGTGGTAATGCTTATAATGAGCCTCGGACGTATCATGGGAAGCTCGCTCGAACGGCCGTATACGTTATCGAACCCGATGGTTACGCAATTCTCGGACGTTATCGCCACTTACGTTTACCGCGTAGGTCTGCAGAACAGTCAGTACAATGTGGCTACGGCGGTCGGCTTCTTCCAGTCGCTCGTGGGCGTTATACTCGTGCTTCTGGCTGACAAAGCGGCTAAGTTCATGGGCGAAGACGGTATTGTATAAGGAGGGACACGGCTATGAAAATAAGAAAATCACCTCTCGATATTGTCGCCGATATACTTATATACGCGTTTATCGCGCTCGTGGCGATAATATGTATAATACCGTTCATACACGTTGCGGCGATGTCTATTAGCGGCGACGCCGACGTTTACGCGAACAACGTGTTCCTTATTCCGAAGCACGTGAACCTTAACGCGTACAAAACGGTTCTCGGCGACCCGTCGATGATGCGCTCGCTGATATTCACGGTAATACTTACCGTAGTGTTCACGGTTCTCGGCATGATGGTAACGATATGCTCGGCATACGCGCTGTCAAGACCGAAATTAAAGGGCAGACACATCATCTCGACAATATTCCTGATGACGATGTATTTCAGCGCAGGTACTATTCCGGACTATCTGCTTATGGACAGCCTTAACCTGCTCGATACGGCTGCTGTACTCGTGCTGCCGCTGATATTCTCGGCGTACAACATGATAATTCTGAGAACGTTTATGCAGAACTCGATACCCGAAAGCCTTATCGAGGCGGCGGAGCTTGACGGCTGCGACGATTTCAGAATACTCGTTCAGGTCGTGCTGCCGCTGTCGAAGCCGGTTCTCGCGACACTCGCGCTGTTCTACGCGGTTGGTCGTTGGAACTCTTTCACGGACGCGCTGTACTTTATACAGTCGGACAACTTAAAGCCCTTGCAGCTTAAGCTCTACAACCTCGTAAACGCTTCGGGCTCGACCGGCGCTCTCGCGCAGGAGGCTGGCGGAGGTCAGCAGCAGGCTGCCGAGGTCGTAAAGTCGGCGACGATCATGTTCGCGACGCTGCCTATCGTTATCATATACCCGTTCCTGCAGAAATACTTCGTAACGGGCGTTATGATAGGCGCGGTAAAGGGTTAATAAATTTGTGCTTTATAATTTAAGTTATAAAATTAAATTAAAGAAAGGAAATAAAGCTATGAAAAAAAGATTACTCAGCATCTTTCTCGCGGCGGCTATGACGGTAGGCGCGGCGGGAGCGCTCTCAAGCTGCGGCGGAGGCGGAAACGCCAACGTAGACGTTGACGAGATAATGTCGCGTGAGGACGTTGAAAATTACGTTTACCCCGAGCAGATTGAGATTAAAATCCCCGTATACGACAGAGGCAACGCGGGTCAGGCTAACGTAACGGACAACTACTGGACAAGATACGTTCAGCAGGAGTTCGGCGACAAGCACAACATCAAGGTTACATACATCTCCATTCCGCGTAAGGAAGAGGTTACTATGTTTAACCAGCTCTTAGCGGGCAAGCCGGAAAACCAGCCGGACATTATCTTTAACTACGACTATCCGACAATCATTTCATTTGCGGATCAGGGCGCGTTCCAGACGCTTGACGAGGAAATGATTAAGAAATACGCTCCTCATTTCTATGAGAGAACGAAGGATCTCGACGAGTACACATACGTTGACGGCGAGAAGCTGTTCATGGCGGGCACAAGACCTGACGCGTACAACTTCATAACGCTCGTAAGAAAAGACTGGATGGATAAGCTCGGTATCGAAGAACCGAAGAGCACGGAAGAGTACGACGACATGCTCCGCAAGTTCAGAGACGCGAAGCTCGGCGGCGAGGGTACTATCCCCGCTACAGCGTCGCTTGGCAACGCTTATTACGGCGCGTACAAGTACAGACCGTATCCGTTGTCGGAGGAGGACAACGCTCTCTACAGCGACCTGACAGTCGCGGCTCTTACATGGGAGCCTGTAAAGAAGTCGCTCCAGCATGATAATATGATGTACAACGAGGGACTTATAAGCTCCGAGTGGTATCTCGACAAGGACGGCTCGAAGGCAAGAGAGGCGTTCGTATCGGGCAGAGCCGGAACGTACTCCGACTATCTCTCGAAGAACCCCGACGTGATCAACACGCTTAAGCAGAATGTTCCCGACGCTGAGGTTACAATTCTCACGACGTACGATGATCCCGATTTCGGACATCCGACGCCGGGCAGACACGACAACCCGTTCGGTATGGTTTCGGGTATCAACGCAAACTGCTCGCACCCCGAAGCTGTAATGATGTACTTCGAGTGGCTCAACGATAACCTGTTCGTAATGCAGAACGGTATCGAGGGCGTAACGTACAATATGGACGGCGACGTTCCCATTCTCATTGACGGCTATGATGGCGAGGAAAGACTTAACTACAACGGTAATAAGGATATGTGGTGTCTTGTAATCGAGGGTAAGGATCTCGGCGACGAGGAGCTTAACGTAAAGGCTCAGGAAAAGATGTACGCTCCGGAAGGCTACGAGTGGATTATCCGCAAGTCATACGAGAACTTCCAGAAGGGTAAGGATTATCTCTACACCGACTATATCTTCTCAAAGCCGGTATCGTCGCTGTCGACGCTCGCGGGCACGCTTCTCGACAACTGGCTCACGCATAAGGTAGAGCTTACAAACTGCAAGCCCGAGGAATTTGAGGCTAAGTATGAAGCGGCTTGTCAGGATTACCTTGCGGCAGGTTACCAGCAGGTGCTTGACGAAAAGAAGCAGCTTTACGAAGAGGAAAAGAAATAATTTCGGCATTGTTTATTCAGCCGCCGCCATATAGCGGCGGCTGTTCTTTTAGGTGCCCCTGCGTGAGGCCCCCTTGTCAAAGGGGGCTGTCACGCGCAGCGTGACTGGGGGATTCCTTGTGTATTTTATAATGAATCCCTCCACCGCCTACGGCGGTCCCCCTCCCTTTAACAAGGGAGGCTTACTTTGCTAATCTAAATTTACCAAAAACGAAATTAAAGGAGAAACCATGCAAAAACCGGAACTGCTTGCCCCGGGGGGCAGTCTTGAAAAGCTGAAAACGGCAATCGACTACGGCGCGGACGCTGTATATATAGGCGGCGAAGCGTTTTCGCTGCGCGCCGCGGCGGAAAACTTTTCCCCGTCCGACATGGCGGAGGGCATAAAATACGCCCATGACCGCGGCAAAAAGGTATACCTCACCGCCAACATAATACCGCATAACGAGGATATAGCCCAATTTGAAGCGTTTGTGAACGAAATACGCCCGATGGGCTTTGACGCAGTGCTTATCGCCGACCTCGGACTGTTCGGCATGATGCGCTCGCTCGCGCCCGAAATACCGATACACGTAAGCACGCAGGCGAACAACGTAAATTACAAGTCCGCGCAGATGTGGCACGAAATGGGCGCGAAACGCGTTGTGCTGGCGCGGGAAATGTCGCTTGCGGAAATTGCCGAAATACGAAAAAACACGCCCGACACGCTTGAAATCGAGGCGTTTGTCCACGGCGCGATGTGCATATCGTATTCGGGCAGGTGTCTTTTGTCGAACTATATGACGGGTCGCGACTCGAACCTCGGCGCGTGCGCTCACCCGTGCAGGTGGAACTATAAGCTCGTCGAGGAAACGCGTCCCGGCGAGTACATGGACGTGTTTGAAAACGAGCGCGGTACGTTTATCTTCAATTCAAAGGATTTGTGCATGATACGCCATATACCCGAATTGGTAAAAAGCGGCATAACGAGCTTTAAGATTGAGGGACGCGTAAAAACGCCGTACTACGTCGCGACCGTTGTCGGCGCGTACAGGCGTGAAATCGACCGTTACCTTGCCGACCCAGAACACTACGTTTTCAACGAAGCGGAGTATGACGAGCTTTGCAAGGTGAGCCACCGGCCGTACACAACCGGCTTCTACTTCGGTAAGCCCGACGCGGACGCACAGGTGTACACGTCAAGCTCGTATATACGTGACTACGACCTTATCGGCATAGTACAGTCGTACGACGCGGAAACGGGCGTTGCCGAAATCTCGCAGCGCAACCGCTTTTTCAAGGGTGATGAGGTGGAAGTTATACGACCGATGCAGCCGTTTTTTACGCAGACAATCGAGCGTATGACCGACGCGGACGGAAACGAAATCGACGTCGCGAACCACGCGGAACAAACCGTTAAAATAAAAATGACCGAGCCCGTCACCGCGGGTTCGATGCTGAGAAAGAAACGAATTTAGTCGGGCGAACACGGTTCGCCCCTACGTTGCGGCAACGCCGTTAGCCTCTCCTTGAGGAGAGGTGGCATTGCGAAGCAATGACGGAGAGGTGGCAAAAATTCTAAAAACCACCTCTCAGTCGCCTACAGCGACAGCTCCCCTCAAGGGGAGCCACACGCTCGCGTGTGGTAGGCGTGTCCGCTTGCGGACAAATGCCGTAGTAAGGGGAGCCTTTCGTAGGGGCGAACCGTGTTCGCTCGCAAAACTTTTTTATATTTTCACCGACACGGTCACGCCGTCGCCGAGGGGGAGAATAGACGTGTGAAGCTCCTTATGTTCCATAAGCGCGTCAATATACGCGCGGAGGCGTTTCACAATCGTGATTTTCCTCCTCACGACATGGTTATCGTCGGCGGTCATGCCCTTGTACAGGATATTATCCGAGATAAGCACGCCGCCCTTTTTCAGAAGCCTCACGCACTCGTCGAGCATATTCACGTAATGCGCCTTCGGGCCGTCCAAGAATATCATGTCGAATGAGCTTTCGTCGTCGATGTACGCGAGATAATCCTTCGCATCGGCTTCGATCACGTCTATCCTGTCCGCAAACCCCGCGCTTTTAATATTTTCGCGCGCGAGACGAACCATATTTTCATCATATTCGAGCGTCGTTATACGGCAGCTTTTCGGCGTGTTTTTCGCCATAAGCAGCGCGCTGTACCCTATTGCCGTACCAACCTCGAGTATTTTTTTCGGCTTTTTTATCCGGCACATGACCGTCAGAAACCTTGCCGACTCCGGCTCTATTATCGGCACGTCGTTTGCCGCCGCGTAATTCTCGAGACCGCGCAGAAACGCGTCGTCATGCGATATATGCGACCGCAGATAATCCGTTATATACGGCGGCACGATCGCGTTCAAATCATATTCGGTTGACATATATTCACCCTTATCACTGTTTAAGACTGTCCTGATTTTCAATCGCGCTGCCGTCCACCGACACAGCCGGATCCGCGCCGTTCATGGCTGCGAGATGATCCTCATACGTCGTCGAGAACACGTGCGAGCCGTCCTTGCCCACAACGAAATAATACGCGTCCGTAGCCTCCGGATAAAGCGCGGCTCTTATGCTGTCGATACCCGGGTTACAGATAGGGCCTATCGGGAAATCGGGATAGATGTACGTGTTGTACGGCGAGTCGATCTTCGTGTCCGCAATCGACAGCGTCGGCTTTCTTTCGTGAAGTATGTACTGCACCGTCGCGCACGACTGGAATTTCATACCAGAATTTCTTCTATTATAAAACACGCCCGCGACCTTCGCCATTTCGGACGAGCTTCCCGCCTCACGCTCCACGATCGATGCCATAGTCACGACCTGATCGACCGTCAAGCCGAGACTTTGCGCGCGCGCCTTGTACTCGTCGGTGAACTGACTGTCGAACGCGGCGAGCATTAAATCAATAATGTAATGCGCGTCCGCGCCCTCCGGTATCTCGTACGTCGCGGGGAACAGATACCCCTCCATAACGCCGTCACGCTGCGGCAGACCCTTTAAGAAGTCGTAATCGTAATCGTCGGGGTTAAGCGCGGCATAGAAATCCTGCCACCCCACAATACCCGCCTCGTCGAGCTTCTGCGCTATCTGCTTAATCTCGTAGCCCTCGGGAATGGTAATTTTCGTAACGTCGCGGCTGTCTGTCACGAGCAAATCGAGTATCTGAGAATAACTCATACCGTCCTCGATCGTAGCCGTACCCGGCTGAAACTTACCGTCGTAACCGCCGAGCTTCGCCTGCACACGGAACACGAGCGGATATTTTATAATACCCTCCTCGCTCAGCATATCCGCGACGGACGCGCTGCCCGCGCCTTCCTCCACATTTATTTTTACCGAACCGTCCGCGACTGATACGCCGCCGCTGTCTTTCATGACAACTCCCGCACCGATAAGACATACCGCGGCGATGACCACCGCGATTATAACGGGTATCTTCCACTTGCCGCGGCGCGGCTCATGTACCTTTACCGACATCATTATGCCCCCTTGCATCAAATATGTTATCTTATTGTACAACAAATTATCATTTTCGTCAAGTTTTGCGCCGCTTTGTCGCATAATTGCCGTACGCGGCGAAAAATTTCAAAAATATATCCGAAAAAATAGAAAATAACACTTTATTTTTTGTGAAATGTGTGATATAATATAGTTTAACTTTATGGCACGGACATAAAATCATAAAAAAGGAGAGAATGAGATGAACAAACACATTAAAAAGCTGCTTTGCGCGGCTGTGTCGCTCGCAATGGCAGCGGGAACGATAGTACTCCCGATGACCGCAAGCGCGGACGGCGAAACTCCGCTTGTTGCGGGCGATAAAGTACTTCAGGAATGGAAGTTCTCGTTCGGAACAGAGGCGAAGGACGGCTTCACGCGGGTAGCGGCTGACAGAAACGTAGTCAAAACACAAGACTACGGTTTTATCGGCAATGACGCAAGCGTAACGACCAATATGGAAAAGTACGACAGCTTTAAGTACAAAGCCGGCATGGTAGTTAATCTTAAGGAAAGCGCGAACGGAGTTGGTATTGAAAAAGACGAAACAGCACCGTTCCCCGAGTTTTCAACGGGCGATTACTTCCCCGTAAGCTTCGGTTTGTATGTAAAAAACAATACATATTACCGCGTACACGCGGAGGTTACAACGCTTGACAGCACAAAGAGCGCAACGGCTTCGCTTTATTACGAGCGCAGACACCCCGCAATGCACAAAAAGGCGATAGAAGCGGGACAGACCGTTTCCGTTGACTTCTCCGTTGACGTTGAGACAATCAACTTCAAAAACGAAGGAAATTTTGTTGACGATATGCTCAACATCGCGTTGCTCGGCGACAACGCGGCTCTTTCATCGCTTACGATCCAGCAGATCGACACGAATGTTGAAAATCCGCCTGTAACGCTGTGGGTTATCGGTGACTCGACGGTCACGGACGGAAGCGCGGATCTGCCGTACTTCGATTTACAGAACTACACGGGCGTCGGCGCGTATCTTTCAAAATACGTTCCTTCAACCGTAGCGGTATCGAACCAAGGCGAGGGCGGACTTAACGCCACCGATAATAACCACTTTAATATCGCGAAAGAACATATTAAAAAGAACGACTTTATGTATGTTGAATACGGTCATAACCACAAGGACGACAGTAACTCACCCGGTCCTGTCGGATATTTAAGCTGTCTTTCAAAGTATTATGAGGCGTGCGAGGCAAAGGGCGCGACGCTTGTGATGGTAGGTCCCATTGACAGACATAATTATGACAGCAACCCTTCAAAAAGCCAGTATGATCCTTCAACAAACACATGGACGACAACGCTTGCGCAGTTCAGCAAAGCCGCAAAATATTATGTAGATATGCTTAAATATGCAGGTGAGGATAAGACAGAAGAGTTCCTTAAAAAGGTTACGGCGGAAGCGGAGCGTGAGGTTACATATAAGGACAAAACATATAAAACCAACATTGCGGACACAACATACGCATGGGCGGACGAGGCTATAGCGGCAGGCAAGGCGACGCCTCCCGCCGACGCGGCGAGCAACGTCGCGTTCGTAGACCTTAACAAGCCCACGCTTGACTGGCTTTCAACCGTTACGGCAAGCGGCACTGTTAAAAATCAAGCTGTAACAAACGATTACAGGCTTGCCAATTTCTATTTCCAGACGTCAAAGGGCGGCACTACGGACGGAACGCACCCGAACGATGCGGGTGCTGACGCTTTGGCGCAAAAGTTCTTTACGACTGCCGACGTAGCAACATACCCCGCGCTTGCGCCTCTTATGACAAGAGTTACGAACGGAAACACGGACGTGCAGCCCGTACCCGTATCGGCTGACATTATCAATCTCGGTTATCCGTCAAACGACGCGTGGCCGACATATCAGTCGCTCGCGTCATACGAGTTTGCGACGAGAATAACGGACGTTGCGTTTGACGAGGACGGCACATTAAAGAGCGTGGACGTTCTTCCGCTCGACAAGTCAATGATGAGCACCTACAGCAGAGCGTATTTCGCGCTTTACAACAAAGAGACGGGCGCGCTTGAAGATGTGGCTATATCGACAGGTCATGTTGACAACACGCAGGACGGCACACAGACGCTTGACTTTGACACAGACGTGACGGTCGGCGCAAATCAGACATACAAGGTATTCCTTTGGGGATATGAGGACGATCCCGAAAACGGCAACCCGACGACAATGCAGCCTTACGCGTACCCGTATACGCCGATCGAGATAGGCGATCCGATAATCACAAACGGAACGGGCGGTCTTAACGAGGCATTTGTATACGAAGGCGTAGACAATGCGGGCAGTCTTGACGGCAAAGGCGGTTGGACTTGCGGGGGAAGCCACCAAACGGCGGCAGAAACCGATTTCAGCTACAATGAAGAAGGAAACATGACTTACGCGCACGTTTCGTCAAACGGAACAAAAGCCGACGGCAACTCAGGAAGCGCGTACGTTTACAAGAAGTTTACCGAGCCTGTAAGCACGGGCAGAATAATGATGGACTTCGATTTCCGTTACAAGGAAGGAACACCGAATATCTTGTTCGTAACAAAGGGAGATCCGTGGACTTGGCCGGCTTCACTGAGCCCGTTCAAGGTAGCCGTTGACGGCGACGGTAAAACGGTAGTTTCAATGAATGACTGCACCGTAGGCAATATCAGCCCGAAGACCTGGACGCATATACACTACGAGCTTGACCTCGACGAAGGCTTTGAAACGATGTCGATCGACGGCGGCAAGCCTGTAAAGCACGATATCGCAGCTTACCAGACGACCGAAACAACCGTTTCACCCGCTTCGCTCGACCAGATCGTATTTGAATATGTAAACAAGGCATTCTCATTCGATTTCGACATAACAAATCTGAAACTTGCGAAGCTCAAAAAAGATCCGCTTCCGAAGTACACAATGACAGTCACCCCCAATGACGCGGCTCTGGGATCGGTTTCATTCACGACCGCAGACAGCGAGACGCCCGTTACGGAGGGAGACTTCGACCTCAACACAATAGTTACCGTTAAAGCCGAACCTGCCGCAAGCTGCGCGTTCCTTGGCTGGCTTGACGAAGCGGGCAAAAAGGTATCGGAGGACGAGGAATACACGTTCAGACTTCGCGGCGATACAACTCTTACGGCTGATTTTGTACAAGAAGGTGCCGTCAACGAAATAACGGCCTTTGAGCTCGGCGCGGACAAAGACTACGTTAAGACGGATTCGTCCGTTACAATGAAAGTCTTAAACGCAAAAACGGCTGAAGGCGCGCCCGTATTCTCGGTACAAAACACCGATGTTACATGGGCGACGGACGTTACGGGCGTAGAGATAAGCGCTGACGGCGTTGTAACATTTACCGAGGACTTTGAGGCGCCCACAGGCGTAGTGAAGGTCGAGATAAAGGGAACCATTAACGGAGTTACAAAGAGTTACACGATAACGGCTCACCTTGCCGATTATTACAACGACTTTGCGCAGCCTGCCGGAACGATGATTGTAGACGTGGGAGAAACCAACGGCATTATCTCAAACACCAACAAGCCGTATTCGCACCTTATGGTATCGACCGGCGGCGACAACGGCAACGGCGGAAATATCACACCGATAGCTTCCGGAGACAACTTCGCTTATTACTCTGCGGGCTTTAATCAGGATAACTACAACCTGACCTTCGATCCTGCTGCTGAAATAACAAAGTTCGCGTTTGACGGCGCTTTTGGCGCTCAGACATGGGCGGGAGGTACACCGAGCAAGCGAGGCACAGAGGAGGTTACTTTCACCCTCGGAAACCTGACCGTTGTCGCAACGCCGACAAACAAGGAGGCAACCGCGACAACGGGAACAGACGCGCTGAAGGTTACCGTATCGGACGGAACGAACACAAAGACAGCGACAAGCGAGACAAAGCAGCTCAAATGGGCGAAATATTCGATTGAAATAGACGACAGCAACGCTGTGACGGTTAAGATCACGCCGAGCGGCGGCGAGACAGAGACTATCACGGGCTTAACCGCGTCGGGAAGCATTACAAAGGGCGTGTTCTCCGGCAGTAAGACAGCATCATTCGGCTTGGATAACGTGGAAATCTATTATAAAGCGGAATAATCAAAAAGGCGGAATAATAAATCCCCCACCAAAAAAGGCTCCCACAGGAGCCTTTTTTGGTGCGCATGTGAGGCCCCTTGTCAAAGGGGGCTGTCGGCGCGTACTATTGCGCAAGCAATAGTTAGCAAAGCCGACTGGGGGATTCCTTTTTAATTATCGCAATGAATCCCTCCACCGCCTACGGCGGTCCCCCTCCCTTTAACAAGGGAGGCAAACGGGCGACCGCATGTGAGGCCCCCTTGTCAAAGGGGGCTGTCGGCGCGTACTATTGCGCAAGCAATAGTTAGCAAAGCCGACTGGGGGATTCCTTTT
>CANQDD010000022.1 GCA_947591315.1 uncultured Clostridia bacterium
AAACGGCGGAAGCGCGCGAAGCAAGTCCGACGCAAATCCCGCGTACTTGAACACTGCGAGAAGTCCGAGGCTTATCGTAAGCGACAGCGCGAGGTACAGCTTTTTCCTCCGCGGCTGCTTTTCTATCAAGACGGCGCACACGTAGTTTACGAGTATCGACACGCACATCACAACGACAAACACCGGCTCGCCCCAGCCGTAAAAAACAAGGTTCGCAAGTAAAAGAAAGCCGTTTCTGAACGGCTTTGGTGTTATGTAATATATTGCCAGTACCACTGGCAGGAACACGAAAAGAAACAGCAGACTTGAAAAGTACAACGCTATACCCCTCTTTCTTTTCCTGTTTATTATTTTGACGTGTTTTCGGTTATGATCTCCATAGCCTTTACGCTGTCCTCACTCGCGCAGTAGATAACGGTGTCGCCCTCAACGGTTATCAGCGAGTCCTCAAGCTTCGGCACCTCGCTCGGGCGGTAGTTTTCGTACTGCTCCGTCTGTGAATCGACATACTCGTACAGCTTTTCCTCAACGTCCTTGGTGTCGGTGGTTTTTATGACGATAATCTCGTCAACAACGGCGCTCGTACCCTTGAACGCCGCGCACATAATAACCTCGTCGTCGTCAAGGTCAAGACGCTTTTTCGTAACCTGCTCGCTGACCTCGGTAAGCGTTTCGGCAAAGCTCGCGTTGTTCAAAAGCTCCGTCGCGACCTTTGTCGCGTCAACTTCCTTATTTCCGCAGCCGATGAGCGGCAGCGTAAGCGTTAATGCGGCAAGAGCCGCGATCGTTTTTTTCATCCGTTTGTCCTCCGTTAAAATTATTCGTAATTATTCTGAATGTATAAAAGGCATTTTTCGTAGTATTCCTTACCGAAATGCACGCCGTCGGTCGCCGCGCCGACGGGAAGATTGCCGTCCTTATCCGCGACAGCGCTGTATACGTCCGCGTAAACGGCGTTCTTTTTCTCCGCAAGCGTTTTGATTATTTCGTTATACTCGCGTATGCGGTCGTTGTTTGTTACGTTGATATTTTCGTCCGACGACTTCTTCGTGACCGGCGTAATCGACAAAAGATATACGCGGCTTTCCGGACAAATCTTCCTGACCCTGTCGATAAGCTCGCTGTAATCGTCCGCGAATGTTTCGGGATTTACCCAACCAAGCTCGTTTTCGCCGAATATCATAAATATCCTGTCGTAGCTTTTGCCGTTATCAAGCTCCTCGGTAACCGGCTTCTTTTCGCCGTCGCCCTCGAGCGCGTCGTCGACCGAAAGTCCCGTCCTCGCAAAAAAGTCGGCGTCCGGTACGAGCGAGTACGTGTACAAATCGTCCGCGAATGAATTCCCGATAAAAGCGCTGTTTACGTAGTAGTCCCCGCTTATCACGTTCGGATCTATGTGGATTTCCTTCGGTTCGGGCGATGGCGTCGCCTGAGCCGCGATTTCCGCCTCGCGCGTGCGTTTTTCCTCGATATGCCTTGAGATTGCTGTTACGCTCACCGCTATTATCACAATCAAAAGCGCCAGCGCCGCTGCCGCGGCTGCGGCAAGAATTATTCTGTGGTTGCGTATCCTGCGTTTTTGCTGTATCTCCTCATGTTTTCTGTGTATTTCCTCAAGCCGTTCCTTCTGATTCAAATGTATCTCTCCCCGATATATAAGGCGTTACGCCCAAAAAAAGGCACATGACGCGCCTTTGTAAATTTCTTTTGACTATATGATAGTACCACTCTTTAAGTTTATAGTCAATAGTTATTTTGTCACAAAAAACAGAAATTAGTCGAACCTGTGTTTTATAACATGCAATAAAATGCGGAAATAAATTTTATTGTATTCTTGCGCGCGCATAAGGTCGGCAACTATGTGCGGCGATTTGAAATCCGACGGCACGTCCGCGGCAAAGGTGTCAGCTATTTCCTTTATCCGCGCCAGTCTCGCCTTCTTTTTCAGCTTCATGTGCGGATTAAACAGCACGCAAAGGCTTGAGAAGGTTTTCTGAAAATAGTCGCGGTATATTATGTCGCGGACTTCGGTATTGTCTCTGTTCCACGCGTACACGATATCGAGCATATACATGGTGTGTTCCCTTACTGTGTCAAACATATCGTAGCGGTACTTGTCCCAAAAGCGGCGGCAGGTGTTTATATAGTAGCGGCAAAGCACGTCGCCCGTGAGGATAAAGCTGTCAGCGTGACTTATATACCGCGCGATAAACACGTCGTCCTCGCCGTAGCGTATGGAGGGAAATTCAATGCCGTGTGCGCGTATTATGCTCATTTTGTAGAGCTTGTACCACGGCGCGCCCTGTATACCGCGCGGCCCGAACATCAAAAGCTGCTCGCCGTAATCGGCGCGCGCCTCCGCGCAGGCGCGGCGGTAACCGTCCTCCTTTACGACGGTGCGCGTGACCTTCCTGCCGTCAAACATTTCAAAGCCGCACGCGGCAAGGTCGCTGCCGCTTTCCTCAAGCACGGTAACGAGCCGCTCTATTGTCTCAGGCTTTATATAATCGTCCATGTCAAAAAAATAGACGTAATCGCCCGTAGCCTTGCGCAGCGCAAGGTTGCGCGCGGCGGCGGGTCCCTCGTTGTTTTTCGAGAACACCGCTATGCGCCTGTCGCGGTCGGCTTCGGCAAGACACTTAAAGTATGTCTTGTCGGTCGAGCCGTCGTCTATTATTATGATTTCGAGATTTTTATACGTCTGTCCAGTAACGCACGCCACGCCCTTGCGGACACAGTCCTCCATGTTGTATACCGGTATTATTACGCTTACCTTTTTCATTCTGTTATTTCCTTTATAGCGTTAAAATTTCGCTCGCAGTTGTTTTTGTCGCGGAGCGTGAAAAACGCGTTTATCCTGTCCGCGTACTTCTTTTCCGTCACCGCGCCGTTTTCGAGTATTTTATTAAGTCCCGTAAGCAGAGCGTCCTCGGTCTTTACGACGTCGCCGAACGCGTCGCGGCTGTAACTGAAATACCCCTCGCCGTAATGGTTTTTCCTGAAGCTTTCCTCGTCAAACTGGTAGAAAATCATGGGCTTTCCCATATACGCGTAATCGAAAAACACGCTCGAAAAATCCGTTATGAGAACGTCGGAATTTATAAGCAGGCTTTGAACGGTGCTGTCGCGGAAGGATATTATCTTCACCCTGTCCGTACCCTCGAAGCAGTCTATGAATTTCTGCAGCTCCATATGCGGGTAAAAAAGAGCCTCGTAGCCGTATTGTTCAAGCATCGCGTTAAGCTTTTCGCTCTTTAGAAGGCTTGAATACGTCCTGAAATATTCGCTTTCCTCAAACTGCTTTTTGTCCGCCTTGCGCAGATCGTACCTCCACGTCGGCATTATGAGGATTTTCTTCGACGGTTTTTCTATTTTGTAAAGGTCGTCGTAGCGGCACAGTCCCAAAAGCCGCACCACGCCGTCCTTGTAGCCGTAATTGCCGCGCACGTACTCGTATTCCGGTTTTGCGGAGCAGACAAAAAGGTCGGTGTTAACGTTGTTCGCGTAAAGAAACGTGAGATTGTCCTTTATGATTCCATGCTGCAGGAATATCTTTTTCCCCTTTACAAGTCCCATTCTGTCGGCGCGGACGAAAAAGTCGATGTACGGCGTGTAACCCATTATGTGCGTGCTTATCTTCACGTCCGATATCGCGAGCGCAAGAAAATGAGCGAAAGAGCCGTACCGTATCACATTGCCAAGCGCCTTTACGCGCGGCGCGTCCGGAGAGGATTCGCTTATTACGTAAGCCGCGTTTATTTCGGGGTGATTCTGCGTTACGTACTTAAAGAAGTAGTAACCGTTGTCGCGCGCGTCAACGCCGCGCTCCGCGATAAGCCACAGACCGCGGTATTTTTCGTTGTTTTTGACAAACGGCGCGCATATAAGCGCGGCGGCGTATTTTACGGCACAGCAAGCGTAGCGCGCCGCTTTTTTTATGAGCAATGCCGTATTCATACATACACCTCCGCGTTTTATTCAACAAAGGCTGACGCGTTTTATCCGTCAGCCTTATATTATACGTTTAACCCTCAAAGCCGTTCGGGTGGTTCGACTGCCATCTCCATGTGTCGGCGCACATTTCCTCAATGCCGCGCTTAGCCTCCCATTCAAGCTCCGCCTTAGCTTTTGCCGGATCAGCGTAGCACTCGGCTATGTCGCCGGGACGACGAGGCTCTATCACGTACGGCAGATCCTTGCCGCATGCCTTCGAGAACGCCTTTACAATCTGGAGCACGCTGTAGCCGTTGCCCGTGCCGAGGTTGTAGATGTGAACGCCCTGCTTGCCGGAGCAGTGCTCTATCGCCTTAACGTGTCCAACCGCGAGGTCAACGACGTGGATATAGTCGCGCACGCCCGTGCCGTCCGGCGTCGGGTAATCGTCGCCGAACACGTGTACCTTTTCGAGCTTGCCGACCGCTACCTGCGCGACATACGGAAGCAGATTGTTGGGAATACCCTTCGGATCCTCGCCCATCTTGCCGCTCTCGTGCGCGCCTATCGGGTTGAAGTAACGCAGCAGCGTCACGCTTAATTTCGGGTTCGCCTTCTGCGCGTCGGTCATGATGCGCTCGATAAAGAGCTTTGTCGTGCCGTAGGGGTTCGTCGTGAGTATCTTGTCGCCCTTGTTGTCGGTCTCGACGATAGGCACTCTTTCGGGATCGCCGTAAACGGTCGCGCTGGAGGAAAATACGATGTTGTTGCAGCCGTACTTTTCCATAGCCTGCATTAAGTGAAGCGTTCCCGTGATGTTGTTGTCGTAGTACGCGAGAGGTATTCTCGTGCTTTCTCCGACAGCCTTAAGTCCCGCGAAATGAATTACCGCGTCGATCTTATTCTCCTTGAACACCTTCTCCGTAGCCTCGCTGTCGAGAAGGTCGGCTTTATAAAACGGGAAATCCTTTCCCGTAATCTCCTTTACCGCGTCGAGACACTTCTCGCTCGCGTTGTAGAGATTGTCAAGCACAACGATTTCGTAACCCGCGTTCAAAAGCTCCACGCAGGTGTGGCTGCCTATATAGCCCGCGCCGCCCGTTACAAGTATTTTCATAATATTTTCCTCCCTTTCAGTCATTAACAATATTATACATCATAACAGGAATTTTTTCAATAGAAAAATGACGGCAAAGCCGTCATTTTTTATTTTACGCTTTCCTTTGTCTTTTCTATCTTTTCCGAGCTTACCGTAGGTCCGTGGTGGCGCGTCGGCTCCCACTCGACCTTTTTGAATATCGCCGCTATCGACACCGGCACGTATGTAAACTGGAATATCGGGAAGGTGAACATATACTTGAATTTCTTCCAGCCGCTCGTGTGTATGTGCTTCCTTTCGGCTATCGTCGTAATCATTCCCATAAGGAACAGCATAAGGTACACGCCGCATATCCACTGACCTATTGATATGAATATCGGAAGGCAGCTTTCGCCGTTTATGACAGCGGCGACCGCGGTGACGGCGTTTATCACTATAAGCACAAGCGTCGCGAATATTGCAGGAAGCACGGTCATCGACATATCGAAGCACGTTCTTCCGTTTCTCTTGAATATCGACTTTACAAGATCCGAGCCGTACTTGCCGAACACCTGCAAAAAGCCTCTCGCCCACCTGAGACGCTGCTTCCACGACTGCATAAACGTCTGCGGCTGCTCGTCGTAGAGTATCGCGTCGCTGCAAAACGCGATTTTCTCGCCCTTTATGGAGTTTGCGACGGAAAACTCTATATCCTCCGTGAGAAGGAAATATTTCCAGCCGCCCATTTCCTTGATTATGTCCTTATGCACGAGAAAGCCCGTGCCGGAAATGGCGCAGCCGCTCCCCAAAAGCATACGCGAATGGTTCAGGAATTTCGACTCTCTTATGTACCAGAGCGCGTAGCCCGCCGTTATCCAGTTCGTGCCGTAGTTCGTGGAGTTGCGGTAGCTCGTGATTATCCTGTGACCGTCCGAGAAGGTGCGGTTCATCGCGCTTATGTAGTTTGTGTCGAGGATATTGTCCGCGTCGAATACCATGAAGCCGTCGTAATAGTCCTCGCCTTTTTCCTTGAAAATACGGTTTATAGCGTAGTCGAGAGCGTAACCCTTTCCCACATTTTCCAAATCGTTTCTCACAAATACGATAGCTCCCGCTTTTTCCGCCTCCCCCGCCGTGTTGTCGGTGCAGTTGTCGGCTATGACGTACACGTCCACAAGCTCCTGCGGGTAGTCCTGATGATGTATGGAGTTTACGAGCGTGGCTATCACGTTTTCCTCGTTTCGCGCCGAAATCATTATCGCGTATCGGTGCAGCGTCGTTTCCTTGTGCGGCTTTTCCTTTTTCACGTATGGTATTATGAAGTATATTATCTGATAAAAGTAAAGCAGGAAAAATATTATTCCCACAATCAGATTTACAGTTATGACAGTTTGAACCATGTTACTCCCCTTTAAATTAACCGCCGATGATATGCGTTAAATTTCCATGCCTAAAGGTGGTGTGATAATGTTACCACAAAACGGCAATTAAGTCAATACAACTTTTGTTATATTTAGGAAATAAAATTTATCGTCCCGGAAAATATATTGGTGAAATACGGAAAAATACTTGTAAATTATAAAGAAGTGTGATACAATATATAGTAGTTTTTTTAGGAGATTTTGCGATATGATTACTATAATTGCCAAATTTGACGTTATACCCTCGCATATAGAGGAATTTACGAAATGCGTCATAAACTGCGTGCGCGAGACTAAGAAGGAACGCGGCTGCCTGTCGTACAAGTTCTTTCAGAACAGGCGCGACAAGTCGAAGTTTACGTTTATCGAGGAGTGGCTCAACGACACCGCGATAGAGCAGCACAACAACGCGCCGCACTTCAAGAGATTTCTCGAAGAAATACGTCACCTCACAAACGGAGACGTTCAGATAGAACAGCTTGAAAAGCCGCCTTCGGTGTTCCAGTGAAAGGACGCTGTTATAAGGAGAGGATTTTCTTTGCGTGAGGCTGAAGAAGCATACAGAAAAATTATAGACGCAAACAAGAAAGAATGTATTAAAAGCGCGGCGGTTCAGCAGGAGTACGTAAAAACAAAGACGGCGCGGTACCACGGGTACTTTGTTCACACGCTCTATATCCCGAAAATGTTCACGGAGGATATGGCTGCGTATATTGAAAAAAACGCGCTTGTGATGTATGGGATTTTGGAAAAGGTCATAGCCCGTTACCGCTCCGACGCGGCGTACAGGGCGTTGTTTGGTTTTGACGAAAGGCTTGAGCGGCTCATACTGCGCCCAAAGCATTACGATTGCCTCCTGCCGATGGCGCGTATCGACATTTTCTTTAACGAGGACAATTATTCGTTTAAGTTCTGCGAGTTCAACACCGACGGTTCGAGCGCGATGAACGAGGACAGGGAGCTTAACGAGGCGATCAAGCTTACATACGCGTTCGGCGAGTTTCAAAAGGAGTACAACATGCGGACGTGTGAGCTGTTTAATTCGTGGATACGCGAGTTTAAGCGGATTTATGCAAGCTACGACAGAGCGGTTGAAAAGCCGTACGTCGCGATCGTCGATTTCTTCGGCGGCGACGTGAGCCGCGAGTTCACGAATTTTAAGAAGGCGTTTGAGGACGCGGGGCTTGAATGTGAGATTTGCGAGATTACCGACTTGAAATACGATGGCGGTAAGCTTATATCGCCGTCGGGCAGAAAAATCGACGCGGTGTACCGCCGCGCGGTGACGTGCGATATTATGCGCCGCTATGACGAGGTGCAGCCGTTTATTCGCGCCGCGGCGGATAACGCGGTCTGCCTTATCGGTGATTTTATGACGCAGGTCGCGCACAACAAGATTGTGTTCAAGGTTCTGCACGACGATATGACGAAGGCTTTTCTGACGCGTGAGGAACAAAAGTACATAGACGAGCATATCCCCTACACCGTTTCGCTTACGGAGGATAACGTGAAAAGGCTCGGCGTGCTTGAAAATAAGGATAAATGGGTGATTAAGCCGGAGGATTCGTACGCGTCGCGCGGCGTTTACGCGGGCGTCGAGGGTATGACGGACGAGGAGTGGAAAAAAGCCATCGCGGAAAATATCGGCAGCCACTATCTGTTGCAGGAGTACTGCGAGCCGTACGCGTCGGTCAACATCGACCTCACGCACGACAAAAACGCCGGTTACCGCAGATATTCCAACATCACGGGAATTTATATGTACGGCGGCAAATTCGCCGGTCTGTATTCGAGAATAGCGCGGAACACGATCATTTCCACCCAGTACAGCGAAATGTCGCTGCCGACGGTGATTGTGAGTAAAAAGACTTCACTGTAAATATGAAAGAGCGTATCGTAATGATACGCTCTCTTTAATATGTTAAATTCGGTTATATAAATTTTATATCCTCAAGCCAGCTTTTAAGCGCGGCTGACCATTGCGCCGTGTGCGGCACTTCCTCGGCAAGACCGAGACCGTGGTGTCCTTCGGGGTAAATGTGAAGCTCGAACGGCACGTGATATTTGCTGAGTGCCCCGGCGTACAGAAGCGAATTCTCGCACGGCACAACGCTGTCCTCGGCTGTGTGCCAAATAAACGCGGGCGGCGTGTTGACCGTCACGTGGTTATAGAGCGACATAAACGTCTTGTCGCTGTCAAACGGTCGGTCGCCTATGAGATTGGCGCGCGAGCCGTCGTGACGGTACTCGTACATATCTATTACGGGATAGCAGAGAATTGTCGCGTCCGGCCGGCAGCTTTCGCGGTCGATGTTGTCGGTTGCGGTGTAGAAGTCCTTGTCATAATGCACCGACACGCTCGCGGCAAGGTGACCGCCCGCGCTCGAACCCATTACGGCTATCTTGTCCTTATCCACGCCGTACCTGTCGGCAAACGCGCGAACATACTTTACCGCGCGCATCGCGTCGGTAAGCTCCGCGGGGTGCTTGTACGGTGCGACGCGGTAATCTACCACGAACGCCGTCACACCTATGGAGTTGAACCACTCCGCGTAACCCTTTCCCTCGTGCTCGGCGCGCATCGCGTAGCCGCCGCCGGGGAAAATTATCACGGCGCAGCTCGATTTTGACGGGTACGCCGTTATCGTGGGCATACGGTGGGACGTTTCGCCCTCCTCGATAAAGCTGTCGTTTTTGTAGGGCATTTCGCCGATCCATAAGCTTTCCATGTTTATCCTCCTATTCTTCCGTGAAGCCGCGGAGGTACTCGTCAAATTCCTCCGTAAAGCCCTGTATCTTCGCGTATCTTATCATAAATTCGGCTTTGCCGTTCTTTACGACGGCGCAGTTGATATCGCCGACGCGTTTTACCTCTATGGCGGTGTCACCGTTTCCGTCCGCGCCCTCGTATGTGACCTTTAGCGCCGTTTCGCCGAGATCGCCGCCTGTGTACGCGCTGTCAACCGACAGGCTTATAAGGCTTTCGTAAATTGTCTGCGACTTTTCGGTGTCGGCGTCCTTGCCGTCGGTCTTAAAGCTGTACTTGTTATTGCTGTCGCGCGACACCTCGATTTTGTGGCTCGCGCCGCCGTACTCGACCGTGACGCTCTTAATGTCGGCGATATTTTCCATAAGCTGAAGCTTGCTCACTATATTAAACGCGCTGTCGCTCGCGAACGCGACGTTCTCGGTCGGCACAAGGAACACCTTGCCGCCGTATTTTACGTAGGTGTTATCGCCTTCGGCTTTGCCGACGGTGAAGGTTTCCGTGTAGCTGCCGCCGTTCAGTTCGCCCGACTCTTCATCGTGCGTGAGTATCGTTACCGTTACGACCGGCGATTTGTCGGTAAAGCCGCCGTCCGCGTTGTCTATCGGCGTTGTAAGCTCCAGACCGCTTATCGGATCGAGGATTTCGCCGTCAATGTAGTCGTCGTTCGCGGGACTTGCGTATGGCTCGGTCATTTCCCATACTATCGGCGTGAACTCATCTATATCGTCGCGTATTTTAATTTCTATATCATCGCCGCCGCGCTCTACCTTAACACCCGTTATGTCGTCGGCGTTGAGCGTCAGACGGTTAAACTCCTTATAATACGAAATTGGTTCGAGCATTGCGTCGACCTTGTGCTTGTAGACAGTGTAAACCGCGTTGTCGCCGTCCTTCATTACAAAGTATTCGCCGAGCGACGCGCTTAGGTCGCCTATATACAGCTTGTTTTCCGTTCCTTCTTTCAGGCGGAGCGTGACGGTTACGGACGGGTTGTCAAGCCCGTAAGCGGACAAGTCCTCCGGAGCGTCGTAGCGGTTCCGCGATGTGAGATTTGACACCGTGCCGGCAAGTCCGAACGCCTTTTGCGGCGATATTTCCTCGGCGTTCTCGCCGTCAATCGTCCAATCGGAGTCGCCGGTGTTTACGGCTTTTATATTAAAGTCAGCCGTGTTTACCTCCACCTCTTTCAGCGACGATGAGGGTATTTCAAACAGCGTGTACGTTTCGACCTCTGTTTCCGTTCCCTGTGTGTCGGGCTCTTTGTTCCCGGTCAGCAGAAGAAACGCCGTCGCGCCCGCGAACAGCACTATCAGCACTATTACAACTGTCAGCAGCTTCTTGTTCATCTCAGCTTTCTCCTTTTCAAAAGCGCTACAACCGCGCATATAAGCACAATAAGCGGTATCACGATAATGACAAGCGTGCGCACATAGACCTTCTGCGACTCGTTCATCATAAGCATTCCGCCGTAAGCCGATTTTCCGTTTACGGTGAAGCTCGCGTCCGTGCCGAGCATGTAATTTATGAGGTTGTCAAAATACTCGTAGTTTACCGAGCCTGTGATGTCCTCCTCGTTGTAGTTCATAAAAAACGTCGCGCCGGCGGCGTAAACAGACGCGCCCGTGTCGGTGTCACTGGCAAGTCCGGCTATCATTCTCGCGCCCATAGGCACGTCCTCAACCGTTTCAAGCGTGTCACCCTCTATCGTGTACGTCATATCGGTCGTGGCAAGCACCGGCATCACCGTCCTTGAACCGTTTGATTCAAAGAGCAGATCGAGCGCTTTCGCGTAAGGCAGGTACGCCACGCGGCGGTCGCCCGAAATTATGCCGTCCGTGAACGGCGTGGGCTGAACGTCGGCGTACATAAGCTGCGTGCTGCCGTTGTAGAGGTAGTTGTCGCTGTTCGTGTCGGCAGCCATTGTGTCGGTAAAGCCTATTCCCCACGACTCCATATATTTGTAAAGGTTTGTGAGAGCCTTTGTGTCGTTGTCGGTGTAAAGCTGGAAGTGTCCGCCCTTTTCGAGATACGCGTCAAGCTTCGTTATTTCCTCGTCCGTAAAGTCGTTTAGCGGTCTGAAGCACACAACGAGCGACGTGTCCTCGGGCACGTCCGTCATAAGGCTGTCCCATTCCTCAACTGTGTACGTTTCGTCCTTGAGCTTTTTCTGCATACCCGCGGAGTCAAGCTCGCCGTGACCTGTCGTAAAGCACGCCTTTAAGTCCGCGTCACCCGAAATGTATTCAAGCGCGGGCGTTATCTTGTTTTCGACGCTCAGGTACGTACCCTCGTAGAGCGACGTCAGCGTAAACGTGCGGTAACGCGTGTCCGACGCGACAATAATCGAGTTCGACGGAAGCGACTCGCCCTTTTTCGTGTATTTGCTTCCGAAGGTCGGATCCTCCATAGGATTTACGTTTTCAACCTTTATATTTGAGTTGAGCTCTCCGTATCGGCGAAGAACGTTTGAAATATTCTCGTCCTGCTTCGCCGCGCTCTCGAAAATGTAGATGTGCGCGGGCGTGTCAAAAGTTTCGAGATAGTCCTTCGTTCTGTCGGAAAGCTCGTATGTGTCGCTCGTAATTATGGACATACGGTTCTGGAGAACGGTCGCGAACACGTTGACCACGGCGACAAGCACAACCGCGGCGGCGACCGTTACAATGAAATTTATCCTGAATTTTTTTCGGTTATTCATATTGCACCCCTCCCGTCAGCCCAGTCTGCGCTTCTCGAACGTTTCCACCGTCAGGAACAGAAACAGTCCCGCTACGCTTGCGAGGTAAACAGCGTCATTTATGTTAAATCTGCCGTGAAGAAGGTTCAGAAATCTGTTTATCGGAGAAAGCCAAAGCGCGATATTCACGATAGTTTCGTTCGGTATTATATTTACCGCGAACACGGCGGCTATCACGGCGCACACCACTACGTATGTCGCGGCGGCTGCCGTTATCTGGTTTTCCGTAAGCGACGACATGAACGCGCCGACAGCGAGTATAAGCGCCGCGAAAAGTATAAATCCGATGTACGCGCATACCGTTTCCGCAACGGGTACAGCGCCGTAGCGCGACTGTATGAGCGGATATATTATCGTTACCGCAAGACCTATGCCGAACATCGCGAACGCGGCAAGAAATTTGCCAAGCACTACGCCGGTTGTTGATACCGGCGCGGTAAGCAGAAGCTGATCGGTTTTAAGCTTCCTGTCCTCCGAAAATATCCGCACCGTAAGGAGCGGCAAAAGCAGCGGCGAAAGGTACGCCGTTACGGTAAAATAAGTCGTCAGTGAAGAAAGTCCCGTCTGTATGGACGTGAAGTAGAACACAAGTCCCGTGAATACAAGGAACAAAAACAAATACGCGTAGCCGAGAGCCGATGTGAAGTACGCGTTTAATTCTCTCTTAAATATCGCCTTCACCGCCGTCACTCTCCTTTCCACCGCCGTCCGTTACCGACAGGAATATTTCCTCCAGCGTGAGCCGCTTGTCCTGCTGTGATATTATCGCCATATTCTCTTTCGCGAACGCGAAGAAAATCTTTTTGCGGTCGTTCGCGCTAAGCTGCGTTTCAAATTCAAAGCTGTGCTCGTCGCCGTTTGACGAGGTGCATACGACATTACTTACGCCGTCAAAGGATTTAAGCAGATTTTCCGCCTTGCCGCGGTCGCCCGAAACGGTAAGCTGTACGCGGTGCGACTTGCCGAGACGGTTTTGAAGGTTCGCGGGCGTGTCCTCGGTGGCAATTCTGCCCCTGTTTATGATGATTACCCTGTCCGCGACGGCGCTAATCTCACTCAATATATGCGAGCTTAATATGACCGTCTTTGTTTCGCCCAGTTTTTTGATTATGTTTCTCACGTCAACTATCTGCTTCGGGTCAAGTCCGACGGTCGGCTCGTCAAGTATTATAACCGGCGGATCGCCTATAAGCGCGCCCGCAAGTCCCACTCTCTGCTTGTAGCCCTTTGAGAGGTTACCGATGCGTCTGTTTTCAACGTCGGATATTTTCACCGTTTCGATTATGCCATCGATATGCGCTTTCATATCGGCTTTTTTGACCTTTTTCAAATCACATACAAATTCGAGATATTCCCTAACGGTCATATCCACGTAAAGCGGCGGCATTTCGGGAAGGTAGCCTATGCGCTTTTTCGCCTCGATAGGCTCTTTGGCTATGTCGTGACCGTCTATCTGCGCGCTGCCCTCCGTGGCTGAAATGTAGCCTGTTATAATATTCATAGCTGTGGACTTTCCCGCGCCGTTGGGCCCCAAAAAGCCTACGATCTCGCCTTCCTTAACGTCAAAGCTCACGTTGTCGAGTACGGTTTTCTGTCCGTATTTTTTCGTCAGATTTGATACCGTAATCATTCTCTGCTTCACTCCACTCTTACTCGTCTTTCTTTATCATTCTTATGCCGAGTTCCTCAAGCTGCGCTTCGTCCACGCCGCCCGGCGCGCCGGACATAAGCTCGGACGCGTTCTGTACCTTCGGGAACGCCGTTACGTCCCTCAGACTCTCGCTTCCGGTCATTATCATTGCCAGTCTGTCAAGACCTATACCCATGCCCCCGTGCGGAGCGGCTCCGTACTTGTACGCCTCAACGAGGAAGCCGAATTTTGCCTCTATTTCCTCGTCCGTAAGTCCGAGAGCCTTGAACATCTTTTCCTGCAATTCCGCGTTTGTGATACGTATCGAGCCGCTCGAAAGCTCCGTGCCGTTTAATACGAGGTCGTAAGCCTTAGCCGTTACCTTTCCGGGGTCTGTGTCGAGGTACTGTATACACTCGTCCATCGGCATCGTGAACGGGTGGTGCATCGCTATCCATGAATTTGTCTCGTCGTCATACTCAAAGAACGGGAACTCCGTTATCCAAAGGAAGTTGTAGCCGTCGGGGATTATATCGAGCTTTTTCGCGACGGTTAGACGCAGCGCGCCGAGTACGGGCAGCGTTACTCTGTCCTTGTCTGCCACGATAAGCACAACGTCGCCCTTTTCCGCGCCGGTGCGTTTAAGTATCGCATCAAGCTCGCCGTCGGCTAAGAATTTCGCGAAACCGCATGACGGCGCGTCGTCGACCCAGCGTATAAACGCCAGTCCCTTCGCGCCTATGCCGCGCACGTATTCGGTGAGCTTGTCTATTTCCTTGCGCGTTAAGGTCGAAGCGGCGTTTTTCGCCGTTATCGCGCGTACCGAGCCGCCCGCTTCGATCGCCGACGAGAACACGCCGAAGCCGCTGTTTTTTACGAGGTCGGAAAGGTCGCATATCTCCATGCCGAAGCGCGTGTCGGGCTTGTCCGAGCCGTAACGCTCCATCGCTTCCTTGTACGTAAGTCTCGGCAGCGGCGTGGGAATTTCAACGTCAAGCACGTCCTTAAACACTCTTTTTATCATGCCCTCGCCTATTTCGAGTATATCCTCAACGTCAACAAATGACATTTCAAGGTCTATCTGCGTAAACTCCGGCTGTCTGTCGGCGCGCAGATCCTCGTCGCGGAAACAGCGCGCAAGCTGTATATAACGGTCGTAGCCCGCAATCATCAGAAGCTGCTTGTACATCTGCGGCGACTGCGGAAGCGCGTAAAAGCTGCCGTTATGCACGCGTGACGGCACGAGGTAGTCTCGCGCGCCCTCCGGCGTGGATTTTATCATCATCGGAGTTTCAATTTCGATAAAGCCGTTCTCGTAGAAGTAGTCGCGCGCCGACTTCGCTATTTTGCCGCGCGTTATGAGGTTTTTCTGCAAAACGGAGCGGCGAAGGTCAAGATAGCGGTAACGCAGCCTCAGCTCCTCGTTTACGTTCGTGTCGTCGACAACCTCGAACGGCGGCGTCTGCGCTGCCGCAAGCACGCGCAGATCAGTTACGAATATTTCTATATCGCCCGTTTTAATATCGGGGTTCTTGCTCTCACGCTCGCGCACCGTACCCTTTGCCATAAGCACATACTCCGCGCGGCACTTTGACGCTTTCCCGAAAATTTCCCTGTCGGTCGCGTCGTCGAACGCAAGCTGTACTATTCCGCTGCGGTCGCGTAAATCTATAAATATAAGGTTTCCCAAATCTCTCGTTTTCTGCACATAGCCGCCGACCGTTACCTCTTTGCCTATGCCCTCGGTATCGGCGCAGTAATTTGTGCGTTTAAGTCCCTGCATTGTATCCATAATTTTGTCGGTTTCTCCTTTCATTATATAAGAACATACGTAATTATTTTACTATTTTTATCCTATTGTGTCAAGTGGTGCGGCGCAATTATGCTTATCAAAATGTACAAAAGCTTTTGTTAAATTTCTATCTTTATATTATTGATAAAATATACCAAATGTGGTATACTGTATTTATGAATACGCAAATGACAGGAAAAAACCTCGTTATCACGGGGCTTAGGGACTTCGATTTAAAACATATATTCGACTGCGGTCAGTGCTTCCGCTGGAACGCGGACGCGGACGGCTCGTACATCGGCGTCGCGCGCGGCAGGGCGCTTCGTATCAGGCAGAGCGGCGATACCGTCACGCTCTACGATACGAGCGAGGACGATTTTAAGAATATCTGGCATGATTATTTTGACCTCGGCAGAGATTACGGCGAAATAAAAAAAGTTCTCGCAACTGACGACGTTATGCGCGCGGCTGTTTCGTACGGCGGCGGTATACGCATACTCAATCAGGATTTGTGGGAAACGGTCGTGTCGTTTATCATATCGGCGAGCAACAATATACCGCGCATAAAGGGTATAATCGAGCGGCTGTGCGCGCTTTACGGCAGCGAGATCGAGTACGGCGGCGAAATATATTACTCCTTCCCCGACTGTGAGACGCTCGCGTGCCTTAACGCGGAGGATTTAGCTCCGATACGCGCGGGTTTCCGCGACAAGTATATTATAGACGCGGCAAGGCGGTTCGCGTCGGGCGATATTTACGAAAAATACATACGCTCGCTTGACGCGGAGGGCGCAAAAAGAGAACTTATGCGCATAAACGGCGTGGGTAACAAGGTTGCGAACTGTATACTTCTTTTCGGGCTTTCGCACACGGAGGCGTTTCCCGTGGACGTATGGATAAAGCGTATCATGGAGTATTGCTATTTTGACGGTGAAACGAGCATCAATGCTGTTTCGGAATTTGCCGAAAAGAAATTCGGCGCGCTCGGCGGATTTGCGCAGCAGTATTTGTTTTTCTACGCGCGCGAGGAAAAAATAGGATTGTAGAGAGGTTGTATAAATGGTTGTTGAAATGAAACGGACGGTGGCTTATATATGCCCGGTCTGCTCAAACATATCTTCAAAATATCTGACAATTTTCGATTTTTCGGGCGCGGGTAAGGCGACGTTTGTATGCCCCACCCACGGCTGCCGCGAGAAGTGCGTTACGATCTCCGTTAAGGGCGCGGGCTACAAAATCAACGTCGAGTGTCCGCTTTGCGGCGGAAATCACAGCTACACATCTTCACGCGGCGGATTTTGGAAGAAAAAGCTCTTGTCGTATAAATGTCCGGCGGCGGGTATGGATATATTCTTTGCCGGCGACAGTGATGAGGTTGAAATGGCGCTTGAGGATACCGATATTTATTCCGACATTATAGACGAGTATGACACCGGAGACGACGCGGTATTCAATACGCTTCTTCTGATAATAGAGCGGCTCAACAAGCTCTCCGACGCGCATCGTATAGGCTGCGTGTGCGGCGGCGAAAAGGCGTCGGTAATCGTAAAGGGCGGCAGCGTCGTCATTTCGTGTCTGCGCTGCGGCAGGTCGAAAACGATAGCAGCCACGGAGGACAACCTTACGCGCGTCTTAAATTCCGACCGTATCATCATAGGTAACTGAAAATATATTAAATTAACATATATTTTATCAAATTTATAAAGGAGGAATGTTGAAATGTTAGTTTCAGCTACAGACATGTTAAACAAGGCAGTCGCGGGAAAGTACGCGGTCGGTCAGTTTAACATAAACAATCTTGAATGGACAAAGGCAATCCTCGCCACGGCGGAGGAAAACAAGTCGCCCGTTATTCTCGGCGTAAGCGAGGGCGCGGGTAAATATATGACGGGCTTTAAGACCGTCGCGGCTATGGTTAAGGCTATGATTGAGGAAATGAACATAACCGTTCCCGTTGCGCTTCATCTCGATCACGGTACTTATGAAGGCTGCTACAAGTGCATAAAGGCGGGATTTTCGTCAATAATGTTCGACGGCTCGCACTTCCCCATTGAGGAAAACATCGAAAAAACAAAGGAGCTTGTAAAGGTAAGCCACGCTATGGGCATGTCGATCGAGGCTGAGGTGGGCTCGATAGGCGGCGAAGAGGACGGAGTTGTCGGCATGGGCGAAATTGCCGATCCGAACGAGTGCAAGAAAATCGCGGATCTCGGCGTTGACTTCCTTGCGGCAGGTATCGGCAACATTCACGGCAAATACCCCGCAAACTGGAAGGGACTTGACTTTGACGCTCTCGCAAAAACAAAAGAGCTTATCGGCGACCTTCCTCTCGTTCTTCACGGCGGCACGGGCATACCGGCGGATATGATTAAGAAGGCAATCTCACTCGGCGTTGCGAAGATCAACGTTAACACCGAATGTCAGCTTTATTTCCAGGAAGCTACGAGAAAGTACATCGAGGCGGGCAAAGACCTTGAGGGCAAGGGCTTTGATCCGAGAAAGCTGTTGGCTCCCGGCGCGGAGGCTATAAAGGTAATCGTAAAAGAAAAGATGGAGCTGTTCGGCTCCGTCGGCAAGGCTTGATTTACCGCATAACGGCGCACCCCCTGTCATACTATAACAGGGGGTGTTATTTTTATGAAAAAAATGCGCTTTATCCTTATTCCCGCCGCGTGTCTGTTCTTGGCATGTCTTGCCGTAATCGTTTACACCGTGCGGGGCGGTTACACAACGGCAATCGGCGGCGGCAGGGAGCTTTTGATAGTCATGTACCACAGCGTTATCGCCGACTCGTCGCGCGCGGGCAAGTATGTCGTGACGCCCGACACGGTCAAAGAGGATATTATGTATCTGAAAAATAACGGTTATTCGTTCGTAAGCGCCCAGGAGGTCATAGACTATTCTGAACATGGCACTCCGCTGCCGAAAAAACCTGTGATGCTCACCTTTGACGACGGTAACTACAACTTTTACAGTCACGTTATGCCGATACTGGAGGAAACGGGCGCAAAGGCTGTCTGCTCCATTGTCGGAAGCTATACCGACGAGTTCAGCGAGAGCAACATAAAAAACGCGACGTACGGGTATCTGCGGTGGAGCGAGGTGTACGATATGTATTTGTCGAACCGCGTCGAGGTCGGCAATCACTCGTACGACTTTCACTCGGTCGATAAGGGAAGGAACGGCGCGCAGAAAAAGAAGGGTGAGAGCGACGAGGAGTATAAGCGCGTATTCTGCGCCGATACGGAAAAAGCGCAAAACCGATTTTTGTCAAAGACCGGTTTTGCGCCGATAATTTACGCGTACCCGTTCGGCGCGTACAGCAAAGGCACGACCGAATGGCTGCAGGATATGGGATTCAAAATGAGTTTTTCGTGTACGGAGGGCATAAACACGGTGACGAGCGATCCCGACTCGCTGTTTATGCTGAAACGTTTTAACCGTCCGTCGGGGCTGTCGTCAGCCGACTTCTTCGAGCGATGCGGACTTTAGTCCTCGTCGCTCGTCACGTTTACATTTACGGTGACAAGGTTGTCAACATTTTTCGTTTTCATGCCGTACCTTCCGTGCGCCGTGACGTTTTCCAAATATATGTTCTTAAAATGTCTTTCGGGCAGTCCGCAGATATATATTGCGTTTCCTGCAACGGTTTTGAGACGTATGTTCTTAAAATATATGTCCTCAATAACGGGCGTTGTTTCATCAATAGGTATGGGAGCGTCCGCGTCAAACAGTTCCTCGCCGTAAAACGCGTCAATGTAAAGCGCGCCGCGAAACCATTTTGTGTCGGTTATCTCTGTATTTCTGTTGTCAAGTGTGCAGTTTTCGTAGTGTATATTCCTTATGTACGCGCCGCGTCCGCGCACGGTCTTTACGCTCGCTATCGAGTGGGTGTCGGTAAAACGGCAGTTACGCACGTACACGTCCTTTACGCCGCCCGACATCTCACTGCCCATTGCCACGCCGAAGCCGCTCTTAAATTCACAATTCTCAATCGTTATGTTCTCGGACGGTATATTTACTCTGCGTCCTATTGTGTCTCGTCCCGATTTTACCGCTATACAGTCGTCCTGGCTCGATATTAGCGAATCACGTATCACAACGCCGCTGCACGAATCAATGTCTATGCCGTCGCAGTTGTACACGTTGTATTTTTCGCCGTTTTCGTCATATTTCGTATGAACGCCGATATTTTCTATCAGCACGTTTTTGCAGTAGACGAGGTGCAGTCCCCACGCGGGAGACTGGCGCAGCGTTACGCCGCGAATCGTCAGATTTTCGCAGTTCCTTATGCAGACTATTCTGCCGCGTTTTCCCTTCCCTTCTTCAATTTCCTTATGAAAAAGCTCGACTCCGTTCGCGTCAAGCGTACCCTCGCCTTCTATCGTTATATGGCGGTAGAGCGCGCCGTCGGTGTTTATAAGCGACGCGTAGCAAAGCTGCTCGTACCCCTCGTACGGGCAGCCGACAATCGGGAAATCGTTAAGATCGCCGCTGCCCAAAAGCTTTGAATTTTTCGCAAGGTACAGCGTCATATCGCTTTTAAGATATATCGCGCCTGTTATAAACGTACCTTCCGGCACGTACACGGTACCGCCCCTGCCGCACAGGTCTATTGCGCGCTGTATCGCGCGGGTGCATACCGTTTTGCCGTCCGATACCGCGCCGTAATCGGCTATGTTGAAAATACCCATAATTTACCCCTTATTTGTTTGTAAGCTGGTAGTATTCGATATAGTTGTAATCGCGCAGGCTGTCGGACTCGTTCACGTCGTTTTCGTGCCACACACCGCCCGCGTCGTAGTGTCCCATTACGTTAATCTGCGGTATTTCCGCTTTAAGACGCGAGGTAAAGCTGCCGACAGCGTTTTTCGGAAGTCCCGCCGTGTCAAGCACGAGGTCGGAGAGATAATTTGGACTTGTCTTTATGCCCGTTTCCTCTTTTATATCGTAGTTCGCCCATATTACAAATGGAACGGTATAGCGCTTTTGCAAATCCTCCGCCGAAAGGTTCAGCAAAGAATTGCCGTAAAGTTCCTCATAAAACGCCTGTTCGACCGCCGGCTGATGGTCTCCGAAAATTACGACGATTGTTTTCTCGCCGTAATTTTTCAAATTCATTATAAGCTCCTCGAACGCGCTGTCGCTCTCTTTTATGAGCGACAGATACTGCTCGGCTTCACTGTAGCTGCCCTGCATATCGGTTATGGTAACGGTCGGGAACTCGTCTCCTTCATACGTGTAGCCGCCGTGATTCTGCATTGTAACGTTAAACAGGAACAGCGGCTTGCTCTTTTCCTTGGTTTCGAGATACTTCTCTATTGTGCGGTACGAGGTACGGTCGCTCAAATAGTATCTCACGTACTCCCATTCATTCTCCGGCACGAGCTCGCTCATATTTTCCATGCTCACAAACTCGTCAAAGCCCAGATTGCGGTACACAGCTTCCCTGTTCCAGCAGCGGGCATAGTACGGGTGCAGCGCGACCGATTTGTACCCGTTTTCCGAAAGGTACTCCGGCAGCGCGCTCGGAAAAGGCTTTGATATGTACTGAAGATACGGCGTCGAACCCGCGGGCAGCAGTCCCATTGAAAGTCCCGTCAAAAATTCAAACTCCGTATTGCACGTATAGCCGCCGAAAGGTGACACAAGAAGCTCGCCCTTTATCGCGTTGTTGGAAATTTCTCTTGTAAAAGGCATGTAGTCCTCGCTCGTCTTGAAGTCACCCACCGATTTCAAGTCGGAAAAGCTTTCGTTCATTATTACGATTATATTGGGCTTGTCCGCGTCGGCGGGGAACGGCGCGCCGCTCTCCTTTAGAAGCGCTTCGGCTTTCGTGCTGTCGTAACCGTCCGGTCTTTCGAGAACCATTCGCCGCGCGTTTATGTAAAAGCTGTATGCCGTGCCGTGAGTGTTGTTCGCGTGGTACTGGTCGAAAAAGTCCATATCTATATCGGAATAATCCTGCACCAATATCGCAGCGGCAAATATTGCCGCGAACAGTACGCCGCTTACGGGCAGAATGATATTCTTAAATCTGAACCTCGGCTTATAAGGAAATTTTACCAAAAGCGCGATAACCGTCGCCGCCGTTACAGTGGCGGCGATTATCGGATAACGCATTTCAAACGTGTAGTGCTGTGCCACCTGTGCCGCTGTGCCTATGGCGAGTATGTCGCCGGGTATAAGCGGCGTGCCGCGCAGTATATTTATCACAAAGCACGCGAGGTTAAACAGGTACGACGCGCCGACCGCAGCAATCGCGCTTGCGCGGAAGCTTCTCGTCGCGGCGAGTATTATCGCCATAAACGACGCGTAAAACATCATGTTTATAAAGAATATTAAAAACGAATACTCCGGCTTGCCTGCGAGCATCATCGATATTTGCATACAGAAAAACGGCGTAAGCGCGAACAGCGTTATGCCGATAGCTTTCCGCAGACCTTCGGATATGTCAAATTCAAATACCGCAAGTCCCCAAAAGCACAGCACAAGAATATACGACGAGATATAGGCAAAAACCTCAAACACACCGTCCGTCGTAAAAAGATTGGTACCGACTCCCACAAGCGTCCACATCGCGAGAGCCATAATTGTGCCGAACAGCACATACTGCCATTTCTTTAGCTTTATCATCAAAACCCCTCCGGAAATTTCTCTACCGTTCCTTTACCCTTTCCACCGCTTTTTGAAGCTGTGTATCCTCGCTCCGGTCAATCGTTGACACGTACGCGTTCCCGTATTTTTCGGGAAGCGGTACGCTTATATCGGGTTCTATGCCCGTTTCGTGTATACATACGCCGTTTGGCGTGTAATACTTGGCGGACGTGACCGATATGCCCGAACCGTCCGTAAAGCTGTAAACGTTCTGTACTATACCCTTGCCGTAGCTTGTTTCACCGATCACCTCGGCTCTGCCGTAGTCCTTGAGCGCGCCCGTGAACACCTCCGACGCGCTCGCGCTGCTGCCGTTTATCAGAATTGTCATGGGTATGGGCTCATTTTCGGCGTCAGATGTGTAATCGGTTCTCTTGCCGCTTTTGTCCTCGGTGTACGTTATAATACCCTCCGGCAAAAGGTAGTCCGCCATTTCGCAAGCCTCGTCGAGTACGCCGCCCGGATTGTCTCTTAAATCAAGTACAATGCGCTCCGCGCCCACTGCTTTAAGACCTTCCACTGCTTCCTTAAACTCGTCGGACGTGCTTTTTTCGTTGCTGCCGGACGCCATATTAAAGCCGCTGACGCGTATATAGCCAACGCCGTCCTCTATAAGCTCGGATTTGACCGATTGCTGAGATATGCTGCCGCGCTCGACGGTCATGTTTATTTCCTCCGAGCCGTCCCTTAAAATCCTAAGCTCCACCGTCGTGCCCGCCTCGCCGCCGCGTATATGCTCAACGGCTTCGTCAAGAGAACCGCCCGTGTACTCTTCTCCGTCCACGGCGGTTATAATATCGCCCGGAAGTATGCCCGCGTTATACGCCGGTCCGTCCTCGTAAGCCGATATTACCTCTATTTCATCACTGTCATTCACCGTTACAATCACACCTATACCGGTATATTCCTCATCTATCGCATCGTTGTACGAGCGGAACAGGTCGGCGGGATAATACGCCGTGTACGGTTCGTTAAGCGACGCGACATACGCCATAGCCGAATATTCGTCCGCCTCATTTTTATCGTAGTCGTAAAGATATGTGCCGTCAAGCACGGCTTTTACAAGTCCGAGCTTGCTGCTCGCTCCGTACGCCGAAATCATAGCCGGATATACGAAACGCACGCACGCAAAAACCGTTACGGCACACGTTACCGCCGCCGTTACAGCAACCGCAGCCGCAATCTTTCCTTTTGTCTCCATAATCTTCTCCCTAAAAAAACGGCTGCCGCGCCTTCACTACAAAGCTTGCGCGGCAGCCAACGCTATTCGCATTTATATTTTCATCGAATTTGATTCGAGATATTTGTAAACCATCATGGCTACCTTAAATACTATCGCCTGGTCAAACTTGCGGAGATCGAGGCCCGTAAGCTTATATATCTTTTCAAGTCTGTATACAAGCGTGTTTCTGTGCACAAAAAGCTGTCTCGATGTTTCGCTGACGTTGAGGTCGTTCTCAAAGAATTTGTTGATGGTGAGAATCGTCTCGTCGTCGAGCGTCGAGATATCGCCCTTTTTGAATACCTCCTTGAGGAAAAGCTCGCACAGCTTTATCGGGAGCTGGTATATAAGCCTTCCTATGCCGAGGCTGTCGTAATTTAATATATACTTTTCGTCGTCGAACACCTTACCGACCTCAATCGCAATCTGCGCTTCCTTGTACGCGCCGTTTATGCGGTCGATATTGTTCGCTATTGTGCTTACGCCGACGCATACCGTGTGCATCGTTTCGGCATTCACGGTATCGACGATCGCCTGCGCCGTTTCCTCGAGCTTGCCGGAGTCCTCGCCGTCGTGAAGCTCTTTGATAAGCACGAGATTTTCCGCGTCGATGTTTATGACAAAATCCCTTTCCTTGTCGGGGAACATGTTGCGGAGAACGTCGTAAATACCGTTTTCACCCTCGTCAAGCACCTTTATATAGTACGCCGCGCGCGGCACGTCTATTTCAACATGCAACTCGCGCGCCTTCTGATGTAAATCGAACGGAAGAATGTTATCGAATATAATGTTCTGCATGAAATTGTTTTTATCGTATTTTTCGTCGTAGTAATGGCGCACATTATTTGCTGCAACAACAAGCGAATTGCAGCAGTATTTTGACACTTCATCGGTACCCTCAACGTATACCATGTATTCGGTGTACGGCTTATTCGACACCGTACGTACCGTATATCCGTCCTTAAAAAGCAGTTTCTCGCTGTTTGACGCAACGGTTACCAAATCGTCCACCGTCTCGCCCGAAGGCTCGGAGCCGTTCGACGCAAGTACAAGACCGTGAGAATCGGCTATACCGAATTTCTTCGGGAACACCTCGGACATCTGGCTTACTATATCCTGAAACGCCTTGCTAATCATTGTCATTCCTCCATTTTTCGCATTTGTTACGCATATATATGTTTATTATACACGAAATTTTACCGAATTGCAAGAGCGACATTGATTTTTTTGACATATTTTTTACTATATATATTTCCGAAGCTGCTTCAGCGCGTTTTTTTCGAGGCGCGACACCTGCGCCTGTGATATTCCTATTTCCTTTGCCACCTCCATCTGTGTCCTGCTTTTGAAAAACCGAAGATCCAATATGTGTTTTTCCCTTGCTCCGAGATGCTTCATCGCCTCACTTAATGCTATGCTGCGAAGCCAGTTTTCATCCACGTTTTTTGAATCTTTTACCTGATCCATTACGTATATCGCCTCACCGCCGTCATGGTACACAGGCTCGAACAGCGACACCGGCTCGGCTATCGCGTCGAGCGCGAGCGCGACGTCCTCCTTCGGGAGATTAAGCTCGTTTGCTATTTCCGATATGGTCGGTTCCTTTGAATTCGCGTTTATCAGCTTTTCCCTCACGTGCATAGCCTTGTACGCAATATCCTTCAATGAGCGGCTCACTCGTATCGCGTTGTTGTCGCGAAGGTAGCGTCGTATTTCGCCTATTATCATGGGTACGGCGTACGTTGAAAACTGCACATTCTGCGACAGGTCGAAGTTGTCTATCGCTTTTATAAGTCCTATACACCCGACCTGAAACAGGTCGTCGGGGTTCTCTCCCCTGCTCTTAAAACGCTGTATTACGCTCAATACAAGACGCAGATTGCCTTTTACAAAGGTCTCGCGCGCCTCCTTATCCCCCTGCTTTATTTTTATGAACAACGCGTTCTTTTCTTCTCTTGACAGTACCGGAAGCTTAGATGTGTTTACTCCGCAGATCTCCACCTTGTTCGTCATATCCCTTACCTCCTTGTTATTCCCGCGCGGCGCGCGGTATGTATAAGAATATGACGCGGATATGTATTATGACATTTTTACTATTTCTTTTTTCAGCCTTCCGATTATCCTCTTTTCAAGCCGTGAAATATACGACTGGGATATGCCGAGTATGTCGGCTACCTCCTTCTGCGTTTTCTCCTTTTCCCTGCCCAGCCCGAAACGCATTTTCATAATCTGCTGTTCGCGGCTCGTGAGCTTTGACAGCGCGTCGGCGAGCAACGCCTTGTCAACCTCGTCCTCAATGTTTTTACAGATTACGTCGTTGTCCGTGCCGAGTATGTCAGACAGCAGCAGCTCGTTGCCGTCCCAGTCCACGTTAAGCGGCTCGTCTATAGAAATTTCACTGCGCATATTTGAGTTTTTACGAAGGTACATCAGTATCTCGTTTTCTATGCACCGTGACGCGTACGTCGCGAGCTTTATGTTTTTGTCGGGCTTAAAGGTGTTTATCGCCTTTATAAGTCCTATCGTGCCTATCGAGATAAGATCCTCGACGTATATGCCCGTATTCTCGAACTTGCGCGCGATATATACCACAAGACGCAGATTATGCTCAATCAGCGTCGTTTTTACCGACATGTCGCCCTCGGCAAGCATCGCGATAAGACGCGCCTCTTCCTCCTTTGAAAGCGGAGCGGGAAGTGTGTCGCTGCCGCCGATATAGTATACCTCATCACATTTTAAGGGGTTCGTCCCTATAAACATAAATGTCCTTTTCAGCGTATTCAGCAGTTCCATGTTTTTCGCTCCCTTCACAATAGCGCCGAGTTTACAAGCGCGTTATATTCCCCGTCCGGCGACAGCCGTCCGTTGTACAGCCCTATAAGGGTGTTTTCAGCCGACTTCTTTTCCTCCGGTATTTCCAGCCCGTCGGCGGTAAAAGCATATATTATACCGTTCGTACCGTTTATGCCGCGGTACGGTACGGCTCTTAAAATCACGTCGTCCGTATGCTCTAAAATCGTGTCAAACCCGTAGTCCGCGCCGATAAGCTCCTTAGCCTTATCCCATTCAAGCACACTCACGCACTTCCCCGACAGCGGATCGCGGAGAAGGTTGCCGCTGTCGAATAATGCCGGAACGGTGATTTTTTTGCCGCCGTATGATATTGTCACCGAATACCGCCTTTTCGCGCGTCTGTTTTGCAGTATTTTCATAAAGAGTGCCGCAGCCGCGTATGACAGTATAAAAAGCGGTAAAAACACGCCAGACGGAAGGTCAAAATATATTGTTCCGCATTTTACGAGCACGCCCGTAGTACCGCCGAGCAGCATCGCGAGCAGCATAGCCGCCGCCACGGTCATACCCGACAGCGCGAAAAGCCACAAAACGGTGCGCAGAATATGTCCGCCGCGGGTGAAAAATGCTGTAAATACCATTATTACGGCGGATAATGTCTTAATCGGCAGAAGCAGCGCGGACGGTATTTCCGCGCAGAAAACCGCCACCGAAGCTATGCCTCCTACCGCCGCGGCAATTATCATACGAACGGTTTTTGCGCGCTGTTTTAATATAAGGCACTCGATGAGACGGAGCATGATGTACGACGATACGAAATTTATAAGGAACAACACATCGGCGTACACAATCATTTTGACCACCTCTATGATGTATTATACTCCGGCATGTCCGAGAAAAATGTCAAAGACGGTTGTCGAATGTAAAAAATGTTACGACAAAATCCGCGCACAAAAAAACGGACGGTAAACCGTCCGTTTATCTGTTTTGTATGCGTCAGCCTACGGGCTGCTCTATCTTTTCCGCGTCGTATTCAAGCTCGGGGTATTTGAGCGTCAGTCCGTTGTAAGTGTACAGTATACCGTTTCCGCTGTAGTTGTTTACGTATACCTCCTCCTGCTCGGGGAACAGCTTAATCGCGTGAGGGCCGTCGGGAAGCTCTATATTGAGCGTCCTGACATTCAGCGTTTCCTTGACGATCTCGTTTCCGTCGTCGTCCTTGCCCGGGATCTTGATTTCCTCGTCATTTACGACAGCCGCTTTATCATACGGTTTTCCGTCAACGTATACCGGAACCTCGCTGCCCGCGGCAAGAGAGCTTGCATTTGTGAGAGTTATATGCGCGGTGTAGGTGTAGTTGTCGGGAGTGTGCGCCGTTGTTATTATTCTTCCCATAGTTACGGGTAATTCAAGCGGCTTTGTGCCGTTTTCCGTGAGTGAATTGATGTATGCGGTGACTGTTTCCGTAAGTCCGCTGCCCTCGGCGATCATGTACTCCGCGCCTATTATATAGTCGTGCGATGCGAGAATCAGCTTCGTCGTGTCGTCGTCTCTGTTCAAATTCTCGTTGCCGGCAATGAGAGAGACGACTTCTATCTTTTCGCCGACGGGCTTATTCGGATCATAGCAGATACGCATACCGCCTATCTGCGGGAAGCTGCCCTCGTATGTTGCCGTCAGGAAGCCCGTTTCCTCATCCTGCGCCGTTACGCCGATCGGCGTACCGTTCTTCTCGCTTGAAATATATCCCTCAAGGGCGCTGTAGAGCTTCTTCGGAGTTATCTCCATAATACGCACGTTGTTCGCGAACGGCAGCGCGTTTATAATATGACCGAGCGTGATTGTGCCGTTTGGAATGCTCGAGCGGTAACCGCCGCCGTTTTCAATCGCGACTATCGGAGCCGTTATATTGCCTTCCTCGTCCTTGTACGTGTCAGGTACCAGATTTTTCGCTTCATCAATCATCGCGTCGCAGATAAGACTTCCGAAGTTTGTTTCGCCTACGCGTCCCTCCGTGATCACGCCTCTTATAGAGCCGCCCCAAAGCGTTGTTTTCGTTTCGCCGATTTTCTTTTCAAGCGTTTTGTTAAGCTCCGTGCTCTCGTCGGTTATTGTCTTTGTAACCTCCGCGTCGGGAGTGATGTTGTCAAAGAACGCGCGGGAGAGCATTGTTTCATCTAATGTAACCTCGCCGTTTTCCTCAATGTTGATTGCCATTCTTCCGACGTTTACACTGCCCGTGCCGGTCTGCGCGATCGTGATGTTGCCGACCTTTTCGTTTACCACATGATGCGTGTGACCGTCGATAATCGCGTCAAGTTCAGTGTCCTTGAGCGCCTCGGCAAGCTCTACGCTTGTGCACGCGCCCTCGTCCGTTTCACCCATATGCGTGAGCGCGATAATTACGTCCGCGCCCGCTTCATCGAGTTTTTGTACTTGTTCCTGCGCGACCGTGACCTCGTCCTTAAAGTCAATGCCCTCCACGTTTTCCGGCTTTGTAGAGGTTATCGTATTCTGCGTTGTAAGCGCGAATATACCGACTTTTACGCCGTTTTTATCTATTAAAACATTCGCGCCGTTATTGTCGCCGCCGGCGCACAAAAGCGCGTCGCCATTGTACGTGTTCGCCGATATGATTGGGAAGCTTGCCATATCCCTAAGCTCTTTGAAATGGTCAAGACCGTAGTCGAACTCGTGGTTGCCGGCTGCCATAACGTCATAGCCCGCCGCGTTCATGATTTTTATTACGCTCTCGCCCTTCGACTGTGACGCGAGCGCGACTCCCTGAGAAGCGTCTCCGGCGTCGGCAAGAATTGCGCTGTCAAGCTTTTTAAGCGCCGCCACGCTGTCCGAGCCTATAACCGACGATGAGCCTGCAAGCGCGCCGTGCATATCGTTCGTGTGGAGGATCACGACCTCCGGCTCGTCGGATATATCAACCTCTCTGCCGCTGTCGTTTACCGGCTCAATGTCGCCTGTCCATTCAAACACCTTCGCCGTGTATGCGTTGTCCGGCTCGTAAATATCAACAAGCGCGTCAACCTCGTCCTTGCTTAGGCTGCCACGTATTTCCTTGACGCCCAAAAGCGTTTTGGCGTCATTGTAATATGCCGCGAGATGAAGCGATACTTCCTTCGTGCTGCCGTCCGCTGCCGCGGGCAATGTCAATGAAAATACCGTCGCCGCAGATACGAGAATTGCCGCGGCTCTTCTAAACCTCAAATCCTTCATGATAATTCCTCTTTTCAATGTCAATTTAATATCGGCGCGGTTTCCACCGCCGCTATATTGTATTTTATCACAATTTTTGCTCTGTGTCCATAACCGTTTAAGTTGCAAAACGCGCTTTTTGCGTCAGCTTGAACGCGCAATGACGGCAATGATTAACAATTTTTTGAAAAAGTGCTTGACAAATAAAAAAATATCGTTTATAATATGTAACGTTGCTATGGCGGTATAGCTCAGTTGGCTAGAGCATGCGGTTCATACCCGCAGTGTCAGTGGTTCAAATCCACTTACCGCTACCATACCGAGTGTTCACATTGGATTTGAGTGATCCAAATGAACACTCGGTTTTTATATCCGCATAAATCCGTCTATGCCGCATAGTGAACATCTACGCCCTGCCTTGTGTGAAGCGATACGTTATTTTCCGGCAGCTTTTCAAGGTCGGGGATTTCGATATTTCCTATACAGTTATAGTAAATTGTAAGTTTCTGTACGGTTTTGCCGTCAATTTTTTCAGCCTGATGGACTTCGATTTTCTCTATAAGCTCGTTGAGCATTCTTGGCGTTAGCTTTCTCGCGCGCGTGTATTTGCGGACGGAAGCCATAAACATATCGGAAGTGACCGCTTTGCTCCTGTCGCTGTCCAATTCGTTTTGGAGCGCCGTAATTTTTGCCGAAACTTCCTTTTGTTCCGATTCGTACTTTACAGACAGCTTTGCAAACCTGTCGTCGCTTATTTTGCCCGTTACGTTGTCCTCGTAAATGTGTTCAAAGAGATTATCAAGCTCCCTGTCCCTCGCCTGAAGCTCTGCCAGCGTCTTTTGCTTTAGCTGCCGCTCATGCTCGGCTTCCTTTATCGAGTGTCCCATAACAAGCTCGGCGAAATGCGGCTCGTATTGAGCGGCGAGCTTTGTCAGCCGTCGTATCTCGCCCAATACGATCTTTTCGAGAAAATCAACCCGTATGTAGTGCGTAGACGCGCATATCTTACGGCTGCCCCTGTTATATCCCATACAATTAAAATACTGTATATCGGGATTTTTCTGATTGAAATGGAAGCCTAAATTACTTCCGCAGTCCGCGCATACGAGTAAGCCGGAAAACATATTCCGTTCACCGTCAACTTTTTTACGCTTAGCTTTCCTGCCGCGTTTTTCCTGCACAAGCTCCCATACGGAACGCTCGATTATCGGCTCGTGGACGTCCTTGAATATTACCCAATTTTCTTTGTCGTTTTCAAAACGCTTCTTATTCTTGTATGATTTTGAATACGTCTTGAAATTGATTATATCGCCGCAGTATTCCTGTTTGCCCAGCATTTTGAGAACTACCGACGCCCGCCAGTGATACGGTTCGGGAGCCGTTTTCTTGCCGCCCCTGTGAATGCCCTTGCTGATCCAGTAGGAAGTCGGAGTAAGCACCTTCTCGCTTGCGAGAATATCCGCAATCTGATGTGTTCCCATACCGTCCAGCGTCATATTGAAAATACGTCTGACGACCGTTGCCGCTTCCTCATCCACAATCCAGCTTTTGCTGCCGTCGGGGTTCATTGTGTACCCGTAAGGCGGGAAGCCCAGCGGCTCGCCCGAATTGCCTTTAATCTTGCTGCTGATACGGCGTTTCTTTGAAATATCGCGCGCATACGAGTTATACTGTAAAGGGTGAATGAAATATTTTTTAAATTTTTTGTTTTGACATATACCGCGCAATTTAGTTTTTCAAGTCCATAAGTTTGACAATGAAATTTTTATTTTATCGACAGCAGCTTCACGGCAGTTATTTACAGATTTAGAAACTGTTATTTCGTGGTAGAATAAACGAATAAGGAGTTGTTGACGATGAAAAGCATTACAGATAAACATATAGAAAATTTTAAGAGCTATCTCCGAAACGAGGAGCGCGCGGCGGCGACTGTGGAAAAATATATACGCGATGTTGCCGCGTTCAGCGCGTGGCTCGGCGGACGGGAAATCGGCAAAAACGCCGTACTTGCGTACAAGGAGTATCTGATAGAAACCTACGCTCCGGCGAGCGTCAATTCCGTCTTGTCCTCACTGAACAGCTTTTTCCGTTTCGCCGGGTGGCATGACTGCCATGTGAAAACGCTGAAAATCCAGCAGCTTCATTTCCTCATACGCTCTTGTAAGAAGTGCAAGACGGCTTTCGAACGCGGCAAGAAGCTCGGGCGATTTGCCGTTCGACGCATAGTACGAATACGCGTCGTCGTAAGTAAGTCCCATCTCCAAAAACATTTGAATATGCAAAATCTTTGTCACGTTATAAATATCGTAATAGCGGTACCCCGTATCTTCATCGACGCGCGCGGGTGACAAAAGACCTCTGCTCTCCATACGCAGAACAGTCGAACGCGAAACGCCGCAGCATTTGCACACCTGACCTACCGTAAACAATTTTTTCATAAAAATCACTCAAAACTATTGACCTGTTCATGGGTGAACATGTTATAATTATAATATCTATAAGGAAAAATGTCGATATATAGTATATTTACAATAGGATTATAACCGGAGGAATGAACGATGAAAAAGCGAATTTTAAGTTTAACTGTTGTATTGTCAATGGTACTTGCCATGATACCGGCGTTTTCGCTGACCGCGTCGGCGGAGAGCCTTACGGTTTCGGGCGGCGGCACGGGCATTGCGGGCGATCCGTATAAGATCGCAAACCTTGCCGACCTTGAGGCGTTTCAAAATTATATTAACGCCGGCGGCGGCAGCGGCGAGTATTTCAAGCTGACGGCACCTATTGATATGTCGTCAAAGTACAGCGCGGGAAGCAGTACATCATGGACGCCGATTGGAACGGAAGACAATCCATTTTCAGGCATGTTCGACGGCGGCGGGTTCGAGATAAGCAGACTTTACATAAGCACTACGGATGACTACCAAGGTCTGTTTGGGTATTCCACCGGCACGATCAAA
>CANQDD010000023.1 GCA_947591315.1 uncultured Clostridia bacterium
AGGTGCCTTCTGCTACCTTGATTAGATTATTTTCGTTCATCAACCAGTCAAACGACGCCTTCCAGTCCTTACCGCTCCGACCGCATATAAAATCCGATTTTTGCGCAATCGTGAATATTTCTCGGAATTGTTCCACCGTATATTTTTTTAATCTTGCCCTTATAATGCCTTTGCGCTTATCCGTTAAATTCTTCACCTTCGGCAAATCAACGCATATTTCATTATAGCTATTGACAATTTGGTTGCAACTGTCGTCTATCGTACTTTTAATATGATTTTTTTTACTTTCTTTTTCTTTATGGGTTTTTTCGTCGGAATAATCGTTATTTTTCTCGGAACAATCGTTATTTTTCTCGGAACAATTCCGAAAATCGGTACATTTAATATAGCTCTGTGTTTCGCTTTCGCCTAAGAGCCAATATTTTCCCACTTCGATTTCAGTTTTTGTCGCCCGTGATTTGACAGCTTCTTGAAACCGTAGTTGTATTCCTCGGGAAGTTAAAACCTTGTCCGATGTGAAAAGTGTACCGTTCAGCAGTGACCGTTCACACAAGAAGTTTATGACTTGCCCTATTTTCTCGCTGCTCATGTTCAGATCTGCCGCCATTACATAGTCAAATCCGTCCGCGAATTGTAAGTAATAGCCGTTATCCTTATAAACGTGGCATAATATGTACTGGTAGATTATTACAGCGTCCCAACCAAATTTACCGCGCAGCTCCTTGATTTTCCAATCGTCGAAAAACCCCACATCGAAAGGAAAGTAATCTAATCCCTTTTTCTGTGGCCGTGCCAATTATATCACCCTCTTTATGTCAGCCGTCATTTTCATAGCTCACACCGTCTTTGACTATGTATTTATTCCATTGTATCGCCGCCTCACTTTCCGCCGCCGGTTTCATCTTATCCACCAGCCCCGCAAGCGTCGCATAAATCGCCTCGCGGAGCTTTGCGTACATTTCCTGTCCCTTGATCCCGTCAAGCGCGGTCGAAACGCGCGATATATCCGACTGCGCCGTTTCAAAAAACATATTCAGCCGCACAAGGCTCTCGTTCGCGCCGAGCATGGACTCTTTTCTGAGCCGCTCTATTTCCGCCGCAAGGTCTTTATTTTTATTTTCCGCCGCCGCTAAGTTGTCCTTCAACCCCTGAATATCCTTGCCCGACTTCTCGCTCTCTGTTTTGAGATTATCATATTTTTTCTGTATTTCGTCCGTTTCCTTCTGCTTTTTCTTGACCTCGCGCTCGAGCTTGGATATCTGCTTTTTAGTTTCCTCACGCACCTTTTCCTCGGCATCCGCTATCATAGCCGCCATGTCGTCATTATCGGTCGGCGGCGCGGACGGCGCGCTCATATTTTCAAGCTCGTACTTCAGATGTTCAATTTCCGCCCGCTTTTCCGCAATCATTTTATTGTTGCGGTCGATTTGCTCAGTCAACTTAACTTCCCTATCCGCCGCCGCTGATATATCGTCCTTTTGTTTACGGATCAGCTCCCGAAGCTCTTTTACCGTCGTGCTTTCGGTAACGTTATTTCCCTCAACAAACGCCTCGCGCTCATCGGCAGGCAGAGCCGTAAGCTCGATCAGTTTCGTTATTCCCAGATTCCCAATCGATTGGGATTTTGTAAAATCTCCGAAAATAGAAAACTGCTCCGCGCCGTATTCCTTATACGCCTTTATGTAATTCTCCGCCATGCTCTGTTTGTAGCCGGTCGCCGTTTCGCACCACTCGCCCCACTGACCGTACGGAACGAGCGTTTTCGCGCGGTCGAACCGCTTCCCGATTTCTATAATTCCGGTAATTACGGTCCTGTTCATCTGCTCCGAGATGATCCTTATTTCCGCCGTAATATTATTTAACTCCGTTTCGGCGGTTATGTCCCTGCCTTCGACCTCGATTATCTGATTTTTGTTTTCCATTTATGCCGCCTTCCTTTCATTTTTTCTGTTCGGCTTTTTTACGCCTTTCGCGCTGACCTTTTTTACAAACTCGACCCACTCATTTTCAAACGCTTGTACCTCATCAGTTCTCGCGCAGTTTTTATACCCGCGGTTTTGCCGTACTTTGAGCGCTTTAACATCAAATTCCAACGTATAAAACGGCGTTTCCGGCTCGCTCTCGCGGCGAATGAAAAATATTGATGTCCGGCCCTCGGCGTGGCTGTCCGCGTATCTGCCTATACAGTGGTCGAGCTGTTTACCTTCCATAATCATTTCCCGCTGGCTTCGTGCCGGGTGAATTAACAGCCCACCGCTTGAATAGCAATATTTTTCAAGCTCTTTGTACCGCTTATCGAATTTTTCCTGCATCGCCGCCGACTCTTTTTCCTCTTTTAACGCCATAGCGTTATCGTGCGCCGAGGTCAGCTTATGCGGATAGCGTATCTTGTCGTCCGTCAGATCGTCGCCGTTCGCCGCCGCCATATCCCAGTAGTCCGCAAGGTAACGACAATCTATTAGCTTTTGCGGATCGCCGAATTTTCTTTTTTGCTTTGCGATATACCGCGCCGCCCGCATAATATTAGCTCCGCGCTCCAATACCGGTCTTACGTCGTACCAGTCGCCGCCGCAGGCTTTCCGCAGAACCGCGATATCCTCGGGCTTTATGCCGCTGTTCTTGCTGTACTTCGCGTTCATAAAAAACGTTAAATCGCCCTCGTTCCAACGGTCTTTTGCCAATACGCGGAACTCGTCTTTTGTGATACCCAACATCTTATGTGGTTTTACTTCTTTCCAATTTATAGACTTGATCTGATTTATCTGCGGCGAGCTGTAATAAGTGGTGGTTCTTTTTATTTTATCGTTCACGATTTTACCCGCGCCCTGCATGATAAGGTTTTCCACGTTCTTATGCCGCTGCCAAAGCCGCATATAGCTGACAGGATATGCCGATTTCGGGTTAGCCTTCAGGTATAGATCCAGTTTGCAGTTTTCAACGTCCGTCCCGTTAAGCAGCGACTTTTTCCAGGGATATATATAATCACGGCTGTATTCTCCTGCTCTGTCGTCACAGCGTTTTAACTGCTCCCATTCCGGCAGATAACTGATACTTGACATAAACCGCCTATACCCGACCAGACATATAGTCTTGCGCTTTTCAAATACATACGCCTCAAAATATCGATCCTGTATATGCGAATTTCCGTCCTTGTTGATATGTTTTGAGATCTCCCAGATTATAAACGCCAGTTGACCGCCTATTTTATGTACCGTCAGCGGATATATGCAGTTCGCCTCACGTCCGCATCCCGAGGCGATATTCCCTATATGCCGCGCTATTGCCTTTGCGCCGCAGATCGGGCAATCCATTTTTTTGCCGTCTATTACATCCTTATTGTTGTTGACAAACCCGAACGGTGCCGGCGCGTAAGAATAATGACAGCCCTGCGCTGCGTCTACTCTCGGCGCGATCCACTCTCCGCCGCACGCGCTGCATTTGCATTTTACCGCCTTTTCCTTTTTCCCGTCCGCGCCGTCGGCCCACGCGGAACGATATATGATATATTCGCCGTCTAATTTACCGTGCTCTATAAGCCACGGCACAAGCCCCTCCGGCGGCTTCGTCGGCAGGAGCGGCGCGTAATTTGTATCAGACATATTACCGCCGCCCCCTTACATCAGATCCATTAAGCTTACCGTGCCGCTCTTTTCAGCCGCCGCTTGTTCGGAAATTCCGTAAAATTTGCGGATGATCCCCTCGGCGACATTCGGCGGAACGCATACGCAGCTATTTTTTCTTTCCTGCTTGTCCGCATATTCTTTGATTTTCCGCTCGCACTTTTCAATCGACATATCGGGATTTTCCAAATCCTGAATAACCAGCTCCGCCGCCTGCTCGTTCCCGCGGATTATATCCTTCAGCTGCTCGCCGACCATGTACGCCGCCGTGTTTTCCTTGCCCTCTTGCTGCTTTGCGATTTTTTCTATCACCGTGTCAATGATTACACTCATTTGTTTTCATCCTTTCATGAGAAACGTAACCGCTATATTCAGCACTGCCGCAGCCGCCCAATATACAGCCTGTCCGATATTGCCCTTGACGAGATACGGCACAGCCGCCGCGCCCTGTATGATTATTAAAATAACGGGTAAAATCTGCTCTATCTTCATGCCGTGTCACTCGTTTCGGTGTGTATATCCACATCGGTGACAAAGTGGCCGTCAACCGTACGGTCGTATTTAAGCTCCACCGTCGCGCCTGTGACCGCTTTCCCGTTAATCGTCAATCGGGCCGTACCGTCACATTTGTCCAAAAAATTATATAAACTCTGGATCGTCATTGCCCCGCTCCTCTCGCGTTATTCCCAATAACCAATCTGCCGACACGTCAAGCTCCTTGCACAGCAGCACAATAAAATCATACGACGGCTTGTGTGCGTTTTGTTCCCATTTTGCTATTACGTTTATATGGCAGTATATACGCTTTGCAAGTTCCGTCCGTGTCAGGCCCTGTTCCCGACGCGCCTCACGCAGCCGCCACCCGAATGTGTTTTTGTCGATTTTTTTCATCTTTCCGCCGCTCCCTTCATAACATCGTCAATCCGCATTTGCACCGCTTTCGACGGCGGTGTCGGCTTCGGCGGCGGGGTTATTGCATTTTTACGGCAGTTGGGGCATACATACCCTTTGCTCGTCATTGCACCCGGATCGTTGATGCACCGCTCGTCTACCATGTAATCACGTCTGCATTTTACACATTTATAATCCAAAAACTTTATCGGTCGGCGCGGCATCGGCTTGTGTGTCGTCGTACCCTTTATACGCCGCCTTGCGTCAAAATCGCTCATTCGGTATCATATCCTTTCTAAGCTGATTTATAAATTCGCTGTCGGATTTCAAATTGCTGTCACCCTTGTAGATTGTATAACCGCGACCTTTTTCTATCGCTGCTGTGTACCGATCCAACGCCCGCGCCATGTCGCGCACAGCTGCCGATGCACCGTCGCGCGATTTTATAAACGCTTGCCGCCTCGCGCGTGTCCTGTTTTGCTGCTGCCGTATCAATGCAGCCGAGAATATCATACCCGCCGCAAACGCCAGCGCGCATATAACCACCAATGACGCCATATCCATAGTAATTACTCCTTTCAATGCTTGTCCACTTATGCAGGACTTACGTCCCGCTTCTTATGCCGTTTTAACACTTACCTCTATCGGCACGCCGTACAGTGCCGATAATGCTTTTTCCTCGCGGCGTTTGAGCCACTTTTCGCGCGGCTCGACTGTATTAAAATATTCGTCTGCCGGCATAAGCGTCGGCTGTATGCGTTCCCAGTATGTAGCTGCGTCCTTGTTTTCGCTCGCGCCTTTGCGCGGGAAACACGCAATCACCTTCAGCTCGTCTGCCACGTTCACCACCTCCGTTAAAATCTTATGTTTCGCCGATTTTGTCCTATTACCAACACTATTCAGCGTCGCTGAATATAAATAAGTTAGCTCTTTATGCCGCGTCTGTTGCAAATAAATAGTCAAGGGTAAACCCTTCAAAATCCGTATCCCTGATTTTTTTTGCTTCTGCAACGGTAAGTGGTGTCTTTTCTTCTAACTTGTTTCGTGCTGTCTTTTCAGAGCAGTTCAGGATTGACATTATTCTGTTTTTGGGATTGATACCTTTTCGTACATATTCAGCTTTGAGATTATTTAACATATTTATCACCTCACTTTTCTACCGTTTACGGTTGATTTGTTAATATAATACTACCGCTGACGGTAAATGTCAATAGTTTTTTGAAAAAAAATTACCGTGAACGGTAAAATAATAGTTGACATTATTTTATTTTGTGTTATAATCGAATTGTAAGGGGTTGGTGTATTATGGATTACTCCATTGAAAATTTAAAAAAAAGAATAAAAATTTTGAAAAAAGAAAAGGACATAAACTCGGAAATGCTGTCGGAATTGGCAGATGTTCCAATCGGAACCCTAAACAAATTACTGGGGTCTGAAACGCGAGAGCCAAGCATTACCACTATTATAAAGATAGCTCATGCGCTCGGAGTTACAGCTGATTACTTAATATTCGGTGAAGAAACAACTATTACTGCCGCCGAACACAAACTGCTATCGGCATATAGGGCGCACCCCGATATGCAACCGGCAATCAATAAAATGCTTGATATAACTCCTGTTGGGGGCGGTAATATTGCTGATGATATAGTCAGCGAATTAAAAAGGGATATACCGACATCTACACAATCAAAGTAAGTTTTATACTCCCTGTAAACGGGATTGTAAATAAATTTATTATTTATTATACATAAGAGGGGGCGCATAAAAATGAACGATAATAAAAATAAGGGGATTTCCGTGTTCGCTAAGTTTGCCGCTGTGATTAAGGACACGGCGAAAATGATAAAACCCAAAAAACCGTTTGAATTTCCCTTGACTGACGGTCACGGTCATAAATTGCTTACGGTTTATGATATGAATGTAACAGGCGTAATGCGCGAACACGACGGAATAGACCCGCAGACGATTATACCAAAATTATTTGAGGGTGACCGGCTATTACTTGAGGCTGACCCTACAAATCCGTATGACCCCAACGCAGTCAAAGTAAAGACTATGAACGGAATACAAATAGGTTGGCTGCCGCAAGGTGAAAATTTGCAGATTGATATTGCCGACCGTCTGAACAGCGGGCAAACGGTATATGCCCGCATAAAGAAAGGGTATCTGTTGGACAACTATCCGGGCAAGGTGGGTTTGGTTATTGATGTCGCGCGATACTCAAAAGGATAAAAATTCCCCGACTGCTACCAACAGTCGGGGAATGGAAGTGAAATTATATGATATAATCCCACAAAGCGCAAGGTAATTATATCATATACACTTCTTTTTTGCAATAATAATTTTACAAAGGAGTGTGTTTTTTTATGCCAACAATCACGCCGGACACATATCCCGACGAGGCGTACAGCAAGATTGCCGCCGCGTATATACGTGTATCGACCGACGACCAAGTGGAATACAGTCCCGAATCGCAAATAAAAGCAATCAGCGAGTACGCAAAGCGTAACGGCTACCTGTTGCCGCGCGAGTACATCTTTGTCGATGAAGGCATAAGCGGCAAGACAGCGGACAAACGTCCGTCGTTCTTAAAAATGATAGGCACAGCAAAAACCAAACCAAAGCCGTTTGACGCTATTTTGCTATGGAAATTCAGCCGTTTCGCCCGTAACCGTGAGGACAGCATTGTTTATAAATCTATGCTGCGTAAACAGTTGGGCATTGAGGTCATTTCCATCTCCGAAAACCTCGGCGATGATAAAATGTCGATACTTTTCGAGGCTATGATAGAGGCTATGGACGAATATTACAGTATAAACCTTGCCGAAGAAGTCAAGCGCGGCATGACGGAAAAGGCAAAGCGCGGAGAGCCGTGTTCGATCCCGCCGTTCGGGTACAAAATGGTCGAGCGCCGGCTTGTACCCGTCCCCGAAGAGGCTGATATAATACGCCGCGTGTTTCAGTGGTACGATGAGGGCGCGGGCATGCTGCGGATTGCGAAAAACCTAAACGCCGCAGGAGTGCGCACACATCGCGGGAATAAAATCGAAAACCGAACTGTTGAATACTGGCTGAACAATCCCACGTACAACGGTAAAATTCGTTGGACTCCGACCGGCAGCACTGACCGAAACTATCATAACCCCGACAGCATGATTGTTCAGGGAACGCACGAAAAAATTATAGACGATGCGCTATGGGAAAGGGTGCAAGTACGAATGAGAGAGCAAAAGGAAAAATACCGCAAATGGTACACGCCGCGCAGCAGTATAAGTCACTGGCTCGTCGGACTGGTACATTGCGGCATATGCGGTGCGCCGGTCGTAAACTGTCGCGGCTATATGTATTGTAACGCTCGCGCCAAAGGAACTTGTACCGGCAACGGTGGCGTGAAGGTGACACAGCTTGAAGAAAGCGTCTTAAAGCAGCTTGAGGACTTCGCTGACGGCAAGATTGATATTGTCAGCATTGCCGCCGCGAAGGAAGAAACGACAGATATGTCCGTATATGATGCGCAGCTCCGCCGTGCGCAAATACGTATGGCTCGCGTGAAAGAGGCTTACGAAAACGGTGTTGATACGCTTGAGGAGTATAAGGAAAATAAGGCGAAGATCCAAAACGAGATTAACAGTATAACCGCCGAAATGAAAAAGCAGCCCACCCGAACGGGCAAGCGTGAAAACCTTGATAATCTTAAAAAGACCGTTAAAAGTTCTTTGTCGGCTCTTAGAGATGAAAGCCTGTCGGCTGTTGAAAAGAACAAAATCGCTCGTGAATTTATATCGGATATTATCAAAACCGGCGACGACGGCAAGACGTTTATCGTATCATACAGAATATAAAAATCGTTATCAATCCCGCATAAATCGGGTATTGTTTCCGATTTTATTACTTTCCGTGTAGACCGCCGTACTGCGTTATGATGATATTCGCGAGACGGGGGTTGGTATTTTTGATTTTCACGGGGTATTCGAGAAATTTCTTATATTCAAACATTACTTATTCCCCTCCTTTTCCCATGGCCACGGATTGTCGAGCCAGTTAAAGCTTTCCTGTTCGGGAACGGCGGACTGCATAAGCGGACCGAATTTGTTCTCGTATTCCGCTATGAGAGCCTTTTTCTTCGCGCCGAGCGACTGAAGAAGCTTAAACGCCTTCTTGTCGTCCTCGTGCGTGTCGAGGTAAAGCAGCATATCGTACTCCGCGAAATTCGTCTGCTGTATTTTCTTGAGCAGATTTAACGCTTCCTCACTCATCCGCGCACACCTCCCCACTTCTTGCACACCTTTCCGTACTCGTTTATATCCAAAGCAAGCTCGGGGAATATCGTACCCTGTTCGAGAGCGGCGGCGCAGTCATAAACCGATTCCATCATCTGCACGGGAACATAGCCGTAGCCGACGCAGCCGCACTGCGTCAGGTCGCACGCCGGCGCGCTGTATTTATCGCTCAGCGCGGTTATCATTTCCATTTGCAGCATCTCCTTTTCTTTCATATTAAGACGTTTACGTCTCGATTTATACTATGCCCGCGCAGCGGATCGGGTGAAAAAATCCGATAATTTTACATTCATATATTGAAAATTCGCTGTTCGCATAGTATAATTATACCGTCAAAAACGAATGAAAGGATAACTCTATGAAAGCAAAATTAAATTATTCCGAAAAACTCGGTAAAATCAGCAAATATATTTACGGGCAGTTCGCGGAGCATCTCGGACGGTGCATTTACGAGGGCGTGTACGTTGAGGACGGCTCCGTTCCGAACGTGAACGGTATGCGCTGCGACGTTGTAAACGCGCTTAAGGAGCTTGAAATACCGGTGCTGCGCTGGCCCGGCGGCTGCTTCGCCGACGATTACCACTGGCGCGACGGCATAGGCGACAAGGAGAGCCGCCCGTACATGGTAAACACAAACTGGGGCGGCGTGGTCGAAAATAATCATTTCGGCACGCACGAATTTTTCGAGCTGTGCGAACAGCTCGGCGCGGAGCCGTATATATGCGGCAACGTCGGCAGCGGCAGCGTGCGCGAAATGCGCGATTGGATAGAGTACATGACGTTTGACGGCGACTCCCCTCTCGCGAACGAGCGCCGCAGAAACGGACGGGAGAAGCCGTGGAAGCTCAAATTCTTCGGCATAGGCAACGAGGCGTGGGGCTGCGGCGGCGGCATGAGAGCCGAATATTACTCCGACCTGTTCAGGCAGTACAGCACGTATCTAAAGGATTACGGCGAAGAGCCGCTTTACAAAATAGCGTGCGGCGCGGACAAGCGCGACACGGAGTGGACGGACAAGGTTATGAAAAGCGTCGGAGGCAGAATGAGCGCGATATCGCTCCACAATTACAGCTTTGAGCGCGACTGGGATTATAAGGGAAGCTCCGTCGATTTCGACGAGCACGGCTGGTACAGCAATATGGCGAGCGCGTACCTGATGAAGGAGACGATCTCGGCGCACAAAAAGGTCATGGACGAAAACGATCCCGACGGCAAAATCGCGCTTATCGTGGACGAGTGGGGCAACTGGTACGACGTTATGCCCGGCACAAACCCCGGCTTTCTCTATCAGCAGAACACCGTGCGCGACGCGGTCGCAGGCATGATGATACTGCACATTTTCCACGAGAACAACGACAGAGTGTACATGGCGAACATAGCGCAGATGATAAACGTGCTGCAGGCTATGATTTTGACCGAGGGCGACAAAATCGTACTCACGCCGACGTACCACCTCTTCAAAATGATGAAGGGTCACATGGACGGCGAGCGTATCGCGCTCGACTACGACGAAAAGCCGTACGATACGGATAACGGCAAAGCGGTAAAGATAAGCATGTCCGCGTCGGAGAAGGACGGCGTTATAACGCTGTCGGCGTGCAACACGTCTCTTACCGACGGCGAGGATATTGAAATCGAGCTGTCGGGCATGGACGCAAAGGAAGCGTCGGCTCTCGTTATCACCGGTGAAATGAACGCCCACAACACCTTTGACGAGCCGGATAACGTAAAGCCCGAAAATATAGACGTGACGCTCACGGACGGCGTGCTGTCGTTTAAGCTCCCCGCGAAAAGCGCGGCTGTTATCACATTAAAATGACGGACAAGTGTAAGCGGTGCGCCGTCAAAACGGCGCTGTCGGAAAGCGATATACAAAAGATGATTGACGAGGTAAGCGCTATGCGCGGCGTGCGCCTTATCGGTGAGGACGCGTACAAAAACCGCCTCGATGTGTGCGGTGAGTGCGAAAAGCTGTTGTACGGCACGACCTGCTCGGCGTGCGGGTGCGTCGTGCGCGTGCGAGCGCTTCTCGCGGACGGAAGGTGTCCGAAGAAAAAATGGGGATAATTTTCAAGAGAAATTTTATCTGCGTGTTCTGCGAGGAACGCGTAAGAAAAGAAAACGTATACATAAAAACCGAAAATATATGTATATGCCGCGCGTGCTACGGCGCTCTTGTCAAAAACACTCCCGCGATGCCGTTCGAGGGCGCGGGCGATGTTTCATACGTCATATCGCCGTTCGAGTACGGCGGCGCGCTGCGCGACACGATACTCGATTTTAAGTTCCGCGGCTGTCACGCGTACGCGAAGCTGTACGCCGAAATGATGAAGGACTACCTGATGTCATACGGTATATGGCAGGATTTTGACTGTATCGTGCCCGTGCCGCTGCACAGCGGCAGAATGAGAGAGCGCGGCTACAACCAGTCGGAGCTTATAGCAAGGCACGTTTCGGAATATATAGGTGTGCCGCTCCGTACCGACATTGTGCGGCGCGGGCGCGCGACAAAACGGCAAAGCTCGCTCGAGGGCATGGACAGAGTGTCGAACGTGCGCGGCGCGTTTGAGTGCGCGGGCGACGTAAAAGGTAAAAGAATTATACTGTTCGACGACATATTCACGACCGGAAGCACGCTCCGCGCGTGCGCCGAGCCGCTCAAAGCCGCAGGCGCGGAAAGCATATGCGCCGTGACGCTCGCCATGCACGCGCAGCATAAGCTGTCATGGTCGGACAGATTAAACGCGAATATGCACTGACAAGAGGTAAGACGTACGAAAAGCTCGTCCGTCTTATTTTTTTGCAAAAATAAAATCACTGTCCGTTTTATCACCCACCTAATGTGATATTATATATACAACAAAGGAAAACATTCCATTCGGAGGTGATATTTATGAAAAGGTTTTTGATAGGCTTTAACGTCGGAGGCACGGACGAACCAACTCCTGCCGCACCGCCCGAACCCGCGGCGGTCACGCCGAGGGAATCGCTTGTTGACGTGTACTTTCCGAGCCGGGGCAGGACGTGGACGTACTACAACGATGAGTTCGACCTGCACGAGGGCGACGTGGTGTATGTTGACGGCAAGCTCGAAGGCAAGCAGGGACGCGTGGTGAAGGTAAATTACTCGTTCAAAATCAAGCTGTCGGACTACAAGCGCGTTATCGCGGCTGCCGACACGTCGGTCAAAGGTGAATTTTACTTTGCGGATTTGCACGTCATAACGTTTGACAGGAGCGCGCTGCCTTACGAAAAGGCGCTGCCGTGGTTCAAGGCTCCCGACAAAGATGCGGAATACGCTGTCGGAACGGAGGATGAGGGCTTTCCGCTCGATGACTTGTCGAAAATGAATATCAGTCCTATGGAGGCGTCGGACGGCAGAGATTATTTTTATGACGGCAAGGTCGTGTACATATCAGTTGACGGAACGAAGGGCAGAGCCGTTGTAGAGGGCAGCCGGTTTTACGAAATTGAGTTTGAGTACATTGACGGCGAAATACATAATCTCACATGCTCCTGCTACTGCAACGGCGCGTGCAGCCACGGGTTTGCCGCGATGCTGCAGCTTGACGCGATACTCAAAAAAATAAACGAGAATTATCAGGACGAATACGGCGGATATTTCGCGGCGATGCGTAAGGGAACGTTTATGAGCTATGCGTTAAACGCGAAGGACACGGGAAAGATAACAATAGGTTAACAAGACGCTGTGGTAATATTGCTTTCACGCGAATTTCGTGGTATACTGAAAAAAACAACGGACGGGGGCTGAAACGATGAGACAGTCTAATCAAAGGCTTAAGCTTTTATACCTTATGCGGATATTGCTGGAGGAGACGGACGAAGAACATACCATGACCGTTCCGCAGATGATTGCCGGGCTTTCAAAGCTCGGCATATCCGCCGAGCGCAAGAGCATTTACGATGATTTGGAGTATCTGCGGCTGTTCGGGCTTGATATATGCTCGCGGAAGTCGAAAACGACGGACTATTTTGTGGCGAGCCGTGATTTTGAGCTGCCGGAGCTGAAGCTGCTCGTTGACAGCGTCCAGTCGTCGAAGTTTATCACGCACAAAAAGAGCATGGAGCTTATAGGCAAGATTGAAAAACTGACGAGCAGACACAACGCGAAGCAGCTCCAGCGTCAGGTTTTCGTGACGAACAGAGTAAAGACCTTTAACGAGCAAATTTACTACAACGTCGATAAAATCCACGAGGCTATCGCGGCGAACAAACAGATTACGTTTAAGTATTTCGACACCGATGTGAGCAAACAGCGCGTGTACCGCAGGAACGGCGGCTTGTACACGGAGTCGCCCGTGTCGCTGACGTGGGACGACGAGAATTATTACCTTATTACATACAAGAAAAAGTACGACAACTACGTCCACTACCGCGTTGACAAAATGGAAAAAATCGAGCTCACGGACGCGGACAGAGAACTGCCGGAGCGGGAGTTCGACCTGTCGGAGTACGCGAAATCCATGTTCCAGATGTTCAACGGCGAGGAAACCGACGTTTCAATAATGTTCGCGAACGAGCTTGTCGGCGCGGTGTACGACCGTTTCGGAATGAACGTTCCGATAATGAAAAGCGGCAAGGATCATTTTACATGCCGCGTAAAGGTGGCGGTAAGTCCGCATTTCCTCGCGTGGATAGCGGCGTTCGGCGATAAGGCGCGCATAGTCGAGCCCGCCTCCGTCGCGCAGCAGATGTGCGAAATGCTCGATAAGGCGCGCGCGAATTATGACATGTGAAAAAAAGTCGGTATCTGCTTCGGTACCGGCTGTTTTGCTGTGTTCAGTCGTTACGCCCGCGCGGGTTTAATGGTAGTTCTTTCTTCTCCCTTTACACACTCGAACGAACCGTCCTTCAAATCCTTAATTTTATCATATTCAGCCGGAATTACCAATTCCCCGTCCGTGCCGGCAACGCCGTATTTTTCTTTGCGGATACATCTTTTCCCGTCGTCGGTGTAATATCCGGATAACGCCTCGGGCGCTTCAATAAATTCAAAAAACGATATTATCGCAAAGCCGTATTCGTTCGGCGGCTTTACTATTGCGTAGCCTTTATTCACAAGCCACGGAAAAAGCACCTCACCCTTGCTGTTGATATAATGCTGATGGAAATCAACATCGCCCAGTTTTCCGCTTTCATAAACAAGGATTAAATCTTCATCCCACTCAATAAATTCAGACGCTGTTGGCGGGTACATCACTTCTCTGATTTTTGTATCGTAAAGACCATAGCAGTCACCGTCATTTGCATGATCATCATCCACATCTGAAAATTTAATAAATCGGTCGTTGTATTCATAATATTGCGATATATACGGATATTTTGTATTCGGTATTTCTTTCCCGTTTGCGTCTATCATATAAGGATATTCCGTGTATTCATCTTCAACGACCGCAACTCCGTATTTGTTAAAATTGAACGCTTCCCTATACTTGAACGGAATTACGACTTTACCGTACTTATCGATATATCCCCAGTGCATCTCATAATACCTTTTGCCGTCGGGCGTTTTGTACCATGTGCGTCCTAACGCGACAGGGCATAGCCCGCAGTGAAATTCGCCGCACGACAAATACTGCGGCTCTATAACAACGTTACCGTCCTTGTCCTTAAAGCCGAATGTGCCAAAAACCTCATCTATCTCCGTTTTTATTTCCGTCGATGAGAAACACTCCCACTCATCCTCGTCGTATGCATTGTTCATAATTCATTCCTCCCGATTTTTATAATTATACCGCATGCAGGCAAAAATTTCAACATTAACGAGCATATTGTTAAACTTTTTGCCGCGGACTTTTACGGCGCTTTGCAATTCGGGTAAAAATATAAAAACCCGTCCTTGTCATTATTGACGAAAGTAAGTAAATATGGTAAACTGTATGTGAGAAAGTGCGGAATGAGATAAAAATGTATTAAATTCAAATTATCGTTAAAAATAAGCATATATTACTTTTTAAGAGAGGATATGCTTATGAAACGAATATTTAACATTTTACTCGCAGCCGTCATGTGCTTCGCGCTTACCGCGACGCCGGCGCTCGCCGTATCGCGCATAGGCTCGACGGGACAGGAGGTCTCGAACATTCAGACGAGGCTGAAGCAGTGGGGCTATTACAGCGGCAGTGTTGACGGCATTTACGGGCAGAAAACGGCTGACGCGGTAAAAGCTTTCCAGCGCAGCAACGGTCTTACCGCCGACGGTATAGCGGGCAGCGCGACGCTCGAAAAAATCGGCCTGCCGTCAGGCTCGTCATCGTCGGGCAGCGGCAGTAACTCAAGCAGCAACTCGCGCGACGTGACGCTTTTGGCGCAGGCGATAAACGGTGAGGCGAGGGGAGAGAGTTACACCGGACAGGTGGCTGTCGGAGCGGTAATCTTAAACCGCGTAAGGCACTCGTCGTTCCCGAACACGATTGCCGGCGTAATATATCAGCCGGGCGCGTTCACGGCTGTGAGCGACGGGCAGATCAACCTCACGCCGCAGACGTCCTGCTACAACGCCGCGCGCGACGCGCTGAACGGCTGGGATCCGACGGGCGGCGCTATCTATTACTATAACCCCGTAACAGCCACAAACCAATGGATACGCTCGCGCCCAATCATAATACAGATAGGCAAGCACGTGTTCTGCAAATAATCCCCGTTTTGCGGCGGGGAAATATATATCGCAAAGGAGAAAAGCATGAGACCGAAATATATTGTCCTCGCCGTATTGATTACGATTTTTATTATACTCGTTATAATAGACGGCAAGCGTAAGGTAAAACGCCGCCGTGAAACGGTCGGTAAGCCGAAAGAGAATACAGACGAATGATAACGAAATGCCCCCTCAAAGAGGGGGCTGTCACGAAGTGACTGATGAGGTGAATGACGCTTTAGCGTCGTAGTCTGTGCTACACCTCATCCGACGCCTTCGGCGCCACCTTCCCCTCAAGGGGAAGGCTTATGACATGCGCCGCACAAAGAAATAACCGCCCTACTGCTATAGGACGGTTATGGGTAGAATTTATGTAATTCTACAAAATAATTAACTATTAGTGATAGAAACAGAATGTTTCCGCTCCTTTGTTATCTAAACTATACCACATTTCTTCCACATTGTCAAGTCAATTTTCAATCACGACCGTCCTTGTGCTGCCGTCCCAATCGACGCTTACGTCGAACGCCTCCATAACGAACCGCAGTGGCACCATGGTACGGTTATTTTTAAGCATGGCGGGAATATCGAGATCCACGTCCTCACCGTCGAACAGCGCGCTGTCGGAGCCGACGAACAAAATCATCTTATGCCCGTCCTTTTTAATCGTTACCGCCCGCGTCTTACCGTTCCAGCTTACGTCCGCGTCAAGCGCCTCGCTTATGCCGCGTATCGGAATAAGCGTGTATGTATCACCGTTCACCGTCTCGAGCACGGGGTACTGGTCGTCGAACTGCAAAAGCTCGCCGTTCAGCCTCACCTTCGCGCCGACGTACGGAATATCGTTATGATAATACCTCAGCACATGCTCTATATACTCCGCGTCGCCGTACGTGTCATACTGCCAATTATCCGCATACGCCGCGGCGTTCGCGCGCTCCGCGAGCCAATCGTCGCCCTTCGCCTCAACGATCCTGTTAAGCACCGTCTGACCGAAGTTATACGACTGGATCATCTTCATATAATCACAATCGTACCGAATGAGCGACTGCGAAATCAAATACGCCGCGAACGGCACAGCCTTTTCCGGCACAAGTCTGTCCTCAAGCGTCCACTCCTCACCGGTCGTCCTTTTACCAAACTCCGCGAAGCTGTCGCCGAGCGTGTACTCAATCTGCATAATTCCCCACGCTGGGTACTCGCTGCCGTCCTCGCGGTAGCTCAAATTACGTCCCGAGCTCTCCTGCATACAAATCGCGGCGAGTAAATTCGGATCCACGCCGTACTGATCGCCCGCCTGACGGAACAAATCCGAATACGACTTGACCGCGCTGTTAAGCTGCATTGTACCGATCTCAATCCCGTCCATGCTTGTGCCGCTGTGGTCGGGGATAACGCCGTTCGCGTACGCGCACACGCTCCACGCCGTCACAGCTGCGGCAAGCAAAAGACCAACAAGTCTTTTCATATGTAGCACTCCTTAATATTATAATACCCACCTACATTATAAACTTTTTCCGCGCTCTCGTCAATGTTATTAAATACCATGTATCACAAATGAAAAAAACGGGAAATATGTAAACAAATGTCAATAAACTGTTGACAAACCGCGCATAATATAATACAATAATATAAGTAATAAAGGGGAGTAGTTCGCGCGCCTCGGCGCGATGAATGGGACGACAGACCCGGAGAAATCCCGTCCATTCTGTAAGGAACAAGACTTTTATCACGTTTATGCGCGTGGTAAAGGTCTTTTTATTTACTACCCGAAAAAAAGGAGCGAAAAAAATGAAAATTCTACTTATGATAATATGTCTTATCGGCGGCTTCATACTGCTCGTAAAGGGCGCGGACTACTTCGTTGACGGCGCGTGCGCCATATCGGCGAAGCTGCGCATACCGGCTTACGTCGTCGGACTCACCGTCGTAGCGTTCGGCACGAGCCTGCCCGAGGCGGCTGTATCTATAACCGCGTCCATACAAGGCAGCAACGAGATTGCAATCGGCAACGTGATAGGCTCGAACACGTTTAACACGCTCGTCGTACTCGGCGCGAGCGCGCTGTTCGCGCCGATAATGGTAAAAAAGGACATACTCCGCCGCGACCTGCCGTTCTGCACCGCCGTGACCGTCCTTTTACCGATACTCATACTGACGCTGAACCGCGGCGGCCTTGCGCTGACGCGGATTGACGGCATAATTCTGCTCATATGCTTTGTAATATTCATGACCTACTCCGTCATATCGGGCAAAAAGAAAGCCGCGCTCGAACCGCCGGAAACGAGCGGCAGCGCGGACATGTCGGGGCTTAAATGCGCGCTGTTTGTGGTGCTGGGACTTGCGGGCGTAATCGCGGGCGGCGAACTCACGGTCTACGGCGCAAAATCGCTTGCGCTCATCGCGGGACTGTCGGAAACGGTCGTCGCGCTGACGGTCGTCGCAATCGGCACGAGCCTGCCGGAGCTTGTAACGTCGGTCGTCGCGTCGCGCAAGAACCAAAACGACATCGCGGTCGGCAACGTGATCGGCTCAAACATATTCAACCTGCTGTTTATCCTAGGCATGTCGGCGACGATAGGCACGATCGGCTCGGACATGAACGGCGTAATCGACGCTTGTGTGCTTGTGGGGGTAATGCTGCTGCTGTGCGTCCTCACGGCGACGCGCAAGCGGATAGACCGCGCGGAGGGCGTGGTAATGCTGCTTTTGTACGTTGCGTACACCGCGTACCTTCTTATCAGATAAAAATTTGTAAATTTTGTTCAAAAAACCGACTTTTGCAGGGCGGTTTTTTGCATTGTAAATAAATTGTAACAGGTGTATAATAGTTATAGTATAATCTGCGTAATGTGCGATTTACACGCAGAATAAAAAAGAAAGAGGGAGAGGTTTTATGAAAAAAACAAAAAAACTTTTGTCATTGCTCACCGCATTGGCAATAACCGCATCGTCCTTCGCGGCGATGGTAATTCCGGCAAGCGCGCAGGACACCGAGTATTTTAGCGATGATTTTGAATCGTATACTACAACAGGTCTTGAAGGTCAGGGAACATCAGATCAGACCGGCACGCTCGGCAACCTTAATACTGCCGTAGGTTCAAGATCCTCCGGCGGAGACGGCGCTTCAAACCTTGTCATAGGCACGACAAAATTAGGCGACAACGAAACCAAGTATCTTACTTTTGTTTCGGGCGGTACTGCTACAAGCTCGAGAGGCGCAAGCATTTCGTTTAATTCGTCCTGTGGTATTCCGGCATACTCAGCCTTGACAGGTGTGCTTGACATCGACTTTGATATGTATTTTACAAACGATTCTTCAACGCTCCAATTCTTCGGAATTACGAGTGACCAAGCACCGGAGGGAGGTGCGGTTTTCAACGATCCGTATCTGTCAAGAGCGAATAATAAGAATATTCCCCTGAATGCTTGGGTGAATGTTAATATGCAGATAGCGAGTGACAAGAAGGTTAATTTGTCAATTACCGATAAGGACGGAAAGCTTCTTGACGCGAAAAGCTTTACGGCTTCCGGTGACGCGGTAGGAAAGATTGCTACATACGGCGGCAACTCCTCGGTATCTATCGATAATCTTGTTGTAAAACAGACCGACGCTTCAAATTACGGCGAGGCTACTGTTACAATAAAGACAGATGGCGATGCAAACCTTGAAGGCGCGACTGTAAAGCTCGATTCGTTCACATTGCCCCTCACAGCCGCTGACGGAACGACAAAAGCGGTTGTTCCCGCGGGTACATACACCGTTACGGCTCATAAGGACGGCTATGAAATGATCGCTGAACAAGAGAATGACTTCTCGGGCAGCATAACGGTAGCAGCTTCCACGGGCGGAACTGTCACAGGTACGCTTCTTAAGCAAGTATACACACCGACACCCGAAACGGTTACAGTTAAGGGCGGTCAGGCATTTGTAGCTGCGGCTGCAACAGGCAGCGATCCGACAACATCTACGGCGTTCACGGTTGATGTTATTGACCAAAAGGGCGTTGCGGTAGCGGACGGCTATGCAACGGAATGGAAGATCTATCCGACAGGCACAACGACGGAGAACGCTGCCGTAACGATTGACGATGGCGTTGTAAGCGTAGCCAGTACATATAAGGCAGCGGCGGCAAACGGAATAGATGTTTATGACGTTGTGGCTAATGTAACGTTAAACGATTCCTCAAAGGAAGCAAAGACTACGATTAAAATAGGAAACAGCGAAATTCTTTCGTTTGACGAAACCAAATATGCACCAACCGGCAGAAGTACAACATTTGACCTGCCGAGTACAATAACGGTGCCCGAAAACGGTCAGCTTCTCATCTCGTTTGACTTTATCCCGGGTACGCTCGGCGGTGATGGTGCGGCGAATGCGACCGCAGGCTTTAGAAACGGTGATACAGTTCAGTTCGGTCTCCAGCGCAACGCTGACGGAATTTACGTTTTCACGACAAATTCTATTGGTAAGGATGCCAATGCGGACGGTCATAAGAACGCGTTTACAAACAGCGCGCTTGTTACAAAGACTGTTGACAATGCGAAAACGTATCACGTTGAGCTTTCCATTATAGGCGAAAAGCTTGTTGCAAATTTTGACGGCGCGTACTATACTATTCCTTTCCCCAACGCCGCATCATTAAGCGTTAACAAACTGGTTATAGGAAACTACAGACAGTCAAACGCTTTCGGCATGACTGTGTCCAATCTGCTGACGTCCTCAAAAATAAATGTTGACCAAAACGCAATGGACGTGGAAGGCGATACAAATGTTGCAAGGGTAAAGGGTCAGTCGGTAACAAGACAATATACACCTTCTCCGCTTGTTGAAGAAGACGACGAAACATTTACGTGGACAATGGATCCGGCAACATATGCGGGCGTTACGCTGAGCGATGCGGGCGTGCTTACAATTACGGACACGGCTGCTCCGGGTACGGTAAAGGTTATCGCTACAAGCTCGGTAAGAGACGGCGCTAAGCAAGGCGAAACCGAAGTAACGATTTCCGACTTCCAAAAGCTGACGCTTTCAGCTGACGGCCCCGAGGCTTATCAGTTTGAGGCTAATGGCACAGGAAACTATGTGCTGACCTCCGCGCTTGACGGCTGTGGGGACGATATGGTTGCGTTAGACACGCTTCCCGAATTAAAATGGTCGTCTTCAGATACCGAGGTTGCAACAATCGACGAAGATACAGGCGAACTGACGTTGGTTAGCAAGGGAACAACAACGGTTAAAGCTACGGTAACAAACGATACTCAGGTATCGGAGATTGAAATCCCCGTAGTTGTAGACAATTACTACATAACAGGTGATGTTGCGTCAGATGCAGAGACAACAGATGTAGATATGACGGATATCGTTGTTGCGAATAAGTATCTTGTAACAACGGCTAAGGACGGCAAGGTTGTAGAGCAAAAAGAGGTTGCCGCTCCTAAGGGCATACTTCCTCCGACTACCAAGACGGTTGCTTCGGAAGCCGGCGTTAAGCTTACGGCGACGTATGCAAATGGCAAGCTGACAAGCCTTGCGGCTCCGGTAAATGTTGCTGCGGAAGAGGATATTGACTTAACTCCGGCTGACGCGAACACAAAGGTATTCTTCTGGAAGAGCCTTGCGTCGGCACAGCCGGCTAAGACGGAAACAAAGACAGAGGAAGCAACAGGCCCGACCAGTCTTACCATTGACACAACAGGAGCCACTAAGTACGAGATAGCTCCGATATTTGAGGCTGCGGACATCAATGTAGTCAACGGATATAAGATGGTTATTCCTGACGGCGCATATGACTTCTCGTTTACAAAGAAAACGGGTGACAGAGTAGACTTGCTTGTAAACGACCATCTCGTAGGTCAGAACGTTGACCAAGGCGGTACAGGCAGAGGTTCGTCGGGCGGTACGGTTTATGATGTAGACAATATCATTGTTGCGAAGGGTTACGCCGTAGTAAGAGCTGATGATATTAACGGTGTGAATGCAGCGGGTGATCTTTCAAAACTCGCCGCGCATAAGACGCCTGAAATTGTAGACAGAAAGACACACATCTACATTGCCGGCGATTCGACTGTATGTATCTATTACGGCGGTAATGAGCAGAGCGATGTTAAGGATTTACAGACAGGTTGGGGACAGGTATTCGATACCTACCTTGACACAGATCAGGCAACGGTTGTAGACCTCGCAAACAGCGGTATCTACGCTAAGACATGGTATGACGGCGCATTCTCGACTATTCAGGATATGGCGCAGGACGGTGACTACCTCATTATCCAGTTCGGTATTAACGACAGAAGCTACAGCACAAAGGAAGTTATGACCGACACATTCAATAAAATGATAGATGCTTGCCGTGAGATAGGCGTAACGCCTGTTCTTGTAACTCCGCAGAAGTGTACGGGATATGCTTGGTACACTGCTGACGCGAGCAAGGGTGATACTGAAAACTGGAGTGACGCCGGTATTTCTTGGAGCGATTACGCAGGATTTACGCAGACGGTAAGAGATGTTGCAACAGCTAAGAATGTGCTGCTTGTTGATTCGGCTAATCTTTCGGCTGAAGCATTCTTCAATCTCGGCAAGGATTATGTGGTTGCAAACTTCCACCTTTCAAACGAGAATGATAACGATGGTAAGTGCATGCACTTCTCGTATGCGGGCGCTCAGAAGCTTGCTTCGATGATTGCTCAGTCAATCTATGACCAGCAGCAGGCTAGCGTAACAGCGGGTGCAAATGACGCAGGAAACGAAAACTTTGACGGTATTCCCGTTATAACGACCGGCGCAGGATTTACATTCACAGACAGCAAGGGCGAAAGTCAGACATATAACGTTGTCGCGGGTGACTAATTAAATCCAAACATAATAAATACAGCGGGGTTAATCCCCGCTGTATTTTTGTGCTGTTGTGCAAGACCCCCTCTCCGAGGGGGTCTAAACTTGCTTGCAAGTTTAGGGGGTGTATATAAATCGGCTCCGATAACACCCCCCCCAAAAGCCGCAAACGGCTTTTGACCCCCTCATAGAGGGGGTCTTTCTCTTTCATCCCCACAAAAAAACCGGCGCGAATGCGCCGGTATTCATTTACTCTTATCTTCCCGGCTTAAAGAAGTCGGGAACGTCAATATTGCCCATGCTCGGCTTAAGCTTTCTGCTGAATATCGCGTCGTCGTCGAGATCCGATACCGATGATGTGTACGATGATGACGACTTTCTGTCGGTCATGAACTTCGGCGTGATACGCTTCAAATCGTTGCCGCTGTCCTTCTTGCCGCGTCTTGCAGAGCCGTCCAGACCCGTTGCTATAAGCGTTACTTTGATTTCATCCTTCAGCGCCTCGTCCATAGCCGTTCCGACGATTATGTTCGCTTCCTCGCTCACCATGTCGCGGACAATGCTCGATACCTCGCCCATGTCAACAAGCGAGAACTCGCTGCCGCCCGTGATGTTGAGAAGCACGTTCTCCGCGCCCTCGATGCTCGTTTCAAGCAGCGGACTCTCTATCGCGGCTCTTACCGCGTCGGAAGCGGCGTTTTCGCCCTTGCCGATACCGATACCCATGTGCGCGACGCCGCTGTCCTTCATTATCGTGCGAACGTCCGCGAAGTCACAGTTCATAATGCCGCGCTGCGTGATAACCTCTATAATGCCCTGCACGCCCTGACGGAGTACGTCGTCGGCAAGCTTGAAGGAGTCCTTGATAGTAACCTTCTTGTCCGCGATTTTGAGCAGTAAATCGTTCGGGATCGTGACGATAGCGTCAACCTTTTCCGCGAGATTTTTAATGCCCTCCTCGGCGTTTCTCATTCTCTGGGGACCCTCGAAGTAAAACGGCTTTGTAACGACCGCGACCGTCAGTACGCCCAGCGACTTTGCCGCCTCCGCGATAATCGGCGCAGCGCCCGTGCCCGTGCCGCCGCCCATTCCGGCTGTGACGAACACCATGTCCGTGTCCTTTACGAGATTCTTTATTTCATCTTTAGTTTCCTCCGCCGCCTGTCTGCCGATTTCCGGCTTCGCGCCCGCGCCGAGACCGTTCGTCAGCTTTTTGCCGATTTGCAGAACAGTAGGAGCCAATACGTTCGCAAGCTGCTGGGAATCCGTGTTGACGCAGATAAAGTCAGCCTTCGTGATGCCGGCTTCAATCATGCGGTCAACCGCGTTGTTTCCGCCGCCGCCCACACCGATGACCTTTATTCTGGCGCCGTCGATTGTGGTGTTTTCTTCTAAACCAATAGGCATTCCGCTCATCTGATATAATCCTCCTTCGTAGCTTTTTCCTTTATATATAAGGAAATTACTGCATATATATTTATTTTACTATTTTTTTTACATATATTCAATAGTTTTTTTGAACAAATTTCAAAATCCGAGGATAATTATTAACAAAAAATATCGCCGTATTGTCGGAATTTTTGTAAATTATGCTCATTAAGGTATGTATATGGCGTTACCTGTCTCCGATAAATCGATCGTGCCGCGCACATTTTGCGACAGCTGTTCGCTCATTATCGCTTCGCGGAACATGCGTATTTTCATCTCCATATCAAGCTGCGAGCCGCATTGTACCGTTATTCTGTCGTCGTAGTTCATCGTGATTGCCGTAAGGCTCATGAGATTTATCTCGGCAACGCTGTGTATAAGCTCTGTTTTTTCGAGTGTTTGGAGCATTATGCGGAGCGTGTCACCCTTGCCCGACTTTATCTCGCAGTCGTAACCGATATCGGCGCGCTCTATCTCCACGCCCGTTATAATCGGAAGCGAGCCCTGTGATATTTGCAGCTCGTCGAGTACGCGTAAATTCGAGCTTATTACGTAGTTTTTGCCGCCGGAGCGTATGACAGCCGCCGGAGCGTATTCCGTTACCGTCAGCTCGACCGACGGCGGGAACAGCTTTTTCTGCACACCGACGTCCTTTACGTACGGAATTTCCTTGAGCATGTTTTCGATTTTACCGTCGCTCGTCCGAAGCAGGTTCTGACCGATAAGGGGCTTCAAACGCTCCACGATCTGCTCGTCGGACACCGCCTCGTTGCCGTCAACGCTTATTGTGCGTATGTTGAATATCGGCGTGAGGAACAGCAGGATCAGTACGATTATAATGAGCGCGACGATTACCATAACGGTTTGCCGCCGTTTTTTCTGCATCCTGCGCTCCTTCTGACGCTTTTGGTAGCTTATTTTACGCTTTAACAGCTCGCTGCCGCTGAGATTGCTGTCGTCGCTCGGCGGGTATTCGCCGCCGGTGACGCGCCGTCCTCCGTTTTTTACAAGACGTATGTTATTTTTTTTCTTGTCCATACTATCATTCCCGTCTTATTACGGCGCCGCAGTCGGTGAGGTACAATTCGATATTTTCGTAACCTCTGTCTATAAATTCGGTGCCGTTTATTGTCGTTGTTCCGTTTGCGGCAAGCGCCGCGATAATGAGTGCCGCGCCGCCGCGAAGCTCTCTCGCGACCACGTTTGCGCCTGAGAGCTGTTTTACTCCGCGCACTACCGCGCTTCTGCCCGTAACCTTTATATCCGCGCCCATACGCGTCAGCTCGTCTACGTGCTGGAAACGGTTTTCAAATATATTCTCCACAAACACGCTTGTGCCGTCCGCAAGCGCGGCAAGCGCCATGAACGGCGACTGTATATCCGTGGGAAAACCGGGGTAGGGCATTGTTTTTATTGTATGTACGCTTTTTAATCTATCGGGCGACGTGAGCGTTATCGTACCGCCCGCGCAGCGTATATCCGCGCCCATTTCCCTCAAAATGTGGAGCATCGCGCCCATGTCGCGCGGGTTGGCTTTTTTTAGCGTTATGCTGCCGCCTGTTGCGGCTGCCGCGGCAAGATACGTCGCGGCGACTATTCTGTCGGGCATAATCGTGTACGACGCGCCGTGGAGCTTATCCACGCCTTTTATAGTTATAACGCTCGTTCCGATGCCGCTTATATCCGCGCCCATAGCGCGCAGGAACAGTCCCAAATCGATTATTTCCGGCTCGCGCGCCGCGTTTTGGATAGTTGTAACGCCGTCAGCCGTGACAGCCGCGAGCATTATATTCTCCGTCGCGCCGACGCTCGGAAAGTCAAGATGTATGTCCGCGCCCTTTATCCTGTCCGCGCGGCATTTTATGTAGCCGTGTTCCTCGGATATGTCGATGCCGAGCGCGCGCAGCGCCTTTAGGTGAAGGTCGATAGGTCTGAGTCCTATCGGACACCCTCCCGGCATACTCACGACCGCCTCTTTGCATCTTGCTATGATAGCACCGAGGAAAACGATCGAGGAACGCATTTCGCGCATAAGCTCCTCGCATATCCTGCAGCACCTTATACCGCCCGCGTCCACCGTAACGGTGTGGTCGCCGCGGCTTACCGTGCAGCCGAGACCTTCAAGCACCTGATCCGTCTTATCAACGTCACGGAGGGAGGGGCAGTTGTGTATTTCGCTTGCTCCGTCGGCAAGCACCGTTGCGGCAAGTATAGGCAGCACGGCGTTTTTCGCGCCCTGGACGTCTATTTCGCCGCTTATCTTATGTCCGCCGTATATGATAAATTTGCCCACCTTCAACACCTCGCATAAAAAATATTTTACTGCTTTATTATACGAGATTTTCCGAATTGTGTTACTCCTCCGGCGGGTACTACACATTGTATCACATTTTTGCGGACAATTTAAGTGTTGTTCCATAATTATAACATAGGTTTAATATGGGTGTAATAATGCGAAAAATATAAAAAACGGGCGACCGTGGTCGTCTGCGGGCTGTCGGGGGCGCCAGCCCCTACGGCGCATGATTAAAAATATGGACGTAGGGGCGAACCGTGTTCGCCCGCGGGCGGCGAGTCGCCGCCCCTACGGTGAGGCCCCTTGTCAAAGTGAACAACACGCATAGCGTGTTGTAGGCGTGTTGCGAAGCAACAAACGCCGTAGTGAAGGGGGCTGTCACGCGCAGCGTGACTGGGGGATTCCTTTTCAACTTTAATAATGAATCCCTCCACCGCCTACGGCGGTCCCCCTCCCTTTAACAAGGGAGGCTAACGGCAAAAACGGGCGACCACATAAAAATAAGACCCCCTCTCCGAGGGGGTCTAAACTTGCTTGCAAGTTTAGGGGGGTGTATGGGAATTGGGTTATTAAATAACACCCCCCCAAAAGCCGTGAATGGCTTTTGACCCCCTCGTAGAGGGGGTCTTGCGGTAAACTTACCTCACCATTTCATCTTGATGTCCGGTTGACTTATGCGATTTAATAACACTCTCGATTTCCTCGATACTGCTTGCGGACATATCGCCGAGGACGGTATTCTTAACCGCCGACAGCGCGTTGCCTATTTCGAGCGCTCTTTCCGGCGTGCCATGCTTGATAAGACCGTAAAGCACACCCGCGAGGTACGCGTCGCCCGAACCGATACGGTCGATAACCTCGATATTATAGTACGGCTCCTCCTCGTAGAACTTGCCGTCCATGTAAATTTTCGAGGTGAAGTTGTGCTTTGTCGGGCTTACAGCCTCACGGCGCGTCGTCGCGACAAGGAAACAGCCGTAATCGTCGGCGTAACCCTTCATTATTTCCTCAAGCGTGCCGGTACGCTGTAACATTCTTCTCGAAGTTTCCTCCGAAACGAATAGCAAATCAACGTACGGGAACACCGACTCAACCACCTTTTTCGCGTCCTCCTCGCTCCAGAGCGCGGCGCGGTAGTTTACGTCGAAAGATATGTACGCGCCCGCGGCTTTGAACCGCTTTATAAGCTCAAACGTCGTGTCTTTGAGCGCGGGGGAGAGCGCCATCGTTATGCTCGACACGTGGAACACCTTCGTCTTTTCGTACATATCCTCCGGCAGCTCGTCGGGCGTCAGCGAGCACACGCTTGCGTTCGCGCGGTCGTATATAACCGAGGACTTTCTCGGATACGCGCCGCTCTCGTAATAGTAAATGCCGAGCCGTCTTTCGGGCGAGTAGTCGTAAATCACATAGTCGTCCGACACGTTGCCGTAACGTATCTTGTTCCTGATGAAATGTCCCATTTTGTTTTTCGGCAGCTTTGTGATGATCGCGCTGCGCATACCGAGCATACCCGCGCCCGAAACTACGTTCAATTCACTGCCGCCCGCGTTTTTGTCGAACGTTTCGCTCTGTGAAATCTTTTCCTTGTCGGGCGGGGAAAGCCTGAGCATGACCTCACCCAATCCAATCAAATCAAAATCCGTGTTTTCCTTGAACTGCATAGTTATACCTCCTTATCAAAACCACCTGTTATATAGTATTATTATACAATATATTTACCCTACAGTCAATAATTTTTGTAAAAATTCTATGAAATTTAACGGCGTTAATGCCGTTCGACAAGTACCGACAAAGGTTATCATATTTCATCAAAGGGAAAATCCGGTAAAATACGGAAATATATTATGATAAACATAAATGCAGGAGGGAAGAGTATATGGAACTGTACTTATCGGGCAAATACCGCGCGCTTGTCGTGAGGGTGACGGGCGAACTTGACCACCACGCCGCGGCGGGAATACGGGACAGCGTTGACCGCGAGCTTGCGCGCACGGGCGCGAAAAACGTCGCGTTCGACCTCGGCGCGGTCACGTTTATGGACTCGTCGGGCATAGGCATGATAATGGGACGCAGCAAAATTACAGCCGCGCTCGGCGGCAGGGTGGTTGTGTACGGCGCGTCGGACAATATAAAGCGTATCATATCAATGTCGGGCCTTAACAAGCTTGTCACCGTCACGGACAGCATGGAGGACGGACTGAAGGAGGCGGTGTGCAATGTATAAGAACAGTATGCGTCTTGAATTTCCCGCAAGCTCTGACAACGAGCGTTTCGCGCGGACGGTCGCGGCGGCGTTTATATTGGAGCTCGATCCCACGGTCGACCAGCTTTCGGAAATAAAGACGGCAGTGTCCGAGGCGGTGACAAACTCGATAATTCACGGCTACGACAACGAGTACGGCAGCGTTACGATGGAGGGCAGCATATTCGACGACACCGTTGAATTTGTAATATCGGACGACGGAGCGGGCATACCCGACATACGCCGCGCGCGCGAGCCGCTCTTTACAGGCAAGCCGGAAATGGAGCGGTCGGGCATGGGTTTTACGATTATGGAGGCGTTCATGGACAGCGTTGAGGTCGAAAGCGAGGTCGGCAAGGGTACACGCGTGACGATGAGCAAGAGAATAAGCGGGTGACGGTATGCCTGATAACGCGGATTTGATAGAGCGCGTGCTGGAGGGGGACAAGCAGGCGGAAAATATGATGGTGGAGCAGAATATGGGACTGGTACACTCGATAGCGCGGCGGTACATCGGCAGGGGTTACGAGTTTGACGATTTAATTCAGGTCGGCGCGATAGGTCTTATAAAGGCTGTAAAAAAATTCAATCCCGAGTTTAACGTCAAATTTTCTACATACGCCGTGCCGATGATTATGGGCGAGATAAAGCGCTTTCTGCGCGACGACGGCGCGGTGAAGATAAGCCGCACGCTTAAAGAAAACGCGATGAAGGGGAGACGGTGCGAGGAAATTCTGCGCCGCCGCCTTAACCGTGAGCCAACCGTAAACGAAATATCCGCCGAGTGCGGCATAGACGCGCGCGAGCTAATAGAGGCGTTTGAAGCCACCGCGCCGCCGGGCAGCATATACGAGAGCGTCTACTCCGGCGGCGACAACAAAATACACCTTCTCGATATGCTCGGCGGCGACGAGATAGAGGAGGACGTTATAAACAAGGTGATGATAGACGAGATACTGTCGAGCCTTACCAAACGCGAAAAGGAAATAATATTGCTGCACTATTTCCGCGGCAAAACGCAGTCGGAAATAGCGAAATATATCGGCGTGTCGCAGGTTCAAATATCGAGAATAGAAAAAAAGGCGATAGAGCGTATACGCGAAAACGCGAAGCGGTAAACGTGAAAAGGTGTTGTTATCGCCGTTAAGTACACACCGTCCGACCAAATTTATACAAAAACAGCGTTCCGTGTGAACGCTGTTTTTCTATTCCTTAATATGTTCAATTATATCCGAAACCTCGCAGTCAAGCGCAAAGCACAGCGCGTCAAGAGTTTTTGTGCTTATCGCTTCACCGTGCTTCATTCGGTGGAGCGTATTCGCTGAAAACCCCTCTTTGAAAATCATATGATATTCGGTCAAACCCTTTTTCAGTAATGTGTCATAAAACGGCTTGTAGCTTATCATTTCTATCACCAAATTTATTTTAACATACTCAACACCTTGACAATACTTAATATATTGAGTATAATATAAATATTAGAATTTTATACAAGGAGGAGCAAAAATGAAAAAGAGAATTATAGGTCTGTTTGCAGCGGCAATAATCCTATGTCTGTTGCCGTGCATTGCAGCAGGTGTGGAAACAGGTGAGTATAATGATTTATACTGGCATACATGGGACGGAGAAGGGTGTGTTTACATAAGCGGATGTAACAGCGATGCCGAGAGCCTTTTTATACCGTCTGAGATAAACGGATTGCCTGTCAAAGGTATTGATTACTTCTATGCCTGCTCTCACTGTGAAAACCTTAAATCCGTAACAATCGCGGAGGGTAATGAGGTTGTTGCGGAAGGTGTCTTTGGTTATTGCCCGCTGCTTAAAACAGTCAACCTTCCGAGCAGCCTAACCAAAATTGGCGGCGGGGCGTTTCAGTACTGTGAATCGCTTGAAAACATTACCATTCCGCCCAAAATATCCTCTCTGCCTCCTGCTGCATTTTACGGCTGTGAAAATTTGAGCATCAGTATAGATCCTCAAAATCCGTATCTTAGCCAAGAGGATAACGTCATATTTGCGGATGAGCTTAAAACTCTTTGTTTCTATAACGCTTCAAAAAAAGATAAGAATTATTATGTGCCGGACGGTGTAACAACTATTGCGTCGAATGCATTCAGACAAAATCATTATATAGAAAATTGTTTTCTTCCGGCAGGTGTGGAAACAATAGGAGGGAACGCGTTTACCGGATGCACGGCATTAAAGTCTATTACAATTCCAAAGACAGTAAAAACTATTGCAATCGGAGGCATTGGCATTGGCGGTGCTACACTTACAGATATATATTATGAGGGCAGTGAAGATGAATGGAATAATACAATAATATTATGGTATGATGAATACGGTTTGAATAAAACCCCGTTATCGGAGCTTCCCGATTATGTAGTTCTAATATCCGACAATGTTACAGTCCATTTTGCGGAATCGACGAGTGAACCGTGTTTTGAGGTTTTGAACGGAGATGTGACAAATACTTCTGATTCGGAAGAAAAGGCTGTTGTGATAATTGCAAACTATAACAATCAAAACGCGCTTCAAACCGTCAGTTCGCAAGAAGTTGCGTTTGCCGCGGGTGAAACAGTTAAATTTAACGTAAGCGGTAATTATAAAATATTCATCTGGGACAGTCTCTCCGGTATGCGTCCGTTGGTGAAGTGACGGTCGAAATATTTTACTGCATAGCTGATGCAAAAATTATCACATTTTGTTGAAATTCCTCATACGTTGTGCTACAATATATTCAGAGTAGCCGTGAAGGAGGGTTCACACATGGAGAAGAACACCGAGTACGAAAAAATGCTTATGAATGAGCGGGAAAAGCTCAATGGTGAAATGGAACGGTCGAAAGCGCGCAAATTTCCCGTCAACATCATATTCTTTACGCTTGTCGGCACCGCGTTTTCAATATGCGGAATTGTTTTGAGCCTTAACAGTGCCGGTTTAACCAAGCAGTCCGCCGTATCGGGGATTTTTCCCGCACTGTTGATGATATTGGGCGTCGCGGTTATTCTTTTCGGAGTTTTATATAATATTTTTGCAAGCATCAGCAGTGATACGCGTCACACGTCCCTTACCTCGCGCCGTGCACAAATAGATGAGACGATCGCCGTTATGAGCGCCGAGAATAAAACGACGAAGGTGCAGGCTGAGGTTCGATTCGACAATAGTCAAAGTGATTTTAAGCGTTTCTTCGATGTCAACCTAAATCAGTTAAGCTGGGTATTTAAGCTCGGAATCGGCACTATTTTGGCAGGCATGATTATTATAATTCTGGCGATAATTATGTTCGCTATTTCACCCGTCAAATACAATATTGCGGTTCTTACCGGCGCAGTCAGCGGTATTTTGGTGGACTTTATCGGCGCGCTTTTTATAAGAATGTATACGGAAACGATAAAGGCTACGATGCAGCTTCAAAACAATCTCGTGCATAATAATGACAATCTGCTTGCGAATTTGCTTGCGGAGAATATAGACGATAAAAATTTGAGAAATCAAACTATCGCCGAAATTGCAAAAACGATAAGCGCAAATAATGCCGCTCCGCCGGAAACAAGCACGGAAGCGGAAGAATAAAAGAGTTTATTGTATCAGTCACAATACAGCTTCGTAAATAACCGAAGCTGTATTTTTTTGACCGAATCTGACAAAGGTATTGACAAAAATCGGGGGGGGGGGGGGGTAAAAA
>CANQDD010000024.1 GCA_947591315.1 uncultured Clostridia bacterium
CATGCTCCGCTCTCGCGACAGCTTTAATATATTACCACACTCTCTCCCTCTTGTCAAGCTTTTTTTTAAAGTTTTTTAATTTTTTTATCACCTCGTACCAACATCTGTTTCGCATAAGAAAAACAACGCCCGAAAGCGTTGTTTTTACCTATTATATTATGTTAAACATTGCCAGCACACCCAGGCAAATAGGCACGAGCATTGCGACAGCCACCACAATGCAGACAATTCTCACTGTTTTTTTACTGAACATTTCCGCACCGCCTCACTAATCAATCATATTTTTTATAATCGCCGCGGCCTGCGCGCGTGTCGCGGTATTATGCGGGCCGAATGTGCCGTCGCCCATACCCGCGACCAATCCGTTTACATACGCGTGCTTTACCGCGTTCATCGCCCATGCTGAAATCAGCGGCGTATCAACAAAGTCAAGATCCATCGGAAGCGACAGCTGTTCAAGTCCGTCCTCGCCGAGACTGTACTGATATGCTGCCTGCGCAGCGTACGCCATTTCCTCGCGCGTAATCGGCTTTTCCGCGTCATAACTGCCGCCGTACACCGCCTTTGAACCGTTATCGTCCGTAACGACCTCAACCGAATAATTTTCAATCATCGCATCAGGTATAAGCCCGCGGTCAAGCGCGCTCTGCATTGTATCGGCATACCATGCCGACTTTTTAATATTAAGGCACTCGCCGTCGCGGTACGGTATCGACTTTATGCCCGCCGCTCCGAATGCCATTCTGTAAAATTCGGCGCGCGTCACGGTGCCGTCGGGACTGAATTTGTTCGCGGAAACACCGCTGATAATACCCTTATCCGCAAGCTCATCTATGATACTTTCCGCCCAGTGACCGTGCGTGTCGGTAAAGCTCGCAGCCATTACGGGTGTAACGCTTACCGCCATCGCGAGCACCGCCGCTGTTATTATTCTTCTTATATTCATATTGTTTCTCCTACTTCAAAATTTCCGCAAGTCTTGCCGCGACCGTTACAGCCTGCGCGCGTGTGAGTGTGTCCTTCGGTCTGAACGTACCGTCGCCCATACCCTTTACAAGTCCGTACTCCGCAGCCGCCTCGATCGTGTTCGCGTACTCGTCGAGTATATCGCCGTCGGTAAAACCTGCCGTTTCACCGCCCGCCGTTTCAAGCACAATCGTTCTCGCGGCGTTCTTTGACACGTACGACAGACAGTTCATCGCTATGACAGCCATTTCCTCGCGTGTTATGGGTTTATTGCCCTCAAACTTGCCGCCCGCGTAATCGTAAACGTCCGCCGTAACTGCTTCCTTATCGTCCGTCGCTTCGGCGAGCGTCTTTGTAACGGTCTCGATGTCCGTCAGTCCGACCATTTGCGCGGGAATAAGTCCTTTATCCGCCGCGCCCTGTACGTAATAGCAGAACCAGTCCTCCTGCTTCGCGTCGAGACACTCGTCCTCGCGGTACGCGTGACCTACGATACCCGCCGCGTCCATAGCCATCTTCAAAAATTCCGCACGCGTAACCTTGCCGTCGGGATTAAACTTACCCGTTCCGTCACCATCTACAAGTCCGTCATTATACGCCGCCGTCACGTACTCCTCTGCCCAGTGTCCAGAAATATCGGTGAATGTTTCGTCCGCCTTGAGATACTCCGCAAGCTCCGGCACACATTCGGGAATCATATCCGCGACAAGGCGCGCCACTATCTTCGCGCCCTTAGCCTTCAAATGCGTATGGTCGTCCGTTCCCGTCGGGTACGCCTTGCTTTCAAGCGGCTCGCAGATAAAGTAGCCCGAAAGCACATCGTCCTTCTCCATACCGTTCCAGAGATCGGTCATAACTCTGTTTATGTCGATAAATTTGCAGCCGAGTTCCTTCGCCAAATCCCTTGTCGGGTCGGCGTAGTCCTGACGCGACTCCATGAAGTTACCGTTTTCATCGTCCCACCACGACGCGGCGGACGCGGTCATAAGCACGGGCGTGCCGCCGCGCTTTTCAACCTCGCCGATATACTTTTCGGTTATGAGCTTTTTATAGTCCTCGACGCTTATGTAACGCTCCGGCTTGTTCACGTCGCCGTCGTTGATTCCGAACTGAATGAACACGTAATCGCCCGGGTGCATTTCGGTCAGGATTTTGTCAAGCCTGCCGTCGTTGTTGTAGCTCTTCGCGCTTCTACCCGCCATCGAGCGGTTCTCTATTTGAACCTCGTCGGTGAAGCAGTCCGCGAACATCTGACCCCAGCCAGTCTGGGGATAATTCTTTGTATAGTCGTACGTCTGAGCCGTCGAGTCACCCGCCAAATATATGGTAGGCTTTTCAGCCGCTTCTTCACGAGATTCAAGCTGCTCTATTTTTATTTCCGTCACATTCGGCGCGTCGCCTATAACCTGAACCGTTATTTTACCGTCCTTCGGCACAACGGGCTGCTCGTCCTCCTGCGTCTTACCCGCTTCAAGCGTGTATGCGCGGACGCGCTCACCGCCGTTTATGTAAATATTCGCCTTCGTTTCCTTGCTGCCGCCGGTCTTGACCGTGACCTTGTAATCACCGTCCGGCACCTCGACCTCTTTCACAACGCCGTTGTCCTTATCGGCTTTAACCTTTGTCATATCGAACGTCTCGCTGTAAAGCTTTGCTTCGTCAGCCGATACGCACGGCACCGCAAACGCTCCGGCAATCGACGCGGCAACGATAACCGACAATAATTTTTTCAATTTCATAATTTACGCTCCTTTGTACATTTGCATATACGATAATTATATAATATATGTGCTTAAATTTCAATAGCTAATTTTACCCCGTCACAAAAAAGCTCCGGCCGCTGTGGTCGGAGCTTTTTTCTTATTCGGGAATTGAAAAATATTTGGTAATCGCCTGCGGCGTTGTTTGACCGCTTGTTATCTCGGTTACCTGAACTTCAATCACATCGTCATGGTTCCTCAGTCTATAAGCCTTGTCCACGGAAATTTGATGTCCTTTTCCGATATTCTGTGAAAGCGTCAGCATATCAATACCGTCAACACCGCTTATAACGGTCGGTACAAGCTGCGCGCCTTCCTGATAAGCTTCCGCACGTACAACGCCTGCGAAATTGGCGTCCGCGTCGCCGTTGTTCTTAAAAGTAAATTCAACAACGGCAACCTCTTCACCGTTCTGTTCTATCAGCTTGGCGTCGCCTATCGCCACTTCAACGTCGCCGATTTCTGCGTACACGTCCTGAGTGTCGGCGTCCGTACTGAGAACTGTGCCGTCTGCCTTCGCAAGGTCTACAGTGTCTTTATTTTCCGAACTGCCCATTTTGTCCGCACCGCCGCCGCTGCCGCCGCAGCCGGCAAGCATCGCAGCCGTCATAAGCATAGCAAGAGCCGACGCGATTATTTTCTTAGTTTTCATTGTAATCATCCTTTCGTCTAAGATTCGTCATTTATATTACCACAGCGAGGGCTGAAAATCAAGTGAAATGGCAAATATTCATTTTTTGTTAAATTTTTATACAAAATTTATCGTTATATCGGTTTTACTTAGCTCTCCCGGGGTTTTTAAGCGTTAAATCATAGCTCATGTCGAGCAGCGGATAAATATTTTCCGCTTCGACCGTGCCGTCCAGCAGGACGGTAAGCCAGTTCTCACGGTTCATGTGGTAGCCGGGGAAAAATCCCTTATTCATGCGCAGCGAACCCGCCAGCACCGGATCACACTTTATGTTCAGAATATCAACATGCTCCTCTCCCTCAAGCCCTATACGGCTTCGCGGCACGTCCATAAAAAGCGCGTACCACTTCCGCGTGTCGGCGTGGCGCAGCACAAGGTACGTCGGCGCGGTCGAGAAAGGCGCGTCGGGAATCGTCTTATACGTCCGTTTCGCGTAAGCCAATATCTGTTCCTTTACCGTTTTCATACGCAAGCTCCTTACAAAAAGACTTTATTCATCAATATAATACCACATATTTCCCGGCAGCGCAATTATATTTCACACAAAAAACGCTCAGAGCCGAGGCTTTTTTGATAAAAATTTACAAAAAATTGTTTAAGCCCGTGAAACTGAGGGTAAGTATAAAGTAGCGGGGAAAATCTCCGCAAAGACACATAAGGAGTGAACAGTCATGAAATTTGAAATTATCGGCAGACGCTACGATGTCACGGACAAAATCAAGGATTACGTCGAGAAAAAGCTTTCAAAGCTCGACAAATTTTTTAAAGATGAGACAAAGGCGAGAGTTGTAATCGGCACAATCAAGGAAAACGATTACATTGAAGCCACGATTTACGCGGGCGGCATGATTTACAGGGCTGAAAAGTCCGACAAGGAGATACTCGCCGCAATCGACGGCATCGTTGACGTTATCGAACGGCAAATCAGAAAGAACAAGACGCGTCTTGAAAAGAAGATTAAGAGAGAGGCTGTTACGGACAACCACCTTATCGCCGGCGGCACGTATGTTGACGGCGAGGAAACGGGCGAGTTTGAAATTGTTAAGACAAAACGCTTTATCGTTAAGCCGATGAGCGTCGAGGAAGCGATTTTACAGATGAAGCTTCTCGGACACAGCTTCTTCGTATTCAAGAATCAGGAGACGGACGAAATGAATATCGTTTATGCGAGAAACGACGGCAAATTCGCCGTAATCGAATCTATTGAATAAATAAAAACGACATTGACGCTCCGGATTTGTTGCAGTGATGAGCTTATCCGGAGCGATTTTATTATGAAGGGAGAAATGCGATAATGCAAAAAAGTGTTACTCTGCTTACCGCCGGCATACTGTGCGCCGCGGGAATAGCCATAGGCGCGTGCGCGGACGAGGTTGTTGAAAAAATTCAAGCTGAGGTGCGTCCCGATTTTACCGTTAAGATCGACGGCGAGGTAAAGACCTTTAAAAGCGCCGACGGTAAAACGGTCTACCCCATTCTGTACGAGGGCACGACGTATCTGCCGCTCCGCGCGATAGGCAATATCATGGGCAAAACGGTTTACTGGTACGAAGCCGACAAGCTGGTTGAGCTTAAGGACGAGGGCTCGACCGTTACCGACGCCGACGTTATTGTACCGGGTAAGAACAACAACGGCAATAACGGAAACAATGGTAACAACGGTAACAACAGTAACGGCAGCGGACAGCTTAACTCCGGTCTTACCCCGACAGCCGACGAGATAACGCTCGATAAGGCGAAGTCTATCGCGTTTGAAAAGGCGGGCGTTACGGAAGCCGACGTTACTCTAACAAAGGCTCGTCTGGAGATGGACGACGGCATACGCAAGTATGATATTGAATTTGTCGATTTGAGACAGGACAGCAAGAGCGTCGAGTACAGCGCGGAAATAAGAGCGAGCGACGGTGTGCTTATCGACTGGGATATTGACGAGAAGTACATGGTCGGCGGCGGAAGCGGCGGCACTGCTAACGCGGCGTCAGGCGAGATAACGGCGGATCAGGCTAAAGCAATCGCGCTGCAAAAGGCGGGACTTAACGAGGCGGACGTCACGGGCATGAAGGTTGAAACCGATATGGAGCATGGCGCTAAGCGGTACGAGGTCGAGTTCAGGCAGGGCAGAAAAGAGTACAGCGCCGAAATAAACGCATCTGACGGCTCGATCGTCAAATGGGAAGCCGAGAACGACTAATAACACGTAAAATTCACAGACACAAAAAACAGACCGCATAACCGCGGTCTGTTTGAGTTTATGGCGGACAGGGTGGGATTCGAACCCACGAGCCCGTGAGGACTACCTGATTTCGAGTCAGGGCCGTTATGACCACTTCGATACCTGTCCGTGACACTTATGGTATTGTACCACATACATTTTAAAAAGTCAAGCGCACGAAGCAAATTTCGTGCGCTTTATTTTTTTATTCGATTCCGCCGCGTAAGGAGCCTATTGATTCACCGACGTATCCTTGCGGTAATCCTCGTTAATATCCTTTATGTAATTGTCGCCGCCCTCATGCTTCCAGCGTTCAACCTCCTTGTCGTACTCCTCCTCGGATATTTTTCCGATTATGAAGTTGCCCTTTGCGCTGTTTATAATGTCGTCAAGCACGGGACCGCTCTTTGTGTAGGTTTCGGAAATGTACGGCTCCGCGTGGTTATTCACGGCATACTGCCTGTTTTCCTCATAAACCTTATCAACCTTCTCCGCGACCGGCACGGCGTATTTCGTCTTTAACGCGTCGGGGAAGTTTATAATTCCCATAGAAATCTGGTTAAGGTCGCTCATTTCCTCAAGCAGCGCGCTGTCACTCGTCAATGTCACATAGTTATCCGCGTCAACGGTGTACTGCACGCCCTCTATGCCGAAATTCATAAGATTGACAGCCGTTTCGTCGTTGAGCTTATCCATGACCGTCAGTATACGCTCCAAATCCTCATGCGTCTTTATCGTGGATTTCGGGAACACGTAAAAGCCGTTGTAGCCGCTCGTCGGGAGCGTTCTCGGCTCTGAGCCCTCGTCCTTCGTCACATATCCGAAAACATCGACAACGGCGCTCGGATTTACGGACGCGATATCCTGCGCAAGCCTTCTCGACCTGTCCGCAACGTCGATAATAACGCCCGCCTTCTGAGCAAGGAACGGCTCGTTCCACTTGTTGGACGTCATCGTCCGCATATCGGAATTTATGTAACCCTTGTTGTACCAGTCACGCATCAGCTTCAGCGTGTCCTTGTATTCGTCAAACATGAACGACGGCTTTAATTCGCCCGTCTCATCGTCAACGCCCCAGCCGTTGGGCGCGCCCATCCACACCGCGAGGTTGTCGAGCGGGCCGGACAGGTAGCTTGTGACTATCATGCCGTAGGTGTCGTTTTGACCGTTGCCGTCGGGATCCTGCTCGGTGAACGCTTTGAGAACATTGGAAAACTCGTCTATCGTCTTGGGTATATCAAGACCGAGCCTGTCGAGCCAGTCCTTTCTTATTGAAATACCCGCGCGTCCAAGCTCTCTCGAACGATAAATGCCGTAAATTTTGCCGTCAACGGAAATATTGTGGTTTACGTCAGGGTTTGCCTTCGCGAGATTGGGGTATTTTTCGGGGTTGTCAAACACCTCCGATATATCCCAGAACATGTCGCTTCTCGCCGCCTGAACGAACGCCGAGCCCTTGCTTCCCACGAGCATTACGTGGGGATAATCTCCCGAACCGATAACGCCCGTTACCGAGCTGTCGTAGTTCATGTCGGATATCCAGTCTATTTCCAAATCCGCGCCCACGTATTCCTCAAGCGCCTTAAGCACAGGACTGTTCTCGTCCGCCTGCGCCGCGTTAAACGCTTTTGTCATAATTTTAATCGGGCCGCCCGCCTGGTACACGTTTTCTGGCGGCGCCTCGGCAAACTGCGCCGTGGGATTCTTATTGCCGGCTATACGCGTCGCGACAATCGCAGCCGCAACGATTACAACCGCCGCCGCAGCGCCTATCACAAACCACTTGCCGTTCTTTTTCTTCACCTGCTGCTGCGGCTGCTTGGACTGCTGCTCTATGCCGCGGCTTCTGACGTTCGCGTCGTCCTGCTTATAGATGCTGTCGACCTCCGCGCCGCACTGCGAACACCTTTCGCTCCCGTATTCGAGCGGTGAACCGCATTCCGTACAAAAACGTCTTGTCGACGGCTCGGTAAGCGATGCGCCGCACTTTTTACAAAATTCCTCGTTTCCAACATTATTTCCGCAATTCGGACAAAACATATCGCTTTACCTCTTTCCTAAAATAACCCGATTAACCTCTTATCCCATACCTACAAAATCATATCATGGCTTTATTGTGTCAAGTCTGCGCCCTTCAGCACAAGGAACGCTCCGTTCGCGAGCCCCAGCACAAGCGCGAGCCATGCCCATATTGTCGGTTTTGCCGTTATCTTTATAAATCCGCCCATGTCCGTTGACAGTGAGAACGATGCCGCGACAGCGACTATACTGAATATAACGGCTATCAAATTCGCCGCAAGTCCCGCAAGCGTTCCGTACTTAATCTTACAGAAAATCATAAACACGGCGCATAAATTGATTATAATGTAAATCACAAGGAATACCGTATATACTCCGAACGCGCCCGCGTCCTTTCCCATTATTGAGCCGATTGAAGTGTTCGGAAGCGGCAGACCGATGCCCATAGCCGATATAGCAACGCCGCTCAAAATCATACATATCATCGTACACGCCGCGAGCAGAAACGTTATTCCGAGCCACGTCCGTCTGTCTCCGCCGCTTAAAAACGCGGGAGTTTTTATATTTATGTTTATGCTTCTTTGCGCTCCGTGCGCCGGTGGCGTCTGATATACGGGCGGCTGATATGCGCCCGCGTCGGGCGGTTGATATGTTTCCCCGCCCGTTTCTGGTTGCTGACCGTATGCGTCGTCCGCTTCCGCCGTCTCCTGCTCTGCGGTTTCCGTCACCGTCTGCGCTTCCGTCTCCGGTTCGGGCGTTTGGTATACAATATCAGGCTCAGCTTCATCGGTCACCGGCGGCGCTTCCTGCGCGGCAATATTCACTACGGGTTCACCGCATTGAGGGCAGAACTTCATTCCGTCGTCAAGCTCGGTTCCGCATTTTTTGCAAAACATTATAATCACCCTTTCACAATTACAGGACAAATCCCGATATTATCACGAAAGCATTTCTCTGTTCTTTACGGCGCACAGCAGCGCGTACAGCACGCCGATGGGAATTGCCAGCCATGTCCACACCGACGGTGCGAGCGTAACACCCGGGCTGTCGAGCTTCGCGTTCGCAACTAACATCGCGATTATCATAATAACGCTGAGCAAAATCGTCAGCGCACCCGCCGCTAATCCAATGACTATTCCCTCATAATTTTTTCTTAAAATCAACATGGCTGAAAGCGCGTACAGTATAATACAAATCACCGCAAAGACCGTATATATAATCATTCCCGCCAGCGGTCCCGCAAGGCTTTCACCCAAATCACTCAAGTCAAGTCCCAGCATGCCTACAATTCCCGCCGCGTTGCCCGCCGCGCTCGAAAAATTGCCCAGCAGAGCAGTAACGGACATAAACGGGATTGACACGCCGTCTCCGCCGCTCTTTACCGCGAGCGATGAGCATACCACCGACATTATCCCCAAAAGCGCAATAACCGCCATAACCGCGAGCCATAACTGCGTATTTCTTCCATCAAATGCCGCCGCATACGGAGCGCCGCCGTAATTATTCGCTGTATTCGGGTTCTCGGCACTCTGCGGGAACGGCTGAGCCGTTTCCTGCGCCGCGCCGCAGCGGTTACAGAACTTCGCGCCGTCGGGCAGTTGGTTTCCGCAATTTCCGCAAATCATTTCAGTCACCCTTCTTTCCGTAAATGCGATTGAATTTTATACAATATCGTCCTTTTCTATAAAAAGGAATACCGCGCTCAATATGTTTATCGGCACGGAAAGCCACATCCACACCGACGGCGCAATCGTCAGAGAGGAGCTGCCGTACTTTCCGTTTACGACAAACATTGCTATAATCATAATTATCCCCATAACCGCCGCCGTCAGGGACGATACAAGTCCCGCCGTCACGCCCGCGCTGCGGCGCGACACAATCATAAACACAGCCGCAAACGCCAGTACAGCCGTCAGGACGGTCAGGACAATATACGCAATAAGCAAGAATTTAACAAATCCGCCCGACGCCACAAGTCCTATCACGGACGAGGCGGACATTACGGGTATGGAAAGTCCCAGAGACGTTCCCATAAAGTTCCCTTTGGCGGATACGCCCGCGCACATCAGCGAGAGCATACCGAGCATTATAAGCACCGACGCCGCGGCAACCATGTTCAGGTTCCTTCTCTTTTTACCGCGCGCCGTTCCTCTCGGTCTTACGGGCGCGCCGCAGTATTCACATTCTCTGCTGCCGTCGGCTATCTCGTTCCCGCACTTTACGCAACGCAATTTACCAACCCCTTTTTATGCTTCGGCGTCCCGCGCACATTCGCGGAGCGTCCGTAAACATATTTATTACAATAAGATTATTATACCATATTTCTGTAAATTTTTCAAGTATTTTTATTTAAAATGACCGAAATGTCAATAAATATATATACCCCGTTCCTATGCGGAATAACGGGCGTCCGCCGGTAAAACGGCAAAAAAATTTTAATTTGTATTTTTTGCATTTCTCTTATTGACTTTAGAAAAATTTTGTGCTATAATAGCATAGCTGTCTTAAAGGAGCATCGGGGTGTAGCGCAGGTGGTAGCGCACTTGACTGGGGGTCAAGGGGCCGCAGGTTCAAGTCCTGTCACTCCGACCATTAAGATAATCCCCTCCGCATGGCGGAGAGGCATCGGGATGTGGCTCAGTTTGGTAGAGCACTACGTTCGGGACGTAGGGGCCGCAGGTTCAAATCCTGTCATCCCGACCACGTCGCACCGTGCGGCGTTTTTACGAATCCTTTGCAATAGCAAAGGATTCTTTTTTTATCCGCACGGTGCTCCTTTTTCCTCAAAAATCGTCGCTGCGCTGCGGCTGCTCGCTTGTAAACGCGCTCACGACGGCTCGCTGTCGCTTTGGGCTTCGTGCGAGTTAGCGCCTGCGGCGGTCGCGCGAAGCGCGATGCGCAGTAGTACGCCTATTATGCGTAGGGGCGAACCGTGTTCGCCCGTGAGCCTTCCCCTTTCTACGGCGTTTGTTCGCAAGCGAACACGCCTACAACACGCGAAGCGTGTTGTTCACTTGAGGGGAAGGGGGACCGCGAAGCGGTGGATGAGGTGAACAACGCTTTAACGCCGTAGCAAAGAGGAAGCCTTACGTCTCTCACTCGACGGCTGTTTGGCACGAAACACATTCTTTTTGGCACGAAATGGTATAGACACAGGGAAAATCTTGTGATATTATTTAAGTTGCAAACAAAAATGAAAGGGGATATAATCTTATGGATATCAACTACTTACTCGCGCTCCAGAACCTGCGCGACGCAACAGGCGGAGTTCTTAACGGGTTTATGGAGTTCATTACAAAGCTTGGCGAAACGTCGATAGTTGTGTTCTTCATCGGCTTGGTGTACTGGGGCGTCAACAAAAAAGAGGGCATTTTTCTCATGTTCTCACTCTACACAAACAGAATAATAAACGGTTTCATCAAAATAACGGCGTGCGTGTACCGTCCGTGGATACGCGACGCACGCATCACGCCCGTGCCCGAAGCTATGAAGGACGCGACGGGCTACTCGTTCCCGAGCGGCCACACCACGAACGCGACAAGCGTCTGGGGCGGACTTGCTATCAAGCGGAAAGGCATATCATTGCCGAAATGGTTTTCCGTCGTAATGATCATACTCGTTCTGCTAATAGCATTTTCGAGAAATTATCTCGGCGTTCACACGCCGCAGGACGTTGTTGTCGCTCTCGTCATAGGCGCGGCTGTGCTGTTTTTGATGACAAAGCTCATGCCGATTATCGACGAGCACCCGAATATGGACGTGTGGGTAATGCTCGGCGGCGTTGCGCTCTGCGCGCTGCTCATTCTCTACGCGGCTGTAAAATCGTACCCGACGGATTACGCCGCCGACGGCTCCGTAATAGTGGAAGGCTCAAAAATGGCTGCCGACTCCTTCAAAAACGCCGGCATGGGTATCGGCTTCTTTATCGGCTGGTTCATTGAGAGACGGTTCATAAACTTCTCCAACGACAACAATACCGAGAACATTGTAAGACTCATATTCGGCGTACTTACATACACCGTGATCGACCACTTTGCGGGAGTGGGCGCAGACGCTCTTATCGCGGCGGGTTGGAGCTCCGGCATAACAAAGGCTCTTGCGGAATTTGTGCGCGTATTATACTTCGTGGCGGGAGTACCGGCAATAATAAAGCCTTTTTCAAGATTTTTCGTGAAGAAAAACGACTGATAAAAAACAAAAATGTTATCTCGGACTAACAACGGCGCACGCAAGCCGATTGGTGTGTACAGCCCGATAATACGCGATATTTTTTGAAAAATATGCTTGCATTATGGTGCAAACAGTGATAAAATATCAGATGTGCTTTAGGGCGCTAAATTCCTAAAGCAACCCATTAAAAATTTTAGAGGAGGTTTTTAACAATGTCATACGCACAGGACGTATTAGCACAGTTAAAAGAAAAAAACGCAAGCGAGCCTGAATTTATCCAGGCGGCAACGGAAGTATTAACATCACTTGAGCCGGTTTTCGAGAAGCACCCCGAATATGAAAAGGCTGCTTTGCTCGAAAGAATAGTAGAGCCGGAAAGACAGATCATGTTCAGAGTACCGTGGGTCGACGACAATGGCAAGGTACACGTAAACAGAGGATTCAGAGTACAGTTCAACAGCGCTATAGGCCCCTACAAGGGCGGTTTGAGACTTCACCCGTCGGTTAACCTCGGAATTATCAAGTTCCTCGGTTTCGAGCAGATTTTCAAGAACTCCCTTACAACTCTGCCCATCGGCGGCGGCAAGGGCGGCTCGGACTTCGACCCCAAGGGCAAGTCGGACAACGAGGTTATGCGTTTCTGCCAGAGCTTCATGACGGAGCTTTACAGACACATCGGCGCCGACACGGACGTTCCCGCGGGCGACATCGGCACTGGCGCGAGAGAGATCGGTTATATGTTCGGTCAGTATAAGAAGATCAAGGACGTTTACGAAGGCGTTCTCACAGGTAAGGGCCTCACATGGGGCGGCTCGCTCACAAGAACGGAAGCTACAGGCTATGGTCTTGTATATTACGCGGCTGAGATGCTCAAGGATCTCGGCACAGACTTCAACGGCAAGACAGTCGCTATCTCGGGCGCGGGTAACGTTGCTATCTACGCTTGCCAGAAGGTACAGCAGCTCGGCGGTAAGGTTATAACCGTTTCGGATTCAAACGGCTACGTTATCGACGAGGAGGGCATCGACCTCGCGGCTGTTAAGGAGATCAAGGAAGTTAATAGAGGCAGAATTAAGGAATATCTCAAGTACAGACCGAACGCTAAGTATGTTGAGGGCGCTGGTCTGTGGCAGGCTGTTAAGTGCGACGTTGCTCTTCCGTGCGCTACGCAGAACGAGCTTCTGATAGACGACGCTAAGGCGCTCGTTGCGAACGGCTGCCTGGTAGTTGCAGAGGGCGCTAATATGCCGACAACTCTCGAGGCTACAGAGTACCTCCAGGAGAACGGCGTATACTTCGCTCCGGGCAAGGCTTCAAACGCGGGCGGCGTTGCTACGTCGGCTCTCGAAATGAGCCAGAACTCGCAGAGACTTTCATGGACATTCGAGAAAGTTGACGCGAAGCTCCATGACATCATGGTAACGATCTACAAGAACAGCGTTGCGGCTGCGAAGGAGTACGACCTCACGGTCGGCGGCAAGACTAACCTCGTTGCGGGCGCGAACATCGCCGGATTTATGAAGGTTGCCGACGCTATGATGGCTCAGGGTATTGTATAATTTAACATAACAATTTTGAAAACACCGCCCTCGGGCGGTGTTTTTTTTGCGGGGTGAGTGGGGTGATGCGGTAAATTATGATTTAGGGGTGTAATGCGGGACGTCGAGGGCGCCGTCCCGTACGACCAAAATTTATGAAATGCGCGCCGTAGGGGCTGGCGCCCTCGACAGCCCGTGAGCCTCTCCTTGAGGAGAGGTGGCATCGCGGAGCGATGACGGAGAGGTGGCAACGAATTTTAGAACCACCTCTCAGTCGCCTTCGGCGACAGCTCCCCTCAAGGGGAGCCTCACGTAGGGGCGAACCGTGTTCGCCCGCCGCAATACATTGGGAACGGGCGAACACGGTTCGCCCCTACGTCCACGTCGCCAATACACATATAAATCACAATTACCCACATCAGCACGAAAAACAGGCTGCCGTTAGTGGCAGCCTGTTTTAATATTCATCATATCTTACTCACCCAAAATCGCTATTTCGCTGATATGGCAGTAATTCTTATCGGGATCTGTCGCGCCGTCGCCGGTGTAGCGCACGTACTGCGCCTCAACTGTGGATTTGAACATATACTTTTCAAATTCCTCCGTAGTACCGGTGTTCTGCGTTTTCGCGAGCGCCTCCGTCCAATTCTCGCCGTCGGTCGAAACCTCTATCGTGAACGGATAAATTCTCTCGCTGCCCTTCCACATCGCTATCGACACGCCCGTAACCTTCTGTACTGAGCCGAGGTCTACGACAAGCGTATTCTTGCCCCACGCCGACCAGCGCGTCGACATATCGAGGTCAACCGCGCCCGATTCAAGGTTGCCGTCGTTATCACTCGCGGTTACGCCGTATACGTCGAGCTGATTGTCGTAATACTTCTCGCCCACGCCGTTAATCGCGATTTTCTCGACCTTTCCGGGGACGGGAGCCTTTTGAATATTCTCCTTCTGCGACTTAGCCGCAGCGTCGCCCATTGTGACGTCAATATCCGAAATGACAATAAGTCCGTCGTTCCAGTAGACCTTCTTGCCGAGAGATTCAACAAGCGCGCGAAGCGGCACAAGCGTCCTGTCATCGCGTATCACCGGAGCGGTATCCATTGTCTCGCTCTTTGTATTCGCCACAACGCTGACCATTCCGCTGCCCGGCGTTCCTGCTGTTTTGCCCTGATAATCGCCCGTTTCATACGTTGTTTCGCCGACTCTCATACCCACGTACTTGCCGTCATCGGTGAAAACGGTTATCTGCCACTGCGTATCGGGATTCCATGTAACCTCCGCGCCGAACGCCTCCGAAATAAAGCGAAGCGGCACAAGCGTGCGGTTGTTTTCGTCAAGTATCGGCACAACGTCTGTGTTGTCGTTGTCTATTCTTATCGGCTGACCTTTCACGAGCGCGGTCGGAGTATCGACAACGAGCGTCACGCTCTCGCCCGAATAGAGATCCGCGATATTCCACGACTTCTTTGCAAGGTCGGGGTTCTTCACACCGTCAACCGTTATCTGCGGAACTGGGATTGTCTCCGTCTCGTAGCCGAGGTAATAGCTCGTGTGCGTCGGCTGATTGTAGCACGTGTTCTGCAGCGCGACGTGGTTCCTGTACTGAATATCATGCATCAGCGTCGGCAGCTTGTAGCCCGTCGGAATGGTCGTCGTGTAAACTCTGAGCGCGCTGCTGTCCTTTAAGGGATAGATCGTTTCCTCGCGCCAGTCGCCAAACAAATCAGCCGTCAGCGACGGATTTGCCTTGGTGCCGTTTACCGCGAATGTTCCGCCCGCCGTGAATATCGTGTCGGTTTTCTGCGTGTCGTGGTTCCACTTGCTGATATAAATGCCGTCCTGAACCTCGCGTCCGAGATCGCCGTCCCACCACGCGAAGAAGTTCGCCGCCATAGTGTACTTATTCGAGATGACCTCGCCCTTGGACGTTGTGAGTACGCCCGCGGCCGACCAGCCCTCCGCGCCCGGATAGTTCGGATCTATATCGTCGGAAGCTCCGCGTCCGTTATCCGTGCCGGTGTACGCGCCGTAGAGAATTTCTCCCGTGCGCGCGTCACGCATTTCGTAACCGTACTTCGAGCCGGTGTCCTCATGGCACGAGTATACCTCAAGTCCCGGTCTTGACGGATCGAGGTCGCCCACGTGCTGCGCGTCGCCGTGACCGAGACCTGTCGAATACATCGGCGTGCCGTCGTGGTCAACAGCGAGCGAGCCGTAAATAATCTCGTCGCAGCCGTCGTAGTCAACATCGGCGAGCGACATCGAGTGATTGCCCTGACCGATGTATTTGTTGTTGTAATCCATCGTGTCGAAGCGCCACTTCTCCGTGAGCTTTCCGTCAGCGAGGTCGAACGCAGCCATAACCGTTCTGCCTCCCGTCGGACCTTCGGGGCCTGTGTAGTAGCCGCGGCAGAATACCATGCTCGGTCTCGTGCCGTCGAGGTAGCCCACGCCCGCGAGGTAACGCTCCGAGCGGTTACCGCCCGTGTCGCCCCACGCGCTTATATCCCATTTTGTACCGTCGGCAGTCTTGCCGGTAATCTGCGGATCGTAGTCAACGGTGTCGATAACCGTGCCGTCCTCGCCGTTAAATACTGTAAGATATAAGGGGCCCTGCAGGTTTTTACCGCCGTTCATAATTGCCCAGTTCTTTTCCGCGTCACCGATAACCGTGCCGTCGCCGGCAATCGTGCCGTCAGCCGTACGGCAAGCCATTTCAGCCTTACCGTCCATGTCGAAATCGTATACCATGAACTGCGTGTCATGCTGTCCCGAACGGATATTCGGGCCCATATTCACGCGCCACATACGCGTTCCGTCCATTTCGTACGCGTCTATAATGCACTCGCCGGTAAAGCCGAACTGCGCCGCGTCCTTAGAGTTTGACGGATCCCATTTGAGGACGATCTCGTACTGACCGTCGCCGTCGAGGTCGGCAGCCGACGCTTCGTTGGCGGAGTACGTGTAATCCTCACCCTGAACCGTATTCGCGGGAGGCGCTTCTATCGGCACGTCTATGTAATTCTCGTTCCATGCCGTTACCGCCTCGCACTTCTCACCCTCCGTGCCGTCAATCACGGGAGCAACGCTGTACTTTGCGCCGTCTGCAGGGTTTATGTCGGTGTAATTCGTAATGTTCATCGGCTCCGCGTTAATAAGCGTGTCGTTTCTGTACAGGTTGTACTTCGTGTCCGCGCTTTCCGTACCGAGCCAGCGCCACGAAACGAAAACGCCGCCGTCCGTCTTGACCGCGACAAGACCTCTGTCGATTTTCTCCATAGGTCTTTGAATGTCGGGACGCGCGTCAATCAGCTTTTGCGTCTCAGCCGCGCTTTCCGCGTAATCGCCGACCTTAAGGCTTTCACCGACCTCCGGAGCGTCCGCCGCCGTCACGCACGGCGCGGCAAGGCTTAAAGTCAGCGCCGCCGCCGATATTACGGCAATAAGCTTTTTAATATTCATAATCTTCTCTCCTTTGCAAATTTATATTTAAATAATTATAGCATATTGCTGTATGAATTTCAACTGATTTTTCAGACATGATACGCAGTAATTTCGGTATTGAAATCAGCGCGGCGATGTGATATTATAAGGTATCGGAAAAAAAGGAGGAGATTATATGGAAAAGGCACGGTCCCGCATGACGAGAGCATTTTATGTTATATTTGCGGTATGCTTCATATTTGTTTCGGTAAACGTGATTTTCAAAAATTTCTATCACAAAACAGAATATCTTGTGCCGGTCACGGCAATTTGTCTCGCGCTATTCTGCCTGATTTACGCGCTGCTCGGAAAATGCGAGGCGTTTCTCGAAAAAAATTACGGCAGGCTGCTCATTGCATTTGCCGTATGTTTGTTTATACTCGAAGTCGTTATGGGAATCGCGCTGCGCCATGACGTTATGTTTGACGTCGGCGCGATAAACGACGGCGCTGTGGAATGGGTGGAGACCGGCACGTTCGCTGGGTTCTATGACTATTTCTACTCCTTCCCCAACAATCTCGGCTCGATGATGTTCTTGTATATACTGCTAAAGCCCTTGGCAATTATCGGCATAACCGATTACTATGCCGTATCCGTAGTTTTCCTGAGCGCCATTCTCACACTGACGACGGTTCTCACGTCGCTTATATGCAAGCGTCTGTCAGGCGTTAAAGCGGCTGTTTTCGCGCTTGTGATATTTGCCGTGAGCGCGCAGTTCTGGGTAATGAGCGCGGCTGTGTACACGGACGAACTGTCAATGCTTTTCCCCGTTCTCGCGTATTGGCTGTATCTGAAATCAAAGGACGCAAACGCGAAGCGCACATTTTTACTGTATCTGCTTTCCGCCGCCGCAATCGCCGTCGGCTCGCTTATTAAATTCACCGTGTTTATAACGGCTGTGGCTATAATCATAGATATGGTCTTGAACGCGCGGCCGCCGAAGAAAACGGTCTGCTTCGCCGCGTGCGCCGTCGGCGTCACGCTGATTGCAGTGCTGTGCTTTAATCTGTATATGTACTCGGCGCATCTGGACAAGTCCGAGGCGGATAAAAACAACACGCCCATTCTGCACTGGGTGATGATGGGCTTAAAGGGAAACGGCTTATATAATCCCGGCGATTACGAGCTTACACGCGCGCTCGCGCCGGAGGAAAGGAATAACGCGCTTATGCGCGAAATCGGCAGACGCGTAAACGAGCGCGGCTTTTCCGGAATGCTTGAGCTTGCGGCGCAAAAATCGGCGATAAACTTCGGCGACGGCACATACGGCATAGCCGATATGCTGCACTTTGATCCGTTAAACGACGTAAAGGAGCTGCGCGAATGGGTGGTGGACACCGGCGAACATTACAGCATATACAGTCACTACGCCACATCGGTACATATTGCCGTTATGATGTTCATGCTTTTGGCGTCGTGCGTTTTCGCTTTGAGCAAAAAAGAGCGCGGCTGTGAACGTCTCGCGCCGTATCTCGCCGTATTCGGAATATGGCTTTTCCTGTTGTTCTGGGAAACAAACAGAAGATATTTTTCAAATTTTGCCCCGATGATAATAATCTGCGGCGTGCTCGGCGCGGAAACCGTGTTTTTACAGGCGGCTAAAATAAAGGCGTGGCTGTATCCAGCAAGTCCCGGAAAAGCAGCCGCGCCCAATACACATCATAAGAAAAGAAAGAAGAAACACCGCGTCAGATAAGCTTTACAAGAACCTCATCGAGTGAGCGTTTCGGCACGTTTATAGTGCCGTCCTCGCTTTCGTAGTACTTGAAATCGGTCATTTCGACCATGCGGCTTTTCTGGTTCGGATAGCCCAAAGCAAGCAGATACACGACGCATAGACTGTCGGGGAGATTTAAGCGCTCGTGTATTTTGACGCGCTGTATCGCGCCGAGCCAGCACGTGGCTATGCCCTTTTCCTGCGCCGCAAGCATCATATTCGTCACAGCAGCGCCAGCCTCGACCTCATAGCCGTTTGTGTCGGGTTTTATTGTTTTGTCGCCGAGCACCGCGATGTAAGCCGTCGGGCGCTCGTCCTCCTTCGGCGCGCCGTTTTCGAGCGCGCCCGCCCATTTCGTGAACGGGAACAGCGCGTCGAGAGTATCTTTATCGTCTACTATCGCGAATTTGAGAGGCTGCATGTTCGCGGGGTACGCCGCCACGCGCGCGCAGTCCACAAGCTCCGTGAGTGTTTCGCGAGGGATTTTCTCCTGCGTGAATTTGCGTATCGTGCGCCTTGCGAAAATAGCTTCCTTTACCGTCATGAGTATCATTCCTTTCAAATTTTCTTTTGTTATATTTTAACACATATTGCAAGTTTTTTCAATTATGCTTTACATATCGGGGAAAATTTTGTATAATGTTTATTGGAATGTATTTGGGATTTATACGTAATAAGCCTTCCCCTCAAGGGGAAGCCTTACGAAAATCCCCCACACACGCATGAAAGGAGGCAGCGCCATGTCAGCGCCGCTGTACGAGCACTTAAAAAAATACGCAGCGCAAAACAGAATATCGTTCGCGATGCCGGGGCACAAAAACGGCAGAGGGTTACGGAGCGGCTTGGTGTCGCTCGACGTTACGGAGCTGCCCGCGACGGAAAACCTCTATCACGGCTCGGAGTACATGCAGAAAGCGAACGCGCTTTTGTCCTCGCTTTACGGCAGCGACGAGAGCTTTATCCTCACCGGCGGCTCGACAGCCGCAATTCAGGCTATGATCTGCGGAGCGGTGAAAAAGGGCGGCGTTCTTCTGGCAAGCGGCGACTGCCATGTGAGCGTCATAAACGCGTGCGCGCTTTTGGGCGTTAAAATACGGTTCTTCCCGAAAGACCTCGACGCGGAGTTCGGCGTTCCCGCCGCGACGGAGACGGTTAAGGAGTTTCTCACGCCCGACGTTGACGCGGTTATCGTAACGTCGCCAAATTACTACGGCGTATGCTCGGATATTAAAAAGATAGCTGACGAATGCCATGACGCGTCGCTGCCGCTGCTTGTGGACGAGGCGCACGGCGCGCACTTTGCCGCGTACGACATATTCCCCGAAACGGCTGTCAAGTACGCCGACGCGGTGTGCCACAGCGCGCATAAAACGCTTAACGCGATGAACGGCGCGGCGTATCTGCACATTAACGGCTCGCTTATTGACCGCGTCCGCGTCAAAAGAGCGCTCACGGTATTTCAGTCCACAAGCCCGTCTTATGTCATTGCCGCGACTGCCGACACCGCGAGGGACGAGCTGAAAAGCGTCGGCTGGGACAGGACGTACAGAATGTGCATGAATTTCCGCGACGCGGCTGCTAAGGCCGGTATACGCGTACTTGACAACGACGACAAGACGCGGCTCGTCATAAATTTTTCGGACTACTATATAACGGGGTTCGAGGTGCGCGATATTCTGTCCGACAACGGGATAGATATAGAAATGGCTGATTTGTTTAATATTGTCGCGATCGTAACGCCGTCGAACACGCTGGAGGAAATGCGGCTTCTGTGGTGGAACATACTCGAAATAGCGGAAAAGGCAGAGAAAAAGGACGTGAATATCGGCACGCTGCCGCCCCCGACTTGTGAGGAAACGCTCGACCCGTCACGCGTGTTCGCGTATGAGTGGGAGGAGGTCGAGCTTGAAAGAGCATCGGGCAGAATTGCGTGTGACACGGTCGTCCCCTACCCTCCCGGCGTACCCGTCATTTTCACGGGCGAGAGGATACGGCGCGAGCAGATAGAATACGTGAGCCGCATAGCGGAAGCCGGCGGCGAGGTAAACGGTATTGAGGACGGAAAGATTCTGGTTGTAAAATGAGCGATATTATAACGGTTACGGGAACGGTTGAGGAAATTATATACACAAACCCCGCGAACGGCTACACCGTCTGCGTTATTGACAGCGCGGAGGAAAGTATTTTCACGGCTACGGGCTGCATGCCGTTCATAAGCGAGGGCGAGAGCGTCGCGCTGTCGGGCGAATGGACGCGCCACCCCGATTACGGCGAGCAGTTTAAGGTCGAGTACTGCGAGACGGTGCTGCCGACCGACGAGGAAGCTATAATAAAGTACCTTGCGGCAGGCATTGTCGCCGGGGTGCGCGAGGCGACGGCGAAAAGATTGGTCGAGCATTTCGGTAAGGAAACGCTCGATATTATGCTGCAAAATCCCGAACGCATGGCTGAAATAAAGGGCATAAGCAAAGAAAAGGCGAAAAGTATAGGAAGGTCGTTCGCCGAAACGCGCTCGGTAAGAAACGTCGTTATGTTCTTGCAGCAGTATTCCGTGAACGCGAACACGGCTGTAAAAATACATAACGCGCTCGGTGCGGGCGCGGTCGATATGATAAAAAAGAACCCCTATGTGCTGTCGGACGCGGTGGAGGGTATTTCGTTCAAGATCGCTGACACGATAGCGTTTAACATGGGTTTCCCGAAAAACGGCATGGAGCGCATTAAGGCGGGCGTAATGCACATACTGCGCGAGGCGGCGTTCACGTCCGGTCACGTGTATCTGCCGAAGGACGTTTTAATTGAACATGCCGTGTACGTTTTGAAGGTCGAGGAAAACGAGGTCGAGGGCGCGGTAGCGGAGCTGGTCGGCAAAAGGCACATCTACCCCGACAGGAACGACGGTGTGGACGCGTACTATCTTTACGAATATTACGAGGCGGAGTTTTACATTTCGCGCCGTCTTGTCGCGCTCGCGAACGGCAAGCAGAAGTTTACGATGACGGAAAGCGAAGCCGAAAGCGCGATCGACACGCTTGAAAAAGAGAGCGGTACAAGTCTCGCGCCGGAGCAGAGAAACGCGGTCGTTACGGCGCTCGTGTCGGGGTGCATGGTGCTTACCGGCGGGCCCGGTACGGGCAAAACGACGACGATAAACACGATAATACGACTGTTTGACGATATGAAGCTGTCGGTCGCGCTCGCCGCGCCGACGGGCAGAGCCGCGAAGCGTATGAGCCAGGTGACGGGGTGCGAGGCTAAGACGATACACCGTCTGCTCGGCGTATCGCGCTCGTCCGAGGGGTACAACGTGTTCACGCACAACGAGGAAAATCCGCTGTCGGCGGACGTTGTGATACTTGATGAGGTGAGCATGATTGACGTTACGCTCATGGCGTCGTTTTTGAAGGCGGTAAAGAGCGGCGCGAGGGTGATTTTTTCGGGCGACGCGGATCAGCTTCCGTCGGTCGGGCCGGGAAATATTATACAGGATATGATCGAGAGCGGCGCAATGCCGGTGATAAAGCTGACAAAAATATTCCGTCAGGCGGAGGAGAGCCTTATCATCACGAACGCACACAGGATAAACCGCGGCGAGGTGCCGGAACTTACGTCGCGCACGGGCGACTTCTTCTTTCTGCGCCGGCGCACGCCCGAGGAGAGCGCGGCGACAGTTGCGGATCTGTTTGTGTCGCGGCTGCCGAAAAGCTATGACGTGGATCCGCTCGCGTCGATACAGGTTATCTCCCCGACAAAAAAAGGACCCGCCGGTACGGTCGCGCTCAACAAGCTGCTGCAGTCGCGCATAAACCCGTACGACGAGCTGCGTCCGCAGCACACGTACGGCAACACGGTTTTCCGCGTCGGCGACAAGGTTATGCAGACGAAAAACAATTACGACATTCCGTTTAAGCGTATAGACGGCGAGGACGGTACAGGCATATTCAACGGCGACATGGGTATTATCGAAAAAATTTACGACCGCGACAGGTACATGGTCGTTGTGTTCGACGAGGATAAGCGCGTGGAGTACCCGTTCACGAATCTTGACGAGCTTGATCTCGCGTACGCGGTGACGGTTCACAAGTCGCAGGGCAGCGAGTTTCCGATAGTCGTGATGCCGGTTTGCTCGTTCGCGCCGATGCTGATGAACCGCAACCTTTTCTACACCGCCGTGACACGCGCGCGTGATATGGTGGTGCTTGTGGGCAGTGAGAAAACCGTTATAAATATGACGATGAACAGCCGTTACCGCGAGAGGTTCACCGGTCTTTGCGAAAAGCTCGCTGCGGTCAAGAAGTTTGCCGAAACGAAGGAATGACCGTTTTCGTAACAGTGTACAAAAATACGCGCTAACGTTCGTTAAAAAGACGTATGGATTTTTCGCGCGGAATATAGTAAAATTAAATGCAGGGATAAAATTTCAAAGGAGGTAACGCGTATGGACGCAACACAAAAATGGGCTTACGAAAGAAGGATAGCCGACCTTGTGAAGGTGCTGGAGGAAAATAAGTTCGGCACGGCGGTGGCTAAGGATAAGGAGGACGCGAAAAGGATCGTAATGGATATGATTCCGGAGGGCAGCACTATTGCTGTCGGCGGCAGCGTGACGCTTAACGAGACGGGCATACTCGACGAGATCCGTTCCGACAAGTACAAGTTTATCGACCGTTACAACACGCCGAATTTTGAGGCGATGCTTGAAAAGTACCGCGAGGGCTACCATGCCGACGTGTTTGTGTCGAGCACGAACGCGATTACCATGACGGGCGAGCTTGTGAACATCGACTGCACCGGTAACCGCACAAGCCAGATCGTATTCGGGCCTAAGAAGGTTATAATCGTCGCGGGCGCGAACAAGATATGCGACACGCTTGACGAAGGTCTTAAGAGAGCGAAGTCAATCGCGCCGATGAACGCGAGACGTATCACGCACAAGACGCCGTGCGCGACGGACGATAATATTCAGTGCTCAAACTGCCACAGCGCGGCGAGAGTGTGCAACGTGACGAGCATCGTGACCGGCTGCCACTACTTCCCCGGCAGAATTACAATCGTGCTTGTCCCCGAGCCTCTGGGATATTGATACATAACAAAAAAACGTATCGTACGATACGTTTTTTGTTTGCTTTTATTTAGTTGAGTGCGCTCTTGGCAGTCTCAACGAGCTTTGCGAAAGCTGCCGCGTCCGCGATAGCTATCTCGGAAAGGCTCTTTCTGTTAAGGTCGATGCCCGCCTTCTTGAGACCGTTCATAAACGTCGAATAGTTCATGCCGTTCATCTTGCATGCGGCGGATATTCTCGTTATCCACAGACGGCGGAAGTCTCTCTTTCTTCTTCTTCTGCCGATATACGCGTTCTGCATCGAGCGCATAACAGCCTGATTCGCCGTTCTGAACTGCTTGCTCTCCGCGCCGCGGAAGCCCTTTGCGAGCTTTAATATCTTCTTATGTCTTTTTCTTGTATTTAAAGCGCCTTTTACTCTTGCCATTAGTGTTTACCTCTCTTTCGGATTACTTGTAAGGAATAAGCTTCTTGATTACCGCGGCGTTCGCCTTCGAGCAGTAAGCCTGCTTTCTCAAATGTCTTTTTCTCTTTGTTGTTTTCTTGTTCAGAATATGACGTCTGAACGCCTTGTTCATCTTAACCTTACCGTTCTTCGTCAGGTTAAATCTCTTGGCTGCGCCTCTGTGCGTCTTTATCTTTGTCTTAGCCATGACCTTTCTCCTCTCAATGTTTAAAATTAGTCTTTCTTCGGTGCGAGGAACATTGTCATGTTCCTGCCCTCAAGCTTTGCGGGTTTTTCTATGCTGCCCGCCTCGCTCGCCTGCGAAGCGAACTTTTCAAGAAGTGTAAAACCTATCTGCGAATGACTTAATTCGCGTCCGCGGAAGCGTACGATTACCTTGACCTTATCGCCCTTTTTAAGGAACTTTATCGCGTGACTGCACTTCGTATTGAAATCGTTGGTATCTATCGAGGGGGAAAGCTGTACCTCCTTGATATTGATGACCTTCTGATTTTTACGGTTTTCCTTCTCGCGCTTGTTAAGCTCAAACTTGTACTTTCCGTAGTCCATAATTTTGCACACGGGCGGCTTCGCCTGCGGCGCGATTTTAACAAGATCCATACCCTTCTCGTACGCCATGTCCTGCGCTTCCTTCGCGCTCATAATGCCGAGCTGCGAGCCGTCGGCGGCGACAACGCGTATTTCGGGATCGCGGATTTGCTCGTTAATCTGCACATCATTCTTGCTAATGGTTGATCACTCCTCTCTACACAAAAGAAAAACGGACCGCATAACGCGTCCGCACACAAAAATACCCTTCGGTAAATCTGTATTTGCCGTGTCGCTTTTGCGCTGACGGCGAGAACGGAGCGTTCTGCTTGTTTTCAAATTCCTGTGTATTGTATCAGATATTTTTTTGTTTGTCAAGTGTTTTTTATTATTTTTTCAGTTTTCCCGCAAGCTTCTTGTCCTCCGGCGAAATTCTGTACGAGTCGCGTATCTTCCGCACCGCCATATTCTGCGTTTCAGCGTTAAGGCGGTTGTCGGCAAGAAACGCGAACGCCTTATCCCTCTGCTTTGCCGCGGCTGTCGCGACAAGCCACGCCTGCATCATCTGCACGTAGTAAAAGTCCGAGTTGATCTCGTTAACGTATTCAAATACGCCGTCAATGTACTCGTCCGTGAGGTAAAAGCTCATAAGGTGCAGAAATCCGAACCGTACCTCCCAAGGGTTAGGGCTGTGTATAAAATCCCCGACGTCGTTCCAAAATTCGGCGAGGTGCTTTTTTACGCCCTTAAACGTCACCGTGTCGCACGTGTCCCAACTGTTTATGATTTTTGCGTAGCTTTTCATATAAGAAAGCATCTGCGCGTAGCCGCACTTTACGAGCGACATCACAAATCCGCGCACCATTATTTCCTCGCGGTACGCGCCGATTTTACAGCCAAGAAATTCCTCGTAATTGCCCTTTGCAATCTCTTTCGCCGCGTTCCTCAAAAGAGGCACTCTCACGCCGAACGAACGCTCCGCGCCCGGAGTAAGTCCGTCGCTGAATTCCTTGTACTTCTTATCCGAAAGAGATTTGAGATAATCTACAAATTCGCCGTAATCGCTTTGCTGCCAGTGTTCTCGTGTTAAGTCCATTTTTACTCTCCAATTATGTGTGATGTGTGTGATGTGTGTGATGTGTGTGATGTGAATTATGATTTAGCGGTGAAATGCGGGCGACCGCAAGCCTCCCTTGTCAAAGGGAGGGGGACCGCTGAAAGCGGTGGAGGGATTCATTGTAAAATCAAAAAGGAATCCCCCAGTCAGCTACGCTGACAGCCCCCTTTAACAAGGGGGCCTTCCGTAGTAGTGGTAAACCGTGTTCGCCCGCATCTCTGACGCATCAACAGCAACGACACCGTAGGGGCGGTCATCGGCCGCCCGTTAAAAACGTAGGGACGGCAAACGCCGCCCCATAAATTTTCATCAATCCTTCATTGCCGTAACTTCGTCGAAAATTTCAACTGTTTCCTTATCAGGCGCTTTTGTAAGCAGGCTTACAACTATAATCGCGATAAGTCCGAATATGAACGCCGGCAGAAGCTCGTATATCGCCAAAACTCCGCCGAGCTTCGCGATACCGTACTTCCATATAAATACCATCGCGCCGCCGGCTATCATTCCGGCGAGAGCGCCCTGCTTTGTCGTGCGCTTCCAGAACAGCGCCGCGAGCATAACGGGGCCGAACGCCGCGCCGAAGCCTGCCCATGCGAACGATACTATATTAAATACCGAGCTGTTCGGATCGCGCGCGAGGAATACCGCTACCACCGCGATTGCCACGAGCGTGAAACGCGCAACTATCATCGTCGTTTCCTCCGTCATCTTCGGGAACAGCTTTTCCTTTATGATGTTCTGCGATACAGACGAGGAAGCCGCGAGAAGCTGCGAGTCGGCGGTCGACATCGTTGCCGCGAGTATACCGGCGAGAATTACGCCCGCCACGATTGCCGCAAGCGCGCCGTTGTGCGCTATAAGCTTCGATATTTCAATAAGCACGTTTTCCGACTGCGCGCCCGCCGTGCCTGCCGCAACTGCCGCGTTATCATAAAGCGGAGCCATAATGCCGCTCTTAACGAGAGCCATACCCGTTATACCGATAAATACAGCCACAGCCAGCGAAATAACGACCCAAACCGACGCAACGCGTCTTGACAGCTTCAGCTTCTTCGCGTCCTCGATAGCCATAAATCTCAAAAGAATATGCGGCATACCGAAGTAGCCGAGGCCCCACGCGAGCATGGAGCAGCTTCTGAACGCTCCGTAAACAGCCGAACTGTTTGTCGCGGGATCGTATGTGTTCGTCAGGCTGAAATAGCCCGGAATTGCCTTCGCGTTCTCAACGACCGCGCCGAAGCCGCCGGCATGCACAAC
>CANQDD010000025.1 GCA_947591315.1 uncultured Clostridia bacterium
ACTATTTTTGCCAATAAATCAATAGTTTAGTTCAAAATAAATTCCGCGAATTTGCGCGTGTGGCGCTTCAGCCGCTCCCGCGTTTCGTCCGACATGTTAAATATACTCGTAAACGGCTTTGAGAACGGCTTCATGCCGAGACTTACAAGCATTGCGTGGAGAATGTTCGCGCCCTCGCCGCTCCAGCCGTGCGAACCGAACGTGAAAAACGGTTTGTGGCGCATAAGCACGGCGTTTACGCCGCACAGTGCGCGCATGACGCTCTCCGACGCGCCGCGCTCGTATGTGCCCGTTCCCGCTATTATCGCGGAAAAGGTGTTAATATTGGGTACGGTATCCTCGTCCGCGCCGCACATTGTAACGGTCACTCCCGCGCTTTCAAGCTCGCCGCGTATGCACTCTGCCATTTCGCGCGTTGCGCCGTAGTGTGAAGAATACAGAATAAGCGCGGTTTTGTTTTTCTCCTGTTCGCGGTGTTTATCAAGCAGTTCGCCGTAAATGTCGAACGCCTTTTGAATATCCGTACCGCGTAAAATATCGCCTTCCGCGGGCATAACCGCCGTTATTTTAAGCTCCGACAGCCTTTTGAGCGCGTTTTCCACGTAGTCGGGGTACGTCATAAGGTTTTCGCCATCCGAAAACAGGTCACACGTAAAAATCGTGCCGCTGTTTTCCTCATAAGTTACCATACTGTCGGGCCAGCTTAGGTTCGGGGTGATTATAAAGCGCAGCGATATGCCGTTCCCGAGTTCGAGCACGGCGTTATCTTTAGCTGCCCTCTCACGGAACGGTCGGCTTTGCATTTCCTTTAAATTCCTTATACCCGCGACTGTCGCCATAACCTCCGCGTCAGGATAACGTTCAAGAACTGCGCTAAGCCCATGCGACCTGTTCGGCTCGGTGTGATTTAAAATTACATAGTCAAGCTGTCTGTCACGCAGAATTTCCTCGATTTCATGTACGAGCGCGCTTTCACCGCCGCGCGGCGCGGTGTCGATTAGCGCGGTTTTATCGCCGATAACGAGGTACGCGCCGCCGATTCGGTATATATTTTCACTTATCTGCATACGACCGACGCCCAATCCTTTCTGCGGTTTATTTCGGTTATGACAAAGCCGTTTTCGGTGAGCGCCGCCGTCACATCATCTACTCTGTCCTCGATTATGCCGGACGTTATAAACACCGCTCCGTCAGCCATGTACTGCCTTACGACGGGTGCGAGACCGATTATAACGTCGGCTACGATATTCGCGCAAACAACATTGTACTTGTTCCTCGATATTACGTCCTTAACGCCGCTGTCCTTCACCACATCGCCGCTTATGACGGTGTAGCGCAACTTGTCTATGCCATTGCGCTCGGCGTTTTGGTACGCCGTGTCGACCGCGTTGGGATCAACATCGACTGCGACGGATTCGTCCGCGCCGAGCATAAGCGCGATAATCGACAGTATGCCGCTGCCGCAGCCGAGGTCAAGCATTTTATCGCCCCTTTTAATACTTTTTTCGAGCGTTTCGAGGCAAAGCTGCGTCGTATAGTGCGAGCCTGTGCCGAAGCTCATACCGGGCTCTATGTTGAACACGATACGGTCGGTTGGTTCCGTAAGCTCCTCCCATTCGGGTTTTATCATTATCTTTTCGCCTATTTCCATGGGGTGGAAGTATTTGCGCCAGTTGTTCGCCCAGTCCTGCTCCGTCATGCCGTCCGTTTCAAGCTCCAAGCGTCCGAACGCACCCTCGGTATCAAGCTGTTTAAGCTCCGCAAGCGTGGATTTTATGCCGAGAAGCAGCTCGTGTCCCGCAATGTCGTCGCTTATGTACGCTTTAACCTTTGTTTCACCGTGCATTTTCTCTACAAGCTCGTCGTCCACGTAGTCCCAGTACGCCTTGCTTTCCTCCAGAAAGTCGTCAAATTCCTCCGCGTCCTCGATTTCAAGACCCGTTATTCCGAGGCGGTACAGTCTGCCGCTCACCGGCTCTATGCCGTCATGCGATGTGTATATTGTCACCTTTATCCAGTTCATGCTTATCCTCCGTTATATGAATATGAGGCGGCACAAATATACCGCCCCTCTGAAAATCAATCAAGAAAATCCTTCAGTTTTTTGCTTCTCGACGGGTGGCGCAGCTTACGGAGCGCCTTCGCCTCGATCTGACGTATACGTTCACGCGTTACGCCGAATTCCGAACCTACTTCTTCGAGAGTTCTCGCGCGTCCGTCGTCAAGTCCGAAGCGCAGTCTTAAAACCTTTGCCTCGCGCGGCGTAAGAGTCGAAAGCACGTCGCCGAGCTGTTCCTTTAACAGCACGAAGCTCGCCGCCTCCGACGGTGCGGGCGCGTCATCGTCGGGTATGAAGTCGCCAAGGTGACTGTCCTCCTCCTCGCCTATCGGAGTTTCGAGCGACACGGGTTCCTGTGATATTTTTGAAATTTCGCGCACCTTCTCCACCGACATATTGAGTTCCTTTGCAAGCTCCTCCGGTGTAGGTTCGCGTCCGAGCTCCTGCACAAGCTGACGCGACACGCGCACGAGCTTGTTTATCGTTTCAACCATGTGTACGGGTATACGGATCGTACGCGCCTGGTCGGCTATCGCGCGCGTTATTGCCTGACGTATCCACCATGTCGCGTATGTCGAGAATTTGTAGCCCTTTGTGTAGTCAAACTTGTCCACCGCCTTTATAAGACCGAGGTTGCCCTCCTGTATAAGGTCAAGGAAAAGCATACCGCGTCCGACATATCTTTTCGCAATGCTTACAACAAGTCGGAGATTGGCTTCGGCAAGGTTCTTCTTCGCCTGCTCACCGTCGTTTACGATAGCTTCAAGCTCGGCGCGCGCCGCGTCGTCAAGCTCCGCTTCCTCATCGGCAAGCTGCCGCTTTGCGGCTTCGCCCTCCGCCATTCGCTTCGCGAGGTTCATTTCCTCCTCGGCTGTAAGAAGATCGACCTTGCCTATTTCTTTGAGGTACATCTTTACATGGTCGTCAATGTTTATGCCCTCCGGTACGGAAAGATCCTCAAGCTCCTCCTTTGAGACCTCTATTTCCTCAAGCTCCTTGTCAAGGTCCTCGACAAGCTCTATTCCTTCCTTTTCAAACCTGTCGTAGAGCGCTTCTATTTCGTTGGGAGTGATTTCAATGTCATCAAACGCGTCATTTATTTCCTTATAGCTGAGCACTCCCTTCTGCTTACCCTTCTCTATAAGCTCCTTTTTAATTTGCTTTTTTCTTTCAAGCATTATATTATTCCTCCCAAGTATTTTTCTCCGCCGTGAGCGCTTCCCGCTCTTTAAAGAGCTTTGACAGTTCCGCCGGATTTGTTTCTTTTTTTATTTTCAAATCAAGCTTTTCAAGCCCGATTGTATACAAAAGCTCTTTGACGGTCGCCTCGTCTCCGTCATACACTTCAAGGTTGTAGAACACACCGCTTGCGGCGTTTAAGCCGCTCCCCTCAAAATCGTTTAAAATCATAGCAGGCTCGGGTGTTTCACCGTTTTCAAAGCATTGGTACACGCGCTTTGCGACGCGTCTGTAAACGTCCGTCGAAAAGTCGTCGGCGCTCAGTTTTACGCTTACTATTTTATACAGCTTGCGGCTGCGCGAGATTAGTCCCAGAAGGCGTTTTTCGGCTTCCATGAGCTTTGAAGATGTGTTTTCCGTTTTGACCGTCTGACGCGTTTCACGCTCCGTTCGCTTTTGGTACTCGCTCTTTTGCGGTATGCGGCTGCGGAACGTGTTGCGCGACGATTTTTCGCGGTATTTCGCGAGTATCGCGTCACGGCTTATGCCAACGTCCTCCGCGACCTTCGTTATATACGCGTCAACCTCCACCGCGTCCTTTATCCCCATAAAGATGTTAACCGCTTCGTCGATAAATAATACCTTGCCGTCCGCCGTGGTGGTGTCGTAGCGGCTTTTTATAAGCGATATCTTAAATTCCGTTGACGGCATGGCGTTACGCACGGCTTCCCTGAATTTCTCCACGCCGTTTTTTATTATGTATTCGTCGGGATCCTTCGCGTTTTTGAGCCGTATTACTCTCGACCTGCCGCCGGCGTCGGATATTACGTCTATCGCGCGCAGAGCGGCTTTTGTGCCGGCTTCGTCCATGTCGTAGCATATAAGTATCTCGCTCGCGTAGCGAAGCATGAGCCGCGCCTGGTTTTCTGTTATCGCCGTGCCGAGCGTCGCGACTATATTCTTAACGCCCGCCTGGTACACCGAAATTACGTCCATATATCCCTCGCACAATATTATATCCTGCTCCGACGAGTTTTTTGCGAGATTCAGCGAAAACAGGTTCTTACCCTTGTCAAACACGGGCGTTTCGGGTGAGTTCAGATATTTCGGTATCGTGTAGCCGTTTATTTCCTTTTCATTATGCATGACGCGTCCGCCGAAGCCTATGACGCTGCCGCGCACGTCGATTATCGGGAACATGACGCGTCCTCTGAATTTGTCGCGTATCTGTCCGTCACGGCTCACGCCAAGTCCCGCCTCAACCGTTTCCGAAGCGGTGTAGCCCTTTGACAGAAGGTGCTTTATCAGAGCGTCTCTGCCCTCCGGCGCGTATCCCAAGCCGTAGGCGGTGATTGTTTTCGCGGATATTCTGCGCTTTTGGAAGTATTCGCGCGCTTTTGCGCCCGTTTTCTCGTCCTTTAAGCAACTGTGAAAGAACCGCGCCGCGTCCCTATTCATCGCGAGTATGCGCTGCTTCTTTTTATGCTGCGCGTCGCTCTCAACCGCGCCGTTTTCGGGTATCACTATCCCCGCGCGGTCGGCAAGCGAACGCAGAGCGTCCACAAAGTCAAGGTTTTCACTGCGCATGACGAACTGCACAAGGTTGCCGCTCGCGCCGCAGCCGAAACAGTGAAAAAGCTGTTTTTCGCGGCTGACGTGGAACGACGGCGTTTTTTCGTGGTGGAACGGGCAAAGTCCCATGTAGTCGCGTCCCGTCTTTTTGAGCGACACGTATTGCGACACATAGTCTATGATGTCGTTCTCGTCGCATATCTTAGCTATCATGTCGTTCGATATTCTGCCCGCCATACGCGCCGCCTCCTTTCCGCACAATAAATATTTACCCCCGTTTTTGCTTTTTATAACAATTTTTGTGAATAAAATATCAATCGTCTTTGCCGCACCCTTTATAATACAACATTTGACAGTCAAAACCCTTTTTTATCGCGGAAATTTGTTTGTCGGCGGCATAACATAACGCATATTATACACAAGGGGGTGCTTTCTATGGCTCATGTTATTCTTACAGCGGTAACGGCGGTATTCTTTGCGATAGGCGTTTACACCGCGGCGCGTGAGTTGTGGGCGCTTCTTACGCGCGATAATGACGATGATGAACCGCCGTAAAAAACCATTCCGCAGTCGGAATGGTTTTTTACTGTATTGTCAGTTTTGCTTCGGATTGTCGGATTTTATTATTTCCGTGAGTGACGCGGCAAGTCCGGCGATGCCCTGTATGTCGGACGGGATTATGAGCTTTGTCGCCTTGCCGTCGGCGGCTTTTTCAAAGCTTTCAAGCGATTTTATGGTAAGGAACGCTTCGCTCGGTTTGGCTTCGTTTATTTTCTTTATACCTTCGGCGACAGCAGTTCTTACGGCTATGATCGCCTCCGCCTGACCTTCCGCCTCTCTTATCGCCGCCTGTTTCTTAGCCTCGGCGCGTAAGATCGCGCTTTCCTTTTCACCCTCGGCGCGGAGTATCGCGCTCTTTTTCTCGCCCTCGGCTCTTAAAATGCTCTCTCGTCTTTCACGCTCCGCCTTCATCTGACGTTCCATCGCGTCCTGAATTTCCTTCGGCGGCATAATGTTTTTAAGCTCCACGCGGTTTATCTTTATGCCCCACGGATCGGTCGCCTCGTCGAGTATCGCGCGCATTTTCGTGTTTACCGTGTCGCGCGAAGTGAGCGTTTCGTCAAGCTCAAGGTCGCCGATTATATTACGGAGCGTCGTCGCGGTGAGGTTTTCCATAGCCATCATCGGACGCTCAACGCCGTACGCGAACAGCTTCGGATCCGTAATCTGATAATACACGACCGTGTCTATCTGCATCGTTACGTTATCCTTCGTTATAACCGCCTGCGGCGGGAAGTCCGCGACGTGTTCCTTCAGGTTTACCTTCTTAACCACTCTGTCCACGAACGGGATTTTTACGTGCAGTCCCACTCCCCAGCTCGAATGGTACGCGCCGAGACGCTCTATGATGTACGAATGCGCCTGCGGTACGATTTTAATGTTCGATACGAGTATTATAAGCAGAATTATGAGCAAAATTATAATTACAACAGCCGTTCCCATTTTAATCTTCCTTTCTCTTAACCATGAGCTTTACGCCCTCTATTTTTTCGCATATTACCGTTTCTCCGGCAGCGATTACCTCGTCGCCTACGGAGCGCAGCGTCCACGTCATGCCGCCGACTCTGCCTTCACCCTCGCCGCGCAGGTTGTTTATCTCCTTTGTGACGAGTACTTCCTTGCCGACAAGCGCGTCGGCGTTTGTTTTGACCTCTTTGCCCTTAATGAGCTTTTTCGACAGCGGTCTGAGGCATATAATGCACAGTGCCGATACCGCTATAAAGACCGAAAGCTGGACAACAAATCCCGCTCCGCACGCCTTCGCGATAAGACCGCCGACCGCTCCTATGGCGAACCAGATACTTATGAGCTGGTACGTCGCGCTTTCGAGAATTACGAACGCCACAATTCCGAGAAGCCATATCCATACCGTCATATCCATACGCGTCTCACCTCTTTCCTTTTATCAGTATATAACATTGTTATTGTTTTTGCAAGTATTATTTATTTTATGTTCCGCGCGAAAAATTATCGCACGCGCGCGGCAAAAACATAATTTACCTTTCCGGCACACAATTTCAGCGTGAGCATATTATAAACTAAACAACGCGTGAGGTGATAAAAATGCTTAACGTCTGCATGAAAGGGTTTGTGAAGGCCGCGGGTCTTGCCATTCTCGCACTGTGCGTCGGAATAATAGTCGGGCGGTGCGTGCCGCCGTTCTGGATTGCGGTGCTCGAACTGGCGGTGCTTGCGGTATTCGGGTATTTATGTCTTTTTAAGTGGTAGAAAGGAGCTGTCGGAAATGAAAGTAGTAATCTTGGAAGTGCCGAAATTTATGAGAGGTATCGTGCGGAAGATGTTTAAGATGTGATGAGCTGCGCCCATGGGCGTAGCGAGGTAATCGGCGGCGCAAAGCGGCTTTAAACCGTTTTGTACCGCTTTTTTGTCTGTAGTAAAACACAAAATTGGGTTAAAAATATTTACAACCGCAAAAAAGTATGATATTATAATAATTGCGACATACTATACTGAACAATCTCTTAGGCTTGCGCTTTGCTAAAGGCGCACGCTTTGATTATCATACCTAAAGAGATTGTTAGTATGAAAGTGTGTCGCAGCATTAAATCAAGGTGGCGTTTTTAGGTGCGCCGCTCACAGATTTATGCGCGGCGCACTTTTTTATTGCGACAATGCGGGCGGACACGCAATATTGCGTGCGAATGTATGGCTCCCCTTGAGGGGAGCTGTCGCTGAAAGCGACTGAGAGGTGGCTTCTTAAAAATCATCACTTACCACCTCTCCGTCATTTGCTTCGCAAATGCCACCTCCCCTCAAGGGGAGGCTAACGGTTCACCCGCATTACACAAAAATCATACTAATATATTTATGGAGGTAAAATTATGAAAAGTGTTATTTGCATGAAGCGGAAAGCGGTCTATGCTCTTAAACCGTTCTCCGTTTCCGGTTTCACGCTGTTAAATTGCCGATTCACGTTGTTTAGCATGCGTAATTGAATTTTTCCTGTATAATAAAGACAAGCCTAAAAAAATTATTATATGGGAGGAAAAATTATGAAAAAACTATTAAGTATTATTACAGCGGCAGTAATGCTAATCTGCGCGGTATGCACCGCTCCGATGAGCGCGGGAGCGCGCACGGAGGACGAGCCGCACACGCACAGAATATGCGCCGACGCGGACTGCGCCGACAATCACGAGGTCAAAACGTGGACGGCGTGGGACAGCTCGTCTGAGCTGCCGGAAGAGGCGGGATATTATTATCTCACGAATGACATTATAACGGAAAACGGCGTGAATGTTCTCGACGGGGTGTATATTTGTCTGAACGGTCATATTATACAAAGCGTCGGCGCAGGCTCTGTAGCGTTGACCGCGACGCCCGCCTGCGACAACTGCGGACTTACCGACTGCACCGACACGGTTCACAAATTCAGCGAGCGTGAGGACGGACTGTGGGTGCTCAACGAGAACAGCGGCAATATAACGGTCCTGGGCGGAACAATAATCGGCAGTATGCTTATCGCGTCGGACATTATGTTTGAAATGTATAACATAAACGTGGTCGGCGATGACGGCGGGGGAGTGTTCCTTTACAGCAGAGGAAAGGTCCTTTTGGAAAAATGTGGGATTTCCGGCAATAACGGCTCACACGCGCTTAACGCCATATCTCCGGTGGAACTGCACGACTGCCTTATATCCGCAAACAGATGCGACAGTGCCGTGCGCGTATCAAGCGAATTTAAAATCGGCGGTGCAACGACGATATGCGGCAATGTGAACGCGGACGGAAAAAACAGCAATCTTGAATTGAGGGAAGGTCGAACCGTTACGATAGCCGAGCCGCTTTCGGAATACTCGTATATCGGCGTAAGCGCCGAGGCTGTGCCGACAATAGGCAATCCGATAAGCGTTACCGGCAAAAACGGCGAAGATTACAGTGCGTATTTCCACAGCGACAATGATGATTACAAGATTGTAAACGGCGAAAACAATGTCGTGCAGCTTACGGAGGTAAATCCCAAAACGTACCCGTACACGATAAATTCATTAAAGCTTGTTTCCGCAAGCGGCGAGGAATACGACGAAATCCCAACCGACACGGGCTTTATAGTGGATATGGACGTTACCAAGGTTGCCGACCGCAGCGGACAGGATTATTTTATCGTCGCGGCATACGGAGAAAATGGCGCGCTTGTGAGCCTGAACTACATAAAAGCCGATTTGCCGACGGGTACAAGCTTTTCCTGCGGCGTGAATATTCCCAAAACGGACGAACTGATAGAAACGGTAAAGGCGTTCGTATGGGACGGCTTGGGCACGGCAACGCCGCTCGCGGAAAGCGTTAAATTTTAGGCGGCGAAAGAAAGAGAGCGTATCGCAATGATACGCTCTCTTTGTATTTACACTGAAATATCGCTTTTACTGCTCAATGACTGTTAAAGCCATTATTTTATGCGCCCGATCACAGCCGCACATTCGGCGCGGGTGATGTATGTCTTAGGATCAAATTCATCGCCGCGTCCGACCATTATGCCCTTCATTGTGCAGAACATTACGCCTTCAGCCGCCCAGTCGGAAATTTCGGCAAGGTCGGCGTAGTCGAGGCGTATTGCCCACGCACCGGTCGGTCCTTTGCCCTTGTAATCGTAATACGCTTTTATTATTTTCGCTGTCTGCTCGCGCGTCACGGGATCGTTCGGGTGGAACGTGCCGTCGCCGAATCCCGACAGTATGCCGTTTTCGCTGCCCCATGCTATGTACGGCGCGTAATATTCGTCCGCGTCAACATCGGTGTACTCCGTCGCTCCCGACGCTTCGGGAACGCCCTCTATACGTCCGAGTATTGCTGCGAGCATACCGCGCGTAAGTGTCGTGTCAGGCTCGAACCGCGTGTCGCTGACACCGCTCATTAAGCCGCTTTCATACACGTTCTTAACATCATCGCAGAACCAATCCGTTTCCGCAACGTCCGTAAACGGCAGCGTTTTCTCTGTGCCGTCCGGCTTTGACGTTGACTGCGGTTCCGCTGTCGGTGTGCTCGTCGGTTCGGGCGACGCACTTGCTTCGGGCGCGGGTGTAACTGTAGGCTGCGGCGACGCCGTGGGTGTCGATGCAGCTCTTCCGCGTCCGCTGCCGCTTCCGCGCGACGTGGACGAAGATGTTTGCAGCGGCTCAACCGATATTTTCTTTACATCATCTCCGTTTACGTCAACATAGGTCTGCTTTTCCTCGTTGTACGATACCTCGGTTCCGTCGGACATTGTTTTCACGCCGCCGAACATCGCGTACTTCGATGCGGCGGTTCCGCCCTCCGCAGTAAACGTGCTGCTGCTGTCCATGCTGATGTTAATGGTCGAATTCTCGGCTTCAAACGACCCAACTCCGTAGCTTTTGGCATAGCTTCCGGTCGCCGAGACTTTTATCGAGCTGTTGTTTGAGAGTTTAATCTCTCCGTATTTGCCCTGCTCGTCATGATAGACCAAAAGTCCCATCGCTTGTTTCGTGCCCGATGATACCGCGAAGGCTTCCAGCTTTGAGTTGTCCTTTATCTCAAGGTTATGCACGTTACAGCCTATGCCCATATGGTCGCCGTCTACATTGCTTACCGCCGTAACGTAAGCGGAGCTGTCAAGCGTGAGCCTTGTGGGTATATCGAGCGACAATCCTACGCTGCCCGAGAACGCGTCTCCCGCGTAAGCAACTACCGTGGTTCCCGAGACAGTCATATCTGTGTAGGATATAATTCCACAGGAATATCCATCCGCGTTTTCATCAACCCCGCCGAGAGTCTCATCATATATCGCGTCTCCGCCGCCCGCCAAAAGCATGCCGCCGCCGTTTATCTTAATGCCGTATCCCGCGATGGCATAACTGTTGGTGTTTCGGACATTGCCGGCTGTCACCGTAAGATTTCCGTCTATTTTGAGAGTGTTGTCGCCCGAGCAGTAAAGCGCCACTGCCCCGTTGACTGCTTCCATCTTGTCAACCCCCGAATATGCGCTGTAAATCTCGGGGCTTTCTCCCGCCGGAACATAAAGCGTCGTGCCGGGGCTTAAGTGCAGTCCGTCCGCGTAGTTCGTGAAAAATTTGAAATCCGATGTGAGCGTAAGCGTTTTTCCGTCGCACGCCGCGCCGGGCACCTCGATCGGATTTCCGAGCTCTCCGGTATCGTAGTTATATCCGGTATAGAGCTTGCTTGTCTCGCCGTCAAAGTAGAGCATATGGTCCCCGGGTTGGGTCGCGTCGGTAAACGTAACGCTCTCGGCAGGGGTGTCCGTGCCGGGTATAACGTATGTAAAGCCGTCATATTCAACCTCGCCGTCATAATCGCCGGTCGAGCCGGTAACGGTAACGCCGTCCGAGGCGCTCACGCCCCAAACAGCCGAGCCTTGACCGGTCGCGGTGACAGACGAATTGTTCTTCACGGTGATCGTCGCCTTGCCGTCCTCAAATGTCTTTGTTTCGTCATCGTATATCCATGCGAGTATGCCCGGCGCGTCGTCATCATCGGTAGTGTCCGCGAAGTTAAGCCTTTCGGCGTGAGCCGATATTATCGCGTTATCCTCGGTCGTGACAGAGCCGGGGAATTGTTCATCGATTCCATAGATTACTATGCCGCCCTCCGCCTCGATAAATGAATCGTCCTCGGCTATGATGTTTCCGCCGTTCATTATCATGATAGCTTTTGAATTTTCGCAGCGGCTTGTGTCAAGATGAGATCTACCTTTCATCTCAATGCCCTCTGCCGCGACGCCGCAGATCGGGGAATTATTCTCTCTGACCTCGGGAGCGACAGAGAAAGCGGATACGTTGACCTCGCCGTCAAAAATGAAATTTTTGTTCGACATCATTCCGTATGAGTAACCCGTGCCGTTTTTTTCATATGCCGAAACATCTCCCGAGCCTTTTATCGTCATATCACCATATGAGAATATGCCTGCAACATTAGTGGCGCTGTCGCCGAAGCCGTAAGCCGCGGCGAGCAAGCCCCCGTCAATTTCCAAAGTGTTGCCGCCTTCTCCGACCAGCGCGAAGGTCATTTCGGACTCGGCTGTCGGAGACGCCCCTAAGCCGGAAGTCTTGCCCTCGGGCACCTTTACCGTAACGCCCTCGCCGATTATGAGGGCGGCGCTGCTGCTTGACTCGAACACAACATTATCAAGGGTGAGAACGCTGCCGTCCGCGCTCATTCCTTTGGGTATTTCACCGTCTGTCAAAACCTCTCCGTCGGCGGTATTTTTGCGGAATCCCGCCTCGGCGTCATAATATATGCCATAGTCGGCTGTCGGTGTGGTTGTGAACTCCACCATGTAATCCACACTGCCGTCAGAGCGAACGTAACCCGCTTGCTCCTTATCAAATGTAACGCTGCCATCCGTTTGGCTGCCTTTCACGGTATAACTTCCCACAGGCTCGTTTGGCAGCTTTACGGCGGCGCCCACTCCCAAAAATTTAATAGCCGACTCGTCGCCGTCAACTATAATCAAAACGGGACCGTTCTCCTCCGCCAAGTCTTGCTCGCATAATCCGAATGATTCCGCAGAAGCATAATTAAGAGATTCACAGTCGATTTTACCGCCGTCAAAGGCGCTCAAAGATTTTCCGTTTTGTTTCAGCGCAAGTCCCGCGGAAAGGTCGCAATAAGAATCTTCGATGACGTATGCCCCAAAATTGCTTCCTTCCGACGTGACATCTTTTGCAATACAGCCGTATGTCATTACATTCTCTCCGCCGCCTTCGCCCTCGGCGTGCACATCCGCGCCGTCACCGGCAAAAACGTTGTCGACAAACATGCCTACGCTCACTCCGTTTGGGGGCTCCGTTTCCTCTTCTTGAGGCTTGAGTGAAACATATCTCGAATATGCTCTTACGGCTGTACCGCGTATGCTTATATTGCCGTCTGAGCTTATACCCGCCGAAATCACATTCGGAGCCGATGCGTCGATCACATCCCCGCCTGTCGCGTACAGTTTTCCTTTTCCGGATATGGACAGTGTACCGCCGCCGCCGAGAATGCCGCTGCTCCCCGTACGCGCACTTCTGCCTGTCGCGGTAAATAAGCCGTCAATTTCAAGATTGCAGCCGCCGTTGTACACAAGGGCTGCGGAACTCATATTATCCGGATCATCACCGCTCATTACGCTTGCCGTTACGCCCTCCGGAACTGCAAGCGTTGTGCCGGAAAACAGATACAGTCCAATTCCGCAGTTGGTTTCAAAGTGAAAATCATTCGTAAGCGTAAGAGTATCGCCTTCGCATATTGTGCCGGGGAAGCTTTCGAGCTTTTCGCCGTTATTTTTATATAATGCTCCTTCATCGGGCTTATATACAAGATAGTAGTCGGCTGCTTCTCCGCGTGTGATTTTTACATAGTCTACGCTTGTATGGTAAGCGTACATGTACTTATGCTCACGGGAATTGAAATACGTCACGATCGCGTTTCTGCCGTCTGTTTTGCGGCTTCCCATTACGGTCACGTTACCCGTCGGATCCTTGTACTGTGTTTTGCTGATTCCGACATCATATACGCGCCGCTGATGATAAGCGTCGTTGTTGCCTGCCGCGATTATTTCCGACGGTTCGGCGTTTTCGCTCTCGTCAACGACGAACTCCACACCGCCGTATTCTATGTTTGAGGCGTCCTCCTCGCCATAGTTGTGGTAATATTCGGATATGCCGTATCCGTATTCGCCGTTACCCGCGCGCGCGTAAATCGCGCTGCCGTTATCAACGGTTATTTTTCTTTTGTTTGTCCCCTCCATAATTTCGAGACCTATGGTGCGCATATCGTTGTCGGGATCTCCGTCATCGGGCGGCACGTTGCCGCCGTAGGCGTAAATTTCCGAGCCGTTTTTCGCCGATATACTGTCGGTCAGTATTCCACGTGAGAGCAGAGATGACTCGCCGCCCGCGCCGATTACAATAGCGCCGTCCTCAGCGGATAAAACGCAGTTTGCGGATAAAATGTCGGAAGATTGATCCTGTATTACGATACCCGCGCATCGTTGAGCGTCTCTTGTCGAACACGTGCCTATAAGCGCCGCTTTATTTACACTTATCGAGCTGTAAGCGAATATGCCGGCGGAATCCGTCGGCGCTTTTCCGCTTACCGCCGCGACAACTCCGCCTCCGCAAATGCTCAGACTGTCCGCGATAATACCGTAGCTTGACTCCGCGGCGTGAAGATTTACCGCAGCCAGATTACCGCTGTTATTCGTGTTTATTGTCAAATTACCGCCGAAAATACTTGAACTTTCGTTTTCCTGTGATACATTGATTATCAGTACGGACGAATTATCCGGAATGCTTATTTCGGCGTCGGACTGTAACCAAATATCCGCATCCGACGACGTAATTAACGCCATGTCGCCCTCGGGAAATTTTATCACTTCGCCTTCGGTCGTTATGCCGCCCAAATTTTCCGTCAATCCGGACTCCCCTTCCGTATCGCCGAATACCAGCGTCTCATCGCCGAGATTCAGAACGTTTATATCCGCGCTCTCAAGCATCGCCGCAAGCTCGTCAGCTGTCTTGTTTTCGGCGTCCGTCCAGTCCACGTCCTTAAACGCGCCCCAATCGGTATCGCCCCAGTCGATCGCGTCAATGCCGCCGGTATAGTTTTCTCCGGCTTCGACCGGATTTACTATCGACGGACGAGTACTCTCGCCCTCCGGCGCGGCAAACGATATCGCAGGTATGAGCGATACTGTCATTGCTGCCGTAAGAATAAATGATAAAAATTTCCTCAAATGTTTCATGATGTCCTCCGTTATAATTCAGAAATATTACTCTCTGTAAGGGATATTACCCACCATTGATATTTTACCATATCTTAAGCTGCATTTCAAACATAATTTACGCCAAAAAACAGGTGTTTTACGCCACGCCGTCAGTTTTTCCTAATATATGGAATGTACGGTAATATATTCATACGCTCTTTTACAATTCGGTTCTGCCGGTCATTTATGCTTTGTCTGTTTTATTATTGCAAAGAAAATGTAACTTGTGTGTATGCGTGTTTGGGAGTATAATTGTAATTGGAACGGAGATGTTATTATGAGTAAGCACGCGAGACTGATGAATTTTTTGTCGAACCTTCCCGATTTCGTTTTTGACTACATAGAGATTTCGTACAGCGGCGAGAGCATTAACACGCAGATCGGCTACAGCATCGATATAAAGACGTTTCTCGAATACCTCAGGCAGTTCAAATTCAAGGACGTTGAGCGGCTTGAGGACTTTACGCTCGCGCATATAGAGCAGGTCACGCTTAGGGATTTAAACGCGTTCACGGCGTACCTTAAGGAGTACGAGACGGACACAGTTACGATCGACGGCAGGCACGTTAAGCGCGTGCGCAAAAACAGCGCGTACGGCATTAACCGCAAGCTTTCGGGCATACGCGGTCTGTTCGCGTACCTGTACAAAAACGATTTGATTTCGCAGAACGTGACGGACAAGCTTGATTTTAAGAAGATACACCAGAAAATGAAGCGTCCTCTCACGACGCAGGAGACAATAAATCTGCTCGATGTTATCTACAACGGAGAAAAGTATTACGAGGGGCGCGATCTCACCGAATACAACAACCGCAAGCTGCGCGACATCGCGCTGTTCACGGCGTATCTCGGCACAGGCTGCCGCGTGAGCGAGCTTATAAACCTCGACGTAAAGGACGTGAGCTTCGATACCTCGTCGTTCGTCGTAACGCGCAAGGGCGGCGACGAGCAGGAAATATTTATGCCGGTGCAGGTGGAAAACGAGCTTTACAACTACATGCAGGAACGCGCGGAAAACAAGAACGCGAAGGACGACGCGCTGTTTTTAAGCCGTCTCGGTAAGCGCATGACGGCGCAGGGCGTGGAGAAACTGCTTAAAAAATACTGCGCGACGGTCGGCATATACGACAGCGACAAAGCCCGTCCGCACGCGCTTCGGCGAACGTTCGCGTGTAATCTTATAGCCGATGGTGTGGATATAAAAATGGTCGCCGAGCTTATGGGGCATAAAAATATCGAGGTCACGCACCGCTACTACACGCAGTACGCGATAGAAAGGCGCAAAGAGGTCATGCGCGGATTTGATATTAAGGGAAACAGATAAAAAAGCGTACCGTGGTACGCTTTTTTCATTTCTTAAAAGTATTTCTTATCATATTCATTATCTTGTTATTTTCGATAAATTCCTCCTGCTTATCGACGAACCAGAGCTTGTCGGAGTCGATGTGTTTTACGGAATAGATTGTGTCGATAATCATCACGAGCGCTATAAACACCGCCGAACATTCCACAAGCGCGGGATTCATGGTGTCAATAACTCCTATCGTCGCGGGGCCTATGAATTTTACAAGCGCGACTATTCCGAAGCCGAAGGCGAGCAGGCTAATAATACATATTCTGCCGTTTATGTTGAGCGGCCAGCCGGTGTAGTCCCACCAACGGCGGTCAAAGAGCTTTTCCAAAAGCCAGCCGACAAAATATTCGAGCGCGCCGCATACAGCCATACCGACCGTGAAAAGCACGAGCGTGTTCTCCACCCTTCCCAGAAGCACAAGTCCGAGAAGTCCGCCTATACCGTATATCGGGCAGAAGCAGGTCGTGAGGAAACCGCTGTTCACGCGTCTGCGCTGCTGAACGGTGTAATACACGCACTCCCACGCCCAGCCTATAAAGCTGAAAAAGGCAAAGCACAGAAAATATTTACACATTTCCATTGTCATATATCCCCTCTTACATTGCGATTATCTGTCTGTATAATTCAGTGTACGCCACAGGGTTCTTTGTAAACAGGTTCTCATACGGCCTTTTTCTCTTGAACGTCTCGTAGAGTGAGCAATATTTATCAACCATGCAGACTATCCACCCTTCACGGCATTTCGGCGGCATAAGCGTCAAAGGGAACATGTGCTTTTTTATTATTTCCTTTTCCGTGTCCGTCAGCTCGAAATCCCTGTCGGCGTTTACAAGCGCCGCCTTGGGGTGGGTAAAGCCGTGAATCCCGCGTCCGTTTCCGTCATGCCAGTCGTACAAAAAATAGTCGTGCAGCAGCGCGCCGCGGATAAGGTCGGTTTTCTTGTACCTTATACCGAGCATTTCCGCAAGCTTTATGCTGTAATACGCGACGGCAATCGTGTGCTTTAAGCAGCTTGTGCTGCCGTGCTGTGTATAATCGTCCATACGGCGCAGCTTCGACTGCTCCGACAGGCGTTTCATGCAGAACATAACAGAATTCATATATACCAAACCCTTATGCGCTATTTTAACAAAATATATTATACCCAAATACGGATAATATGTCAATGTAAAATTTATGTAAACTCTCAATTTGTTATGCTATTGTAACAATCCATAACAATTTTTAACATCTTCCAACAAATTACGGGTTCCGTCCGAAAACGAAACCCGCTCTGTCTTTATTTATCCTGCACCACTATTATTCTTATTCTGCCGCCGCTCGACTGCGCCTTGTCGTAATACGCGGTCATGATGTAATCGCCCGATATTGCGTCGTCAAGGGGGATTTTCAGATATGTGCTTAAGTCTCTCTGATAATATACAACCACGCTGTCACTCAACAGATAATCCTGCGAGCCTATCGTCGCCGTGGTACGCGTGAGGTCTGTTATTTTGCCGGAGTATGCCGTAAGCGAACGGAAGCTGTCAACATAGCTTCCCAATACCTTTATTTTACACGGTCCCTTAGACGCAGATATATTTGCGCCGTAGCTGTAAGTGCTATCGCCGACCTCAATGGTCAGCATATTTGAGACCTGATACTCCCTTTCTGTTGTTACATCTGTTTGTTTTTCTACAAGTTCAAACTGTGGATCACCATTATCGTTTGTAATTGGATTTCCTTTATCATCAGTCTTTAGGCGCGTCTCATATGATGTTTTCTTTTCGCCTGTAGGAACCATAACGGTTGAGTTACTTTTTACAGAGCTTAACACAAATCCGTAAGTATACATATCGCCCGTAACTTCACTAAGTATCAGCTCGTCAATTTCTCCCGCGCTGTTTGTTGAGCTGTAAAGCACACTTGACGGATTGATTGTTATTCCGTCAAGGCGCTGCAGATATACCCTTTTGTATGCGGGAAAGCCGTCATAATAGGCGTTTGCCGTGTCAAGTATCTTTACGTCGTCCGCAAGGTACTCACCGCCTATCATTCCCTTTGAAGCGTTGACTTTGCCCGATACGGAGCCGTTTTTGCTCACGGAAAGCATCGCCTGACCGTCCTTGAACGTCACGCGCACCGCGGAGTTTACCAAGGTTTCGCAGTCATTTTTTGTCGCGTATTCCCTTGTTGAGCCGTCGGGAGCAACAAGGGTGGCGTAGTAGCTTGAATATACGGTGTTATCGGGATTTGTGAAGTCCTTTTTGCCCGCGGCGATTACAAAGCCTGCCGCAGTTCCCGACGACGTACCCGATGATGTGCTTGCCGAAGCCGTTCCCGTTCCGGCTACTCCGGCAATCTCACCCGTTCTGCCCAAGAGAACGGTAACGGTGTCGCCGTACTTAACTGAGCCGCTCGAGGAAAGCTCACGGAACGCTTCTACACTCTCGATATTATATTCCTTGCCTGAAATGGTGACGCTCTCCGGCGAATCCTTTGTCGGCGACGCTTTTTCATACACGCCCGTAACCTTGTCGGTATACGCGAACACAACGTCAAGAGGCTCGCTGTAGTAAACTATATCGTTCATGCTCACGGCTGAAACTGTACTCTCCGCTCCGCTGCGGAACACCTTTGACGAACTGCTCGCGCCGACCTGCGCCGTCCAGTTGTCGGACGCGACCTTAACGGGACCCGTGAGATTATTCGTGTCATACACAACATAGTCAACCGAGCCGTTGTCGGTATACTTTACATTAAGCGTGTCGCCCGTTTTGAGCGAGCCCTTTACCGCGGCATAATTTGAGCGCGTCTGGTTATTGTATACATCAGCGCCGTCGGGTATGTCTATTTCCTCAAAGCTGCCGTTGCGGTAGCCGACTATTGAAGCGTCGGAAAGCACGGAATAGACAAAATATGACTTATATCCGTTCATCGGTTTTCCCTCGTCGGGCAAAAACGCGACAAGCTCATTGCCATTTCTTAGATATATCGTACCGGTCATGCCCGCGAAGCTGTCTATGAAAAACGCGCCCTTGTCAAACGTTCCCGCCGACGTGTAGACCTTATCCGCGCCGAGCGAGTCGTCCTCGTTTCCTGTGGCGATCACGTCCACATTATCCGTCTTTGACATGTTGAACACGGGATCCTGCGTGGGGCTTGCGGGGATCGACGCCTTAATCGCGTTGTATGCGAGAATCATTACCTGACGGCGGTCAAGCTCATCGCCTACCGACGCGTTCACGTTGTCGAGAAGGTCTAATCCCTGCGCCTTTGAAAGCTGACCGTAGGGGTAAGCATCGTTAAACGCGCTGTCGTCGTAGCCGAGCACGCGGAGCATTACCGTTACCGCCTCCTCGTATGTGACGGTGTTTTCGGGGCGGTAGGTCGCGTCGAGGTAGCCGACAACATAACCGGCTGTTACCGCCGCCTTTATGTAAGGCGCGTACCATTTCGTGTACGGCACGTCGCGGAACGGCGACTGCTTAAGTCCCACCGCAACGCTGTCCTTGTTCGGCGACGCAGCTATCGCTATTTTCGCAAACTCCGCGCGCGACACCTTTTTGTCGAGCATCATGTCGCCGTTTTCGTCGCCCTGCATTATTTCAAGCTCACGCATAAGCACCGCCGCGCCTTCCTCCTCCAGTGCCGAAAAAGCGTGTGCCGGCAGCATTGCCGGTAATGCGAGAAGGGATATTGTAATTAAAAGCGAAATTATCCTTTTCATATTATTTCCTTTCATTTAGTCGTATCTGAGCGCGTCTATCGGGTTTAACGCCGCCGCCTTGCGCGCGGGCATTACGCCGAAGAACACGCCTATCATCGCCGATACGGTGAATGATACGATGATCGAGGTCGTTGTCGGACGAACCGTCAGTTCAAGCAGCACGCCCGCTCCGACGGCGAGCGCGGAGCCGACTATTATTCCTACCACTCCGCCCAGACAGCTTAACATTCCCGCCTCAATCACGAATTGGGAAAGTATGTCGCGCTGTTTCGCGCCGAGTGATTTGCGTATGCCTATCTCACGCGTTCTCTCCGTTACCGACACGAGCATTATATTCATAATGCCTATACCCGCCACGACGAGCGAAATCGCGGCTATCGCGACGAGCATCGCTTCCATCATGGACAAAATGCTCGACACCTGGTCGGCTATGGCTTTTAGCGCGGTTATATTGTAGTAGTCGCTGTCGCCTATAGCCTTGTCGCACATTTCCTCAATAAGCGCCTCCGTCTGCTCGACCATGTCCTGGTTGAGCGCGTAGACGGCGTAGCTCGATACCTTCGCGTTCTTGTTCGTTGAGGTTGCGAGAGTGTACGGCAGATATATGCAGTCGTCGTCGCCGTCCTCCTCCGAATCGTCCTTTTCCTCGAGTATGCCGACGACCTCGTAAGGCACGCCCGTTATTTTTATCGTCTGTCCCAGAGCGTTGCCGCCGAATACCTCTTTTGCTATGTACGTGCCTATTACGCACACCTTCTGACGCTTTTCTATGTCTATAAACGTAAGCTCGCGTCCGTATTCGACGTTGAGCTTTTTAAGTCCGAGATACGACTCGTTTACGCCTGTCGCGGTGCTTTGAAGCGAATCGTTGCCGTTCTTTATTACGGCGGGCATCGAAACCGTCGGCGACTGTCCGCGTATAACGTCGGGGTGCTCGTCGGCGAGCGCCTGCACCACCTCCGGCTTTAATTCCTTGTTCGACCTGTCCATTACGTTTATCAGTACAGCGTCTATGCCGACGTCCTCAAAAACGCTGTTTACCTCGTTCGTCATGCTGCTCATTAGGCTTACGAGCGATATCACGGCTGTTATGCCGATTATTATTCCGAGCATGGTGAGCATCGAGCGCATTTTGTTGCTCAGTATGCTCGACACCGCCATCTTAAAGCATTTCCACAGGCTCATCACGTCGCCCCCTTTGCTTTCTCGTCCTCGGGAGCTTCCTCGCCCGCGCCGTGCATTTTCATAACCGTAACGTCGCCCTCAACCGGTCCGTCGTAAACTATTTTGCCGTCGGTTATTCTGATTATGCGCTTCGCGCGCGCGGCTATCGAGTTGTCGTGGGTTATGAGTATGATTGTGTTGCCCTCGCGGTTAAGCTGCTGCAGAAACATCATCACTTCCCTGCCCGTGCGCGAATCGAGCGCGCCGGTAGGCTCGTCGGCAAGTATTACCGACGGATCGCCCGCAAGGGCGCGGGCTATGGACACTCTCTGCTGCTGTCCGCCCGACAACTGCGAGGGATAGTTGTGCGCCTTTGACTTCAAGCCCACGCGGTCAAGCGACTCAAGCGCACGTCTGCGCTGCTCGCTTTCCCTCATGCCCGCATAGAGAAGCGGAAGCTGTACGTTTTCGAGTACCGTTAGCTTCGGCAAAAGGTTGTACTGCTGGAATATGAAGCCGAGCATTTTATTGCGGATTTCGGCAAGCTCGTCCTGCGTGTAGTTTGTGATTGCTCTGCCGTTCAGCTTATACGTGCCTTTTGTCGCCACGTCGAGGCAGCCGATTATGTTCATGCAAGTGGATTTGCCGCTGCCGGACTGTCCGACTATCGCGACAAACTCGCCTCTGTCTATAGTGAGGGATATACCGTCAAGCGCGTGTACGCTTACGCCGCCGGTGCGGTATATCTTATATACGTCTTTCATTTCCACAAGCGGTGGCATATCCTTGTCATCACCTTTCATGTTCAGATTATAAAAATGTTATCTGCCCGGAGGTCCGCCCATGCCGCCGCCTGCGCCGCCCTGACGCATGCCGCCGCCCGCGGCGCCGCCCTGACGCATACCGCCGTTCATGCCGCCGTTCATACCCTGCATCTGTCCGGGCATACCGAAGTCCGCGTTCTCACTGCTCGATTTGGTGTTGAGCGTACGCACGCTGTCATTCTCGCCGAGCCCCGATTTAACCTCTATATAATCGTTGTCGTTAAGTCCCGTTTCTATCTTCACCGCGCGGTAACCCTCGGGTATCTCTATATTAGCCGGCACGTCGGGCATATTGTTCTTTTCGTCGGGATTTTCACGGCGCTTATTTATCTCGTCGGTAACATCGCCGGTGTGCTGCGTGCCGTCGTCCTTTACGAATACGATATTGCCGCGGTTAATGCTGTTGACGGGTATTGTGAGCACGTTGTCGGCTTCCTCCACAACTATTTCCGCGTCAACGTTCATGCCCGGCAAAAGCGCGCCGTAATCTTTAATCTGGATCTCTATGGTGTAGGTCGTTACGCCGTTTGTGTTCACGCCGTCAACCGGCACCTTCGTGACCTCGCCCTCAAACTCGCCTTCAACCGCGTCGGCTGTTATTGTTGCCTTTTGTCCCGTTTTTACGAGCGCAATTTCCGTTTCGTCAACCTCGAGGGATATTTTCAGGCTCGAAAGGTCGTATATTACGCAAAGCGCCTCTGTGCTGTTTGAGGAGTCGCGCGTGTCGCCGTTTTTGGCGTTTTTCGTCACGACCGTACCCTCGATCGGGGCCTCAACCACAAAATCGTCAACCGCGTCCTGAGCCTTTTTGAGGTTTGTTTTCGCGTCATCGAGCGCAAGCTGCGCGGATTTTATGGAGCTGTCCTGTGAGAATGTGTCGTTTTGGATCACCTGCTTCTGCAAGTTCAGCACCGCGTCGTCGTATGACAGCTTCGCGTTGTCGAGCGCCGTTGTGACAGTATCGGATTTTATGTACGCTACCTGCTCGCCCGCGTAAACTATATCTCCCTCAGCTATATCGAGCGACTCAAGCGTTCCCGATGATTTTGCGGTAAGCGTCTGTGTGTCGATATATTCAAAATTCGCGCTGTCGGCGCACGCCGCGCCGTTTACAACCGCGCTGCCGCGGTCGTCCGCAGTGAGAGCGCCGGGATTTGCAACCTCGATCGTGGCGTACACGAGCATATTGTGCGCCGCAGTTGATACGGGCGCGGACGATTTTTCAGTCACCGTTCCGTACAGCACATCGCCCGACGCGGTCACGGTAACCTCCGCGCTGTCGCCGACAGCCACGCTCTCCGCGTCGTAGTCGTTAAACGGTACGCGCAGCTTCATCATGCTGTCGTCGTATACAGTGGCAAGCTGCATACCCGCGTTTATATTGTCGCCTTCTTTGACCGCTATACTTGTAATCTTTCCGCCTATATCGGTTTTAACGTACTGGTCGTCATACGAGCTTTGCGCGTCGTTTAAGCTGTTGAGCGCCTTCGTGACCGCGTTCTGCGTACTCTTTGAGTTGATATCGTTTGTGCTTACTGTGTTCGACTTTTGCTTTACGGCGTCTACGTATGATTGCTGTGCCTTCGTCACGGCGTTCTGCGCCGTGGAAAGCGAGTCGCGCGCTTCTTCGTCATCAAACTAGTAAAGCTTGTCGCCCTTTTTGACGGTGTCGCCCTCTTTAAAGTAGTCAGCCGTAATATCGCCCGACTTCATCGTCATAACGTCGTACGAGTCGTTAGGCTCAATAGATGAGGAACCCGTTATCGACTTCTTTATCGTGCGGCGTTCCACGGCTATGTCCGTATACATATTTTTCAGTTCTTCCGCCTCTTTAATTTTCGACGATATGACGTTGGCAACCACAAGCCCTATAATCACAAGGGCGATTATACCGAATATAATAAATTTCTTTTTCCTTTTACGCTTTTTGGGATCTTCGGGAATGTTTTCACCGGAGTTGTTTTCTTCCTCCGCGTCATCGGAAAACGTAAGCGTCTCGTTTACCGCTTCCTGCGGCGCGTCATAAGTTTCTTCGGTTATGCCTGGCGTGCTGCCGCCTTCAAGCTCTGCCATACTGTTTCCTCCCTGCTATGTATTTATATTCAATCCGATTATATGGTATCGGGAATTATATCCTTGTTATTTTCTCTGAATTAACTAATATTTTAACACTTTATTATAGGTATGTCAAGGCGCATGTATGTATTTATATGCGGTTTCACGCGCAATTTTCTGCTTTTTGCGTCCTGTTTTTCACTCGCAATAACACACCAAAAAGACATCCTTAGATGTCTCTTCGGTATTATTTATATATCCTGCTGCGTCGTGTTTTCGGGACGCGCGCCTTTCATACCGCGTCCCCCGCCCATGCCGCCAAACGTTGCCGTGCCGACGTTTGTTATAATATCCGACACGGTGAAGCTGTCCTTTTCCTCGCCGTTTACATATATCGTGTACGTTTCACCGATCACAAGCTCCGGCGACGAGAATATAAACGACTGGTACGCGTTTTTGCCTGTGTGCGACGCTATCACCGTTCCGCCGGAATTTTTAATCTCGGTTTTCGTTCCCGCTTCCGCGTTTTCGGAAAGCGTGTAACAGAGCACGTTCTGTTTCGACGCGCTGCCGGGCGCTTCAACCATTCCCGCCGCGCTCACAGCCGTAAGCGTGCCGCCGTTAACCATCATCGCGCCGTCGTGGTCGAGCGCGCTGTTGCCGCTGAACGTCGTGCCGTCGATCGTGACTGTGCCGCCGTCCATGACGATCGAGCCGTTTGAGTCGATTCCGTCGCCCATCGCGTTAATGTAGACCGTGCCGCCGTTTATCTGAATGTGATGTTCAGTGCTTATTTCGGAGCTGTCACGGTTCATGCCCATACCGCCTCGCATGCCGCCGCCCTGCATTTGCGGCATCGTCTGACCGTCGGGCATTTCGGGCGGTGTTTGACCGTCGGGCGTCGTCATTCTGTCCGTCGGCATTTGACCGTCGGGCATCTGCTGTCCGTCGGGAGGCGTAATATTTCCACCCATACCGCGACCGCCGCGCCGCATATTGTTCATTCCGTCCGCCGCTTCCGGAGGCGTCATATTTTCCATATTTGGGCGTTCCGTACCATTCGGCATCGTTTGGCCGTCAGGCTGTACCGTATTCCTGCCCATGCCGCCAAACGTATTGCCGCCGCCCGCGTTAATACCGTCGTCACTCGCGGTGACGCTTATGTCGCCGTCGTTTATCGTCATAACCGTCTTTGTCTCTATGCCCTCGGTCGACTTTGTGATATTCACATTGCCGCCGTTAAACGTGAGGCTTCCGTGCGCCGATATACCCTTGTTGTCGGACGCAACCGTTATATCGCCGCCCGAAATTTCCATATCCGAGGTGCAGTGTATCGCGTGGTCGGTCGTCGTGAGATTGAGCGTACCGCCCGATATGTCAACGAGCCAGTCAGCCTTTATGCCCTTGCTCGACGCGTCGCTTGCCGTATCGGTCTGCGTTGTTTCGGTCGGTGTTTCAGCCTGCGCGAACCGTCCGAAGCCTCTCGTCTCGGACGTTGACGACGCGACCTCGCCTGTTGTTGTTATATTCAACTTGCCGCCCGACACGTCTATTATCTCGCCCGCCTGCATACCGTCACCCTGCGCGTTTACCGTGAGCGTGCCGCCCGAAACGGCGAGAGTGTCGTTTACATTAATGCCGTCGTTTACAGCGTTTACCGTTATGCTGCCGTTCTCTATGTCAAGGCTGTCGCTGCAGTCGATACCGTTATTGTATGACGCGTTTACGGTAAGAGATCCGTTGCCTTTAATTTCAAGATTGTCGCGCGACGTGATAGCCGCTTTTTCGTTTTCGTCGCCCGACGTGTACGAAGCGCCGTCGCTTATGCTGTTTTCGGTGTCCTTGCTGATGGTGATGTACGCTTTGTCGGCGTTCTTTACGTATATCGCCGCGCCGTCCGTATTTGTAAGGCTCATGCCCGAAAGCCGCATCTTTGCTTTATCCTCGGTGTCAACGACTATCTGACCGTCAGCGCATTCACCTGTGACGGTAAAGTCGCCGCCCGACGTTATCGTTATAACCTTGCCTGATACGCTTACGCCGTCGCCGATGACGCTCATTTTGTCAAGGTCGATCGTTCCCGTGTTTTTCTCCCACTCGTTATCGTCCTCGTCAGCGGGAGTTGTGATTACTACTGTTCGGCTTCCCTCGTCCCACTCGGCGTTAAGTCCCAGAAGGTCGCTTATTGCCCTCACGGGGACGAGCGTTCTTCCGTTCTCGATTACGGGCGCGGTATCGAAGGTGTACGTTTCGTCGTTCTTCGTCATGTCGCACGAATCTATTG
>CANQDD010000026.1 GCA_947591315.1 uncultured Clostridia bacterium
TATAAAGGGCGACGTGTGCGGAATCGCGAAAGCCGGCGAGGAAAACCACCACGTAACGGATCAGCTTGAAAAATGCAGGGTCACGGAGGAATTTCCGTACAGGGACTACCCGACCGTATTCTGGGACGTTTACGGCGAAAAGGGCATACCCGTAAGAACGACCGTTTCACACATGGGCCCCACGCTCATTTCGCGCCTTCTGGGACTTAACCCGACGCAGGAGGGTGTTCTCGAAATAGCATTCCGCGTAGCCGACGAGGAACAGCTTCTGCTCATAGACATTAAAGACCTTCGCTCTATGCTCATGTACGTGTCGGATAACGCGAAGGACATACAGGCGAAGTACGGCAACGTCTCGGCGCAGAGCGTCGGCGCGATACTGCGCTCGCTCCTGTCGCTCGAAAACGCGGGCGGCGACATATTCTTCGGCGAGCCGGAGCTTGACATACGCGACTGGATACGCACAAACGCGCAGAGCGCCGGCATTATAAACGTGCTTGACTGCGTAAAGCTCGCGAACGAACCGCTTTTGTACTCAACATTCCTCTTGTGGCTGCTTACCGACCTTTACGAAATGCTGCCCGAGGTCGGCGACCTTGACAAGCCGAGAATGGTATTTTTCTTCGACGAGGCGCATATGCTGTTTAACGACGCGCCGAAGGCTCTTGTGGAAAAGATTGAGCAGGTCATACGTCTTATCCGCTCGAAGGGCGTGGGCATATACTTCATAACGCAAAGCCCCGCCGACATACCCGAAACAATTCTTGCGCAGCTCGGAAACAGAATACAGCACGCGCTCCGCGCGTTCACGCCTGCGGAGCAGAAGGCTGTAAAGGTCGCGGCGCAGACGTTCAGACCAAATCCCGCGTTCGACACCGAGGAAGCCATTTCCGTACTCGGCACGGGCGAGGCGCTCGTATCGTTCCTCGACGACGACGGCGCGCCGTCGATCGTTCAGCGCGCGTTCATACTTCCGCCGCAGAGCTTTATGGGACCGTGCGGCGACGATATACGCAATAACATAGTAAACGGCTCGGAATTTTACCTCAAATACAAGGACGCGGTTGACAACCGCTCCGCGTACGAGGAGCTTGAGGAAGCGCGCGAGGAAAAGGAAAAGGCGGCGGAGGAAGCCAAAGCCGAGGAGGAACGCATCAAGCAGGAAAAAGAGGCCGAAAAGGAGCGTATCGCGCAGGAAAAAGAGGAAGCGCGCAAAAAACGCGAGGAGGAGCGCGAGCATGACCGCATGGAGCGTGAGCTCAAAAAGAAATTCTCCATGGTAAACAAGGTCGCGTCAACGGCGCTCGGACAAATCGGACGCGAGGTCGGACGTCAAGTCGCGCGCGGCGTGTTCGGAAATATGAAGTGGTTTTAACGCTTGACACGGCGGCGAAATTACTGTATACTTATAATATAAAAATTTAGGGGAGCTTTACAGCTGAGAGGAAGGTACGCTTCGACCCGCTGAACCGTCCGACGGACAATGCCGTCACGGGATAAATAAGGCTATGACGCGTTTCCCCGACGGAGACGCGTTTTACTTTTCGGAAAGGATTGAAATTATGGATTACACAACACAAATGGACGCGGCGAAAAAGGGCATAATCACGCCCGAAATGGAGATTGTATGCGCGAAGGAGGACATCGACGTAGAAATTCTGCGCGAAAGAATAGCGCGCGGAACGGTCGTCATTCCGGCGAACATAAACCACAAGGCGTTAAGTCCGGAGGCTGTCGGCGAGGGAATGAAAACGAAAATCAACGTAAACCTCGGAATTTCCAAGGACTGCACCGACTACAGCGTCGAAATGGAAAAGGTGCAGATGGCTGTCGATATGAAAGCGGAAGCTATCATGGATTTAAGCTGCTTCGGCAAAACGCACGAGTTCCGCCGCCGCCTTGTCGATACCTGCCCCGCGATGATAGGAACGGTGCCGATGTATGACGCGGTCGGCTATCTCGATAAGGAGCTTGCGGAAATCACCGCCGACGAGTTTCTCGACGTAATTGAGGCTCACGCGAAGGACGGCGTTGACTTTATGACTATCCACGCCGGCATAAACCGCCGCACCGCCTCGATTTTCAAGGAAACAAACCGCGTTACGAATATTGTGTCGCGCGGCGGTTCGCTTATCTACGCGTGGATGGAAATGACCGGCAACGAAAACCCGTTTTACGAGTATTATGATAAGGTTCTCGATATTTTGGCGAAGTACGACGTTACGATAAGTCTCGGCGACGCGTGCCGCCCCGGCTCTACGCACGACTCGACCGACGCTTCGCAGGTCACGGAACTTGTGGAGCTCGGTATACTCACAAAGCGCGCGTGGGAAAAGAACGTGCAGGTAATGGTGGAAGGCCCCGGGCATATGGCTATCGACGAGATCGCCGCTAATATGAAGCTCGAAAAGCGGCTCTGCCACAATGCGCCGTTTTACGTGCTCGGACCTCTCGTAACGGACATCGCGCCCGGCTACGACCATATCACGTCCGCAATAGGCGGAGCGATAGCGGCGGCAAACGGAGCGGACTTCCTCTGCTACGTAACGCCTGCCGAGCATTTGCGTCTGCCGAACGCCGACGATGTGCGCGAGGGAATAATCGCGTCGAAAATAGCCGCTCACGCAGGCGACATCGCGAAGGGTATACCGGGTGCGCGCGAAATAGACGACAAAATGAGCGACGCGCGCAGACGCGTCTGCTGGGACGAAATGTTCAAGTACGCCATAGATCCCGAAAAGCCGATGCGCTACTACAACGAATTGCCACCCGAGGAACAGCACACCTGCTCGATGTGCGGCAAGATGTGCGCGGCTCGTACCATGAACAAAATCATGGCGGGCGAAAAGGTAGACGTGAAGTAAGGAGAAAAAATATGAACATACAAAACGCAGATTTCGCAACATCGGCGGTAAAGCCGGAGCAGTACCCGAAGGACGGACGCATGGAGTTCGCGTTCGCCGGACGCTCGAACGTCGGAAAATCATCGCTCATAAACAAAATACTTAACCGCAAATCACTCGCCCGCGTATCGGGTACGCCGGGCAAGACGATAACGATAAATTTCTACAACGTGGACGACACGATATACCTCGTAGACCTCCCCGGCTACGGCTACGCGCAGCGCAGCAAGGCAGAGACGGAAAAGTGGGGCGAGATGATGGAGAGCTACCTCGCGAACCGCAGGGAGCTTGTGCAGACGATACTGCTCGTAGACAGCCGCCACAAACCCACCAAGGACGATATGCAGATGGCGGAGTGGATACGCCACTACCATGAGCGCCTTATCGTCGTCGCGACGAAGGTCGATAAGCTCAAAAAGAGCGAGATAGAGCCGAATTTCGAGCTTATATGGGAAACGCTCGAAATGGGTGAGGACGATATACTTGTGCCGTTCTCGACGAAGGACGACGAGGGCAAGGTAACGGTATGGGACATGATAGAAATGATGATGGCAGGCGAAATGTACGGAGACGGGGAGTGACGCTGTGAAAAGGATAGGCATAATTTTAATTTCGGCAATAATAACGGTTTTCGGCGTGACAGCGTTCGCGGCTGACATAAAATTTGAGCCGGAGGGCGGTGGCAAGTGGATCTACTGCAACAACCCCGAAGGACTTGCAAACAAAGACCTTATGAACCACCCCGACTGTGAGCCGACGTATATAATGAACAACGCGCACCTCACGCCCGATTTGTATGATTTTCTCTTGTGCCACATAAACTGCACCGACACCGACGACGGCTACGGCGCGGGCTACGACATCGAGCTTGACGTCGAGATGACCGCGTCGGAGGACAGCGTTATCACTGTGAACAAGGTGTTTTTTGAAACGCCGCAAATGAGAAGCTACATTTATGGCGACGGCACGTGGGCGAAGGAGATGCACAAGGTCGGCTGCCTTAACGCGCTCGCCTCGTTCCTCGGCGTGAACCTCTGCGAGCGCAACGGCTCGTGGATATACACCGCCGAAGAATATGAGCCTGTGACGGTCGAGATAAAAAAGGGCGAGACGGTGTGGCTCAGCGACTACATTAAAAATTACAGCGTTGTGCCGTACCGCAAGCCCGTTGAGATTATGGGTGAGATAGAGGTCAAGGAAGGCGACATTTCCTTTAACGTCGCCGCGTTTAAGTCAAACGGCACGCTCGGCGACAGGACGGATTTTGATCCCGACGCGGCGTACGGCAAATACTCCTATACGCGCACGCAGAAGGGCATAGCCGACACGCTCCCGAAGGTGAACGCGAACCTCGAATACACGATAGACAACACGTACCAAGACGGCGACCTTATCGAAAACAAGGTCTTTAACCAGTACGAGAAGGACGGATTTGTGACCGACGCGTGGTGCACGCACTTAAATCCGCAGGACGATATATGGTCGAAGAAGATTGCGACCGAGTCCGACCTTCTGACGTTCCGCTACGAGGACGATTCAAAGCTCGACTACTACGGCTCGAAGGTGAAAAAGGATAAGCGCGACAACGTCTGGGTGTGGGATCCGTTCCACAGCGACACGACGCACTATGAGGGCGCGGTGACGTGGTTTGAAAGGGAGGAGGACTATTACCCCAACTACGAGCTTTCGCCGTACCGCTCGAATCAGGGCTACGCCTGCTCTATGGGCAACTACTGCGTGACCGAGAGCTATAACTTAAAGGTAAAGAACACAATGCCCGAGGACAGGTACTTTGAGTACGTGTCGCAGACCGTCTCGAATATCGTCGTGTACGTCGAGGACGAGGACGGTAAGCACAGCGGTTACGTAAAGGGCGAATGGGGCGGCGACGTTAAGGACGTTCTCGCGAGCGTCCGTATACCGGCAAGGAGCGAAAAGGAATTTTCGATAAACGTCGTGCTGCCGATAAACTACGTCGGCGGACTTAAAAGCTCGTTCATGGTAAGCTACGAGCCGCACCTTGATAAGACGTACGAGGACTATATAAATGAGGACAACGGCATAGAGGAAGGCGTTGTAACGTACGGCGTAACAGCCGACACCGTGTATGACGAGCTTCCCGACGACGTTAAAAAAATCGTTGACGGCGGCGCAGAAAACTTCGAGATAACGCCCGCGCCGTGGGGTTACATGCTCCGCTACATCGACTGGGACGGCATACCGTATTACTACTACGACCACTGGGCGAAGCTCAAGGATATGTATATGCTCGATGAGGACTACAGCATCATCGGACGCTACACGCCCGACTTTATAACGCGCCTTGCCTTAACCTACGACGGCTGGTACTACCGCGAGGACGCGGACGGCAGACGCTTCCGCACGCAGGACGGCACGAATTGGGAGGAGTACAATTACCGTCTGCCGCTCCCCGAAATAACGTATAACGGGGATAAGCCGTCAAAGTGGGCGGTTGACGAGGTGAGCCGCGCATACGAAATTGACGTTGCGCCGTACGATTTGAAGGATAAGCTCACATACGATGAGGGCATGACGCGCACGATCTTCTGTTACGTGCTGTCGAGTATGCTCGAACGGTGTGACAGTATGCCGGAGGACATTGACGACGATATTAAATTTACCGACACCGAAAGCAAAACGATACGAAAGCTCGCTACGGCGGGAATTATATCGGGCTACGATGACGGCACATTCCGTCCCGATAACAAGATAACGCGTCAGGAGGCTGCTGTGCTGCTCGGTAAAACGTACGAGTACCTGTTCGGCGCTGAGGAAAAAGATGACAAAAAAGATGATGATGACAAAAAGGACGACGAGAACAGCAAGACCGACAAGAAAAAAATATACACTTACGCCGATGATGAGGAAATAGGCGATTGGTCGAAGCCGTTTGTGACGCTCATGCACGACACTGGAATTATGCAGGGCGTGGGAGCGAATATGTTCTCACCGAAAACGACGTATACAAACGAACAGTCGATTGCCACAATAATGCGCCTGTACGACGTCACGGTCAACCCGCCGGAGATAATGGACGACACGACCGACGGGGACACTAAAGTTGACGAGAACATCGAAGCTGACGGGGACACTAAAATAGAAGAAAACACGGAAATATAAAAAACGGGGACACTAAAACTTTAGTGTCCCCGTTTTTGTATGCTTACATATACCCGTACTGTTTCCTTTTCGCGAATATAAACGCGAGCGTCATAAGCATAGCCGCCGAGTCGGACGCGACAAACGCCCACCACACGCCGTCAAGCCCCCATATAAAGGGGAAGACAAGCATAGTGCCGCCCTCAAACAGGAGCGTCCGCGTAAACGATATGACGGCTGACACGATGCCGTTGTTGAGCGCGGTAAAGAACGCCGAGCCGAAAATCGTAAAGCCGGAGCAGAAGTACCCGATAAGGAACACTCTGAACGCATGGACGGTCATATCGCAAAGCTCCTTGTCGTAGCCGACGAAAACGCGCGAGAGCGGCGCGGAAAACAGCAGCACCGCCGCCGTTATCAAAATCCCGACAACGGTCGTTATCACCATGCTTTTCTTCAAAAGATTTTTCAATTCGTCCTTGTTGCCCGCGCCGAAATGGTAGCTTATCACGGGCGCGCTGCCTATCGCGTAGCCGTAGAAAATCGCCGAGAATATAAAGCTCGCGTACATGATAACGCCGTAGGACGCGACGCCGTTTTCACCGGCAAGCCGCATAAGCTGCCAGTTTATCAGCATATTCATAAACGATGCGGCGAGGTTTGTCACCATTTCCGAAGAACCGTTCGCGCAAGATTTCAAAAGCACCTTTGTGTAGAGCTTTGTTTTCGTGATGCGCAAAAGGCTGCTGTTTTTGCCGAGGAAGTACGCGAGCGGAATTGCCGCGCCGACAAACTGACTTATACCGGTCGCAAGCGCCGCGCCCGACACGCCCCACTTAAATACCGCGACAAAAAGCGCGTCGAGCGCCATATTCGTAACGCCCGCCGCGACCGTTACGAGCAGTCCGAGCTTCGGCTTTTCAGCCGCGATAAAGAAGCTCTGGAACATGTTCTGCAAAATAAAGAACGGCATCGCGGCGAGAATGATCCTGCCGTACACAACGCAGTCGCCCTTCATACTTTCGCCCGCGCCGAGAGCCGACGCGACAGCAGGAAGCAGCACAAATCCGACAGCCGCCAGTAACGCGCCGATAATCGCGCCCGCGAAAATCAGCATTGAAAAATATCGGTTCGCCATATCGCGCTTACCCTCGCCGAGCGTTTTGCCGACAAACGCGGTGCCGCCGCTGCCGAGCATAAAACCGACCGCGCCTATAATGTTGAGCGCGGGGAATATGAGGTTGATTGCCGCGAACGACGTTTTACCCACAAAATTCGACACAAAAAGTCCGTCCACAATTCCGTACACCGACGTGAAAATCATCATTATGATTGACGGCATCACGAACCGTATGAGCTTATAATATGTAAAATGATCCGAAAGACTTAATTTCTTCTTCATATAACGCACCCTAATTTCCTTTCGGCTCTATTATACGATAAACGCGCGCGCGTGTCAACAGCGCAATTAAAAAAACGCGTATGCCGTGTGGCATACGCGCCGAAAAAATTTTATTTTACCGAATTTGCGACTTTTAATAACTCATCGCCCGTTATATCGCTTTCGCCGCTTACAAGGTCAACGGAAACGCCGTCCTGCTCCCACATTACATCGTGCTCCGAAATCGCCGCCGTGCAGCCGTTTACCGTGCCCTCGGTGACGGTCTCGACGGTTGACGCGGAATAACGCGTATCATCGTTAATTACGCGCTCGTGAATGTAAAATTCCTCATTGCCGTCATAGTACACAAGCACCGCGTAATTGCCCGACATAACGCCGTCGTCGCCGGTGAAGCCGTAGCAGTAGAGGAAGTCCCACCCCTCCGGCATGTACTCCGGCGTTTTAGGCGTGAAATTAAGCTTTGAGCCGAGTTCCTCAATCGAGGTGAACACCTCCTCACCGCTGCCGCTTTCGGGAATAACGCCTTTTTCTTTCGGTGTGTCGACACGAATTACCGCATCTACATCATCGTCCACCAAACCTTTGTCCTTGAACAGCTTTATAATGCTTTCCTCGTCATACCGCGCGCCGCCTGCGTCGTACAAGTCGGTGTATGACGTTATGCCGTCAAGCGACGTTATCTCATTTCCGTCCTTATCGAAAATACAGCCCTTAAGCGTCTGCGTAAGCGCTTCCTCCGCTTCGCTGTAATCTGTCTGTACCACGTCGTTGTGACCGGTCTGCACGACATTTATGATACGCGCCATCATATTCTGCGCAAAGCCCGTCTGCGCCGCTATCGCAATCGCCGCCGCGCAAGCCGCAATCGCCGCGCACTTCCTCCACGAGAAACGCGCCTTATTTTTCTTAAATTCCTTTTTCATCTCTCTACGCTCCTTATCCGTCAGTTCCATAGCTTCATACTTCGAGAAATCCGTCCGAACATCGTTCAGATAATCGTACTCGTTTTTCATCGTGATCACTCCTTTGAAAGCTCTCGTTTTAGTTTCCGCCTTCCGCGCGAAAGTCTGTTGTACACCGCCGACGGCTTAACGCGAAGCTCGCCCGATATGACCGCCACCGTATCGCCGTCAATGTACCGCCTGCGGAAAATTTCACGGTCGCGTTCGGGAAGGGAAGAGAGAAGGTCGTTTATCTCGTTTTCTGTTTCCTCGCGCATTATGCCGCTGTCGGCTGTTTTGTCCGACGGAATACGCTCGTCAAGACGTGACAGGCTTTCATTGTAATATTTGCGTTTGTAATCTATGCACTTGTATCTGCACACCGCGCCTATCCAGTTTTTGAGCGTGTTCCTTTCGGGAGCAAAGCTTTTCATGTTCTTCCACAGCGCGAGAAGAATGTCGTTCATGCACTCGCCGCGGTAATTTTCGTGTAAATGGTACGACACGATTGACTTAATAAGTCCGCCGTATTTGTCGATAAGCGCGTCGAGCGCGCGCTCATCGCGGCGCATTATCCCCGCCGTAATCTCCTCGTCGGTCATTGTGCCACCTCCCTCGCAAACGGTATAAGAAACGTTTCTCATTTATTTATTCGTTACAAATCGCGATTTTCTATCATTATGGGATTATTTTGTGTAAAAAAATAGAAACCGACGGAAACACGGTGAACAATATGCTCATTTCTCGTGTGAACTCCTCTTCGGCTTCTAATGTTATTATATCAAAGCAATATAAAATTGTCAAGTAGGGGTGACCCTTGCGGTCGCCCGTTTACGTAGGGGCGGCGACCCGCCGCCCGCGGGCGAACACGGTTCGCCCCTACACAAACGGGACGTCGGGGCGCCGTCCCCTATGTGAGGCTCCCCTTGAGGGGAGCTGTCGCCGTAGGCGACTGAGAGGTGGTATTTAGAATTGCTGCCTGCCACCTCTCCGTCATTGCTCCGCAATGCCACCTCTCCTCAAGGAGAGGCTAACGGGACGTAGGGGCTGGCGTTTTACTACGGCGTTTGTTGCTGTGCAACACGCCTACAACACGCTATGCGTGTTGTTCACTTTGACAAGGGGGCCTTTCGATGAGGCGACTGCAAGCCTCGTGTCCCATTACGCCCCCATAAAACTCCGCATCTTTTCCACCGTGCCGTAGCTCATGGTATGCCCGATCGAGCAGACCTCTCTTTCCGCCTCGTCGTCGGTGAGATTCAGAACACACACCAAAAACCGCTTGATCATGCTGTTTTTCATACCGCCCATCTCGGCAATCTCTCTGCCCTCGTCGGTGAGAACGACGTCGCCGTAGGGAACGTGCGTAACGTACCCCTTAGCCTTGAGCGCGCCGACAGCCTTGTTGACGCTCGGCTTCGATATACCGAGCCTCTGCGCAATATCGGTAGTCCTGACGCTCTCGTTTGATTTTGAAAGCTCGTAAATAGCCTCCAGATATTCCTTCATGGAATTTGAAATATCCGTACCGTAAACCGTATTCATTTATATAACCGCCCTTTCCGTGCCGCGCGAAGCGCCTTGAAAAAACAAAAAGAGGGCGCGAAAACATCGCGTCCTCTTTGACACACTTCTATTATAAACCATTTTTCCCGAACTTGCAAGAGGTAAATTAAAAATTTTCTTTTGAAAACACGGCTGACACGAATTTCTGCGCCTCAACGATAACGAGCGGCATAACCGACAGCACGCCCACGATTATCCATTGCAGTGCGTTTAGCGGCACCGCCCCGAACACGGGCGCGAGCGACGGCACGGATATAACGACAGCTTCGAGCGCAAGTCCGACGATAAGCGACAGCACGAGGAACAGATTTTTGAATATTCCCGCCTTTATAACCGACGTGTCGCTGCGCATATTGAACGCGTGCACGAGCTGCGAGATCGACAGCACCGCGAACGCCATCGTTCTGCCAGTGACGAGCGAGCCGAACACCCTCGCGCCCGTTACGAACGCCAGAAGTGCGAGCGCGCCTATCATAAGTCCCTCGAATATTATCGACGCCCACAGTCCGTCCGCGAACAGCCCTTTTTTCGGGTTGCGCGGCGGCTTTTGCATAATGTCCTCCGACGGCGCGTCAAGTCCGAGCGCGATGGCGGGGAAGGAGTCGGTGACGAGGTTCACCCACAAAAGCTGTATTGCTGTGAGCGGCGACGACCAGCCGAACAGTATTCCCGCGAACACCGTCAGTATCTCGCCGATATTGCTCGACAGCAGGAATTTGACCGCCTTTTTAATGTTCGCGAATATGCACCGTCCCTCCTTGACGGCGTACACGATAGTCGCGAAATTGTCGTCGGTCAGCACCATATCTGACGCGGATTTCGCCACGTCCGTGCCCGCTATGCCCATGCTGCAGCCTATGTCGGCGGCTTTAAGCGCGGGCGCGTCGTTAACTCCGTCGCCGGTCATAGCCGTGATTTCGCCGTTTGCCTTGAACGCCTTGACGAGCCGTACCTTGTGCGACGGCGTTACGCGCGCGAAAACGGAGCAGGTTTTAACACTCTCCGAAAGCTCCTCGTCGGACATTTTGTCAAGCTCGCCGCCCGTTATGACCTCGCTCGTGTCACGCGCGATACCGAGCTTTTTCGCCGCGGCGAGAGCAGTCGCGGCGTGGTCGCCCGTTATCATCACGGGACGTATGCCCGCGTTTTTGCACACGCGCACAGCCGCCGCCGCTTCTTTCCTCGGCGGATCCTCGATGCCGATAAGACCGATAAACGTCATGTTTCTCTCGTTTATCGGCGCGACCGACGTGTCGGTGCGGCAGCACACCGCGATTACGCGCAGACCCTCCGACGCCATGCTTTTATTGTCGGCGAGTATTTTGTTCCTGCCGTGCGACGACAGCGCCGACGTGCCGTTTTCCGTAAGCTCGAACGAACACAGCGGCAGTACGTACTCCGGCGCACCCTTTACAATGGTGCGGCTGCCCTTTATGTCGCGGTGCTGCGTCGTCATGCGCTTGCGCGTTGAGTCGAACGGTATCTCCGCAACGCGGCGGTAACGCCTGTCGAGCGATGTTTTATCTATGCCGCGTTCCTTCGCGGCTTGCAGAAGCGCTATTTCCGTGGGATTTTTGTTACCCTCCGCGCTGTCGCAGCAGAGCGCGCAGCACTGCATTAAAAGCGGCTCGTCATGCGAGACGATTTTTGTTACGGTCATTTTGTTTTCGGTGAGTGTGCCGGTTTTGTCGGAGCAGATCACGGACGCGCCGCCGAGCGTCTCAACCGACGGCAGATTGCGCACGATCGCGTTTTTGCCCGACATACGCATAACGCCCAGCGCGAGCATGATCGTCACGATTGCCGGAAGTCCTTCGGGTATCGCAGCGACGGCGAGCGAAACTGCCGTCATAAACATTTCGAGCGGCGGAAGGTGCTTGAAAAGTCCCGTCACAAAAACCGCGAGACATATCGCGAGCGCGGCTATACCGAGCGTTTTGCCAGTGTCCGCAAGCTTTTTCTGCAGCGGCGTCTGCTCCCGTTCCTCGGTGAGCAGCATATCGGCTATTTTACCGACCTCGGTATCCATGCCCGCGGCGGTGACAACGGCGCGTCCCTTGCCGCCTGTAACGGACGTGGACGCGAACAGCATATTTTTCCTGTCCCCAAGCGGCGCGTGCAGGTCGGACACCGCGTCAGCCGACTTTGTGACGTTAAGGCTTTCACCCGTAAGCGACGACTCGTCTGTCGTGAGCGAGTTTGACGATATTAAAAGACAGTCGGCAGGTATGAGGTCGCCCGCCGAAACAGCGATAACGTCGCCCGTCACAACGTCCTCCGCGTCAACCGTTATGATGTTGCCGCTCCTTACGACCTGCGCGTGCGGCGACGACAGCTTTTTTAACGCTTCGAGGCTCTTTTCCGCGCGTTCCTCCTGCGTCACGCCGAGTATCGCGTTCGCGACGACTATCGCGAGTATTATAAGCGGCTCGGAAATGTCCGCGTCGCCCTGAAGAAACGACGTAAAAAACGACACAGCCGCCGCCGCGAGCAGGATTATTATCATAAAATCGTTGAACTGCTCGATAAATTTTACGAATATGTTCTTTTTCTTTTTGCCGCGCAGCCTGTTTTTGCCGTTTTCCTTAAGCCTTCGCGCCGCCTCCTTTACCGTCAGTCCGTCCTTTATATCGGTATGCAAAAGCGCGGCTGCCTCGCGCGCCGTTTTGTTGTGATATGCTTCCATAGTCCGCCCCTCCGTTATTTCATGAATAATAATTATTCCGCGCGCCGCCGCTTTATTACAAGCGTGTCTTTGAATTGTAATAAAAATGTTTTAGTGTCCCCGCCGAAAATGTGGTACAATGGGGACATAAAAGTAAAACAGGGACACTAAAAAGAAAGGGGACACTAAAATGGCAAGACAGGCAAGAGAAGTGAGCAAGAGCGGCAACTACTACGTATCGCTTCGCGGAAACGAGCTTTACGTTACCGACGCGGACAAAAAAAGGTTTGCCGAAATCGCGGCTGAAAAATTCGAGGGCGGCAAGGTGTACGGACTGGAAATAACGAAAACCGAGATACGCATGGCTGTAAAAGAGCCGTCAAACGGCATATCAATGGCGGTAAAGTCGCTCACGACCGTTTACGCGCGCTACTTCAACAACGTAAACGGCAGAGAGGGTAAGGTGTTCGAGGGACGCTTCCGCAGCGCGCCGCTCGAAACGAAAAAGGAAGTGGACGAGTGCGTTAAGAACCTCAAAACGTCCGCGCCCGAACCGAAGAAAACCGAAAAGCCGAAATCCGTGCCGAAAAAGACCGCGGCAAAAACAGTGAAGAAAACGGAAACGGTAAAGAAAGCCGCTCCCGAAAAGAAAACGGAAACAGAGAAACAACCCGAACCGAAGAAGAATCTACCGTCGTGGCTTTTGTGATTTGACGTAATATATGCGCGCCGCGCCGAATAAAATAGTACAAACAACTATTTCGGGAGGCGACGGCTGTGAAATTCTTTGTATTCAGATTAAAACACGTCATAATCGCCGCTCTCGCGCTCGCGGCTGCGTTTGTCATAGGGTTTTCCGTGCCGCGCGCCGTGAGCGTCTTTAATGTGAACGGCAGAGAAATACCGATATACAGCGTGGAGCGTGACGATAACAAAATCGCGCTCACGTTTGACTGCGCGTGGGGCGATGAGGACGTTGACGCGGTGCTTAAAACGCTCGACGAGTACGGCTGTAAGGCGACGTTTTTTGTAACGGGCGAGTGGGCGTCGAGGTGCGGCGCGTCGCTCAAAAAAATCGCCGACGCAGGTCATGAGATAGGCAACCATTCCTACAACCACGCAGACTACACCGCGTTAAGCGCAAAGGAAATAACAGCCGACCTCGACAGAGCCGACAGTGAAATAGAGAAGGCTGCGGGCGTTAAGCCGCGCCTTGCGCGCGCGCCGTCCGGCGGCTACAACAACACCGTTGTGAAGGCGATAGAGGACAGCGGCAGACAGTACATACAGTGGTCGGTGGACGGTATCGACTACGGCGACGCGGAGGCGGAGTCGATATATAACCGGTGCGTCAAAAAGACGAAGGCGGGCGATATTATTCTGCTGCACACCGGTACTAAAAACACAGCCAATATCCTGCCGAAAATCATCGAGGCGCTTGAGTGCGACTATGACCTCGTGACCGTCTCCGAGCTTGTGTACAGCAGCGACTATACCGTCGATAATACAGGAAGGCAGTTTGCGAGGTAGGGACGACCTACGCAAGGCCCCCTTGTCAAAGGGGGCTGTCACGCGCAGCGTGACTGGGGGATTCCTTTTTTCATATTGAATCCCTCCACCGCCTTCGGCGGTCCCCCTCCCTTTAACAAGGGAGGCGAACGGGCTGTCGAGGGCGCCAGCCCCTACGGTGTAAAATTAAAAATACGGGTGTAGGGGGACGCCGCCCCGATGTCCCACCGTAGGGGCGAACCGTGTTCGCCCGTAAAAATCCGAAAATTCCCCATTTTTTCTTCAAAAAACCATTTACAAACGCGCGGAATGGTGGTATCATATACAATGTTTGAAAATTCCGAAAGGCGGACAATCACACATGGACAAAGAGCAGATATACAACAGCCCTCTGGTGTACCAGCGCGCCGATCCTTACGTGCACTACCACACCGACGGTTACTACTATTTCACAGGCACAATTCCGCAGTACGACAGCATTGAAATAAGACGCGCAAGGACGCTCAACGGTCTTTTGACAGCCGATTCGTTCATCGTATGGAAAAAACACATGACGGGCGAAATGTCGGGACTTATCTGGGCGCCCGAGCTTCACTACATAGACGGCGTGTGGTACATATATTTTACCGCAAGCTCCAGCGCGGACAGGTGGAGCATACGCCCGTACGTTCTGCGCTGCCGCGGCGAGAACCCCATTACGGGGAAATGGGAGGAGCTTGGCAGGATAGACGTCGGACACGAGAGCTTTTCGCTCGACATGACGAGCTTTATCCACAAGGACGGCAGACAGTACGTAATTTGGGCGCAGGTCATGTACCACGGCGGCCCGTCGGAGCTTTTCATGGCGCGTATGAAAAACCCGTGGACGCTCGAAACAAAGCCGATGCTGCTCACAACGCCGCAGTACCCGTGGGAAAAGCACCGCTTTGAGGTAAACGAGGGTCCCGCCGTACTTAGGCGAAACGGCAAGGTGATAGTGACGTACTCCGCGTCCGACACAGGCTGCCACTACTGCATGGGTATGCTCTGGGCGGACGAGGACAGCGACCTGTTAAACCCCATATCGTGGCGAAAGAGCGACGTGCCTGTATTTATGTCAAGCGACGGCGCAGGTCAGTACGGGCCCGGTCACAACAGCTTCACGACTGACAACGGCAGAGACGTGCTCATATACCACAGCCGCAGCTACAGGGAAACCGAGGGCGATCCGCTCGACGACAACAACCGCCACGCGCGCGCGAAGGTGTTTGACTACGATGAGAACGGCTTGCCGGTATTCGGCGAACCGGTGCCAAATAATATCTGAGAATAAAAAAACAGGGGACACTAAAATTTTAGTGTCCCCATTTTAGTGTCCCTCTTTACTTTAGTGTCCCCGCATTACTTGCTCAGAGTGCCGAGGCTCGCCGCTTTAAGGTACGCGTTTATAAATCCGTTAAGCTCTCCGTCCATGACCGCGCCGATGTTGCCCATTTCGTAGCCTGTGCGCAGATCCTTGACCATAGTGTAGGGCTGGAAAACGTAGGAGCGTATCTGGCTGCCCCAGCCGTTGTCCATCTGCACGCCCTGCAAGTCGGATATTTTCTCCTTCTGCTCTCGCTCGGCAAGCTCGACGAGCTTACCCTTTAGCATCTTCATGGCGTAGTCCCTGTTCTGGAACTGCGAGCGCTGCGTCTGGCACGACACGACTATACCCGTCGGAATATGCGTGAGGCGCACAGCCGACGAGGTTTTGTTGATATGCTGACCGCCCGCGCCCGACGCGCGGAACGCCTCCATTTTTATGTCCTCCGGACGTATGTCCACCTCAACATCATCGTCAAGCTCCGGCATGACCTCGACCGACGCGAACGACGTCATACGCTTTCCCGCGCTGTTGAACGGCGAAATGCGCACAAGTCGGTGTACGCCCTTTTCAGCCTTTAAGTACCCGTAGGCGTTAAGACCCGTAATCTCGACCGAGCAGCTCTTTATGCCTGCCTCGTCGCCGGGGAGCGAGTCGACTATCTCGAACGTGTAGCCGTTCTTCTGCGCCCACATCTGGTACATTCTGATGAGCATTTCGCACCAGTCCTGCGCCTCCGTGCCGCCCGCGCCCGCGTGGAACGTCATGATGGCGTTGCTCTTGTCGTACTGACCTGACAAAAGCGTTTCGAGCGTCATTTTGTCGATTTCCTCTTCGATTTCCTTTGCCGCCTGCGTGACCTCGGGGAGAAGGCTCTCGTCGTTTTCCTCGTTCGCGAGGTCGATAAGAACGAGCGTGTCCTCCCATTTATTCTTAAGATTTTCGTATGCTTCAACCTTATCCTTAAGCTGCTTTGTCCTTTGCAGCACCTTCTGGGAATTTTCCATATCGTCCCAGAAGCCCTCCTTGACAGCCTCGCCTTCAAGCTTCGTTATTTCCTCCTGCGCCGATGCGATGTCAAAGTGAATCCCTCAAATCCGTTATGCTTTTTTCGAGACCCTGCAGCCTCAGACGGTACTCGTCGTACTCTAACATATTATCACTTCTTTCGGTTAAAATTTTTCGGCATTATTTATTTTTGCCGCAGCAATGCTTGTATTTCTTGCCGCTGCCGCAGGGACAGGGGTCGTTTCTGCCAGGCTGCTTTTTAGCCTTTTTCGTCTGTGAAAGCGAGCCGTCACCGCCCGTGTCCATAGGCTTCGCCACCTGCTCGCGCTCTATCTTGATACGCGGCTGCGCCGTTAACACGTAACGCACCGTGTCCTTCTTTATACTGTCGAGCATACCCTCGTAAAGCTCACTGCCGACGTTTCTGTACTCGACAACGGGGTCGTGCTGACCGTAAGCCCTGAGACCTATCTCGCGCTTTACGTGCTCCATTTCGTCGAGGTGATCCATCCAGAGCGTATCGACCACGCGCAGCATAAGCACTCTTTCGAGTTCGCGCATGTTCTCTCCGAATATTTCCTCCTGCTCGGCGTAACGCTTCATCGCTATCTCCATAAGCTCGTCCTTGACGTCGTTGCGCGTTATCGTTTCAAGCTCGCTTTGGTCAATCTTAAATTCGCCCTTCGCGTTGAGGTTCGTGTTCGCAAACTCCGTGAGCGCACGGATATTCCATTCCTCGGGTATCTCCGAAATGCCGATATAGTCGTCGAGCGCACTGTCTATGCACGCCTCGATCATACCCTTTATCGTGCCGCTTATATCCTCGCCGTCAAGCACCGCCTGACGCTGCGAGTATATGATCTTACGCTGCTCGTTCATGACCTCATCGTACTGGAGAACGTGCTTACGTGAATCGAAGTTGCGGCTTTCAAGGCTCTTCTGCGCGTTTTCTATCGCGTTCGTGAGCATTTTCGCCTCAATCGGTTCGTCCTCCTCGAGACCGAGAGCGTTGACCATCGTTTTAACCCTCTCGCTGCCGAAAATTCTCATAAGGTCGTCGTCGAGTGACAGGAAGAACTTTGACGCGCCCGGATCGCCCTGACGTCCGGCACGTCCGCGGAGCTGATTGTCGATACGTCTCGACTCGTGACGCTCCGTGCCGATTATGAACAGACCGCCCAGACGAACGACCTCCTCCTGTTCGGGACGGATCTGCTCCTTGAATTTATTGTTAAGCTCCGTAAACACCTTTCTCGCGTTTATAATATCCTCGTCGTCCGTGTCGCCGAAACCGGTCGCCTCGGCGATAAGCTCATCGTCGAAGCCCTGCTTTGCCATTTCGTGCTTAGCCATGTACTCCGCGTTACCGCCGAGCATAATATCCGTACCACGTCCGGCCATGTTCGTTGCAATCGTTACAGCGCCCTTTTTACCCGCCTGCGCGATGATTTCCGCTTCCTTCGCGTGGTACTTCGCGTTCAGTACCTCGTGCTTGATGCCGGCGCGCTTTAACAGCGCCGACAGAAGCTCCGACTTATCGACGTTGACCGTGCCGACAAGCACCGGCTGACCTTTCGCGTGGCACTCCTGTATCTGCTTTATAACAGCCATGAACTTGCCCTTTTCGGTCTTAAACACAACGTCGTGCATATCCTGACGTATAACGGGCTTGTTCGTCGGAACAGCCACAACGTCAAGCTTGTATATATGCTGAAATTCTTCTTCCTCGGTGAGCGCCGTACCGGTCATACCGGAGAGCTTGCCGTAGAGACGGAAGAAATTCTGGAATGTTATCGTCGCGAGCGTTCTCGACTCGTTTTCAATCTTAACGCCCTCTTTTGCCTCGATAGCCTGGTGCAGACCGTCGCTGTAGCGTCTGCCGGGCATTATACGTCCCGTGAACTCGTCTACTATAAGCACCTCGCCGTCCTGAACGACGTACTGCTGATCGCGGTGCATAACGCCGTTGGCCTGAAGCGCTTGGTTAATGTGGTGCTGCAGCTTCATGTTGTTGGGATCGGAGAGGTTTTCCACTCCGAAGCCCTGCTCCGCCTTTTTTACGCCGCGCGGCGTAAGCATAGCCGTGCGCGCCTTTTCGTCGACGATGTAGTCAGCGTCGAGATCCTCGTCGAGCTGCTTGTCGTCATGCTCCGTCACGACGTGCTTTTTAAGACGCTTTACGAACATATCCGCCACGCGGTACAATTCGTTCGCGTCCTCGCCCATGCCGGAAATGATAAGCGGCGTTCTCGCCTCGTCGATAAGGATAGAGTCGACCTCGTCCACGATGGCGTAATTGTGACCGCGCTGTACCATTTCCTCCTTGTGCACGACCATGTTGTCGCGGAGGTAGTCAAAACCGAGCTCGTTGTTTGTGCCGTAGGTGATGTCCGCGGCGTAAGCCTCGCGTCTTTCGGCGTTGTCGAGGTCGTGTATGATAAGACCGACGCTCATGCCGAGGAAGCGGTAAACCTTACCCATCCACTCACTGTCTCGCTTTGCAAGGTAATCGTTAACGGTAACGATATGTACGCCCTTGCCGGTAAGCGCGTTAAGATACGCCGGAAGCGTCGAAACGAGCGTTTTACCTTCACCTGTTTTCATTTCGGCGATACGTCCCTGGTGCAGTATAACGCCGCCGACTACCTGCACGTAGAAGTGCTTCATTCCCAGAACTCTCCAGCTTGCCTCGCGCATTACCGCGAACGCCTCGGGGAGAAGGTCGTCGAGCGTCTCGCCGTTTTTGAGACGTTCCTTAAATTCGGGTGTTTTCGCTTTAAGCTCCGCGTCCGACAGCTTTTCCATGTCACTCTCGAGCGCCATAACCTTGTCGGCTATGGGGTAAACTTTTTTGAGCTCCCTGTCCGAATACGAGCCGAATATCTTGTCAAATATGCCCATGCTTATATCTCCTCATTGTTTTTTATCCTTAATAAAAAATCCGCCGAAACCGAATTTTTACATTACTATCTTTTATTGTACCACAAATTCATAATAATTACCACTGTTTTTTTATAAATTTTTTGTAAACAGTAATTTTTTCCTGTTTATAACTCTTTTTATGGGGATAATTGAGTTGGTTTAGGTAGATTTTACCTTGACTGTATGTTCTGTTTCGGGAGAGTTGATTTTGGTACAGCAATATTTTATCAACATTGAACGTAAATACATATAATATATTGACATACAAGACGTTTTGTGATATAATTCAGATACAGAGAACAGATATGTTCTTGCTTCGCATAAGATGACGAGTGACGGTTCCGACTCGTCGGTAAAATAAAAATTGACCGAGCGATGGAGATGTGTGACGGTTCCGACACATCGGTAAAATAAAAATTGACCGAGCGAAGAAAATTATGATGTGGGGCTTGCCGTTTTTGGTAAGCCCCATTTTCCTGTACGGTGGTGAAAAAAATGGAATATGATTTTGATATTTGCCAACTGTCACCCGCGTTTTATGCGGCGTATCCGGCAAATAAATATCCGGAGATAATGAGAAAACGCAATCGTCCGTATACATGTCTGTTGATTGAACTTTACGGAAGCTTCGTATGTATTCCGTTTCGGTCGTCAATTCACCATAAAGAAGCGTTTTTATTTAAAAATACAAAGCGTTCGCAGCAGTCCAATTCGGGACTTGACTACAAGAAAATGGTAATCATTGATGATATGTCATATATCATTTTTAACGGCAATACGGTAGTTGACGCCGACGAATATGTTATGACTGCGAGAAATATGCCTACAATAGCCGCGCAGGTTACGAAATACATAGACCGATATGTCAAGCATGTCAGCGGGAAAAAGGTGCTGCATCCGAGAGAATACGCGCGTAAATATCAGTATTCGACACTGCCTTACTTTCATGATATGCTCGGTCTTTAAATCAATAAAATATTTACATACCTCATTCAATATCAAGAATTTTCGTCGTAACCTTCCCATTGTCGATTTCAGCGACGGCGTAGGTTTTTGAATAGCGCACGCTGCCGGGGTTGAGGATCACGGCGTTTCCCCAGTACTCGGTATAGGGCGAGTGTGTGTGACCGAAAATCACAAGCGACGGGTTCACCTTCGCGGCACGCGCTTTAAGCGTCGTGAGCGTCGGCTCGTACTTAACGCGCTGCTCGTGACCGTGCGTCACGAATATCTTCGCCCCTTCAGCCATAACCGTTATCTCCGACGACGCGCGCGAGAGCATATCGTTGTTGCCCTTGACATAATACAGCGGTATGTCGGGGTAAATGTACGACAAATCCTCCGCGTCGCGCGTGTAGTCGCCGGCGTGGATTATCGCGTAAGGCTTGGGCGAATTGTTTATAATTTCAATGCACGGGTCGGTATAGCCGTGCGTGTCCGAAAAAATCAGTATTCTTTTCATATTTATCTCCCTGCGGAACGTGTTTCAATTACTATATCATACGCGCGCGCCGTTGTCAAAGAAAACTGTCGAAATGTTTTTATTATTTGACAACCGTATATGACAAAAAATACGCGCGCGGCGTGTTATAATTGTTCCGTTATACATAAGGCGGCGGACCGCGCCGTCCCACGGAGGAATGATTTTAATGACACAACCCGATATAAAGGATAAAATAAACGCTGAAAATCTCCGCGCGCCGCTGCTGCGCGACGGGTGGAGGACAGGGATACTGCTGCTCGCCTCGCGCGCGTCGGTGCTGGGAATGTTCCCGTTCGGCGCGGCGTTTTTCGCGGCGTGCTTCGATAAAAGCATCGCGTACGCAGGTATAGCTTCAATGGCTATAGGTCTTATGACGTGCGGCGGACGGAGCGCGGTCGTGAAATATCTTGTCGCCGCGCTCGTGTACTGGATATATTCGCGCGTCAGAAAAAAGGACGGCGACATTTACAACGCCGCCGCCTGCGCCGCGTCAATGCTCGTCGGCGGAATAATGTACCTCATATATAACTACCAAGGATTTTACGATATTCTGATGCTGCTTGTGGAGGCGGCTGTGTCGGGCGTTATGTACATAATCTTTCGCAAGTCGGAGGAATTTGTCACGAGCCGCCGCAGCGGTATGAAGGCTCCGCAGGACGAGCTTATAAGCGTGGCGGTAAGCGCGGGCGTGCTCATAACGGGACTTTCAGGGATCGTGTTCCCGCCCAACATCAGCCTTGCCGATATACTGTCGGTGTACGCGGTGCTATGCATAGCGTACCACACGCCCTTGATGTCGGCTGGCAGCGGCGGACTTAGCATAGGCTTTTTAACGTCGATGTCGTCACCGTCGGCAATCGTGACTATGGGCATATTCGGCATAAGCGCGATTTGCGCGAACATATTAAAGGGCTTCGGCAGGTTCGGCGCGGCGCTCGGCTTTATGGCAGGCTGCTCGATTGCGTTTCTGTATGTCGGCGGCAGCTTCGAGCTTCCCGTGTCGGTAATTGAGGTCGCGCTCGGCGCGTCATTTTTCGCGCTCACGCCGCGCCGCGTCCACAATATTATCGGCTCGTTTTTCAACCGCACGATACAGCTTGAATCGTTAAGTCCCGACGTGCGTGTTAAGGAGTACCTCACTATGCGTCTTGAAAAGACCGCCGCTGCGTTCAAGAGCCTTGAGGAATGTTTTGAGGAAGTGAGCGAAAAGCGGCTCAAATCCTACGGCAAAGAGGTCGGCGCGCTGCTCGACGAAACAGCCGACCGCGTGTGCGACGGCTGTCCGAATTCGGCGAAATGCTGGCAGAAGGATTTCGGGCTCACATATAAAAATATTATGCTCCTGCTCACCACAATAGAAGAAAAAGGTATACTCGCGATGGACAATGTACCCGCGTCGTTCCGCGAAAAGTGCATACGCACCGAGCTTTTCGTCGTCGAGTTCAACCACGTGTACGAGCTTTACAAAAAACAGCTCGTGCGTGTGGGGGAGGCGTGCGAGTCGCGCGACCTCGTGACGCGCCAGTACCGCGAGATAGCGGAGTTTATGGACGAAATGGCGGGCAATATAACCGAGGGCTTCGATTTCCGCGAGCGCGCCGAGGAGGATATTGCGAACGGGCTTTGCAAAAATGATATAACGGCGTACGAGGTGAACGTTGTCGAGGACGGTCAGGGTAAGTACGAGGTATTTTTAAGGGTGAACAAGCCGTCCGAAAAGGCGCTGATCGCGTGCGTGCTTGAGGAGGTTCTCGACGCGCCGATGGCGTACGACGGGGAAGGCTCCGGCGCGTATATGCGGTTTTACTCGAAGGCGAAATTCAGCGTTGACGTTGCGATACGTCAGACGTGCCGCGACTTTTCCGAGGTGTCGGGCGACGGCGCGGACAGCTTTTCGGCGGGTGATTACAAGCGGTACATAATAATTTCAGACGGCATGGGCAGCGGCAGCCGCGCAATGGCTGAAAGCCGCATGACGCTTCGGCTTCTGCGTGAGTTTTTAACGTCCGGCTTCGGAGTAAGGACGGCGATTGACATGATCAACTCCGCGCTGTGCTTAAAACTCGACGACGAGAGCTTTTCAACGATCGATCTTTTGAGCGTAGACCTTATGACGGGCATATGCGAGTTTTTCAAGATAGGCAGCGCGGAAAGCGTGATAATGCACGGCGCGAATGTCGAGACGATATTTTCCGTGTCGCTTCCGGCGGGAATCGCGGGCGGTATAAACGTCGAGGGACAGGTGAAGAAGCTCGCCGACGGTGACGTTATACTGATGATGAGCGACGGCATAAGCGAGGCAGGCTTCGGCGCGGCGCGCACCGACTGGCTCAAAAAGGAAATTCAAAAGCCGTTCGACGAAATGGACGAAATGGCGCAGTCCGTAATGGACACCGCCGTTAAAAAAAGCCGCGGCTCCGTCCTCGACGATATGACCGTTGCCGCGGTGAGGTTGATTGAAAATTAGAAATCATAAAAATATGTATTGAATAAAAGGAGATTGTATGATAAAATTAGCTTGATAAATATCGAAAAGTGGATGAAAATATGAGGATTGAGTACAGTAAAAAAGCTATAAAATTTATACAATCCCTTGACAGACCGGCAAAGCAAAGAATAAAAGCCGGTATAGAGGGACTGATTAAGTCGCCGCCGGAGGGTGATATAAAGCTCATGCAGGGTTTCGACGACGGACGTAAAAGACTGCGAATAGGAAAATATAGGGTAATATATAAATATATCAAAGATGAATTGGAAATACTTTACATAATGGATATAGGCAGCAGAGGCGATATTTACAAGTGAGAAAGGTGATGATTACTATGTCTGCACTGACAAAAGAAACAATAGATATGATGGAGATGCTTCCCGAAAGCGAACAGAGCCTTATAAACGAATTTGTAAAGCGCGTTGTTCTTGCGTGGGATCCCGACTACACGAAAGCGACGCCGCGCGAGGCGGCGGATATGAAACGCGCCGAGGAGGAGTTTGCGAGGGGCGATACCGTTTCACATGAGGATATTGACTGGGATTAAAAATAAACCCGTAAGCCGTAAAGTGCTTGCGGGTTATATTTTTCCCGTAATATCTTTTATTATCAAATTTATATGCGCTTTTTGAGTGTCGCTAAGTGATGATACGTCAATGGTTTTCCGGTTGTCAAGCCCGAGAAGATAGTCCGTACTGACCGAGAAAAACGACGCTATTTTCACAAGCATATCAACGGACGGCTGTATGTTGTTGTTTTCCCAGTTGGAAACGCACTGCTTTGACACGCTTAATTCGCGCGCAAGCTCCACCTGCGTCATACCGTGCGCCAGCCGTAATTCTTTTATTCGCTCGTTCAACATAAAATCACCCCAAATCCTATATTTATATACTATTGTATAAAAATCACTTGACAGTATAAAAATACTATGGTATAGTAATAATTGACAAAAATACAAAAATATATGCAATGAAACATAAAAGGGGTACGGCTGTGAAAGGAGAAGAAAATGTTTGACAGCTTCAAGGACCGTGAGACTACGCGTAAAAACACGGATAGCGGCTGGAAGTGTGTGAGATGCGGCGCGCAAAACGAAAGTAGCAGCTCGAAATGCTCAAATTGCGGTATGCAAAGAACTTGATGAAGCGGGATTAAAAATCGCATTAAAACTATTGACATATCGCGAAATATAGAGTATAATATACATGACATATCAGGGAGACTATTACTATTATATGTCATGGCTCACACCAAAAAAGCGAAATCCCGAGGATCTGCGATATCCTCGGGATTTCTTTGTGCTTATTTGTCGGCATATCTGTCAAGCCACTTGCAGATATAATGTGATATTATACCTCCTGCGACAGATATAATTAGGGAGACTATGACCGACATGACATCACACCTCCTTCCTGCCGGAAGAAGCCGACAAATTGATTATAAGAAAAATGTCATATCATGTCAATGCAAGTAATTTAATTGTATCTTTATTGAAATAATCACACAAAAATTCCCCAAAACCCCTTGCAATTTCAAATGTATATTACAATACCGCCGATTTTCATATCCGAATCGCCGCGGAAAAAGCTTATAAGTGTACAGAAATAGGTACAGTGAATATGGTAAAATATAAATTGTAAGGAGGTGTCTGACGTGAAGCGTATGGATACTGTTTTGCTCGATATGATGACCGTTAACGAAAATTTCCGTATTCTGAAAACGGGCTTTGATGATATAGACAGGGAAACGGGTTATCTGAGAAGGGGCTGCGTGTCGCTTCTGGGTTCGCGCCCGGGAATGGGTGAAAGAGCGCTCGCCGCGCAGTTCGGTGCAAATACAGCCGGCAACGGAGGGCGCGTTGTCTGGTTTTCAATTTACAATTCCGCTATTCAATCGGCGCGTGAAATTATGAACGCGCAGCCGACATTCCGCTCGTCCCAGAACATATTTCTGGAGGACAGAATCGCCGACGTGCGCGGTCTTCGGCGCGCTGCCGAAAAAATGAAGCCGAAGCCCGAGCTTGTGATTGTAGACGGTCTGCGGGAAATGTATCGCGTTTCAAAAAGCGGACGCGCGGTTTACGACGCGCCTTATATCTGCGTGACGCTTAAGGATTTCGCGGAGCGTCATGATATTGCCGTGCTCCTGCTCTGCAATCTGACACGCGCCCCCATATATCGGCAATTTCATATACCCTTACCCACAGATATACCGAAGTGGGAAAAAATTAAGAAATATATTGACATTGTCGCTCTCCTGCACCGCAGAGGATATTATGAATGTGACAGCTCCGATATCCAGGGAGCGGAGCTTTTTATAAGACCGAGCATAGATTCCTGCGCGAATGTGCACCTTTTATGGGACAGCGCGCACGCGCGGTTCCTCACAGAGGGTTTGACACTGAAATAATAAAATGGTAAACTGTAAAAGGGAGATGATTTTATGGGAAAGACGGTGTTATATGTATACGCGATGACCAACGATTCGGGATTTGCGCCGTGCGTGGCGGA
>CANQDD010000027.1 GCA_947591315.1 uncultured Clostridia bacterium
TCATGCTTATAATACACTATTATAGCACCCCCCCCCGAAATTTGTCAACACTTTTTTGTCGGGTTATACGGGTTGGTGATTTCAAGGAGAATGTGTTATATAGTAAATCTATAGTAGTATTAAAAAATTATCTTGTCAACCCCTTTTGCTCAAGTGTTATAGGAATCATGTCTAAATGTTGTTTTTGGGAGGAATGTGTATCAGAGCGGACGCTCTGAAAAACTTCTTTTCGCCGTCGTACTCCCATGTCATTTCGCTGCCGTATTTTTTGAGAGCGTTGTTTATGCTCTTTATTCCCGCGCCGTGCAGCTCCGTGTCGGGCTTTTGCGTGAGAAGCTCGCCGTCAAGAACGACAGGAGCTTTATCCGTATAATTCTCCACTCTTATCGCGGTATACGCTTTGTTTACCGTGTACAAATCGACGTATACCTCTTTTATTTCAGCGTTTTGAGCGGCTTCCGCCGCGTTGTCGAGCATATTTGAAAAGATAGCCACCACGTCTATATCGGCAATAAAGCCGAGCGTCGGTGATTTGGAGCGGATATGTATTTCAACGCCGCGCCCGTGAGCCTCCTTCACCTTTTGAGCCAAAAGGATATTGAGGATTTTATTGTCGGTGTAACGGGTGTAGTCGAGCTCACGCTGCGCAAACCGTATATTTTGCATATACTCGCTCGCCTCGGCGTTGTCCGACGCTATAAGCTCATTTAACACGTCAAGATGCTTATGAAAATCGTGGCGCATGATTTTTGTGTTCTCGTATTTTTCCGTAAGCAGGCGGTAATCGTACAATTCCTCCTTGTTCCTGTTGTATTCGTCCTGAAGCATTTTAAGCTCCCTGTTTTTGTTGTTAAGTCCCATGTTTATGTAATACGTTACGAGGTTGACGAGAAAGAAGATAATATTCAGAATTAAAAATAAATTCGTGTCTATATCCTTAGACATCATGTACGTAAGACATGCCACGGTCAAAAGAGGGACGACCGATAACGCCGCGGGCGTTCGGCTGCCGTACTTATCATCGTTCTTCGGTGTGAAGCGTTTAAGTATGAGAATACCTATAAAATAAAGTGCCTTGCTGACGATTGCCAGCATCATATAAGCATACGCCGGATTTGCACCCGCATTGATGTCCCACCTGATATGAAAATACCGAAAACCCATAAGATACAGAACGAGATATTCCCCTATACACGACAGCACGTCCAGCATAAGGCTGTAAAACGCCGCGCTGCTGAACCGCACGTTGTAGCAGTATATGAGCATCGCGGTATTTATTATGAAAAAGCACAGTACCGAAATCGGCGGAATGTCAATAAGTCCTATCGAGAACAGCGCCGCGTAGCCGAACAGTGATATTAAGCTGCTTTGAAGGTAGCTTTTGCGGGGGCGGAAGCTTGTGTTCGCGTAGAATACGAACAGCACGCACTCGAAAAAGTGTCCCAGTATATATCCCAAATGAATTGTCATTGCAGTCCTCCGCTCCATTCTCTGAACCGTTTGTTGAACGCCGCGTACTTCCTTACGGAAAGAAGCGGTCTGTAAAGCGTTCCGTCATGCTCGCATATTATTTCGTCTCTGTTGTAGTCGAAAACGTAGTTCATGTTCACATAGCAGCTCCCGTGCGTTTCGGTGAAAAACCCGTCTGAAAGCTGCTTTATCACGCTGCGGAACGTGTCGTACGTTTCGACCATGCCGTCCGTGGTCACTATGTGCGTGAGCCTGCCGCCGTGGTAAACGTATATGATGTTCTTTACGAGTATTTTTACCTTGCGTTTACCGCTCGTAACAGTTACGGCGGCTCTTTCATGCTCAATTCTCTTTACCGCCGATTTGAGGCTGTAGAGAAGGCGGTCCTCGTTGATTGGCTTTGTCCAGAACCGAAAGGCGTGGTTGTCAAGCGCCTCGTCCATGTAGTCCTCATGGTGCGTTACAAAAAATATGAGGCACTGCGGGTTTTTCCTGTGAAGCGACTCGGCTGTTTTAATTCCGTTCAAGCCGTCCATCTCAACATCGAGAAATACCATGCTGTATGTTTTCGGAGAATTTAGCATGTCCTTTGACGAGGTAAACGTGTCAAGCTCCCATTCTGCGCAAACCGCCGGCATATTTCTTTCGAGGAGCGTCCTTTCAAGCTCCAAATCCTCCGTCTCGTCGTCACATATCGCGATATACATAGGTTTTCCCTCCAAATCAAAATCGACTTTATTTGTATTATATCCGATTTGATCCGCTCCTTCAACACCTTTGTCAAATTCGGTATGGTTTTTGTCAAGTTTGGTAGTTTTCAAGAAGAATATCACAGCAAAACATACCGTCCTCGGCGAAAAGCTTCATCATTCCGTTGTATTCTTTGACGATTTTTTCGACAATACGAAGTCCCATTCCGTGTCCGTCCACGGGTAAATTCTTTGATTTTTCGCTTATTTGTTTGACATTAAGCTCCCCGTCAAAGCTGTTTTTCATGTATATTGAAACGTAGGCTCCCTGTACGCGGACGTCAAGCGTTATTATTTTCCCGTCGGTTTTTTCGGCGGCTGCAATGGCGTTGTCGAATATGTTTCCGAATAAGACGACAATGTCCTCGTCCCTGATGTTGTCAAGTGCGTTGTTTTCCGCTTTTACGCGCGCTTTTATATGCTTGCGCCGGCAAATTTCCAGTCTTGTATTTATTATGGCGTTAAACACGCCGTTGTCCGTAAACACGGTATTATGCGCTGACGCGGAATACCTGTTCAGAACCGATGTCACGTAATCCGCAGCGGCTCGGTCACCGCTTTGCTCAGCTTTCGTTTTAACGGCAACAAGATGCTTTTCCAAATCATGCTTTAATTCGTAGGCGCTTTCGTACAGCAGAGCCAGATTTTTTCCCGCCTCGCTTATGCTGTCGTATTGGATTTTAAGCATTTTTAATTCCCTGTTCGATACTGTTTCTCTGTTGATGCGCAGAACAAACCAGTACAGTAATATATTGATTGCAAGCATAAGCAGTGACGCGAGCAGCATATATGGCTTTATTCCCTCCGATACCGTTAAGGCTCTGTTGAATAAAATAACGGCAAGCCATGTCGCCATCGTAGACAGCGCAAACAACAGCCATTCTTTTCTTGACAGCTCGTACGCTTTGCTTAAATGCAGAATGAAACGGTACGCTGCAAATTCAGAAATCAGAGACACGGCGATAATCGCGGTTCTCCATATTGAGAAGCCGCTGTACAAATTTAAGAGCGTTATGTCGGTTATGCTTGACACAACCGCGAAAATAACGCTCGATATTGTAAATATCATAACCATGGCAAAGCAGGATATAAATACGTGAACATACAAATTCTTTTTTAGGCAAAGTCTGCAGTATGCTATATACATAACTATGGATACAAGCGATAAAATGCCGTCGTAAGGAGTGAAGTGATTTATAATACCGACAAAAACGCAGTCCGCAGTTAGAATTATCCCGAAGCACACGTATCGCTTTTTCCCGTCGAATTTATATCCGCAGTAATTTGATATAAACCATACAATCAGAAAATTTTGTATAATCGTAGCCGCCCATTCAATAACCGTGTTCATCATCTTATGCTCCTTAAATAGTCCTGAAACCTCTCTTTTACAATGCCTAATTGAGAACGGCTCACGGGTATAGTCTCTCTGTCCATGAAAATTACAGTGCCGTTTTTGATTGAATGTATTTGTCTCAGATTTATAAGATAACGCTTATGCGCTCTCGCAAACCACAATTTGTCAAGCTGTATTTCCACATCGTCCAGCTTGCATCTGAAGCTGTCGGATTTTGAATTGCCGATATAATAGCTTATGTAATGTCCCTCGGTTTTGAAATATTTTATTTTCCGCAAATCTATTTCATCCGCAGCGTTCCCCATTTTAATCTGAATGTGTGAGAGATTTTCCTCTCGTTCACTCATATTGTTCAGGATTTTGTCAACAACCTGTCCGATAAAATGTAAATCGCTTTTCGGGACAAACCATACCGGATTGTATTTATATGAGGAAAAAACCGTGTTTTCTTTGTTGGACACGAATACAAGCATTATGTTCTTTTTTATTTCGCGCAATCTCTCGGCAATGCCGAACCCGTCGATATTGGGCATCATAATATCAAGGAATACCGCGTCAATCTTATTCCTTTTACATTCCTCCAGTAAGTCCGCACCGCTGTTAACCGTTATAAAATCACACTTGACCTTGCGCGTGTCAAATTCAGCCTTCAACATCGCCGAAAACTCCTCGGCAAACTCCGTCTCGTCGTCACATATCGCGATATACATAGGTTTTCCCTCCATTCGTCACGAAATTACAGATATATATTACAACAAAACGGCGCGGATTGTCAACTTGTGTTTGGGCGTAAAAAAATACCGCGCACGCGGCGCGGTATTTTTGACTGTGTTTAGGCTGTTAAGCCGTTAAGGTCGGATATGAGCTGCATAAGCTCCGCAATATCCTGCGCGTTTTCGGGAGCGGTTATTTCCTCGCCGCCCTCGCCCTTCTTTGAAACGGCTGTTACCTTGGCGCTTACCTTCTGTCCGCCGGTCAAAGCAAAGCTGAATTCAAGCGTCGAGTTTGCCTGCTCGTCGGTGTAATCAACAGATGCCTTAATCGTAACGTCGTCGTACATGTCGAGCGGGTAACCCAAAAATTCCTCCATACCCTTCTTGTCGACTTCAACGGACGCGTTGCAGCCGTTTTCCGTTTCCTCGACCTTAAGGCATTTGTCAACGTACTCAAGCGAATCCATAAACGCGGCTACATTCGTTATCTGCTGGAACTTGGCGTCGCCCTCGGTCGTTACCATTGACTTTAACATCGCCGCAACGTCGGAGCTGTCGCTCTGCGACGCAGCCTGCATTAAGTCGGCAGCCTGAGCGCCGTACATGTCGGCTATATTTAAGCTGTACCACTGATCAGCCGTAATGGGCAGATCCAGTTCTTCTCCGGCGTCAAAGCTAAAGTAAACCGTGCCGTCCTTATATATGAATTTCGTCGGCATTTCGTGTGTTTCACCGCCGCTTGTCACGGTCATTGTGCCGTCAACAGACGCGCTGTTCTTACCGTTGACTGTAGCGCTGCCCTTGAAATCCGTCGTTGTTCCCTCATTCTCGCTGCTTACCTCAACGTCGGCTGTCGAAACGTCAAAATCGGTACCCTCGATCGACTGGAGCTTCTTAATGTTCGGAATGAGCGAGTCAACATTCGCGAAATACTCGTCGTAGTCGGCGATTACGACCGTCTCTGTGTCGCCGTCCCAGCCGACCTGCATACCGAGCGCGTTTGACATAAAGCGTATCGGCACGAGCGTTCTGTCCTCAACAATAATCATCGGCACGTCCATTGTTACCGTGGATTTCGCGCCGTTGTCGTCAACGTTGATCGTGTCGTCCATAAGGGTGAAGTCTATTGTTTTCGTACCCTTTGACGCCGTTACGTGTCTCGTCGCGTCGTCGTAGTCAACCGTCGCGCCCATGGCTTCGAGAGCCGCGCGGAACGGTATCATAACTCTGCCCTCGGTGTTCACCGGCTTTACGTCCTCGTAGGTTACGGGCGTGTCGTTGTAGATGATATGTATTTCATCCTGTCCGAGCGCGTTCATGATATTCGCTGTTCTGCTTTCGGCAAACGCGGCGTTTGTGCACGTAAGCGCAAGCGCAGCCGCGGCGATTACCGATATTGTTTTTTTCATTTCACATTACCTCCATATGTGTTGATAAGTGTATTTTAGCACAACGCGGCGGAATAATCAAGATTTTTATTGTATTTTTTTGAGAGACGTGTTATAATTATGCACAGTATTTATGTAAGGAGAAACGGTTATGGCATTTGACGCTGCCGTGGTGCGCTGTCTGGTTGGGGAGCTTAGCGAAGCAATCGTCGGCGGACGCATCGACAAAATATATCAGCCCGAAAAGGACGAAATAACGCTCGGTATACGAACATTCGAGAATAATTATAAGCTCGCGCTGTCGGCAAGCTCGGCTCACCCGCGCGCGCATTTTACGGACGCGTCCAAAAAAAATCCGCAGACCGCGCCGCTTTTTTGTATGCTTCTCCGCAAGCACATCGGCGGCGGCAAGATCACGGCTGTGGAGCAGGACGGGTTCGAGAGAGTTATAAGGATTTCGGTGGAAAGCTACGACGAAATGGGCGATTTGACGACAAAGTACCTTATCGCCGAGATTATGGGCAGGCACTCGAATATTATTCTGACCTCGGGCGATATGCGTATCATCGACTGTATAAAGCGCGTCGATTTTACGGTAAGCTCTGTAAGGCAGCTTTTGCCGGGGCTGTATTACGAGAGCGCGCCGCCGCAGAATAAGATTGATTTGACCGACATCGGCGAGACGGTCAAAATAGATTTTTCGTCGCCGACGGAGTCGGCTGACAAGGCGGTGCTTTCGGCTGTGGCGGGTATAAGTCCGCTCACGGCGAGGGAGATAGTGTTCCGCGCGTTCGGCAGGACGGACGTGAGGTGCGCGGAGCTTACCGACAGCGGCAGGAATAAAATTCTGTATGAGGTGGTGCGGCTCGCGAAGGCGGTAAGGGAAAACAGGTTCGAGCCGTGCATGATTACCGACGCGAAAACCGGTAAGCCGATGGATTTTTCGTCGACGCCCGTTGAGCAGTACGGCGCGCTGGCGGAGGTGAAACGGTTTGACAGTATTTCAAGGCTGCTCGACGAGTTTTACACGTCGCGCGACATGCGCGAGCGTATGCGTCAAAAGAGCGCGGATCTTACAAAGCTGCTCGGGAATAATATAGAACGTTTGTCAAAAAAAATCGTGATACTGCAAAAGACGCTTGCCGCGTCGAAGGATAAGGACAAGCACAAGATTTACGGCGACCTTATCACCGCGAACATTTACGCGATCGAGCAGGGTATGAAGGAATTTGAGGCGGTAAATTACTACGAGGACGGTTCGCCGACGGTGAAAATCACGCTTGATCCGTCGCTTACGCCGTCGCAGAACGCGCAGCGGTATTACAAGCGTTACAACAAGGCGAAAACCGCCGAGGTCGAGGCGGCGAAGCAGATCAAGGCAGCGGAGGCTGACCTTGAATATCTGGAGAGTACGCTCGCGGCTGCCGAGACTGCCGACAGCGCCGAGGATTTGAGCGCGATTCGCGCGGAGCTTATGAACGAGGGGTATATCCCGAAGCGGCGCGACGGCAAGGGGCGCAAGCAGGCGGCTGCAAAGCCGAGACATTTCGTTTCGTCCGACGGCTTTGATATATATATTGGAAGAAATAACACGCAGAACGATTATCTGACGCTGAAGTTCGCCAACTCGTCCGATTTGTGGTTCCACACGAAAAAAATACACGGCTCGCACGTAATTATAAAGTTCGGCGTTAATAAGGACGTACCGCATGAGACGATACGCGAGGCTGCCGAGGCTGCGGCGTATTATTCAAAGGCGCGCGCGTCGTCGCAGGTGCCGGTCGATTATACGGTCGTCAAGAACGTTAAAAAGCCCAACGGCGCAAAACCCGGTATGGTGATTTACGACGGGTATAATACGATATACGTTACGCCACGGGAGCCGAAGACGGAGTAGGTAACATGCGTGGTTTGTGTTGTTGGAATAAAACCCCTCCGTCGGCTGCGCCGACACCTCCCCTAGTAGGGGAGGCTCACGATACGCGGCGCACGCCGTATGGCTCCCCTATTAGGGGAATGACGCTTTAGCGTCATAGGCATAGAGCTTTGCTCGTATGCCGTAGCAAAAGGAGCTGTCACACGTAGTGTGACTGAGGGGTTTATGCGGAGTTCGTCTTTTTATTTTCGTACCAAGTCATATACGGTATACTGTATATCACGGCTGCCGTTAAGCATATATACAGCATACGAATATGGGACATATGCAGTGCTGTTTCTGACTGTCGGCGCGTTATCCATCGTATGTTCGGTTGTGATATACTGCCCCGCCAAATTCGGAGCGGTGTTCACCGTAATAACAGGTTTGTCAATCTCGATTGCGTGGTTGTAAATAACACTGAAGCTTTCGACGCCCTGCCCGTTGTTAAGCGATTGTTGTTCCGACGTAACCGCGTCGTCGGTATAATAGGCTATACATAAATCGATTTTTCCGTCATTCCATTCAATTTTGCTGTCTTTGTGTTCCATAATGCCAATCTTTTCAAACGTCTCCCGAAGCGGCAGATATACCTCGCCGTTTTCGATAAACGGCTTGTTTACAAGTTCAATTTTTTCACCGTTGTTCGTAATTTCAATCGTGTAGTCGTCCGCCGTCAAATCGGATATTACGCCGCTTGCGAATACGGTTGTGGTGAGCAGTGCGGCGGCTAAAATTGCCGACACGACCGCGGCGGCTTTGCTTGTTTTCTTCTTGTTCTTAATCATCTCAAATCTCCTTTTTAACGCCTTTTTACTGCCCGTCATTCCCGTTGTGAGATTAGCCGCGCTCCGTCTGGCGGGCAGCAGTGAGAGGATCGTGTTCACATAGCTTTGTTCCTCCTCCGCGCTCATTTTTCTTACGACCGACAGGTCGCAGGATATTTCACATTCAGCATTTATTTGGCGTACCACGTAATAGATTACGGGGTTGAACCAGTGCACGCATTTTACCAATACGGCGAACCACTTGTATAAAATATCCTTCCGCTTAAGGTGCGTCGTTTCGTGGCGCAGAATGTTAAGAAGCTGTTCCGTCGTAAGCTCTGACGCGGGTAATACGAGCGTCGGCATGAAAATTCCAATCGTGAACGGTGAGGACGTGTTGTCCCATACCCTGACCGTAACCCTTTTATCCGTAAAATTTTTTAGTTCGGGGCATGGCACAACTGTGGAGCCTCTGCGTAGTTTGACGAGCAGCCGAATGTAGCCGATGATGTTGAAAAGGAAAAACGTTACCGCGCCGATAAGCCACAAGAACGCGAACATGTCAAGCTTGCCGTCGATTATTCCTTTGACGCGTGTAACTTCCGATTTTATTAAATTCGGCTTTTCCGTGACCGCGGCAGTAGGGGCAATAGGTTGTGATACGTTCGTTTCCGCAGTCTGTTCGGCTGTTGTCATTTGCGGCGTATAAGTCGGTGCAGTTTCGGCTTTTCTCGGCGCGGAAAAATGAATCGGCAGCATCATTACCAGAAGTACGGCAAGCCAGATATAATACCGCCACGAGGCGAAAAAAATTCTTTTTGTGACCGGTTTCAAAAGCGCGATAACAGCCGCGAGACACGAGCCCGCGAGCGACGTTATCAAAAACGCCGTAAATATTTCGGCAAGCATTTATTTCTCCTTTTTATCATCAATCTGGAACGGCTTCACAAACCGTTTTACCACCCAAATACCCGTTTCGTCCTGCCGCGCCGGCTTAAACAGCTCAACATGATAATCCGTTTCGCCGGCGGTATAGATGGCATCAATGAAAATCCCGTTTCCCGACAATGCGGTGATTTCGCCGTCACCGATACCGTTTGCTCGGGCGTATTCGCGGCTTGTCTGCTCAGGGTCAAGCCGCCACACATTCTCTCCGTTGTCCGCATGAAACTGAATTGAGCCGAATTGACTGTATACGAGATTTTCCGCGTTGTCATAAACATTATGTATAAGCTCATAAAGCCGCGTCAGCAGAACCACGCATTTTTCGGCGGTCAGGTTCTGCTTTGGATAAAAGTACCCGCTGCCGTCGCCGCGCATAATCCCAAGCTGATACATGCTGTACACGCTGTCACGCGCGCTTTCGGAAATATCACCGTTATCCGTAAACCGGAAATCTGCGTTGCCGGTGTTGTATGTCCCGTAAAAAGCGCTTAGGTTCACATAATCGAACAAATTTTGCAAAAAGACAGCCGCGTCCTCCTGTGTTACAGGATCGTTGGGGCAAAACTGCGTCTCTGTTTTGCTCGGCACAATGCCCATGCAGTACATATCAAGTACCTCCGAGTTTTGATTTTGCCTAACATCGGTCAGTTTTTCTTCCATGAGCCCGTTGCCGTACAGTGTAATGCCGCTTTGCAGACATAATGCCTCCGCAATCTCGCAAAATTCCTCTCTCGTAATCTCCTTTTGATAGTCGTCAAAGGTGTACCACGTCCCCACAAGACCGTATTCCTCGGCTTTTTTGAGTTCCGTGTCCGCCCACGAGGAAGCCGCGCCGTCCAACTGTCCCGCGAACACGCCGCTTGCGAATACGGTTGTGGTGAGCAGTGCGGCGGCTAAAATTGCGGACACGACAGCGGCGGCTTTGCTTGTTTTCTTCTTGTTCTTAATCATCTCAAATCTCCTTTTTAACGCCTTTTTACTGCCCGTCATTCCCGTTGTGAGATTAGCCGCGCTCCGTCTGGCGGGCAGCAGTGAGAGGATCGTGTTCACATAGCTTTGTTCCTCCTCCGCGCTCATTTTTCTTACGACCGACAGGTCGCAGGATATTTCACATTCAGCATTTATTTGGCGTACCACGTAATAGATTACGGGGTTGAACCAGTGCACGCATTTTACCAATACGGCGAACCACTTGTATAAAATATCCTTCCGCTTAAGGTGCGTCGTTTCGTGGCGCAGAATGTTAAGAAGCTGTTCCGTCGTAAGCTCTGACGCGGGTAATACGAGCGTCGGCATGAAAATTCCAATCGTGAACGGTGAGGACGTGTTGTCCCATACCCTGACCGTAACCCTTTTATCCGTAAAATTTTTTAGTTCGGGGCATGGCACAACTGTGGAGCCTCTGCGTAGTTTGACGAGCAGCCGAATGTAGCCGATGATGTTGAAAAGGAAAAACGTTACCGCGCCGATAAGCCACAAGAACGCGAACATGTCAAGCTTGCCGTCGATTATTCCTTTGACGCGTGTAACTTCCGATTTTATTAAATTCGGCTTTTCCGTGACCGCGGCAGTAGGGGCAATAGGTTGTGATACGTTCGTTTCCGCAGTCTGTTCGGCTGTTGTCATTTGCGGCGTATAAGTCGGTGCAGTTTCGGCTTTTCTCGGCGCGGAAAAATGAATCGGCAGCATCATTACCAGAAGTACGGCAAGCCAGATATAATACCGCCACGAGGCGGAAAAAATTCTTTTTGTGACCGATTTCAAAAGCGCGATAACAGCCGCGAGACACGAGCCCGCGAGCGACGTTATTAAAAACGCCGTAAATATTTCGGCAAGCATTTATTTCTCCTTTTTATCAAAAACCGCCTTCAGTTCCTCGATGTCCTCGTCGGTAAAGTTCTCGCCCTCGAACAGAGCGGCGACCATTTCCTTCGCCGAGCCGTCAAAAAGGCTTTTGACAATTCCGCTGACGCGCTGCTTCTTATATTCCCTTTCGGAAATGAGCGGCGTGTAGTACAGCGCTTTACCGCGCTGCTCGGCGGCAAGCGCGCCCTTTTCAACCAGACGCGCGAGAAAGGTCGCTATAGTCGTGCGCTTCCAGCCTTTTTCCTCGACTGCCTTTCCTATTGCGGCGGAGCCTATCGGCCCGCCCGCTCTCCAAACGACCTTCATAATTTCAAGCTCAGCGTCACCTATACTTAAATTTTTCATAAGGTATACCTCCATTACATCTACGATTGTCGACGTATATAGTCTACCATAGTAGACGCTGTTTGTCAAGTGGTTATTTTCATTTTTTTCAAAAACGCAAAAGCTTGCGGACAAATGTCCGCAAGCTTTTTTTGGGTGGTTATATATGTCAATCTCGCATGGAGAGATTAACCTAAGTTTTCGTTGTATGACTTTACAAAGTCGGGGTAAGCCGAAGGCAGTCCGTGCTCTGTGGAGTCAAGTCCCTTGATTTCGTCCTGGGGCTTAGCTCTCAAGATGCCCGCCTTCTTAAGTATCAGGAACAGCGCGCCGGAGGTGAGCACCGCCCAAGCGATAAGGCATACCGCGCCGAGAGCCTGAACGCCGAGAGCGTGGAAACCGCCGCCGTAGAACAGTCCGGGAAGGAAGCCTTCGCCTAAAAGCGCGGGGTCGCTCGCGAACAAGCCTACCGCGATAGTACCCCAAAGTCCGCATACGCCGTGAACGCTTATCGCGCCGACGGGGTCGTCAACATGAAGCTTCGCGTCTATGAACGGAATTGCGAGGCACATCAGCACGCCGCCGACAACACCTATGATAATCGAAGCGAACGGTGATACAACGTCGCAGGGAGCCGTAATCGCAACAAGTCCGCCGAGGATACCGTTGAGCGTCATCGAAACATCGGGCTTGCCGTAACGGATCCATGTGAAGAACATTGATGTGATAGCCGCCGCGCATGCCGCAAGGTTGGTCGTGATGAATACCTTAGCCGCAACCTCAAGTCCGCCGTCCGACAGTCCTCCGGTCGAAGCGGGGTTAAATCCGAACCAGCCCACCCAGAGAATAAGCACGCCGAGAGCGCCGATAAGAATGTTGTGTCCGGGGATAGCGTTCGGCTTTCCGTCCTTTCTGTACTTGCCGATTCTCGGTCCCAAAATAGCCGCGCCCACGAACGACATTGTGCCGCCGAGCATATGTACGATAGCCGAACCCGCGAAGTCGTGGAAGCCCATTTCGGCGAGCCAGCCGCCGCCCCATACCCAATGACCTGCAATCGGGTAGATAAAGAGCGAGATGCACGCGCTGTAAATGCAGTAGGCTCTGAAATCAGTTCTGCCCGCAACAGCGCCCGATACGATCGTAGCCGAGGTCGCGCAGAATACTGTCTGGAAGAACAGCTTGGTGTAATCCATGTTAGCCGCCGCGGAGAAGCCGTTCATAAACATGTCGCCGAACGGAATGCCGATAAAGCCGTTGCCCTCGCCGTACATAAGTCCGTAGCCGATAATCCAGTAAACGATCGAGCCGAACATAAAGTCGACGATGTTCTTCATTATAATGTTACCGGTGTTCTTGCTTCTCGTAAAGCCCGCCTCGACCATTGTGAAGCCGGTCTGCATGAAGAATACGAGTATGCCGCCCAGAAACAACCAAAAACAATCCACAATATGCGTTAAAACATCCATAGTCATAATAATCAATCCCTCTTTCTGTCCCAATTTGCGTTACAGTAACGCTTCTCTGTCCTCTTCGCCGGTTCTTACCTTTATAACGCGCGATACGCTCGAAATAAAGATTTTTCCGTCTCCGATCTCCCCCGTTCGCAGTACGGCAAGCGCGGTGTTTACAACGTCGTCGACCGGCACGGAGCATACTACCATTTCAACCTTTACCTTCGGGAGAAGGTCTACATTGTATTCAACGCCCCTGTAATGGTGGCGCTGTCCCTTCTGTACGCCGTAGCCCATTACGTTCGTAACGGTCATGCCGTTGATGCCGATTTCGTTGAGCGCGTTCTTGAGCTCCTCGAGCTTCGACTGCCTTGTAATGATTTCGATTTTTGTCATTTCAGCCATGACAAATTTCCCCTTTCTTTTCCGAACATAAAAGCGTGTTCCCCCTTTTCGGGAGAACACGCCCTTGTGTTCGTATGATTATTTAAGAAAAAGAAAAAGCGTGTCCGCAATCTGTATTGCAAACACGCCTTTGTGCTTTTCCTTAACTTCACCTGTATTATACGCCGACCGTTTTTATTTGTCAACCGTAATTTTTATTTTTATTAAATCGGTAAAAATTACACGCCGCAAACCGACTAATTTTATGTAATCTTTACAACATGCGTGAATTATAAATAAAAATTACGCATAGAATACATTGTGAGAGGTGATAAAATATGTGGCAAAAAATTAAGCCGTACGTTATATCAATCGCGATAGCGCTCGCCGTGGGCGGTCTGTCGGCTGTGTTTACGAGCGGCAATATGAATATGTACGATACGCTTAACCGTCCCCCGCTGTCGCCGCCGATGTGGTTCTTCCCCGTCGTGTGGTCGATTTTGTTTATCCTTATGGGCGTGTCGAGTGCAATGGTGTACGTTAAGAAAAACGAAACGGACGTGTCGGGCGCGCTTAAAATTTACGGCTTGCAGCTTATCGTAAACTTTTTCTGGAGCATAATCTTCTTTAATATGCGCGCGTACCTTTTCGCAGTCGTGTGGCTCGCGCTTTTGTGGATTTTGATTCTTATTATGATAATAAGCTTCCGTAAAATCAAGCCGCTCGCGGGGTATCTGCAGATTCCGTATCTGGTGTGGGTGAGCTTCGCGCTTTATCTGACCGTAATGATTTATCTTCTTAATTAAACGCAAAAAAGACGGCGTACGCCGTCTTTTTTATCTTCAAAAAATTAGTTCTTCTTTGTTGTCTTTGCCGCGCTCTTTGCGGGAGCAGGCTTTGCTTCACTCTTAACGGGAGCGCTCTTTGCTTCCGTCTTTGCCGGTGCGGGCTTTGTTTCGGGCTTTGCCTCAGCCTTAGCCGGAGCAGGAGCTGCCTTCTTAGCCGGTGCAGCCTTCTTAGCTGCCGGGGCTTTCTTTGCGGGAGCCGCCTTCTTAGCCGGAGCTGCTTTCTTTGCAGCCGGCTTCTTTGCGGGAGCCGCCTTCTTTATTGTTGACTTCCAATCCGCAATCTTCGACGCGTCGCCCTTTACGGACGCCTCACCGTTTGCGATTGCCTTGTCAAGCGTCGATCTGCCGGCGAGCACCGCAAGCAGAGCGGACTTTGAAATATCGAGAACAACATCGTTGTCATAGTAATCATACGGCTCGACTGCCAGCTTACCGTTCTTTGCCTCCGCATAAAACGTGCCGCCGCAATCTTCGTCCGTGAGGGTTACCTGAATTGCAAAATCAGCTACGCCGCTCGCATCCGCATTATCGAACTTACTCTTTACCTTTAAAAATGCCTGTTCAAATGTCATTTTTAAATCTCCTTTCAATTTCGGACAGTTTGAAGCTGTCAGTCTTTTTTGCACAATAATGCACTTTCTTTGATGATATATAAAGTATACTCTCTTTTTTTCTGCATGTCAAATATAATTTACAAATTTGTTACTTCTAATTATATTACGGCTGATTTTGGAAGCCTTTAATGTACGGATAGACGAAAAAAGACGGTTCGCGGTGCATTATACGGAAAATAACAGTTGCAAAATTACGGAAAATAGGCTATAATATAGTTGTATACTTTATACGTATGCAAGGACGATACGCGGCAGAGCTTTTCCGCCGCCGCGCGCCGCTGTACGCTCACTTACCCGGCGCGCATTAAATCGCATGTGAGCAGAAAGGCTGTGGATTGCAGATATGGCAGATGACAGAAACAAACACGGAAGGACGCCGAGTAATTCGGGCGAAGATTTCGACTGGGACAAATACGACGCTATGACCTCCGGCTCATCCGACCAAATTCAGTCGCGCAGGTCAAGGCGCAATCGCGGCGACGTTCCGGCGGAGCAGTACGATACGCCGAGCACAGCGCCTTCGCGCCGTAATTCTTCCAAAAAGGGAAAAGGCAAAAAGAAGAAGAAAAAGCTGACGGAAAAGCAGATACGTTTCCGCAGAAGGCTGCGGCTCACCATATTCTCGGTTATATTTATAGGTATAGTTATCGTATCCGGTATGCTTGTCGGCATGTACGCGGCGGTGTCACGTGAAATTAAGGATATGAATATCCGTTCACTCGCGCAGAACACTTCCTCCGCCATATACTACATCGACGACAACGGCAACGAGCAGGAGCTTGAACAGTTAAGCTCCGATACGCGCAGGATATGGATAGACTCTACGCAGATACCGCAGGTAATGAAGGACGCCATTGTCTCAATCGAGGACGAGCGTTTCTATAAGCATCACGGCTTCGACTTTAAGCGTACCTTCGGCGCGACGACGAAATGGGTGCTTTCAAAGGTCGGCATAGGCTCGGCAGATTACGGCGGCTCGACGATAACGCAGCAGGTTATCAAAAACATAACGAACGAAAAAGAGAACACTCCCGCGCGTAAGGTTAAGGAGATTATGCGCGCGATCGCGCTCGAAAACGAGCTGAGCAAGGACGAAATACTTACGATGTACTTAAATATCGCGTTTTTCGCGAATAACTGCAACGGCGTTGAGGCGGCGGCTCTGACGTACTTTGACAAAAACGCGGCGGATCTTACGCTCGCGGAGGCGGCTTCGATCGCGGGTATCACGCAGTACCCGTCGGAGTACGATCCATTCACGCATCCCGAAAACAATATCGAGAAGCGCAATATCGTTCTGAAAAAAATGAACGAGCTTGGATACATCACCGACGCCGAATACAGCGAAGCGTCCGCGAGCGACCTTGTCGTAAGCAACGCGAACCGCTTCGGCGCGGATCAGATGACGTCGTATTTCGTGGATCAGGTTATAAACGACATTGTAAGCGATCTCATGGAGCAGAAGGCGTATTCCGAGGATTTCGCGACACGCATGGTATATAACGGCGGTCTCAAAATTTACGCGACGATAGATACCGATATTCAAGATATTATGGAGGACGTGTTTACCGATACGTCAAACTTCCCCGGCACTGGCGCGGGCGCGCAGTCGGCTATGGTTGTGATAGATCCGTACACGGGACAGGTAAAGGGTATTATGGGCGGTCTCGGCGAAAAGACGAATGTGCGCGGCTGGAACAGAGCTACGCAGATGACGCGTCAGCCCGGCTCGTCGATAAAGCCGCTGTCGGTATACTCCCCCGCTATCGACACCGGCAAGGTCAGCGAGGTTACGACGGTGGTCGACGAGGAAATAACGATAGGCGACGATAAGTGGAAGCCTAAAAACTCTTATGATGGCTTCCTCGGCGATATGACCGTTAAGGAGGCTATTGCGCGAAGCGCGAATATCCCCGCGGTTAAGATACTCGATATGGTGGGTATACAAACATCGCTCAGCTATCTGCGCGACAAATATCATATATCGACGCTCGTGGATAAGGACAGAAACTACTCGTCGCTCGCTTTGGGAGGTCTTACCAAAGGCGTGACGGTTGAGGATATGGCTGCCGCATACGCGACATTCGCGAACAGTGGCAAATATATAAAGCCTCACACGTATACGAAGGTGCTTGACGCACAGGGCAATATCGTGCTTTCAAACGACTCGAATGCCACGCAGGCGATAAGCGCCGCGTCGGCGTATATAATGACCGACCTTTTGGACGGTGTTGTGACAAGTCCTTACGGCACAGGTCAGAGCGCTCAGCTCGATTCGATGCCCACCTACGGCAAAACGGGTACTACGGACGACGACTGCGATAAGTGGTTCGTCGGATTTACGCCGTATTACTCGTGCGCGTGCTGGTTCGGCTTCGATAACCCGAGCTCGCTCTCGGCGGCGGGTATATCGGGTAACCCCGCAATAAGCGCGTGGCGCAGAGTTATGGCGAGAATACATGAAAATCTGAACGCCAAGGAGATCCCGCGTCCGTCGGGCGTTGTGGAGGCCACGGTATGCGAAATTTCCGGCAAGCTCGCGACGGATTCGTGTCCTTCCGCGACAGGTTACTTCGTTGAGGGAACGGTTCCGCGCTCCTACTGCGACGCGGAGCACGCGAGCAGGCACAAGGACGATAATACGCCGGCTCCGACCGCGTCACCCACTCCCGACGCGAGCGCTTCCCCGTCGGTATCGCCCACCTCGACCTCGACGCCCACCACCGTTACGGATACGTCTTCCTCCGGCGGCACAACATCGGGCGGCGTTTTGACCGACGACGAGGACGACGACGAAGATTACACAGATTATGATGAAACGGACATTTCGTCCTCCGACGATGAGAGCGGCGGCGAAAGCGACGTTTCCGGCGAGTCCGGCGGAGATGAGGGCGGCGGCTCGACAGAGGATACTTCGGGTGAGGAAGAATAAATATTCAACGGGACGTTCCCACGGATCGTCCCGTTTTTTATAAAAAAATGACAAATTTAATACAATATATTGACAAATTATTTGCACGGTGGTAAAATATATTGAAGTGAGTAAAGGAGAGAATTGCATCATGGCGCTTAATATCAGGGAAAGCTTAATATATATGCGCGACGGGTTATATAATTCCCCCTTTATTTCTGTTTTTGTTTTTTATAAAAATGATTGACAATGGATTTATTCATTGTCATTTTTTTTGCAGGCATTATGTGAGAAGGAGTTTGAGTATATGAAAGGACAGCTTATTTTGGAGAACGGCGCGAGGTTTACCGGCGAGCTTTTCGGCGCTGACGCGAATATCGTCGGCGAGGTCGTGTTTACCACGGGTATGACCGGCTATCAGGAAACGCTTACCGATCCGTCGTTCGCGGGGCAGATCGTCACGATGACATTCCCGCTCATAGGAAATTACGGCATTAACTTTGAGGATATGGAGGCTAAGCACACGAATCTTAAAGCGTTCGTGGTGCGTGAGAAGTGCGACTTCCCCTCGAATTTCAGAAACGAGATGAACCTTGACGACTTTCTGCGTCAGCAGGGCGTTGTCGGTCTCGAGGGTGTAGACACGCGCGCGCTTACGCGCATACTGCGCGACGTCGGCGTTATGAAGGGCGTTATTATGAAGGGCGACCCGTCGGATAACGATATAAAGATCCTGATGGATTCGATGGACAACTCGAAGGTTATCATGCAGACGACAACGGACGGTATTTACACCGTGAACGATACCGGCAGAACGCACATCGCGTTTATAGACATGGGAGCGAAGCAGGGTATCGTAAGGGATTTAGCGGCGCGCGACTGCCGCCTTACCGTGTTCCCCGCAGACGTGAGCGCGGATAAGATCGACGCGGTAAAGCCCGATATGATATTCCTGTCGAACGGCCCCGGCAACCCGCTTGATGCGCCAGGCACGGTCGACACCGTTAAGACGCTTATCGGCAAGTACCCGATATGCGGAATTTGTATGGGACACCAGATTATCGGGCTCGCGCTCGGCTGCAAAACGAAAAAGCTGAAGTTCGGCCACCACGGCGGCAACCACCCCGTAAAGGACTTAAAGACCGGCAACGTCTACATCACAAGTCAGAATCACAACTACATCGTTTCCGACTATCCCGACGAGGTCGAGGAAACGTTCGTGAACGTGAACGACGGCACATGCGAGGGTATACGGCATAAGACGCTCCCAATCATGAGCGTGCAGTTCCACCCCGAAGCGTCGCCGGGACCGCTCGACACGGGCTGGTTATTCGACCGTTTTTTGAAGGAGGTAAAATAATATGCCGTTAGATAAAAGTATAAAGAAGGTTCTCGTAATAGGCTCGGGCCCTATCGTAATAGGACAAGCCGCGGAGTTTGACTATTCCGGCACGCAGGCGTGTCAGGCAATCAAGGACGAGGGCATAGACGTTGTTCTCGTAAACTCCAACCCCGCCACAATAATGACAGACCGCGGCATGGCTGACCAGACGTACATTGAGCCTTTGACTGCCGAATACGTGGAGAAGATCATACAGAAGGAGCGTCCCGACTCGATTATCGCGGGTATGGGCGGTCAGACCGGTCTTAACCTCGCGTGCGAGCTTTACGACAAGGGCGTGTTCGACAAGTACGGCATGAAGGTTATCGGAACGTCAATCCCCTCAATCAAAGAGGGTGAGGACCGCGACAGCTTCAAACGGCTTATGGAGCGTACAAATCAGCCTATCGCGCCGTCGGAGATCGTGACCGACCTCGAATCGGGGCTTTTGTTCGCGAAGCAGATAGGCTACCCCGTTATCGTGCGTCCGGCTTACACGCTCGGCGGAACGGGCGGCGGTATCGCCGAAACGCCGGAGCAGCTTGAAGTTATCCTGTCGCAGGGCTTGAGGCTGTCGAGAGTGGGACAGGTACTTCTCGAAAAGTCGATAAAGGGCTGGAAGGAGATCGAATTTGAAGTCATGCGCGACGGCGCGGGTAACTGTATAACGGTCTGCTCCATGGAAAATATTGACCCTGTGGGCGTTCACACGGGCGACTCGATTGTTGTCGCTCCCGCGCTTACGCTCGCCGATAAGGAATATCAGATGCTGCGTAAGGCGGCGATTGACATTATAAATTCAATAGAGATCAAGGGCGGCTGTAACGTTCAGTTCGCGCTCGATCCCGACAGCTTTAACTACGCCGTTATCGAGATCAATCCGCGTGTGAGCCGTTCGTCGGCGCTCGCGTCGAAGGCTACGGGTTATCCGATAGCTAAAATCGCGGCGAAAATCGCTCTCGGCTACAATCTCGACGAAATTAAAAACGCCGTTACGGGTAAGACGTTCGCGTGCTTTGAGCCGGCGATCGACTACATCGTAACGAAAATTCCGAAGTGGCCCTTTGACAAGTTCTTCGGCGCGAAGCGAAATCTCGGCACGAAGATGATGGCTACGGGCGAGGTTATGGCGATTGCAAACACGCTTGAAGCGTCGCTTTTAAAGGGTGTAAGGTCGCTCGAAATCAACCAGTACACGCTTGAAAGAAAGTCGTCGAGAGAGCGTTCGACCGTGGAGCTTCGCCAGCGCGTTATCGTTCCCGACGACGAGAGACTTTTCGACCTCGCGGAGCTTATAAGAAGAAATTACAACATGGACAAGCTTGCGGAAATTACGGGTATGGATCCGTTCTTCCTCAAAAAGATAAAGAATATCGTCGATGCGGAGGAGGAGCTTAAAAAGCACAAGCTCACCGACCTTAGCTACGATATGCTCAAAAAGTACAAGAAAATGGGCTTTTCGGACAAGGGTATAGCAGAGCTTGTCGGCTGTCACGCGAACGAGGTTTTCAATCTGCGCTCGATGCTCGGTATTACGCCCGTTTACAAAATGGTTGACACGTGCGCGGGTGAGTTTGAGGCTGTTTCGCCGTACTACTATTCTACATACGACGATACGACCGAGTCCTTCCCCTCCGACAGGAAAAAGGTTATCGTTATCGGTTCGGGCCCCATAAGAATAGGTCAGGGTATTGAATTTGACTACTGCTCCGTTCACTCTGTTCTGTCGCTTGAAAAGGCGGGCGTTGAGACGATTATAATAAACAACAACCCCGAAACGGTTTCCACGGACTTTGACACGTCGGACAAGCTCTATTTTGAGCCGCTCACCGAGGAGGACGTTTACAATATAATCCTGCTTGAAAAGCCGGACGGCGTAATACTGCAGTTCGGCGGTCAGACGGCGATCAAGCTCGCGAATTTCCTCGCGGACATGAACGTGCCGGTACTCGGTACTCAGCCGAAGTACATCGACGAGGCGGAGGACAGAGAAAAGTTTGACGAGATGCTTGAAAAGCTCAATATAAAGCGTCCGAAGGGCAAGGCGGTATGGAGCGTCAAGGAGGGCGTTGAGGAGGCGAACAAGCTTGAATATCCGCTGCTTGTGCGTCCGTCGTACGTGCTCGGAGGTCAGGGTATGGAAATAACGAGAAACGAGATCGACCTCGTGCGCTACCTCACAGACGCGTTTGAAAAGGACAAGAAAAACCCCGTGCTTATCGACAGATACCTCGGCGGCAGAGAGCTTGAGGTTGACGCGATTTGCGACGGTACGGACGTTCTTATCCCCGGTATAATGGAGCATCTGGAGCGCGCCGGTATTCACAGCGGCGACTCAATATCCATTTATCCGCCGCAGAACGTGCCGCAGAATATTATAGATAAGATCGTTGATGTTACGTACCGTATCGCGCTGGAGCTTAAAGTAATCGGTATGATCAATATTCAGTTTATCGAGTTCAGGGGCGAGCTCTACATCATCGAGGTAAATCCACGTTCGAGCCGTACCGTGCCGTATATCACGAAGGTTACGAACGTGCCTGTGATAGACATCGCGACCAATATAATGCTCGGCAAGACGCTGAAGGAAATGGGTTACTCAACGGGTATCGCACCGAAAACGAATACGGTAGCGATAAAGGTACCGGTGTTCTCCACGGAAAAGCTGCCGCGCGTTGAGGTAAGTCTGGGCCCCGAAATGCGTTCAACGGGCGAGGTTCTCGGAGTGGGACACGATTTCCACGAGGCAATGTACAAGGGCTTTGTCGCCGCCGGCACGAATATACCGAAGGTCGGCTCGACAATTCTTGTGACGGTGCGCGACCTCGACAAGGAGGACTTCCTCCCCATCGCCGCGCAGTTCCACAGGCTCGGCTGTAAGTTTGTCGCGACTGCGGGCACGGCGAAGCTGCTTGAGGAAAACAATATTCCCGTGCAGGTCGCGAAGAAGATAAGCGAGGGTGTGCCGAATGTGCTTGACGTTATAAGAAGCGGTATGATCGACCTCATCATCGACATACCGAAAAAGGGCGGCAACGCGAACAGCGACGGCTTTAAGATACGCCGCACCGCGATAGAGTGTTCCGTTTCTATCATGACGAGCCTCGA
>CANQDD010000028.1 GCA_947591315.1 uncultured Clostridia bacterium
GAAGAGGCGTATGAGGAAGTATTTAAGAGATTGGGATTGTGATATAAATTGTGATTTAGCGGTGAAATGCGGGACGTCGAGGGCGCCGTCCCCTACACCCGTAATTCTAACATTGTGCGCCGTAGGGGCTGGCGCCCTCGACAGCCCGTTAGCCTCTCCTTGAGGAGAGGTGGCATCGCGAAGCGATGACGGAGAGGTGGCAACATTTTTTAAGACCACCTCTCAGTCGCCTACGGCGACAGCTCCCCTCAAGGGGAGCCTCACGTAGGGGCGAACCGTGTTCGCCCGTCCACGATAACCCGATGTCAACGGTATCGTAGGGGCGGCGACCCGCCGCCCGCAAGACCCCCTCTACGAGGGGGTAAAAAGCCGGTCACGGCTTTTGGGGGGTGTTGTTCGACATTGTTACACCCCCCGAAATCAAAGATTTCGACCCCCTCGGAGAGGGGGTCATACGGAAAATTTACAAGGAGAAAAACATGGCTACAAACACATACGAAAGCCCTTTAAATTCGCGTTACGCGTCGAAGGAGATGCAGTACATTTTCTCGCCGGACAAGAAATTTTCCACATGGCGGAAATTGTGGATCGCTCTCGCGGAGAGCGAGCAGGAATTGGGGCTTGACATAACCGACAGGCAGATCGCTCAGATGAAGGAGCATATCTACGATATAAACTACGACGTAGCGAAGGCACGCGAGAAAGAGGTGCGCCACGACGTTATGTCGCATGTTTATGCGTACGGGGTACAGTGCCCTGACGCGAAGCCTATCATACACCTCGGCGCGACAAGCTGCTATGTCGGGGATAATACCGATATTATAATCATGACCGAGGCTATGCGGCTCGTTAAGAAAAAGCTCGTGTGCCTTATCGGCGAGCTTGCTAAATTCGCGGAGGCTAATAAGGATTTGCCGACGCTTGCGTTCACGCACTTTCAGCCAGCGCAGCCGACAACCGTCGGAAAACGCGCGACGCTATGGCTCGAGGATCTGATGATGGATTTGGAGGACGTTGACTATCAGCTTTCAAAGGCGAAGCTTTTGGGCTGCAAGGGCACGACCGGCACACAGGCAAGCTTTATGGAGCTTTTCGAGGGCGACCACGAGAAATGCAAGGAGCTTGACAGGAAAATCGCCGCGAAAATGGGCTATTCGGACACGTTCCCCGTGAGCGGTCAAACGTACCCGCGAAAGCTCGATTCGCAGATGCTGAACACCCTGAGCCTTATCGCGCAGAGCGCTTATAAATTCTCGAACGATATCCGTCTTTTGCAGCATTTGAAGCAGATAGAAGAGCCGTTCGAGAAGTCGCAGATAGGCTCGTCGGCGATGGCGTACAAGCGCAACCCGATGAGAAGCGAGAGAATAGGCTCATTGGCGAGATACGTTATAGTGGACGCGTTAAATCCCGCTATTACAGCCGCGACGCAGTGGTTCGAGAGAACGCTCGACGACAGCGCGAACAAGCGCATATCCGTTCCCGAAGCGTTTCTGGCGGTCGACGCTATACTCAATCTGTACATCAATGTCGTGGACGGACTTGTAGTCTACGACAAGGTTATATATCAGCAGTTCATGCGCGAAATACCGTTCATGGCTACAGAGAACATCATGATGGACGCCGTCAAAAAGGGCGGCGACAGACAGGATCTGCATGAGAAGATCCGCGTGTACTCGATGGAGGCGGGCAAGACCGTCAAGGTCGAGGGTAAGGAAAACAATCTTGCCGAGCTTATCGCGGCAGACCCCGCGTTCGGACTGACGCTCGACGAGATAAACGCGGTTATGAAGCCCGAAAATTACGTCGGACGCGCTCCGCAGCAGGTGGAGGATTTCCTTGCCGAATACGTGAAGCCGATGCTCGAAAAAAACAAGGATTTGCTCGGCGTAGAGGTTGAGATCAATGTTTAAACGAGGTGTTATTATGAAAAAGCTGTTATCATTATTTATCGCTTCAGCCATGCTTATGACATCATTCGTTGCGGTTCACGGCGACGAAAACGATATTACCGTGTTTTTGGACGGTAAGGAAATTGAATTTGACGTTAAGCCGCAGATTATGAACGAACGCACAATGGTGCCGATGCGCGCGATATTTGAAACGCTCGGCTCGGAGGTTGACTGGGACGACAGCACAAAAACCGTCACCGCCGCAAAAGACGGCACGGAAATTATTATGAATGTGGGTTACAGTCAGATGTTCGTAAATCTTGAACCGGTTACGATCGACGTTCCGCCCGTTATCGTGGACAGCAGAACGCTCGTGCCGCTGCGCGCAATATCGGAGAGCTTTAAATGTAATGTTGACTGGGATGAGGACACGTACACCGTCACAATTACTTCCAATGCAAACATTATAACAGGCTCCGGTCCGGCTGTGTCCGATGGCAGCAATCTGCCGGCGTCCGGACATGGTCCGGCAATGCCGACACAGTCGCCGAACCCGACAACACAGACTGAACCCGGTCCCGTAATTTCCGACGCGTCAAGCGCACCGGAGGCATCGGCAGCTCCGACCGCAACCGCAGCGCCTGATGCTTCAGCAGCTCCGGAAGCGTCGCCCGCACCGAGTGAGAGCGCGGAGCCTTCTCCCGCGCCTGATACGAATAACGGCGGCGGGGACATTGACGCAAGCGGCAGCGGTTCGGGACTGAAGTACGACATAGAATACGACAGTTCAAGAGAGGCTAATTCCCACAGCGCGAGGGATTTCCAGATTACGGAAATAGATACGAACGCCAACGGAGATTATGAAATAAGATACACGGTACGGACGTACAGAGAGGACAGCGGAAACATTGCCGTTACGTTTGACTGCCTCGACTCAACCGGCAAAAAGATAGGTAGTTTTTCCGATATATTCCACTCATGGGCGTATTCGTGGACGCCGCAGGAATCTACGGCTGTATTGCCTGCAGGCACGGCGAAAATAGAGTTGGTACTTGAATAAAATGCATAATTAAATTTGGGAGGATTTGACATGGTAAAAGCAATAGTTGGCGCAAACTGGGGCGACGAGGGCAAGGGTAAGATAACCGATATGCTTGCTTCGGAAGCGGATATAGTAATACGCTTTCAGGGCGGTGCGAACGCGGGACACACGATTATAAACGACTACGGAAAATTCGCGCTGCATCTTCTTCCGTCCGGCTCGTTTAACCAAAACGTCACAAACATGATAGGCAACGGCGTTGCGCTCGACATTCCCGAGCTTATAAGCGAGATTGACAGCGTGGTAAAGCGCGGCGTGCCGAAGCCGAATATCGTTGTTTCGGAAAGAGTGCAGGTGCTTTTGCCGTATCACAAGCTGTTCGACCAGTACGAGGAGGAGCGTTTAAGCGACCGTCAGTTCGGTTCGACGAAGTCGGGTATCGCGCCGTTCTTCTCGGATAAGTTCTCGAAGATAGGCTTTCAGGTGTGGGAGCTTTTTGAGGACGACGACAGATTAAAGGAAAAAATCAAGAATGTTCTTGAGGTAAAGAACCTCATGCTTGAACATATTTACCACAAGCCGCTCCTTGACGCGGACGAGCTTTTTAACACGCTCAAGGAGTACGGCGAAATGATAAAGCCTTACGTTATCGACTCGGTGTCGTTTATGCACGAAGCGGTAAAGAGCGGTAAAAACATTCTTCTCGAAGGTCAGCTCGGCTCTTTGAAGGATCCCGATTTCGGCATTTACCCGATGACGACTTCTTCCTCCACCCTCGCGGGCTACGGCGCTGTCGGCGCGTGTATTCCGCCGTATGAGATCAAGGAGATCATCACGGTCGTTAAGGCGTATTCGTCGGCTGTGGGCGCGGGCGCGTTTGTTTCCGAGATATTCGGCGAAGAAGCCGAAGAGCTCAGAAAGCGCGGCGGTGACGGCGGCGAGTACGGCGCGACAACCGGCAGACCGAGACGTATGGGCTGGTTTGACTGCGTGGCTTCGCGTTACGGCTGCCGCGTGCAGGGCACGACGCAGGTCGCGTTTACCGTGCTCGACGTGCTGGGCTACCTCGACGAGATACCCGTGTGCGTGGGTTATGAGATTGACGGTGAGGTGACGCGCGACTTCCCGACCACCGCGAAACTCGAACGTGCAAAGCCGGTGCTTAAAACACTGCCTGGCTGGAAAACCGATATACGAGGTATAACGAAGTATGAGGATCTGCCCGAAAACTGCCGTAATTATATCGAGTTTATAGAAAAGGAGCTTGAGGTTCCGATTAAAATCGTCTCCAACGGTCCGGGAAGAAATGAGATAATCCTCAGATAAGAGTTGAACGATAATGATAAACGCCGACAAAATCAAGCTTATAATTTGGGATTTGGACAATACATTTTGGAAAGGTACAATTTCCGAACAGGAGGTCGAGCCGGATAAACGCGCGCTCGACCTTGTTTTGATGTGCGCCCAAAAGGGTATTATAAACTCGGTCTGCTCAAAAAACGACGAGGAACCGTGCGTAAACAAGCTGCGCGAAATGGGAGTAAGTGAGTATTTCGTGTTCAATTCCATCAACTGGCAGCCCAAGGGACAGCGCATTAAGGACACCGTCGCGGCTATGAATCTGCGCAGCGCGAATGTCCTGTTTATTGACGACAACCCGCAGAATCTTGAAGAGGCGCGGTACTACTGTCCCGACATTATGACGGCTCTGCCCGACGCGCTTGACGAGTTGTACGGCGAGATTTCAAAGCTCGATAAGAGCGATAAGAATTTCGCGCGTCTTAACAGCTACAAAACGCTCGAAAAGAAAAATAAAATCAAGGAAAATATAGGCTCGAATGAGGAATTTTTAAAGCAGAGCGGCATAAAGGTACAGTTCCATACCGACTGCGAGGCTAACGCGGAGCGGCTCTACGAGCTTGTTATGCGCGCAAACCAGCTCAATTTCACTAAGGTGCGCCCGACGAAGGACGAGTTTAACGCCATGCTCGCCGATAAGGACACGTGCTGCGGCTACGTTATCGCCGCTGACAAGTACGGCGATTACGGCGTTGTCGGCTTTTACGCGGTAAAGGACGGCAGAGCGGTGCATCTGCTGTTTTCCTGCCGCACGCTCGGCATGGGACTGGAGCAGTACACGTACGATTACCTCGGCTGTCCCGCTCTTGACGTAGTGGGCGACGTTTCGGTTAAGATAGGCAAGGGTATGCCGCCGTCGTACTGGATAAACAGCAATGCGGAGAGCGGCGGCGGTGATTTTGAGAAGATAGAGGACGCGGATTTTAAGGTGCTGATGAAAGGCCCGTGCGACCTCAACCAGATTTTTTCGTTTATAAAAAACGAGGATATGTTCGACTGCGAATTTACGTACGTGAGCCGCGAAAAACAGTCGCTCGGCGTAACGATAGAGGGCATGAACCACACGGAGCAGATTAAGGAAGCGTATTCAATAACCGACGCAGAGAAAAAGACGCTCTGCAATTTGCCCGTGTGCGACAGCGAAATGTTCCCCGACTCGATCTACAAAAACAGCTATGGCATGGTGTTTGTGAGCATACTCACCGATGTAAATCTCGGACTGTACCGAAAAAAGAACGGCGGTCAGGTTTTCGCGTTCGGCGAGTACATATACCCGCTGACCGATGAAAAGATGTGGGATAAGTACATAAAAAAAGAAGTGTACACCGCCAACTGCAGTTTCACGCGCGACACGCTCCGTAAGATAGCGGACGAGTACGAGTTTTTAGGCAGGCTCACGCCGGAGGAAACAGCGAAAAATCTGCGGTTTATATTTGAGCATTTACGTAAGGGTACGGAGCTTGTAATTTTGCTCGGCTGCGAGCGTGAGTACAAGGACAATAAGCTCGAAGCGTGGACGAACCGCCACAATGACCACAAAAAGTGGAATGCGGCTGTCCGCGCCGAGTTCGAGGGCGAGGAAAACGTCACGCTGTTCGACGTGAACAGGTACATAACCTCGGACGACGATTTCAACGACAGCATAAACCATTATAAAAAGCGCGTGTACTACCTCATGGCGCAGAGGTTTACTGAGATGATCAACGCCCGCGCCCACCGCGATGTCGCGCGCCAAACATCAAAAACAAAGCTCGCGCTGCTCACGCTGAAGCAGAGGATAAAAAAGATTGTAAAGCCGAATGGGTGAAGTAAATTGTGATTTATTAGCCTTCCCTACTTCACACATACGCTATTCTTACCCTTCACGATCCTAATTGTCAAAAGTATTGACGCGCCAACACTTACGAGAATTGCACCAAATATCACCATAACAATTACCTCCCGTTTTTATCTTATACACCGATTATACACGATAGTATGTACAATAAAACGGACTTGGTATGTTTCAAATATGATATATATAATTCACTATGATTACAAATGCTTTACATTTTATGTAAACCTATTGCCTTTCTGTAACAAATCGGATATACTTTAATTACAAAAAATTTAATATGGAGCAAGGAGCAATTATGTACGAACTCACCTCTAAACAAAAAATTGTGGAAGGGAAAGAGTACATCGTATACGGCATCCGATATAATGACGTGTACTGTTTCGAGGACATTTCCACGAACCAAAATACCGTCTCAGAGCTTGCAGATGCCTGCAATAAATTCTCTCTTGATCCTATACATCTCGGCGATGTTGTTGAGGATTTTTTGAACATCTAAACAAAAAACGCGTTCCCAAAGCGCGTTTTTTGCTTTATATACTTGTTTATTTCCCGCTTTTCAGCTCCTCGAATTTCGCAGCCATTGTGGGGTTGTTTTTTGTGAGCTTTTTTATCGTAAGCTCCTGCGCCTTATTGTTCGCGAGACGCAGATTGTTCTCCGACGACAGCAGCGCGTCCTTCGTTTTCTGCAAATGGTCTATCGTTTTGTCAATTTCCTCGATGGCTTTATTAAACTTCTGGCTCGCCAGATTGTAGTTGCGCTCGAACCTGTCTTTAAAGTCGTTCATATCCGCCTCGAAATTGGAAATGTCTATATTCTGATTGCGTATTACGCTCAGCTCCTGCTTGTAAGAAAGCGAGTTTAACGCGGCATTTCTCAACAGCGTTATCATCGGCACGAAAAACTGCGGTCGTATCACGTACATTTTCGGGTAGCGGTGCGACATATCGACTATGCCCGTGTTGTAAAGCTCGCTGTCCGCTTCAAGGAGCGACACAAGCACGGCGTACTCGCAGCCCTTCTCGTTCCTGTCCTTGTCAAGCTCCTTTAGAAAATCCTCGTTTCTGTGCTTCGTGGCGGTTTGGTCTGCCTCATTTTTCATCTCAAACATTATCGAGATAAATTCCGTGCCGTCCTCCGCCGATTCGCGGAAAATAAAATCGCCCTTGCTGCCCGTTCTCGCGTCGTTGTCCTTTTCAAAATACGCGTTCTTAAAGCCCGCCGCACGAAGCTTGTTAAACTCTGTTTCACAATGCCGCTCCAAGCTCTCGCCTATCATCTTCGTGGACTGACGCGCCTTGAAATCCCTGTAATACGCTATCTGCTCGTCCTTGCTCTTTAATTTTTCCTCATAGCTTTCCTTAAGCGTCCTTTCGCGGAGCTCAGCCGTTTTGCCGTCCGCTTCGATACGGCCGTTAAGCAGCGTTATTTCCTCGCGCTGCTTTGAAATTTCCATGTCCTTCTGCGCGACCGCCTCGCTTACGGCGAGCTTTGTCTGCGCTTCAAGTATGCCGAGCTTTGCTTTGAGCTCGTTTATTTCCTCGTTTTTCGCTGAAATTTCCTTATCCTTGACTGACACCGCTTCGTTTACCTCGATACGCGCGCGATCCTCGCCCGACTTTAGCTGCGACGTTAATTTCGCTATTTCCGCGTCTTTTGCGGCTATTTTTTCGTTAAGCTCACTCTCCGTTTCCGTTTTCGCAAGCTTTACGGCTGTATCCTTTTCACGCTCGAACTGCGCCGTCCGCTCGCTTATTTCCTTCGCGAACTCCTCGTTGCGCACCTGACGCGCAATCGACTCGTAACTCGATTCGTCAACCTGAAACACCGAACCGCAATTTGGACATTTTATCTCGTACATATTTTCCCTCCGATTATATATAACATTATTATACGCAGAGGCGACCGTTACGGCCGCCTCCGTGAATTTTCAACATGACTGTCCCGCGCAAATTACGGAATTTCGTACTCGGCTGCCGCAGCCATAAATTCGTAATATGCCCAGTGTGAAGCGGGCAGGTCGATATACGGGCAATCCGCAGCGTCTATCGCGGCTTTATCCGGTATTCTTCCCGTCGCCGCGTTCGCCATCCTTACCGCCTCGGAGCGTCTGATCGGATTTTCCGGCAGGAATGTGCCGTCCTCATAACCCGTTATTATACCGCTCTCAACCGCCGCGTTAATGCTTCCCGCGCTCCAGCGGTCAGCGTCAACATCGGCAAACCTGCTTCCGTATATCGGTTCAAGTCCCGCAAGCTTCACCGTCATAGCAGCGAACTGCTCTCTCGTAACGGTTTCCTCCGGTCTGAATAAGCCGTCGTCGAATCCCGAAATGAAGCCTCTCGCCGCTGCCTCGGCGATAATGCCCTTATACCAAGCGTCATCGCGCACATCGGCAAATATATTCTCATATATCGCTCCGTCGCTGCCGCCCGCAAGCTGCACCATAATCGTCGCAGCCTCTGCGCGCGTCATACTGTCATCGGGCTTTATCATATTGTCAAACCCGTGCAGATACGGAATATTCACACGCTTATCCGAGTTTTCCGGATCAGGCGATACGGTCGGCGAAGGAGTTGCTTCGGGCGTTGCGTCCGGCGTTGTATCTGGCTTTGTATCCACCACGGTTATGGTAATCGTATCCTTTTCGGCGTTTCTGTAACCCTTCGCTTCCGCCGTTACAACAGCCGTTCCGACACCAAGTAATTTAACCGTACCCAGAGAATTTACCGACGCAACATCGGGATTATCTGAACTCCACGTAACTACCGCGTTTCTTGCGACACTTGAAACGTCGGCGCTTAGCTTCAGCGTGCCCTCGTCAAGCTCTACCGTAACAGATGAATTTTCGCTTTCCTTGCCGTCCTTATCCGTAAAGCTTATAATAACTCCGGCAAATCCGCCGGCGGCGCCGCTGCCGCCGCCTCCGCCGCTGCTTCGTCTTGCGGCGGTGAGCGATGTATAAATGTTCACATCGGCAGTGGTTTCACCCTCGGGTATAAAGCTGAACGGGAATTGCAGCGTGCCGCCCGTTACAGCGTCATACAGAGTATAATACGCAACCTCGCGCTCTTCGCCGTTTTCATCGGTTTCCGTTACGGCGCCTATCAAGGATTTTAACTCTTCCTCGTTTTCGACGGTTTCCGTGTTTGTGTAGAAGCGCTTTAATATTCTGCGCTCCTCGCCCTCTGCCGGCGTCTCGTTCAAGCTTAGCGTAAATCTTACCTTGTAAGTCGTTATCGATATGCTTTCCGTCGGGTCGGTCGCGGCGTAGTTATCCGTTTCCGCAAGCCGCAGGCTTACGCTGTACTCCCTGCCAAGCTCAAGTCCCGTAAACACGTTGTCGTCCGACCATGTGACGCCTCCGTCTACCGAATACTGGTATTGTGCTCCGCCTTCCCGCTGTATGCTCGTCATTTCCGGCGCGGTAACGGTTATGGAGTTATCCTCTGGCGACAGGTACACGTTATCCGCCGGCAGCGTCAGCGTTGCCTTTGCTTTATTGATTGTACCGACCGATGTGACGGAATCGGACGACAGGCTGTAATTTTCAGTCCATGCGCCGTCCAGCCTTATATTCGTTATATAAACCGTTTTATTTGTTCCTGCTCTGAAATCGTCAAAGTTGAATGCCGCCGACGCGGTGACGTTATCCTCATACTGCGTATTGGAGAACACCACCGTACCGGTTGTCAGCGTTGTCGCGCCGTCGTACTCGATGGGATTTACAATACAATTTCCGTATTCAAGCACGCGCTTCGCTATGGCAAGCGGCTCCGTATACTGCGCCTCCACCTCGTACGTGCTTGACGCGGTAAGTCTGATTACCTTCCCGTTGTGAGCGGAAACGGTAATTCTGTCGCCGCCGTGTACCGTTCCCGTTGCCGCCACGGACGCTGTGTCATAATATTCCGGCATAATACGATAATCCGCAAGCTCGGCAAACGTCACGTCGTCCTCATATCCCGTGTCATATACGATATGCACTTTACCGCTGTTCGCGTCGAAGGTCTCGCCGTATGTGTAAGTAAGGCGCGGCTGTTCGGTGATTGTTATTTCGGTAATTTGCTTGTCGTTGATTCTGCCGCCGCCTTCCACGACCTTAACGCTCGCGTCCTTGTTGAGCGTGTAGTTCTTGTTTCTGCCGTATCCTTCCTCAAGCTCCATGTCAGCGATACCGACGTTATAGCTGTCATTCTTTTCATCGCTGGAGTATACTGCGCTGTAATTGATTTTTATATCGTCGTCGTTTACTCTGTCACACTCCATCTGACTGCTCGTCGCGGAGGCGGGTATGTAATGTATACTGCCCATGCTTTCTTTTATAACATCAGCCGTCAGAGCCGGTATTCCGTTTGTTATATTGCTTACCGTCAGAGAACGCGGCGTTACAGTAAGAGTACCGTTGTTATAATTGAAGGCATAATTATCCGCCGCCGCTCCCGTCATTCTTATCGCGTACTCACCTACCTCGGTCGCCGTACCCGCTTCGGCACCGCTTAAATCGGTGCATGTAAACGTCGGCGCAGCCGTTATAACATCATCGGCAGTTTCACGATATACAAAATCGTCGCCGTATTCAAATTCATAAAGCACTGTCGGATCCTCACCGTAAACGGAGCTTGCGGAGCCTATATTCACGTTAATAACCTTCGGATTTACCGTAATCGTTCCGGAACGCATATTTCCGGCAGACGGAAGTGACGGACTGTATGCCGTATCGTCCTTTCTCGGCACGAGCGTAAAGTATGCTCCCGTGAACATATCCACGTCCATTTTCTGCTGTTCTTCCGTTTCGGTACCGTTTTCAAACTGCTGCTGCCGCTCGAATAAATCCAGCGCGCGCTCCGTTATCTCGCTGCCGTCCTTGTCGAAATACGTTATGTTAAGGTCTATGCCGTAATGCTCAACCTGGTCATACGGCACATCGTTCAAAACCTCGCCGTCGTCATACACTATTTTTACGCCCGGCTTTGTAAGGTCTATATACTCGCCGTAGGTATAATCTGTTTTCGGCTGGCTCATAATATCCACGCCTGCTATCTTCTGCGTGTAAATTCTTCCGCCCGACGCTATCGACGGAGTGTTTCTAAGCTCATAATTCTTACCCGCGCCGTAATCCATAATACTCATATTGCTTATCGCAACGGTAACATCGCTGTCGGTGGGTTCTGACGACGCGTATGCGGCGTCATACGAAACTCTTATGACGTCGTTCGGAACTAAATTATTAAGCGTAAGCTGACCGGCGGTATTCAGAGCGTATCCTCTTATTGTGTAAATCGGTCCGGGATTGTCGCGTATTATCTTTGACGTAAGCGCGGGTATACCGCCCGTTATCGCCTCCACGTCAAGCGGACGCGGCGTTACGCTTATCGTCGTATCCTCAAACTCGGCGCAGTAATAGTTTGCGCTCTCGCCGCCGGACGCCTTGACCGTATACTCGCCCACAGGCGACGAAACGGAAGCGTTGCAGTCTATCGTCGGCTCGACAAGCTCCGCCGTGAAGTTTTCCGACCGCACGTCGTCATCGTTTCTGAAACCGCTGTACTCAAAGCGGAAGGTCGGGTTCTCATCACCGTATATGCGCGATGCCTCGTCCGCAATGACCGTTGCCTTAAGCGGTGCTTTGTTTACCTTTATCGCGTTCGTTCTCAGCTTATCCGTCGGCGCGCCCATATATTTCAGCGATATGCCCGAATCCTCCGGCACGCTTATTTTTATATGTCTGCCGTTATGCTTTGTGACATAAAGCGTCTGACCGGCATACGGCTTCTCGTAATCGGCAAGGTTGTTGCCGTTTTCGTCACAGTACACAAGCGATATAACGCCGTTCGATATATCCTCAAGGCTGTTAAAGTTAACGTTTATCGACATGCCGTTATCGTAAGTGAGCTTCACGGCGCCGCGGTCAAGATTAAGGCTGTCGCCGTATACGTACTCTATCGGCTTTGAAGCGTCGTCGTCACGCATAACGGGATCGGAAAGCAGCTCTATTTCGGAAATATTCGTATCGCTTACCATTCCGTCCGCAGCCGTCGGTGAGTGTTCAATCGTATAGTTTTGACCTTTGCCCGAATCCGCAATACTTACACTCTGTATATCGACCTCAGCCGCGCCCGGTCTCATTGTTTTATATACCGCGTCGTACGATATTTCTATCTCGTCGCCGTCTATTGGTGCGAAGCCGTCCTCAAATGTAAAGTTTATCAGCGGATAGCCGTTATAGTCTTTATCGGGGTACTTCGCGGTATGATGAATTGTTATCGGCACAATCGCGCCGTGCTCGGATATAATGTCCGGCGTAAGGTTGGGCACGTTAAGTATACCGCTTATTTTGAGCGGCCTTTTGTTTACCGTGAGTGTTCCGTCCACAGTCTTGATTTTGTAATTCGCCGTATTGTCAAGAACGCCGCTCCATGAATTTACCCATTTTATGTCATAGCTGCCCACGGCGGAAGAGCCGCTCACGGGCGTACCCGACTCGCTGCCGTCCTCCGTAATATAAATATAATTACGGTGATTTTCACTGTCATACGACTTAAAATCGGTATTGTTTACCGTAAACCGCGAACTTGTCAGCGTGTCGCCGTTTACAAGGTCAGTCTGGTTATAGCTCCACGTAACCTCGGGTACGCTGTCGCCGTACGTCATTTCAAGCTTATCGGCGCTTAATCTGATGCTTTTCTGCTCTACCCTTATCTCATCAGTCACACAAATGTATTGCTCTATGTTTTCCTCATGCTCCACGCGAACGCCGTCACCCGGCTTCACGCACAGCCTTACGCCGTTGTAACCGTCAACGGTAAGCAGCTTATTCTCTACGGGTTTTTCAAGACTGTCGGTGAGGTCTGTATACTCGTTTCCGTCGGACGCGATGAGGCTGTCGCCGTCAGTGCCCGCTTTCACGAACAGCAGTTCCATGCCGTACTCGTACAGTCTGTTCATGGGCACGGTTACGTTTGTGCCGTTTGTATAATCTATTTGTACCGTACCGTCTATGCTGAGAAGCTCGCCGTAGGTGTAAGTAAGCTTCGGCTGCGTTTGTATAGTAACGGCGCTCATGCGCGTTGTTACTATTTTGCCCTGCGATTTTGTCGGAACATCTTCGCTTAGGATATAGTTCCTCGCGTCATTGTCGTCGGTCATTGCAAAGTTTATAATATCAACGTCGGCGTAACTGTCGCCGGTATCCTCAACGCTGTTATATACAACGTCAAACGTAAACGCAACCTTATCTCCTTCGCCGCCCTTTACCATGTTTGTAACGGTTATGTCTCCCGTGGACGTATTATCCGCCTCACAGGTAACCGTCACAGGTTCGGTAACGTTTATGGTTATCGGCGGAGTATTGCCATGGTTGTACGCTATTTCGGCAGTAAGCGTCGGAATAACGCTGCTGCTTATAGCGGTTGCCTTTATCTCGCGCTGATTTACCGTGAGCGTGCCGTTTTCGCCGTCGCTTACAAACACATAATTATCGCTCAACGCCTCCGACACGTCCGCCGAAATTTGTATTGTGTCACCCGAAAACGCCGTGGCGTCCGTTGTGTTGTCGGGCGCATCACCCACGCCGTTTTGTGTGCGCGCGGAAACGGTCGGAGCATTATAATTCTCCGTATCTTTTATAAGCTCATTCAAAAACTCCGCCTGTGTCTTATCTATCTTTACGGGGAAATCTTCCTCATGCAGATAATATGTATATTTACCGTCCACGGCTTCCGTTCCGTACTCGGTTTCTGACGGAGGATTATCGCCGTACGTATAGCTTGAATCGTTTACTCCTACGCGGATTGTACGCTTGCTTACCTTTATAGTGTTGGTCGTGGTACACGATTCTACTTCATTATCGGAATTTGTATTTCCGTCGGCAAGTGAAAGCCGTATCGACATTCCGTCATAGTCGCGCGTCAGGAACACGCCGTCCTCAACCGTCGGCTCCTGTTTTTCTTCACCCTTGTAATACTCGGCTTTAACGCCGTATTTGGCAAGATCCTTTATATCGGTAATATTTTCATAAGCGCCGGTATTATACGTGATAATAAACGTCATACCGCTCAGGTCAAGCGTGTCGCCGTACACGTATTTTTCCGTTTTTCCCGAATCTATTCGATCGCCTGTTTTACCCTGAATAGCTGTCGTTTCAAGCTTTGTAATATACGCGCTTTGAACTTCGCCCGTTGTCTGTGACGCCACGCTCTGCAAATAGTAGTTTCTCGCGTCACCGCGCGAGCGGTCAATCGTTATGCCGCTCAAGGCGACCGTAACAGCTCCGCCATCTCTCGGATTATCCGTATATCTATACGTATAATTTATCGTAACCGTTTCATCATCCAAGGGCGCAAAACTCTCTGCAAATATGATACCGTTATTATTGTCCTTTGTCCACTCGGCGCTTTTTGAATATGTCAGCAGATTTTTATGTGCCGCGTCCGCATCAAGCTTCGGAACCTGAATATCCGTTATTATAAGCGGACGCTGACGTATTGACAGCGTTCCCGACGTACAATTAAAAGTATAGTTTTCGGTATCCGCCACCGACAGATTGATTGTGTATATGCCGGACGGAGTGTTATTGGTCGTTGGCGTAACATTATCGTCCTCAAGGCAGGTATATGTATAGTTCCCCGCCGGTATCACATCAGCCGTCTGATCCCACCGGAAATCAGCGCTGTCCGGTTTGGCTGTATATGCAAAACCATCCGGACGCTCATGGTAAAGGTATGATTTATTGTCAACCTTTACATCCACCCGCTTTTTACTTACCGTAATCGTCCCTGTCCATGACGGCGCCTGTTCCTTTATTCCGAGCGAAACGGAAATATTATCACCGGCATTAAAATGCTTATCATTATCATTTTTATTAAAATCGGTCATAAATGATTGATTAAGCTGTTTTTGCGCGCTGTCGTTTATTGTAATATTAAAATCAAGATTTTGATTGTACTCGTCATTATCTTCAAAATCCCTGCACAATTCCTCAAATGTTATATCCGAAACCTCACCGGTATTGTACGTGATTTGAAGCCAGCTTTCATCGTCGTCAATGTCCTCCGGACGTTGAATATCCGCGTCAACCGTCTGCTGCTTTTCACCGCGCAGCAAATCAAACGCTTCACCAAAGGTGTAGTGCTGCTCGATTTCATGTATAACGTCTATCTTATTTATGCGCCGTATTTCCTTAGAACCATGTACTGTGCCGATTGCAGTCTTGTCTGTAGCAATATAATAGTTGCGGCTTTTTTCGTATTTAACGTCCATGCCTATGGCTTTAATATCTATATTGTCTTTATTAAACTCATCCGCGGACGTATTTGTATATATTACTCTGTAGCCTATTTTAACGGCGTCACTACTGTATATGCCCGTACTTGTACCCGGATTCTGCAGCGTTATTTTAAGACCATCGGATTCCGTGCTGCCTCCGGCATACGCATATCCCTCTATTAAATCGGACTGCGGCTTATGCGTACCGTCGCTCGTTATATACTTGGGGGCGGTAAGCGTCGGAGCCGTGAGCTCTGTTATATACAGCGGACGCTGCTTTATTTCAAGCCTGCTTCCTTCGGTGTTTGTATCCTTATCGTACGACTCTTCAACGGTAACCTCATAGTTCTGATTTGTGCCGTTATATTTAAGTATTATCGGTACTAATGTGGTTCCTCTTCCAGTAGATGGATTTAAATCCTCCTGATGTATTTCATACGTCGGTTCTGCCGTGGTTATTTCTATATGGTCGGTAAGCACTTTTTGCTGCGTATCATCATCATCTCTGTTTACAATATTGCCTTTTGTAATCGTGTACGTCAGACCGCCCGCTGTGCCGCCCGGGTTATTGAGCGGGTAAAGCTGATCTGTGTTACGGTCACCGTAAAATCTTTCCTTGTCATCGGCGCGGACTGTTATTTGCCTCGGTTTTACGGTCAAAGTTGGGGTTTGCTTCGTTATTCCCTCAACGGTCGGACATGAAATCTTTATATATGCCTTGCCGCTATCCTCCGAAACGGTAGGAATGTAGTTGGGATTTTCATTAAGGCTTATCTCTTTTTCTCCACGCACCAGTGTAAGCTGGATACCCTTTGCCATAGCTTCTCTAAAGGTGCAATTCTCGTCCGTTGTCGTTTCGGTTCCTGTCTGAATGGTAATCTTTATTCTGCCGCTGTCGAGTTTTATTTTATCCCCGTATGTATAATTATCGGTTTCGGGAGAGCTTATAAGCTCAAAACTGCTTATTTGACCTTTTCTTATAAAAGCGGTTTTGTCGTTTATCTTCTGCGGGGGATTTTTCAAGACATAATTTTTACCTTGACCGTATGAAAAGGATATGTCGGTTACCGTAACGATTACATCACATTCTCTGTCGGTTGCTTCGGTGTCCGTATTTTTATAGTTGTTGAATTTAACGTTATACCTTATTCGTATATCGTCACTGTTTACTATATCATCGGCAGTAAATTCACCTGATCTGGATGCCGCGATGTCGGAGAGACTGATGTCGTCCGTATCGAGATTGGGATTTTCACCCTCCGGAACATAATAGTCGGGCATATCCTTTGAAATACCGGTTACAGTAATCGGGCGCTGTGTGACTGTCATCGTTCCGTCCACATAGACAAAGTAATAGTTATCCGCATACGGTATTTCGCTGACGGTTATGTCATATCGACCTACTTCCGTCTCATTATCCACCTCACACGAAACCTTTGGTTTTCCAAAGTGTTGATTATCTGCGTTATCACCCACAGCGAAATCTTCCGAGTTAAATTCATACGCACCTTCCAAATCCGGCGGGAGATTGTCACCATAAATCATCTGCCGATCCGTGGCTCTGACCTCCATACGCTTTTTGTTTACAGTCAATTTATAGCGTACGCCGTTTACGTAAAACTCATATGTTCCCGTTTCCTCCGGTATGCCGTGAATGTAACCCAATGTATACGTGACGCCTTTTGGCAGGTTACCTTCAAAAATAGGTTGACCTACCGTAAACAGAGAGTTTTCTTTATATTCCGCAGACAGCTCGATTGGATCCGCTTCATCACCGAACACGGGAGCAATATCGCCCATGTATTGAAGCTTTTCAAATAAGTTTTCGGTTACGCTCGTGTTAAGCGACCTACTCATATCCCACATATAGCCGTACTTACCGCCGAACGCAAAATTCAGACAGTTCGCGCCGAGCTTTGCGGATATGGTTTTTCTTTCGCCATGAACAGTATATGCATCGCCCTTCGGAGGAATATTTACAACCCTTACCGGCAGCTTGAGCAAATATTCGTTATCTTGTAGATTATAATTACCTTCACCATTGAGATACATTTCGATACGCGTCGTTGACACGGTAGATGTGTCGCCCGCCTTAGTCTCATCGTAACCGGCTATATTGGTCAAATCATCCGCTCCATAGTCACCTATGTTGTTCCACTTTACAAACGCCGTCGATTTGTCGGTATAGTATGAGACGCCCCTCATTGTGATATTAAACAGGCTGCTGTCGCCGCTGAATAATTTTGGGCTTGCCGTTTTAAGAAATTCCAAAAGCGCCTCGGACGACGGTACGTCAAGACGCATATACCGCGAGTCGAAGCTTGTCGCAATAACTATTTCGTGAAGCAGAGCATCTATCTCCGCCTCCGACAGATTTTTAATATTGTTAAAACGATAGCCGATATAAAATACATCATCCTTGTTAAGCGGTGTGTCGTTAATGTTCGGCGCTGTTCCCGGCGTCATATCGGAAAGCTTACTTTCATCCTTGCCGAGAAAATCCATATAAAGCTGCGCCTTTCCCTCATTGAGCTCAGGAACTGTATACACTCCGCCCGACGAAGCTTCTGCTTCGGTTACGGCAAGCGACGGATAAATGTCCGACTTTATGTTCTGCTCGTTCATAATACGCTCTTTATCGGAGTCGTTAATTATGCCGTCGTAATTCGCGTCAAACACTCTATACAGAAACACATTCTCTATTACACTGTGGTTCTCCGCGGGCTTAACGTCATACATAAGCGAATCGAGCGCGTTTATGTAATTGTCCATGTTAATGTCGAAATGGAACGGATACGCGCTGTCCTGTTTCGGAAGCACTATCATGGTACGGTGCGCTTTTATCGGAATTTTCAGACCTTCGGGCGTATATTCATAATCAATCGTATAAATACCGGGCTTTACATACTCGCGGCTATCGGCGTTGTATTTTAATATATTGACAACCGCTTTGCTTCCCGACGGTATTTCATCTTTCGCTGTCTTTTCTTCTGCTTCGTTGTCCGTGCTGTCCCACTTATCATAGCGCAGTGAATTTATAGCGGTATAATGTATTGTTCTGGTTATGTTATCAGCTTCAACCGGTTCGCCGTTTTTGTACAGCAAAACACCGGGGTCGTTAAAGCTTTCGCCCTCGGTTACTACTATGGCTGTTTCGTCCTCGTCGTAGTTTATAAACTCGTTTTCTCCCAGCGTTGAGCCTATAGGTACGTTTTTGCCTTCTGCTCCGTATATGTTCCACGCGTTAATGTTATATTTGTAGCCGCTGTAGGTATGGTCATGCTCGTGGAAATATTCCTCCTGCGCCTTAGCCTCGTCAGGATTTGTTTTCATAGTCTCCATAATGCTGCCGTACGGTGTGTTGCCGTATTCCGGCTTAAGCTCCATATCGAGGCGCTTTATGTGGAAACGGTACGTCTGCGTCACCTGATGCGGCAAGCCTGTTCTGGGATCGGTATGCTCCGGCATCGTAACTATTACTTCAATAGTGTTTTCCTCCGGCAGAGACTCGTCCGCGGTTTCGGTATAATCCTGTGTTTTGTTCAACGTCATGTAATCGGCTGTTGTTATATTTACGCCGGTCACAAGCTCTTCTTCCTTTTCAAGCGGCAGAAGCTGACCGCCCGCTTCACTGTCGTTGGTTGTATAGCCGATATACGCCTTATAACCCTCGCCGAGGTCGGAAAGCTTTATATCCCGTTTTTCAAGCGTCTCACTGTCACTGTTGAAATACACCGCGGTGGTCGCCAGATTTTCGTAGCTTACCTTTTTATGTGCATCATCCATCATTTCGGGAGGATCATATTCGACAAGTTCCACACGACCGGGATCGTACTGCTCAAACTCCATTTTAATTTTCGACACATCGCCGTAAACATAGCCGTAATAATCTATCGCGGCTTCGGCTTCGTTCACCGTGCCGTTTTCGAGCGCAAAATCCTCCGTTCCCTCGCTGCCGTCCTTGTTCGTCCATATGATAGGATCTGTTATAAAATCGCCGTTATCGTTCTGCATTGTAAACTTTACCGAACCCGAGGTAATGTCTGCCGAGTGATACGGCTCCCATTTTGCATACAAGTCCACTTCCGTTTCTGTGGCGTTTAACATTTCCCGGGTAATCGGTTCGCCGATAATATACTGCGTTGCACCTCTGAAGGGATCTGTTGTGTCGTCTAAATTCAAATTATAGTACCAGCCCTCAAAGGTATAGCCGAGTATTCTGTAAGGCTCGGGTATTTTTTCAGGTATTTCGCCTATGCTTATATCGCCCATATCCGCCTGATTTACCATTTGGTTTATGAGATTTTCTGCGGTATTGTCCTCACCTATAGGCGGCACTATCACGGGATGCTCCTCGCTTCTGACGGCCGCATGGTCGTATGAGCCTATTCTGTAATCGCCTGTCATATAATGCAGCATCAAGCCGACCGGCTCCGCCGCGGAAACAGGCATAACAAAACCGCATTGCGCCGCTGCCGCAATGCACAGGATGAACAGCATCAACCTCTTTAAGATTTTAACACGTTTCATGACAACTCATCCCCTTTAAGGTTTTGTTATTACATTTTTAAAATATGCACCGCTTTCGTTGTATGTCTTAAAAATGTAATAACGGAGGCGGCGGGCCGCGCCGCCTCGTTACTACTGCTTTATTCTGTTTTTATTCCGTTGTTCCGGCTTGACCGGAATCCGCCGGCGCGTCGGCGCCGCCGTCAGAGGTGTTATCCTCCGACGGCGTGTTATTCGCCGTGCCCGCGGTATTTCCGTTTGTCTTTACCATATTTTCGTCGAACTGCTCCGACCATATGAACTTATTCGGATCAGCCGCAGCGTCCTTTAATACTCTGTGGTTCATCGCGAATACTATGTCGTTATATGCCCAGTGAGCGTCCGTTACGTCTGACGGAAGTATCTCTATATCAGCAACCTCCATATCAGCCAGAACTCTGTTTACGGTCGCAACCGTTTCAGCTCTCGTTATAGGCTGTCCGGGTCTGAACGTGCCGTCCGTGTAACCCTGCATAATACCCTTATCCGTAAGAATCTTTATAGCCTTAACAGCCCATGTGCTGTAGCCCTGATCCACATCGGGGAAGTCAAGCTCGCTCGCGTCCATTGTACCCGAGATGTCATATCCCTCCGCCTTAGCCATCATAACAGCCATTTCAGCTCTCGTGATGTAGTTGTGCGGACGGAATGTGCCGTCCTCGTAGCCCGTTACAACGTTGAAGCCTTCGAGGTAACCGATATAGGTCTTTGACCATGTTTCGGGTACGTCGGGGAATGACGTGTCGTACTCCTTATCCATGTAGATACTGTTAGCTATAAGTCTTGCGAAGATTGCAGAAAGCTCTTCACGGCTTATCGGAAGCTCAGGGCCGAATACGTAATCGTCGTAACCAACGATGTACGGATTGAGCATCTCGCCCGTTATGAGCGAATCCGTCTTATTGTTCTCGTAATCGGGCGTCGGCGTGGGTGACGGCGTCGGTG
>CANQDD010000029.1 GCA_947591315.1 uncultured Clostridia bacterium
GCCCCTACGGCGCGCATTTCATAAATTTTGGTCGTACGGGACGGCGCCCCCGACGTCCCGCATTTCGCCGCTAAATCCCAATTTACGCTTCCGCCTTATAATTCTTTATCGCCTCCGCCTGCTCCGCCGTTATAACACCGGCTTCAACAAGCTCGTCAACTCCGTCCTTGCGCGATGTTTTTCTTTCTTCAAACGCCGCATGACGTTCCTCCGGAGTCATATCCGCCGTGTTTTCATACATCGCGCTTATATCTTCGTGCTTTTTTGCCGCGTATTCGGATATCGCGTCGGCTGTCGCCTGGTCGATTATGCCCGCTTCAACGAGATCTTCACTGTCGTAATGGGCTTTATCCATGCCGCCTCTGTGGGCTTTGCCCTTTCTGTAGCTGTAGTCTGCACTTGCGGTATCGTCAGATGTATCGCTGTCCGCGTCAGCTTTCTGCGAATAAACGAACGTCTGCTCGCCGCCTGCGCCGTAGTGGTTCGCCTTACCCTTCATATAGCCGTAATCAGCCGTTTCCTCCGCCGCGAATGCCGTACCCGCTGCCGCAATCATTGCCGCGACCGATACAGCCGCGCATACCTTTTTAATTTTGCCGTTCATATTTAACAGCTCCTTTCAGTTTTTTTGCAATCTTTTTGATTACGGCTTTATTATACGGCGCGATTGTGTGGGGAATATGTTGACTGTGTGGAATTTATGTGGAATTTACGCGCGGCGCGAACGTCCGTTTCGCGTAATACCGATATGTGACAAGCGACAGCGCGACGGTCAGCACATCGGCTGTGACCTGCGACCAGACGATGCCGTACATTCCGACAAGGCGGTTCAATAAAAACAGCAACGGAATGTTGAACACCGCCCAGCGCGTCACGCCGAGGAACATCGCGTAACCGCCCTTGCCGAAGCCGTTAAACAGGTACACGTGGAAGAAGCTCAAAAACATAAGCGGCGTGGCAAGCACGCGCACGCGCAGGAAATCCGTGCCGAGCGCAACGGTCTGCGCGTCGTTTATAAACACGTTCATAATCGGCGCGGCGAAAATCTCATACAAGGCTATGCTCACAGCCGCGCAGACAAGTCCGAGCTTCAGCGAGTAGTTTTTCGTTTCATTCATACGTCCGTAGTTTTTCGCGGAATAGTTGTACGCGATAATCGGCATCATACCCTGACAAATGCCTATTCCGACGTTCAGCGGCAGCCGTTCCGCCTTTAACACAATACCTATCGCCGCGAGAGCTATATCGTTATATCCCGACATCAGGCGGTCAATCACAACGTAATCCAAATCAAACAGCAGCGTCGCTATCGACGACGGCAGTCCCACGCCGAAAATCCCTAAAAGACTTTTCTTCGAGGGAAGCTTAAACGGCGATGAAACGCGCAGAACATCATTTTTCATACGTGTCGTCACGACTATAAAATACGCGCAGGCGATACAGTTGGACAGACACGTCGCCATGCCCGCGCCCATGATCTCCATGCCGTCGGGCAGCAGAACGAACATAAACAGCGGGTCGAGCGCAATATTGATAATGCCGCCCATCGTTATGCCGAACCCCGCGCGGCGCGACTCGCCCACGCTCCTTATCAGCGTTGCGAGCGTGTTTGACAGCACCGTCGGCACGCCGCCGCACACGATAACGAAAAACGCATAGCCGCTCGCGTACTTGTATGTATCGCTGCCCGCGCCGAGCGCGTTCATCAGCGGACGCATAAATATAAGCGTTACAAGTGAGAATACCGCCGACAGACAAATTCCGAGGTACACGCTGAAGCTGTATACCTTTCTCGCCTCGTCGGGACGCTTCTCGCCGAGCAGACGCGATATCAGCGCGCCGCCTCCAACTCCGGCAAGCCCCGAAAGCGACAGCGTGATATTGAATATCGGCAGAATGAGCGACGCGCCCGCGACCATGTAAGGGTTGTTCGTCCGACCTATGAAAAACGTGTCCGCGATATTGTAGATAAGCACGATAAGCTGGCTTATAACCGTCGGCACAGCCATAGTCCTTACGGCTTTCGCCACCGGCATATTTTCAAATATATCCGTATTTTGATTGTTCATTTTATTCCCCTCAATTTAATATTGCCTAACTATTTTACTACAAATGACGAAATTTGTCCATACGCGTATTTGACCTTTGCAATAAAATCCGCTGCGCTTTCGGTAACGCCGTACCTACGGCAGAAGGGGCAATAGAAATAGCAATATCCGAAACACCGATAACTATACACGGCAGCAAGTGCCTTGTGATGGGCTACGGTAAAATAGGAAAAATTCTGTCGAAGGATTTGTTCGGCATGGGCGCGCAGACGTACGCCATGGCAAGAAAACACGCCGACCTCGCGATGATAGAAGGTCACGGCTACGAGCCGCTTCCGTTCACGTCGCTTAAAGACCGCGTGGGTGATTTTGACATAATCTTTAACACCGTTCCCGCTATGGTAATGGACGACGAGGTTCTGCCGCGCGTGAGAAAGGACGCGCTTGTGATAGACCTTGCCTCAAAACCCGGCGGGGCGGGTTTTTATTTGGATAAGGTTTTTGCAAAATGAAAAACGTCCGTAAGGTTCGCGCCTTACGGACGTTGCTTTGTTTTTGGGTTTAAGCTGTTTTAGTCGGAAGCAATTTGGATAATACCGTCATTTTATCTTCCCACGCGGATTTAACCTGTCCTTCATAAGGGAGCTTCATATCGTTTATAATTTCATGGATAGGACTGTCGTACGAATTCATATAGAAGGTCAATTCCCGTCGTATATCTTTATACCACTCCCTTACAAGTTCTAATATACACCATGTATATTTATCATTAGCATATGGACTGTCTTCTATTTCAACATAGTATTGATAACCGTCAACATCAATTTCATTTGCGACAGTGTCAGCTATGTATATTTCCTCAAGGTGCTCCAGACGATAGGAATATATATCTTTTAGTCCCTTTATTCCCGTCTGTGGCTGTATAGACAGCTCTTGGAATTTTTCGATATCTATCTCAATATCAAACAGATCCTTAGCCGCCATTGCAATACTGGCAAGCTCTGCGCTTAATTTTTCATTTGTTTGATTATAAAAATTATTCGGATCATTCTTTATATTATAAAAGGTTGAAAGAGTGCTTGTTTTATAATCAATAAGCATATTTTGTATTATCTGCTTGGTATATGGGAATACGCTATTCTTAAAATACCTGAAGCCATCCCTGTCGGTGCGGTCATAAGACTTTGAAACTCCTCGGCGATCTGATCGTAAATTAAAGTCCGGACATTTAATTTCATAATTATTACCATTAAATTCCACATTGGGTAAGGTATCTTCTATTACTTTTTTGTATGCCTCTTTCGCTTTCTCCAAAAACTGACTTACATTTTCAGATGCGTACTCGCTATCGGCAAGTGAAATAGCGTTGGACGGACACATTTCTATAATGCCTTCAACCTCCTTAATTGCTTTTTGGGGAAGAACTTTGTACTTGTTTGCGGCTTTACCGTCCGCCAAGGCAGCAAAATGCTCTGAACTGCCATAGCATATTCCGCAGGCGGAGCAATTTTCATTGATGCATATGCGCTTTAATCCGTTTGTGCCGTCAGAGGCTTTTTCCTCCTCTGCTATGCTGCCGGTTACAGACGGGAAAGCATCATTAAGCGTTTTTTGAGGTGCCGCCTCACCAAGCGATTTGTAGAAATTGTTCATGATATTGTTAATTGAATCCATTTTATTTACCTCCTGTTTATGTATTATTTATTTCTTCTAAGTATCTGTTCCCAACCATAACCGCTGTTTGAATTTCATCCGTCAATTCTCCGTTTTCGTTGAAAACAGGCGTTTGTACGAGTTCGGTAACAACACCTGCAATGTTGATACAGCTACCTATGCAAACAGCTTCTTCCCTTGTGTAGGCAGAGCCGTTATAACCGTTTTTCTCTATTATTGTTTTTGTGTTCATTATTGTTTTCGCAAACAATATATTCAGCTTTTGCAAAACCTCAGAGAATGCGTCACATTTATTTTTCACCCCTTCAAAGATGATTTCAAGCGTTTTATATTGCCCCTCCTTTACTCGCGCAATTTTCATATTCGCTTGCGCCGCTTTGATTTTATACTCGGCTTCCTTTATGTCGCTTGCAAATAAGCCCTTAAAAATAAATAGCATAACCTCCTGCTTATCATTTAATTTCATTTCGGACGTTAAAGAAACCGATTGAATTTCGCGCAGCTTTTCTTCTTCCAACGCGGGGATCATAAATTTCTGCTCAAAAATATTATCATTAAAATTTATTTTTGCTATTTGCCTGTATAATTCAACAAATTTATTTATAATTGCCGCACAGCCTTTTTTTACATTTACAAGTCTCAAAATTGAAGCGTTTGTATTTTCCTTCATATCGCTCATATGTTTTTCCGCGTTTGCAAGTCGGTTCATTGCCTTTAAATTGATGCTTTCCGCCTCTTTCAGATTTTTTTCGGATTTGTACATATCGTAGGCAAATAATCCAAAAATTAAAGGATTCATAATCAGTTTCTCCTTTGCAGATTTATTTCTCTATTCTCGGAATTAAGCCAATCAAGCACTTCGTTTTCGGTATTAAATATAAGCCGGGCTTGAGAATTGCAGGCCTTAAGAAGCATGTCCAATCCATTCGACATCTTATCAAAGTCATTTTCCAACGCTGCCATAAGTATCTCGTCAAATGCCGTGTTCGTTGTGTTCATGAATTTATCCAAATCATCGTTAAAGAGATTGGTAAGCAATTCCTGATGATAATTCATTTCCGCAATGGCTTGATTTGCTATTTTACAGATTCGGCTAAACTGAGCATCGGACATTTTTTCAAGCTTTCTTATACTCATAATACTATCGATTATTATTGTATTGACCGCTGTTGAGATAAGAGAGCCTATAACAGCTCCGACAATCGGTATAGGTATCATTAACTGAGCTGCATTTTTGAGTATAATATTTGTTATAAGTGCCGCCGTCTTCGCGCTGATCTCAGTATAAAAATCCTCGCCGTCTATCTCGCCGTCAAGATATCTGCAAAACGGCTCATATATCATTGTTGCCACTTGTATTACTTTACTTGCTTCGGATAATACAGGGGCTGCGTCTACTCCGAAGCCTTTCTCCAGAATTGTAGACACAACGCTCGAACCGGCACCGATAGCAAACTGCTGTCCGGAGAATTTTGTCATGTTTTTCAGTGCCGTTTGAGCGTCAATTTCTCCCTGTGCCACCCTGACAATATTGAAAATTCCTTCTGTTATGATATATGCCGCCGTATGCTCGTTCACAAGCATACCGATCCCGCCGTCAATAGCAGCAGAGGTTATATCTCCGGCAGTTATGTTGGGAAACACTTGAGGGAGGCGTATTTCCCGATGTGTGACTTTTTCGATGCTCTCGGTAATGCGCGCGACTGTCATATCGGTACCTGTGCCGACGCTTGACTTTAATTGTGCTCGCAGCATATTATATGTGGTTGTGATATCCTCCGGCTTGCCCTTTTTCATCTGTGATATAATATACGCCGCGTTGCTCATATCACCTTTTTCTTTGTTGATTTTTTCATTTGTCACCGCGAGATTGTAATCTCTGTTTGCAATTTCTCTCTTGCGCTTTTCAGACACGCCGCCCATTTTGGCTATTCTTGCCACGGGTGTAATGTGGTCTACATTTGAAGTGGTTTCCGTTGTAAAGTTTCTGAACTCTTTATAATGCGCGGGGGCGTTCTCGCCCCTGTCGGAATAATACACCTTATTACCGCTGTATTCGTCTGTTGTTGTGCGCTTGCTGTTGAATTTTCTGTTTTTATAGCTGTATTTACTGACATTCCTTTTATATGGATTATCAAGCGGTCTTTTTGACATACGCAACCTTCTCTCATAAAAGTTATAGATTTTTGTGACTATAATTTTATGAATAAATTATATCACACCTGATTATAAAATGTCAATAAAGCACAAAAAATGACATTTTTATAAATATTTTTCGTCTTTTTTTACCATCAACCTTTCTTTACCAATTCCTTAATCCATCTTTCCGAGTACCCGTACGTCCTCGCCAGCTTTCTCGCGTTCGTCCCGTCGTACTGCCTCTTCAGCGACTCCCTTATATAATCCGATTTATACAGCTTAACGGGGAACGTAATCTGCTGTCCCTTAAAATGCTTATACAGAGTTACCGCGTTATCGCAGCCGATCAAGTCCGCGATTTCTCTGTATACATCGTTTAACGCGTTTATATCAATCACATCGTATCAATCCCTCCGTTTCACCTTTCAAATAATTATAACCTTTTTGCAAGGAATAATAAAATATATACTCCCTTGCATAATTCCTTATAAACTTCCAAAATAAAAACTCATACCACGCTTTTATTATAAAGCACGGTATGAGAAATGTACTCCGCTCGCGGCGGAATTTTATAAAAATTTTTCCAAAACCGGCGCGATTATGCACGCGCCAGCCGAAAATGACGCGAACGCCCATAAAGCCGCCTTCAGTATCGCTTTTTTGGAATTGCCGGAGGGCTTTATATTCGTAATAAGCCCGTAGGGAATAACTGCAAGGAATATTTCGCCTGTAAGCATCTGCGCGAAGTCCCTGACGCTGCCGAGCGACCAGTATAAATACAATATTAGCTCCGGTATCCATATAATATACATCACCGACGCAAAAAGCATTTTCCACGGCGTCCACGTGCGGAAACCCGGTATGGAGCGGAGCGCTCTCATTGCCGGCGGGGTATTTTCGTCCACCTCGTTTGTGAACGCACGCTTAAACTCCGTTATGCTGCTGTAACGCGCCGCGGCGTCGATAGCCGTGGCTTTTTTTATCACCCTGCCGATTTTTCCGCCGTAAAGCCGCGCATTCGGCATATCTCCGGTAAGCATTACATTCGCGAGCACTCCTATCGCGTACATGTCGGTGCGCGTGTCCGACTGCTTAAACCCGAACTGCTCCGGCGCTGCATATCCCACCGTGCCGAGTATGACCGTGTCGCTCGGCGCGCCCTTCTTTACGCGGCGCGATATGTCGAAGTCGATAATTTTTACTCGGCTGTCCTTTGTGAGCATTATGTTGTTGGGATTTATGTCGCGGTGTATTATTTTGTGCTTGTGCAGAAACAGCGTGCCGTCGCATATCTGAGCGATAATGCTTTTCGTTTCCGCCTCGGTAAGCGTGCCGCGTTTTGAAAGTATACCCGCAAGCGTTTCACCGTCTATGTACTCCTCGATAACCACCGCGCAGTCCTCATACTCGAACACCTCGATTATATCCGATATATTTTTGTGGCGGTTTTCAAGCAGGATTTTATAAATATACGCAAGCTCTTTCGGTACGCGCTTTTTGACATAGACCGAATTATCCCGCCGCACGAGCGTCGTGTCCGCGTTAAAAGCAGATATTTCCGTGTATTCCGATAAATTACTCATTTTTGCTTCTCCGATTGACATTTTTATAATTTTATATTATCATATTTGCGGGAGGCGGTCAATATGGGAAAAACAACGGGCGAGTTATTGGAGATATTAAAGCGGAGCAGTCTGGAGGCGTATCTTAAGGAAAACGGCGGCGAGCTTATAGAAAATCCGCTTTGCGATTACATAAACGCGCTTATAAGTGAGAAGAATCTCAAAAAATCCGATGTTATCAAAAAATCGAACCTTTCGGAGTCACACGCGTACGAAGTGTTTTCCGGCAAAAAAACACCGTCGCGCGACAAACTTATTTCGCTGTGCTTCGGTATGGGTACAACGCTTGATGAAATTCAGACGCTCTTAAAATACGCCGGTTACGCGCAGCTTTACCCGCGCAATAAGCGCGACAGCGTTATAATCGACGCGCTCCGCCGCGGCGAAAACGCGGTAAGATGCAATATCACGCTCGACGAGCTGGGACTTAGTCCGATGTGATTATTGACGGCGGTATGAAAATTGCAATAAAAAATAGGCGCTCTCAAATGAAAGAGAGCGCCTTTGTATTCTCATAAATAATTTACTTGCAGTGGTTATGCAATATAAAATCATTATATACGATACGCGGTCAGCATCAAGAAGGAATGTAAATGTATTTTCGCGTAAAATCCCTATTGCAAAGATACGAATATTGGTATATAATGTAATTAAATACGATATTTTCCCTATTCTTAATATTGCTGTGTTATATTGTGTGGAAGCGGAACAAAATTACTATATATGAAAAAGTTAGGAGGAATTATTTATGAACGTTTGTGACAACATTAGACCCTGCCCGTGTACTTATGACTGCCCGCGTCACGGAAAATGCTGCGCGTGCGTGGCGCACCACCGTGACAACAACGAGGGCGTCCCAGGCTGCTTCTTTTCCAAGGAAGCGGAAGCGACATACGACAGGAGCATTGAAAACTTGGCAAGGGATAAGGGGCTTTTGCAGAATAATTAAACAACCATAAAGGAGCTTGGAAATGAAAAAAATAATTACATTACTTATGACGATTGCTCTGATAACAGCATGTCTTGCGGGCTGCGGCGAAAAGGAAAACAATCCTGTAGAAGGGAAAAAAGTAGCGTATATCATGTATATGTCCTCCTCGCCCATTTTTGAGTTGTGGTCGGAGTCATTTACAGAGACGGCGGAAGCCCTCGGCATGGAGGCTGACACTTTCTTCTGCGAGGACAGCGACGAGGAATGGCAAAACAGAATTTTGCAATGCGCGAAGGACGGCTATGACGGACTGCTTGTATCACACGGCGGAGAGGCTTACGCGTGGGAATTTTTAACGGGCGTGCTTGAGGAATATCCGAATTTGAAAATAGCGACCTTTGACACCTCTTTCAAAAATGAAAACGGGGAAACGCAAGCTATCGACGGTGTAGTTCAGACGTTTCAGCAGGATTCGGGACTTGCGTCGGCGCTGGTAGAGGAGATCCTTGCCAGATGTCCGGACAAATCGGCTAAAAATGAACCGGTCAATATCCTGCAGGTACAGGAGGAAAACTATATCGCCGCTTTTGACCGCCGTCAGGTCGGCTATGAGCCTTATGAAACGGACGGACGGATAAAGACGCTTGAACAGATAGCTCCCGAGGATCACTTAAATCCGGTATCCTCAATGCAGGAAATGGCAAAGAACGTTATCGAAAAATACAATGACGGTGAAATAGACGCCATATGGTGCTGCTATGACGCATATGCAAGGGGAGTATACAATGCTCTGCGGGAATTGAACAGCGATATTCCCATGGTATCGGTAGATATCTGTGACGAGGATATTGGGCTTATGTCGGAAGGCAAAAACTGGAAGGCGTGCGCCACGACCAACTGGACGCTGAACGGAGAATTTGCCTGCCGTGTCCTGGCTTTGGAAATGGCGGAGCAATATGACGATATAAAAGCGGCTTCGAGCTATTACGAAAACCCGGGCATGTGGATGGAGATCCCGTCCGTGGTGGTGACGCAGGAGCAGGTTATGTCCGGACAGAATATTACGGTAAAAAATCTTTCGGATGTGGCGGATGACGCCTATACGGACAGAAGCTTTATGCCGTCCTGTGACTGGATGGATTCCGTCCTTAAAGATTAACCGTTAGGAGGTATCTGTGTGGTAAGTAATCGCAGTGAAAAATTCAATCTGTCGGAACAGACGATTGACGCGGTATCCGAGATCTGTGTGCAGACGCTTTCAGAGGCGGGAGCGGATAAAAAGGACATTATCCGCATCCGCCTGTCCCTGGAGGAAATTCTCGGTATCTGGCTCGCGTCCCTGAAGGGCGCTCCGGTACATGTGGACTGCGGACAGAAATTCGGACGATCATTTCTGAAAATAAGCGTGGACGGTCCCGTCATGGACGTATGGGAGGATAACGAGGCATTTTTATTAAGCAGCCGTATGCTCTCGCAGGCGGGACTGTCATTTACATACGCTTATAAGGACGGAAAAAACTGCCTGATCTGCAATCCCAAGAAAAAGAAATCATCTATGGGGCAGTTGGGTTTGCTTTTTTGCGCGGTTTTGCTGGCAGTAGTTCTGGGAGCCGCCGCAAGACTTTTCCCGCAAATACAGACAGCGTCGCTTTCGGTAACGCAGCCGCTGTTTAATATGATTTTGGGAGCGCTCCGCGCGGTTTCCTCACCGCTTGTATTTTTGGCGGTCTGTTGCGGTATCGTGAGCATCGGCGATTTGACGGTGGTAGGTAAAATCGGCAAAAAGCTGATTGTGAGAATGGTCGCGGGAACATTTATTTTAGGTGCAATCATGGCGCTTGCGGGCTGCCTGCTGTTTCCGGTTGCCGTGAAAGGGGGAGGTGAGATCTCCGGCAATTTTTCGGAAATATATCAGATGGTGCTGGAAATCGTGCCATCGGATATTATCTCGCCGTTTCTGAACGGAAATGCGCTGCAGCTTGTTTTTTTGGGTATCTGCGTGGGAGCCGCCCTTTTAATTTTGGGCGAGCGGGTATCGGCAGCCCAAAATATCATGATGCAGGTGAACGAGGTCGTACAGTTTTTGATGGGAGCGCTGGGAAAAATCATTCCGCTGTTCGTGTTTTTAAGCTTGTTTAACCTTATGCTGTCCGATTTTGGCAGAGGATTTTCAAGTCTGCTTAAGGTGTTTGTGATAGCAATACCGGGAGGTTTCCTTCTTGTATTGTTTTATGTACTTGTGGGAGCGGCGCGATTGAAGGTCAACCCCATCCTACTGATGAAGAAAATGCTGCCGGCTTGTCTGATTGCACTGACTACGGCTTCCTCGGCAGCGGCGCTTGCGACTAATCTGGAAACATGCGTAAAGGAGCTCGGAATTCCCAAAAAGGTGGCGGATTTTGCCATTCCGCTGGGACAGGTACTTTACATGCCGGGCTTTGTGGTCGGAGTTTTCTCGCTGGTTTTGTGCATGGCTGAGTATTATAACGTTCCCATTACGCCGCGGTTCCTCATGATGTCGGTTCTGACGATAGGAATTCTTGCCATGGCGGCACCGCCTATTCCCGGCGGGGCGCTTTCCGTATTTACGGTTCTGTTTGCGCAGCTTGGCATTCCCGACGGGGCGATTGCCTTGGCGGTCGCGGTCTGTGCGGTTCTCGACTTTTTTATGACTTCCACCAGCATTGCCTGCCTGCAGGTTCAGGTAACGCTTGCAGCGCACAATGTCGGTATGCTTGACGAAAATAAACTGAAAAGAGGAGCACACCGTGAAAGAAAACAATAAAATATTCATAAAACAAAAAAAAAGGAGTGATACGGTTGAATAAAAAATCCTGCTTGTACCTGTTTCTTTCAATGATTTTAATATGTCTGTTTCTCGGCGGCTGCGCGGGAAGCGGCGGGAAAAGCGAGACGATAACCGATATCCGCCAACTGGACGGACAGAACATCGGCGTTATGACAGGAAGCACCTTTGACGGGTACACCGATGAATTTATACATGACGCCGACAAAAAATATTACAGTGAATATTCGGACATGGCGGCGGCAGTCAAGCAGGGAGAGATTGCGGCTTTCCTCATGGACGAGCCGATGGCGCGTATGCTGTGCTCGGAAATCGACGGCGTTTCCTATCTGCCGGAACGTCTGACGGACGACAGTTACGCGTTTGCGTTTCCGAAAACGGACAAGGGAAAACGGCTGTGTGATGAACTCAATCAATTTCTTGCCGAGATGAAAGCGGACGGTACTCTTGGGGAGTTGGAGAACGTCTGGTTCGGCTCGGATGAGAGCCTAAAGACTGTTGAAACCTCGGAAAATTTGCCCGTGTCAAACGGCACGGTAGAGCTTGCTCTAAATCTTGAAAATGCGCCGTTTGCCTATACAAAGGACGACCGGACGGTTGGATATGACGTGGATATTGCCGTGCGCTTCTGTAAGGCATACGGCTATGGACTGAATATCAACAGTGTGGAGTCGGATGTTTTTCTTTCGGACGTGGAGTCCGGCAAGTATGATATGGGTGCGTCCGGCTTTACCGTGACCGAGGAAAGAGCCGAAAAGGTGTACTTTTCCGAACCGAATTATACGGGCGGAATAGTCGCGGTGGTTGCGGGAAGCTCCGGCGGTGCGCGTTATCAAAGCCTGCAGGACTTTTCCGGCAAAAAAAGTGGGAATGATGACAGGAACGGTTCAAGACAAGCTGCTTGACGAGGTTGTGGACGGTACGATCCCACAATATTATGATGACTTTTCCTCGCAGCTGCTGGCGCTGAAGACGGGAACGCTGGATGCGATAATAAATGATATGCCGATAGCCGAGCTTGCCGTGGCGCGTCAGCCCGAGCTTGCAATATTTCCCGAAAAGGTGGCGCCGGACAGCTACGGACTTGGTTTGCCAAAGGGCAGCCCGCTGACGGAGCAGGTGAATGCCATCATCGAAAAATATGAGAACGACGGAACATTGCAGACGCTTCGTGAAAAATGGTTTGGTGCGGACGAGAGCAAAAAGACGATAGACATAGGCGATTATGACGCGCCTAACGGTACCCTTAGATATGTTCACGATTCCACGCTGGAGCCTATGAGCTATGTCGGCGGAAACGGTCAGTCGCTCGGACTGGAGGTGGAGCTTGTTTCTCTTATCGCAAAAGAGCTCGGTATGAAGCTTGAGACTACGCAGGGGAACTTTAACTCGCTTATTCCCATGCTTGCAAGCGGGCGTGCCGATATTGTTTCCGGTTCTATCAGCATAACGGACGAACGTAAGGAAAGCATTGATCTTGCCGAGCCGCACTACATAGGCGGAACGGTGCTTCTTGTTCGGGCGGAGGATATCGGAATTGCTTCAACGCAGAAAAGCGGCGGTTTCCTCAGCGGCTTATCTGCGAGCTTTCAAAAAACGTTTGTTCAGGAAAACCGCTGGAAAATGATCCTTTCAGGTCTTTTGGTGACCTTTGTGATCTCCGTGTTCGCGGCGCTTTTCGGCACGATACTGGGTTTTCTGCTGTGTCTTTTGCGCAGGAGCCGTTTTTCGGCGGTTTCGGGAATTACCGCGGGATTTATACGTTTGCTTCAGGGCATACCCGTGCTTGTGCTGCTGATGATACTGTTTTATGTGGTATTTGCAAAGACGCAGCTTAACGGAATCGTTGTTTCAATCGTGGCGTTTTCCATAAATTTCGCGGTGTACGTGTCTGAAATGATGCGTACAGGCATAGACGCCGTTGACGCGGGACAATGGGAGGCTGCCACGGCGATAGGCTTCGGACGTGTGAAAACCTTTACGAAAATCATTGCTCCACAGGCGCTGCGGCACATACTACCGGTCTACAAGGGCGAGTTTATTTCAATGGTAAAAATGACCTCGGTGGTAGGATATATTGCGGTGCAGGATCTTACGAAAGCTACCGACCTTATCCGCAGCCGTACCTTTGAGGCGTTCTTTCCGCTTATAGCGTCGGCAGTCATATACTTCGTGCTGGCATGGGCGCTGACCTCGCTTTTGGGAATTGCCGAAAGGAGAACCGGCGTAAGCGCTCGCCGCAAAAGGGCACGCCGGCTTACGGCGATGATTGAAAACGCCGAAAAAACACTCGGCACAAATCAAAGAACCGAAAATCCGACGGAAGGTACACGCACCGCGGAGCCTGTTATTGAGATTTCTCATCTTAAAAAAATCTATCCGAATATTACACCGCTCGCGGACGTCAGCGCGGATATTTTTAAGGGTGACGTTATAACGGTTATCGGACCGTCCGGCACAGGAAAATCCACGCTGCTGCGCTGCATCAACCGTCTTGAGACGCCGACGGACGGAGAGATCAAAATTTTCGGAGAGGATACCTCGGATAAAAAAGTAAACCTTAATACGCTTAGGCAGCGCATGGGCATGGTATTCCAGTCCTTCAACCTATTCGGGCATCTGACGGTAATTGAAAATGTAATTCTCGCGCCCACTGTGTTAAAGGGAGTGCCGAGACAGGAAGCGATCGCAAACGGAATGCAGCTTTTGCGCATGGTGGGAATGGCGCAGAAGGCGACAAGCTACCCCGACGAGCTGTCGGGCGGTCAAAAACAGAGAGTTGCGATTGCCCGTACACTTGCCATGGATCCCGAGATAGTGCTTTTTGACGAGCCGACGTCGGCGCTTGACCCGACAATGGTGGGGGAGGTGCTCAGTGTAATGAAGCGGCTCGCGTCGGAAGGACTTACCATGATGATTGTCACGCATGAAATGCAGTTTGCGCGTGATGTTTCCACTCGAATTTTCTATATGGACGAGGGTGTGATTTACGAGCAAGGAGCTCCGGACGAGATTTTTGACAGTCCGAAACGCGATAAGACACGCGCGGTTGTAAAGCGGCTGAAAACGCTCACCCTTTCCGTTGAATCTTCAGACTATGACTTTATCGCCATGTCGGAGAGTATACGTCAGTTTGGGGAGAAAAATCTGCTGCCCCCGAAACGGGTGGACAGCCTTCACCGCGTATATGAGGAAATTCTGGCGCAAAATCTTGTTTCGGTACAGGGAGTGGAATTTCCTATCACGGTCTCGGCAGAGTATTCGGAAAAGGACGACAGTCTGGAAATGCATTTTGCGTGGCGCGGGGAGCGGTATAATCCCATGGAGGACGGCGACGAGCTTTCCGTTATGCTTGTAAAGGCTTCGGTCAGCGGATCCGATTACGATTATACGGACGGCGCGAACAGCCTTGTCATAAAAATATAAAATACGACAAAGTAATTTTTGAAAGAAAGAAAGTGGGGGTGTAAAAAATGAAGTTATCACCAGAAAAAATATTTCATATAAAGGAAGCCGGCTCCACAATGAAAACGGAAGCGCTGGCGGGACTTACAACCTTTATGACCATGGCGTACATACTAATGGTCAATTCGGGAATGTTTGCGGAGCTTCCGGGCGTGTCATACAACGCTATCTATATTGCGACCGCGATTTCCGCCTGTATCGGAACGGTGCTGATAGGACTTCTGGCGAACCTGCCTCTGGCGCAGGCGTCCGCTATGGGCTCCAATGCGTTTTTCGTCTATACGGTGTGCTTCGGCTTCGGGTTAAGCTATGCCAATGCATTGGTACTCATTCTGATTGACGGCATACTGTTCATACTGCTTACGGTGACGGGCCTTAGAAAGAAAATATTTGAGGCGATACCGACGGCGGTAAGAGTGGCAATTCCCGCGGGAGTAGGACTGTTTATCGCCTTCATCGGACTTAAGGACTCGGGAATTGTGGTAGCGGATCCCTCCACCTATGTCAGTCTCGCCTCCTTCAACCTTCTTTCCGGAAGTGTGGCGTGGAAGGATATTATGCCGATGCTTGTCACGATTGCCGCTTTGATTGCGATTGCGGTTCTGACGTGCAGGCGTGTAAAGGGTGCTGTGCTATGGGGCATACTCGGCGGAACGGTGCTGTATTATCTTCTCGGTTTTACCGTTCCCGAATTTTATGAGGGCTTTACGGCAAATCTGAATTTGAACCCGTTTTCGGCATTCGGGGACTTCGGCGCGCACGCGTTCGGCAAGGTTTTTACGGAAGGCTTTAATTTCTCGCCGTATCTGGCAAATCACAGCGTACCGGAGCTTGTTATGCTGATTGCGACGACCTCGCTTGCGTTCTGTCTGGTGGATATGTTTGATACGATAGGCACGTTGTACGGAGCCTGCGCAAGGGGAAATCTCCTGACAGAGGGGGGGGAAGTGCCCAACCTTGATAAGGCGATGCTCGCGGACGCTATAGCCACCACGTGCGGCGCGGTATGCGGCACGTCCACGGTAAGCTCTTACGTGGAGGCTTCCACGGGAATCGCGGAGGGCGGTAAGACAGGCATGGCTGCCATGGTAACGGGCGCGCTGTTTTTTGTCAGTATGTTTTTAAGTCCGATCGCGATGCTTGTACCCGGGTGCGCGACAGCGGCGGCGCTCATCTATGTGGGTATCATGATGATGAACTGCGCCAGAAGCATAGACTGGCTGAAAACGGAGGACGCTGTTCCGGCGTTTCTGACCTTGGCGATGATGCCTATGACCTACAATATTTCTTACGGCATCGCCTTCGGCGTGATTTCTCATGTGCTTATCAGCGTGTTTACCGGAAAGGCGAGGAACGTAAAAATCGGAACATGGGTAATCGCGGCACTCTTTGCCGTCATGTTCTTTGTGACGCATTAAGACAAAACGTCACGGTGATTTATCCTGCCCGTGGAGACAGATACTAATGCAGACTGCCTGTTTGCTATGCCGAAAAACAATGTTAAAATTTTAACAACTTCTCAAATACGGTTTTCGTGGTAGAATAGACGAATAAGGAGTTGTTGAACATGAAAATAATTACAAACAAACACATTGATGAATTTAAGGCGTATCTGCGAAACGAGGAACGGGCGGAAGCGACCGTGGAAAAGTATATACGCGACGTTACCGCGTTCAGCGCGTGGCTTGGCAGGAGGGAGCTCGGCAAAAATGCCGTACTCGCCTACAAGGATTACCTGATAGAAAATTACGCGCCGGCAAGCGTCAATTCAGTTTTGTCCTCGCTGAACGGCTTTTTCCGTTTTACAGGTCGGAACGACTGCCACGTGAAAACGCTTAAAATCCAGCGGCAGATATTCGCGAAAAGCGAAAGGGAACTGACTAAAGCGGAATACGGGCGGCTTTTAAGCGCCGCGCAGAAAAAGGGTAACAGACGGCTTTATTACCTTATGCAAACTCTGTGCAACACGGGCATACGTATATCGGAGCTGCGCTTTATCGACGCCGACGCAATTAAAAACGGGAAAGCCGTCATTCGCTGCAAGGGTAAAATGCGCGTCGTGATACTGACCGCGCCGCTCTGCAAAATGCTCAAGGGATATATGAAGGAACAGGGCATTACCGAAGGCAGCGTTTTCCGGACAAAAACCGGCAAGCCGCTTAATCGCAGCAACGTATGGCGAATGTTAAAGGATTTATGCGAAAGCGCGGGAGTGTCGAAGGACAAGGTGTTTCCGCACAACTTCCGCCACCTGTTCGCAAGAACCTTTTATTCTCTGCAAAAAGATGTGGTACGTCTCGCGGATATTCTCGGTCATTCGAGTATCAACACGACAAGGGTTTACACGATGGAAAGCGGCGCTGAACACCGCAGACAAATGCAGAAGCTCGGACTTCTGCGCTGCTAAGCAAAAAAACAACATAATGGAAATTATGTTGTTTTTGTAAATCATTAAAAATTTACGTACACTTAAATATTATAGCATAAGGTCATGGTATTTGTCAATGATTTTACTTTTGTTGTCCTTGTTTTTGTGGAAAAATATAATTTTATAAAAACGAAATAATAATTTATTGTTAAAAATAACATGCAATCAAAACCAATGCGAAACTGTAAATCGTATTGGTTTGTTTGTTATAAATTTTTTCATAAAAATTTCTGAAATTTAGATTTATTTCACAACATAATTTCCATTATGTTGTGTTTTCTCTTTTGGTTGGCAACATAATTTCCATTATGTTGT
>CANQDD010000030.1 GCA_947591315.1 uncultured Clostridia bacterium
ATCATAATGCAGGACAGCGTTATCGAGGAGAACGTGGAGCTTAGCCATGTTGTGTTCGATAAGGAGGTATGCGTGACGAAGGGCAGAAAGCTCATCGGTCAGGAATCGTACCCCCTGTGCATCGCGAAGGGAACGCAAATATAAGCAATTTACATAATAGGACTGCCTCATATATAGGGGCAGCCCTGTTACGTTTTTTGTATAATTTTACGGTATTTTCACACAAGACTTGACAAAATGAACACTTAGATAGTATAATTATAAGGTCTATGCTCTGTTTGAACGCGCGAACCGAACGGTTTGAGCGGAAAAACGCGGCACAGATGCTTCTTTAGTGAAAGGAGTTTTTAACAATGAATGTATTATTCGCAACATCAGAGTGCGCGCCCTTTGTGAAAACGGGCGGCCTGGGCGACGTAGCCGGCTCGCTCCCCGCGGTACTGAGACAAAAGGGAGTTGACGCGAGAGTTATACTGCCCTTGTACAAGTGCATACCGCAGGAGTACAAGGATAAGATGCGCTACCTCGACCACATCTATATCAATGTCGGCTGGAGAAGTCAGTACGCGGGCGTGTTTGAGCTGGAGCATGACGGCTGTATCTACTATTTTGTTGATAACAAGTTCTACTTCAACGGCGACAAGCCCTACGACTATATCCACCTCGACTGCGAGAAGTTCATATTCTTCTCGAAGGCGGTGCTGTCGCTTCTGCCGACGATAGGCTTCAGACCCGACGTGATAAACTGCAACGACTGGCAGACGGGTCCGATACCCGTGTTCCTCGACACGTTCCAGGACAATCCGTTCTTCCAGGGGATAAAGACGGTTATGACGATACATAACCTCAAATTCCAGGGACGCTGGGATTTCAAGGCTATAAAGGACGTAATGGGTATAAGCGACTACTACTTCACCTCGGATAAGCTTGAGTTTTACCGTGACGCGAACCTCTTAAAGGGCGGCATGGTATACGCGAACAAGATTTCAACGGTAAGCGAAACGTACGCGGGCGAAATTCAGAGCGAGGAGTACGGCGAAGGTCTGCACAATCTTCTCCGCGCGAGAAGCGGAGATCTTATCGGTATAGTAAACGGCATATCCTACACGGACTGGGATCCCGCGAAGGATAAGATGATTTACAAGAATTACACCGCGAGAACAGTCCACAAGAACAAGGTCGAGAACAAGAAGAAGCTCCAGGAGGAGCTTGGACTTCCGGTAGATCCGGGTAAGATGATGATAGGCGTTGTTTCGCGCCTTACCGACCAGAAGGGCTTTGACCTTGTGGCGTACAAGATGGAGCAGCTCTGCGAGGGCGGCGCGCAGGTAGTCGTTCTCGGAACGGGCGACGAAAAGTACGAAAATCTGTTCAGGCATTACGCATGGAAGTATCCCGACCGTTTCTCGGCGCAGATCTACTTCTCGAATGAAATGTCGCATAAGATCTACGCCGCGTCCGACGCGTTCCTCATGCCGTCGCGGTTCGAGCCGTGCGGACTGTCGCAGCTTATAAGCCTTCGTTACGGCACGGTGCCTATCGTGCGCGAGACGGGCGGCTTAAAGGACACCGTGCAGCCGTACAACGAGTATACGGGCGAGGGCACGGGCTTCTCGTTCGCGAACTACAACGCAGACGAGATGATGAACATTATCTGGTACGCGATGCAGATTTACTACGACAGAAAAGACGAGTGGAACAACATTGTCGATAACGGCATGGCTATGGACTATTCGTGGAACGTTTCGGCTGACAAGTACATCAAGATGTACCGCGATTTGACGGGTATCTATGACGAACCCGCTCCCGAACCGGCAAAGAAAAAAGCGCCGGCGAAAAAGACTGCGGCGAAGAAAAAGACGTCCGATTTCGATAAAAACATCAAGGCGGACGCTGACAAAGCCACGGAAAAGGCGGTCAAATCACGCAAAGAGCCGGAAATAGTCAAGGTGGAAAATCCGTTCGGCGAGGAAAAGCCGGCTAAGAAAACAGCGGCAAAGAAAACAACCGCAAAAAAATCAACAGAAAAGAAAACAACGGCAAAGAAAACAGGAAAAACAAAGAAATAAGTAAAAGGGGTTTTATAATATGGCACAGGCTAAAACATCAAAGCTCACCGCTTCCGAGGAAGCGCTGAAGAACGAAATTATAGGCAAGGTAAGAAGGCACTTCGGAAAGGGCATGGAGGACGCCACTCCGCACATGATTTATACCGCGTGCGCTCTCACCGTGCGCGATCAGATCATGGAGCAGTGGTCGAAGTCGCACAAGGTGGTAAGAGACAAGGGCTCAAAAAAGCTTTATTATCTTTCCTTTGAGTTCCTCATGGGCAGACTTCTAAGCACAAATATTTTGAACCTGATGCAGACAAAGGCATATCAGAACGTGCTTGCCGACCTCGGCTACACGTTTAACGAGATTGCCGAAATGGAAAACGACGCCGGTCTCGGCAACGGCGGTCTCGGCAGACTTGCGGCGTGCTTTATAGATTCGCTTACAACGCTCGACCTGCCCGCTTACGGCTGCTCTATCCGTTACGAGCACGGTCTGTTCCGTCAGAAGATAGTCGAGGGCTACCAGACGGAGCTTCCCGATTCGTGGCTTGAAAACGGCAACGCGTGGGAGATAGCGCGTCCGGAGGAGGCTGTAAAGGTACACTTCGGCGGCAGCGTCGAAACGGTATGGAACGACGGTAAGGCGGAGATCAAGTACCATAACGCGAGAACGGTTCTCGCTGTGCCTTACGACGTTCCGCTCGTGGGCTACAACTCGAAAATCGTAAACAAGCTGAGGCTTTGGGGCGCGACCGTTCCGAACGATTACGACTTCGTAAATTACAACCAGGACACGTTCAACCGCGTAATGGAAGCGAAGGCGATAGCGCGCAGAATTTCGGGCATTCTTTACCCCGACGACACGACAGATGAGGGTAAGAGACTTCGTTTGAGCCAGCAGTATTTCCTCGTATCGGCTACTTTGCAGTGGATTTTGAGAGAGTTTGAGGAAAGAAACGGCGAAAACTGGGCGAAGCTCCCCGACAAGGTCGTAATTCACATAAACGATACGCACCCGACGCTCGCGATACCCGAGATGATGCGCCTTCTCATGGACGAGAAGGGTCTCGGCTGGGACGAGGCGTGGGAGATAGTGACGCACGTGTTCGCGTACACGAACCACACGGTAATGAGCGAGGCTCTTGAAAAGTGGAACGAGAATATGTTCCGTTCGCTTATGCCGAGAATATACGAGATAGTCGCCGAAATCAACCGCCGTCTTATGGAAAAGCTCCGCGCGGTGTACGGCGACGATCAGGGCAAGCTCGACTGGATGGCTGTTATCGCGAACGGTCAGGTCAACATGGCGAACCTCTGTCTCGCAAGCTGCTTTGCCGTAAACGGCGTGTCGCAGCTTCACACGCAGATACTTAAGGACGATATTTTCCATGACTATTACGTGCTCGATCCGGAGCGCTTCCACGCGATAACGAACGGTATCACGTTCAGAAGATGGATAGCCAACTGTAACCCCGCTCTTACAAAGCTTATCGATTCAAAGATAGGCAAGGGCTGGCTCAAGGACGCGGATAAGCTCGCGGAGCTCGCGAAGTACGCGAAGGATAAGGACTTCCAGAAGAAGTTTGACAAGATCAAGCGTGACAACAAGGCCGCGCTCGCGGAGTATATCAAGGAGCATAACGGCGTTGAGGTAAATCCCGACTCGATTTTCGACGTGCAGTGCAAGAGACTTCACGAGTACAAGCGCCAGATGATGAACGTGCTCCACATAATCGCGGAGTACAACAAGCTGCTTGAGGATCCCAAGTACTTAAAGAACTTCTATCCCAAGACGTATATATTCGGTGCGAAGGCTGCGCCGGGCTACGTGAGAGCGAAGAATATTATAAAGCTCATCAACTCGATCGCCGATATAATCAATAACGACAAGCGTATCGAGGATAAGATAAAGGTAGTGTTTATCGAGAACTACGGCGTTTCGATAGCGGAGAAAATCGTTACCGCCGCCGATGTGTCGGAGCAGATTTCGACCGCGGGCAAGGAGGCGTCGGGTACGGGCTGTATGAAGTTTATGCTTAACGGCGCGCTTACGATAGGCACGCTTGACGGCGCGAACGTCGAAATGGCTGAAAAGGTGGGTAAGGATAACATCTACATCTTCGGTCTTAAGGACGACGAGGTCGCGGCGAGACTTAAGTACCCCGGCAGCGACGAGGTAAAGCATATTTACTCCACAAACGCGTCGCTTCGCCGCGCACTCGAGATGCTCATAGACGGCAGCATTATTCCGGGTAACACGACGATATTCAGCGACCTGTACAATACCCTGCTGTTCGGCGATTACGGCTACCCCGATACGTACATGGTACTGCGCGACTTCGAGGATTACATGAAAACGCAGGAGATAATCTCGGAGGACTATAAGAACAGAGAAAAGTGGCTTAAAATGGCTATCATGAATACGGCTATGTCGGGCTTCTTCTCCAGCGACCGTACCATTAAGGAGTACAACGACCAGATTTGGCACTTAAAGCCGATAAAGTAATTTAACGCGTTTAACCCCCTCGAAAGAGGGGGTTAAAATGTGTAAGGTGATTATTTCCCGTAGGAGGATTTTATGAATATAGAGCATAATTCGCGTGAAAAATTCTACCGCCGTCCGTTCGGCGCGGTTACGTGCGGTACGGAGATACGTCTGCGCCTCGCGGTGCACGGCGCGGGCATACCGTCGGCGGTAAGGCTTGTCTACAAGGAGGACGGCAGGGAGGAACGCCGCGCCGATATGTCGTACGCGTTCGATATAAACGGTAACTGTATATACACAATAAAGCTGAATATGCCCGAAAAGGCGGGGCTTATATGGTACTATTTCGAGCTTCAGACCGGCAACGGCATGGTATATTACGGCAATAATTGCCGTCAGCTCGGAGGTAAGGGTGAAATGAGCTTTGAAAAGCCCGCGAACTCGTATCAGATAACAGTTTACAATGAGGATTATAAGACGCCGGAGTGGTTCAAGACGGGTATCGCGTATCAGATTTTCCCCGACCGCTTCTATAACGGCAACGAGGACGGCTCGTTCCTCGGCAGCCGCACCGATATAATAAAGCGTGAGTGGGGTGAGCAGCCGTATTACAAGGCTGAACAGTTCGGCGGTGAGTACCTCGCGAACGACTTCTACGGCGGTAATCTTAAGGGTATTATAAAAAAGCTGCCGTATCTGAGCGATTTGGGTATCTCGGTCATATATCTGAACCCGATTTTCCGGGCGTACTCCAATCACAAGTACGACACGGGCAATTATGAGGAAATAGATCCGATGTTCGGCGATGAGGAAACGTTTAAGGAGCTGTGCGCCGAGGCGAAAAAGCTCGGCATACGTATAATTCTCGACGGCGTGTTCAACCACACCGGCTCGGACAGCAAATACTTCAACAAAAAAGGTACGTACGACAGCGTGGGCGCGTTCCAGTCGCAGGACTCGCCGTATTACACGTGGTACCGCTTCATGGACTGGCCCAACGTGTACGAGTCGTGGTGGGGCATGACGACGCTGCCGCAGGTCGAGGAACACAGCGAGGAGCTTAGAAAGTACCTTTTGTCCGACAAAAATGCAATCGTGAAAAAGTGGATAAGAAACGGCGCGTCGGGCTGGAGACTTGACGTTGTGGACGAACTGCCCGGCTTTTTCGTGAAGGAGCTGCGCAGGGAAATAAAGAGCGTGGACGAGGACGCCGTAATAATCGGCGAGGTGTGGGAGGACGCTTCCCACAAGAGCGCGTACGGCGAGAGACGCGAGTATTTTCTCGGCGGCGAGCTTGACGGCGTGATGAATTACCCTATGCGCAACGCGCTTATTGACGCGTCGCTCGGCAGAATAGACGCGGCAGGCCTTGACGAAAGGCTTATGAGCCTTAAAGAAAACTACCCCGCGCCCGCGTACTATTCGCTGCTTAACATGGTGACGAGCCATGACGTTGAGAGAATAATGACGCTTATGGGCGACGCTCCGTCGAAGCATGACGTCGATAAGGAATATCAGGCGCATTTTAAGCTCGACGGCTACGCGCTGGAGCTTGCGCGCGAAAGAGCGACGCTCGTTCTCGGTTTGCAGATGACGCTTCCGGGCGTGCCGTGCATTTTCTACGGCGACGAGATAGGCATGCAGGGCTACGGCGACCCGTTCTGCCGCGCGACCTTCCCGTGGGAAGGCATAGACGAGATCGATCCCGACGGACTTGTGCGGACGCGCTACAAAAACATGATAACGCTGCGCAATATGTCGAAGGCGTTCTCGATAGGCGAGTTTGAAAGCGTGTATACTATCGGCAGCGTTTACGCGTTTTTGAGACGGTACGAGGACGAGAGCTTTCTCGTAATCGTAAATTTCGGCGCCGGCACGGAAAAGGTGAGAGTTGACGCCGCGCGTCACGGCATACGGAAAATCGTCGGCATAACGCTTGACGCGGAAACCACCGAGTCGAGCGACGGTATTTTCTATATAGAAATACCGCGGCACTTCCTGAAGGTGTTTAAAACGGAATAGCGCAAGACAGCTTGCTTATGCCCCTTCGTGTGACGAGGGGGCTTTTGCATTTTGCGTTTCGGCTGCGCGGGCGGTTACGGAACATGACAAAATCCGATTTACTTCCGCTTAGTTCGGTGAAAATCGTAAAATTTATTGACATTAAAGCGCGCACACCGTATAATAAAGGGGATTGAAATTAACAAAAGCGGGGAAAAGCAGATGAACACAGAAACAACATACCTTGACGGCGCGAAATGGATAGGCTCGCCGAAAACGACGTCCAACACCGATTGGGTGGACGCGTACGCGGTGACCGCCGATTTCGAGATAATAAGCTCGCAGTCGGCGCATATCGCCGTAGCCGCGCGCAACAAGGATTTTTATGTGCATATAGAGATAAACGAGAGGTTTGCCGCCGTGTCGGAGGTGTACGACGGCGTTAAAAGTCTATGCGGCAAATATTACATGAGCGGCGTGCTTGCGAAAAAGAACCGCGTCCGTATCGAGGTCAACAGGACGCTTATCACGCTGATTTTGAACGGTGAGACTATCATTAACGGCGAGGACATAATGCCGCGCGACCGTCCGAACAAGCCGCGCAAGGCGCACATGATGTGCTTCGGACTGCCGCAGCGCGAGGGCGAGGTACATTACGGCTGCATAAAGCTCGAAAACACGTATAACGGAGAGGTGTACCGTGAAAGCTCGTTTGCCGATGATACGGACGTGCTTTCGCAGCTTGGAACGGTAAAGGACGGCTGCCTTGTCGTAAAGGAGGAGTTTAATCTCATAAACCCCGTGCCGCCGGTGACGGTGAAAAAGGAGTTTACGCCGCGCGGAGAAGTGAAAAGCGCGTATCTTTACGCTACGGCGCGCGGCTTTTACGACGCGTATATAAACGGTGAGCGCGTGAACGACACGTTCTATAACCCCGGCTTTACCGATTACCGCAAGCGTATCTATTATCAGACGTACGACGTTACGGATATGATCAGGGACGGCGTGAACACCGTCGGCGCGACCGTAGCGAAGGGCTATTATTCCGGCTTTGTCGGCTACAGCGGCGCGATGATATATGGCAGGCAGAACACGTTTTTGGGCGCGCTCGCGGTCGAGTACGCTGACGGTACGCGCGATGTGATAAAGACCGATGAAACATGGCTTTTTACCGACCGCGGCGCGGTCATTGACGCCGACTACCAGCAGGGCGAAATGTACGACGCGCGGTACGAGCTTGATATTAACGGGGACAGTAAAGTCTGGACCGCGTGCGGCGCGTACGAATACCCGAAGTACGCCGTTCCGACGAACGGCACGCTCGAAAACGAGCCGTTTGAGCTCAACCCGGAGCCGTCGGGCGGCGCGGTGCGGGAGAGGACGCTCAAGCCGACGGGTGAGGCGTATGAAAATCCCGAAGGTCATTTCGTGCTCGATCTCGGTCAGAACATGGTCGGCACGGTGCGCGTCGTGATGAACGGCAGGCGCGGCAGGTGCGTGAAGCTGCGCTACGGCGAGATGTGCTACAGTGACGGCAGGATTTACAACGAAAATTACCGCAACGCCGCCAATATAGACATGTATACGATGAAGGGCGGCAGGGAGGAATTTGTGCCGTCGTTCACGCTGCACGGCTTTCGGTACATAGAGGTAAGCGGGTGCGGCGAGCAGCTTACGCGTGAGGATTTCGATGATATGATAGTGAGCGTCGAGGGCGTTGTCATAACGAATACGACCGAGGTGACAGGCTCGTTTGAATGTTCAAATCCCGATATAAACAAGCTTTACGAAAATATACTGTGGGGGCAGCGCGGCAACTCCGTCATGACGTTTACCGACTGCCCGCAGCGCAACGAGCGTATGGGCTGGACGGGAGACGTGCAGGTGTTCGCGAAAACCGCCGCGTACAACATGAACATAAAATCATTCATGGAAAAGTGGCTCACCGATCTGCGCGACAGTCAGCTTATGTATAACCGCGGCGGCGCGGTGCCCGATACCGCTCCTTTGGGCGGCGATAACCGTCCCAACGGCGGCTGCGACGGCTGGGGCGACGCGGCTGTCATAGTGCCGTGGGAAATGTATAAGGCGTACGGGGACAGTAAATTTTTGTTGGACAATTACGGCATGATGAAAAAGTGGGTCGACTATCAGCAGCTAAGTGAAAACCAAACAAGCTTTATACAGCGCCGTCAGCGGCGCGGCGACCACCTCGCTCCCGACGTTACAACGCCGGTAATTCTTTCCGCTACGGCGTACGCGGCGAACAGCGCGAATATTTTATCGCGCGCGGCGGACGTTTTGGGGTATACGGACGACGCGGAAAAGTACCGCGCGCTTTTTGAGAATATAAAGGCGGCGTTCCAGAGAGAATGGGTAGACGGGGACGGTCAGATTTTATATGTCCCCGAAAGCGGGGACACTAAAAATGACAGAGATCTTGAATTAAACGGGGACACTAAAACTCGCGATAATGGGGACACTAAAGTTGGCTGCGGGGACACTAAAGTTAACGCAAGTCAGACGGCGTACGCTCTGGCGATAGATTTTGACCTTTTGGACGGTGTGAAGGAGGGTACGCGCGAAGGGTTCAGAAAGGCGCTCTCCGATTGGGACAACAGGCTGTCGGTGGGATTTCTGGGGATTTCGCACCTTTTAAGCGCGCTCGTGAAGGCGAACATGACGGATAATGCGTTCGCGCTTTTGGAGAGTACGGAGTACCCCGGCTGGCTTTACAGCGTCCGCAACGGCGCGACGACCGTGTGGGAGCGGTGGAACAGCTACATTGCGGAAACGGACACCTTCGGCGACTTTAATATGAACTCGTTCAACCACTACGCCTACGGCTCGGTGGGTGAGTGGCTTTATTCCGATATTCTCGGCATAAATACGTCGGAGGAAAAGGGTGAGACGGGGTATAAGAAAATCATACTGCGCCCGACGCGCGGCGGTTCGCTCACGTACGCGAAGGGCAGCCTGAAAACGCGGTTCGGCGTTATTAAGTCGGAGTGGAGCGTGGAGGGAGACAGGTTCAGGTACCGCTGCTCCGTTCCCGAAAACACGACGGCAGAGCTGTATCTCGGCGGTAAAAAAATTACGCTTGAGGCGGGAGAATATGAATTTGAAATATAAAAAAACGGGTTCGCATGAACCCGTTTTTAACTTTTATTTAAGCGTTTTGACAGCTTCGGCGAGGTCTACGCGTCCCGTGTACAGCGCCTTGCCGACTATCACGCCCTCAACGCCCGTGTCCTTGAGCGAGAGTATATCGTCAAGCGAGCCGACGCCGCCCGAGGCTATAATATCGGCGTTTACCGACGCCGCCATTTCGCGCATCGCCGCGACGTTGGGTCCCGCGAGCGTGCCGTCGGTCGCGATGTCAGTGTAGACGATCGTTTTAATGCCGAGCGTGACCATTTTTTTCGCGAATTCAACTACGGTAAAATCGCTCGTTTTTTCCCAGCCCTCGACCGCTACCATGCCGTCCTTCGCGTCGATGCCAATCACGATTTTGCCGCCGTATTTGTCAGCGGCTCTTTTTACAAATTCGCTGTCGCTCACGGCTTTTGTGCCGATTATGACGCGGCTTATGCCGCAGGCGAGCTTTGCTTCTATGTCCTCCATTGTGCGTATGCCGCCGCCGGTCTGCACGGGTACGCTGACGCTTTCGCATATTTCGCGTATTTTGCCGGCGTTTACGCCGTGACCCTTCAGCGCGCCGTCGAGGTCTACGACGTGTATGTATTCGCCGCCCTGCGCCTCCCATTTTTTCGCCATTTCAGCGGGGCTGTCGCCGTATACCGTCACGTCGTCGAACCGTCCCTTGTACAGCCTCACGCACTTTCCGTCTTTAATGTCTATAGCGGGGTATATTTTCATGCTTTTATCCTCTCCTTAAACTTTTCCACAATATCCATGATACGTTCGCGCTCCATTTTCATGCTGACTTTGTTTACGACGAAGCGGGCGCTTAAGGGAACGATGTCCTCAAGGACTTCGAGACCGTTTTCTTTAAGCGTTTTGCCCGTTTCCACGATGTCAACGATTACGTCGCTAAGTCCAACGAGCGGCGCAAGCTCGACCGAGCCGTTAAGTTTAATAAGCTCTATCGTCTGACCGCAGTCCTCCTGAAAATACTTCGCCGCGATGTGCGGGTACTTTGACGCGACGCGCAGATTCGGCATGGAGTGCAGCTTACCCTTTAGCCCGACAGGTCCGCATACCGCCATTTTGCACTTGCCGAAGCCCAAATCGACCATTTCATACAGATTTCTGCTGTCCTCGAGAAGCGTGTCCTTGCCGACTATGCCGATGTCAGCCGCGCCGTACTCGACATAAGTCGCGACGTCGGTGGCTTTGACGAGAATGAATTTCATCTTATTCTTCTCGTCGGTAAAAATCAGCTTTCTCGTTTTTTCCTTCATTTCGGAGCAGTCCATGCCTATGGAAATGAACATCTCCATTGCAAGCTCCGCCAATCTGCCCTTCGCGAGGGCAACCGTTAAATATCTCACTGTTATATCTCCTTACTTGTTATTACCGACATCAGCCTGTTTACGCCTATTGCCGCGCCGACCGCGCCGCGCGGCGCGCCGAACTGTCCCATAAGATTGTCGTACCTGCCGCCCGCGCATATCGGGAACGCCACGCCGTGTGTGTAGCATTTGAAAATGGAGCCGGTGTAGTAGTTTATGCTTTCGAGCATACCGAGGTCTATCGAAACGTACTTTTCGTATCCCTTTTCGCAGAGAATACCGTAAATCCGCTTTATATTGTCAAGCGCAAGCTTTGACGCTTCGTTAAGACCGTCAACGTACGCCTTTTCGAGCACCTCTCCGCCGCCGAACAGGTAGGGGAGGTCGATCATCAGCTTTTTAACTCCGTCCTCGATGTGGAGCTTGTCGGTTATAGCTTTAATGCCGACGCTGTCCTTCGAGTCGATGCGTTCCCGAAGCCGCTCCGTCTCGTCCCCGTCAAGACACGCCTGCTCTTTAAGACCGTTGAAGAACGCTATCTGACCTATCTCCATAGAAAAATCGTTTATGCCGACAGCCTTTACCGCGTCCATGGCGGCGGCGATAACCTCCGCGTCGGCTTCGGGCGAATACGAGCCTATAAGCTCGATACCGCTCTGCGTAAACTCACGCTGACGCGCGCCCTGCGTCTGCTCCACGCGGAACACGCTTCCGCAGTACATGTACCGCTGCGGGTACGGCTTGTCCGACATTTTCGTTGAAGCCATGCGCGCTATCGAGGTCGTGAAGTCGGGGCGCAGCACGAGTATGCGTCCCTGTTCGTCAAAGAATTTGAACATATTTTCCTGCGAAAGCTGACCGCCCGCGCCGGCGTAGCAGTCGTAATACTCGAACATGGGAGGTTGTACCTCGCCGTAGCCCTTAGCGGCGAACGCGGCTTTGATTTTGCTCTCTATACCGTTCTTTACCGCGCATTCGTCCGCGAGTATATCGTTCACGCCGTTGGGCGTATGTAATTTCCAGTTAGACATAAAAATAATCCTTTCGTAACTTTATCATGCTAAAGCGCTAAAGCCTATTATACATATAATGACCTTGTTTGTCAAGGGTATTTTAGCATAAATTTTCCGTCAGCGCAACCGTTTCTAAATAAAAAACGGGACTGCCCCGTTAAAACATACGTTTAACGAAACAGCTCCCGTCAACTTAAAGCTATGTAGACGCCGCTACACTTGTATTCATATTCCTATAAGCCCGAAGCTTATCTGCAGCGCGTCGTTCACGCTGCCCATTACGCTGCCGTCCAGATAGCCTATTTTCTCGCGTAATCTTCTCTTGTCGATGGTTCTTATCTGCTCCAGTAATATAACAGAATCCTTGTTAAGTCCGTATTCCCGTGCTGTAAGCTCTATATGAGTGGGCATTTTAGCCTTGTTGATACGGCTCGTAATCGCCGCGGCGATCACGGTGGGAGAGTATTTGTTGCCGACGTCGTTCTGAATTATGAGCACGGGACGAACGCCGCCCTGCTCGCTGCCGACAACCGGACTTAAATCGGCATAATAAATGTCTCCTCGTTTCACAATCACTTTAATCACTCCGTCAGTTTTCAAGTTTTTCCTCGGCGGCGGACAGAGCCTCGTTATCAGCCGTTACACATTCCTCGGCGATTTCGATGTTTATATCCGCCATATCCTTATAACCCTTTTCGAGAAGCTTTAAAAGCTCCTGCTTTTCCTTGTTTTTTATCTGTGACAAAGCAACCAAGCCCCCTTAAACCTTTTCACCGTTTGCGTGTAAATGCGGCATGAGCCGCAGTTACATAAGGTAGTTCAGCACCTTCACCGCCTTTCCGTTTTTCGTGTAAATTCTCGGAATACGCTTGCCGATTACGCACGCTACCTCGTAGTTAATCGTGTCGAGCCATTTCGCAAGGTCGTCGATCGTGACGCCCTCGCGTCCGAATATGATTACCTCGTCACCTCTGTCTGTATTATTTACATTTGTGACGTCAATCATACATTGATCCATGCAAATTCTTCCGATAATCGGCACTTTTACACCGTTTACAAGCATTTTGCCCTCTTTTGCGAGCCGCCTTAAATATCCGTCGGCGTAGCCTATCGGCACGGTGGCGATTTTTGTAACGCCCTTCGTGATATACTCCCTGCCGTAGCTAACGCCTCTGCCCGCCTCGACTTCTTTGACGTGTGTTACCGTCGATTTGAGCGTCATGGCGGGGACAAGGTCGAGACGCGATTTGTCCACCTCGTCCGACGGGTACATTCCGTACAGTATAACGCCGGGGCGCACCATGTCGAGGTGCATTTCGGGGTACATCATAATGCCCGCGCTGTTGCAGATATGCTTTATGGGAATGTTAAGCCCCTTGCTTTCGAGCCTTCTGCACACGTCCGTGAAGCGGTCGAACTGCAAATGCGTGTAAGACGCGTCATACTCGTCCGACGCGGCGAAGTGTGAAAAAATACCCTCGATTTCTATATACGGAAGGCGCGAGATTTTTATTATCTCGTCGGCTATTTCCTCGTTGTCGTCGCCGGCAAGGTAACCGATGCGGCTCATGCCGGTGTCGATTTTGATATGGATCTTCGTCACCTTTTCCTTACGCTCCGCCTCGTATGAAAGAGCCTTCGCGAACTCGTAGGTGAACACGCTCGGGGTGATGTCGAAGTTTATGAGATCCTCGATGCTGTCATTACCGCTCGCGCCGAGAATAAGAATGGGAACGGTCACGCCTCGGCTGCGGAGCTGCTTGCCCTCCTGAAGCACGGCGACCGCGAGTCTGTCCGCGCCGTTTTCGAGAAGCGTGCGCGTGACCTCCAGAAATCCGTGTCCGTACGCGTCGGCTTTAACGACCGCCATGATCTGCGACGAGGGATTTGTGATTTTTCTTATTTCTCTCATATTGTGGGCGATAGCGTCCAAATCGACCTCAGCCCATGTTCTTTTATCCATATCAAAAAGCCGTCCTTTCGGTGCTCGTATCTATTTTAGCACAACAGATTTCAATTTTCCACAAGTAATATTTTCAAAGCGCCGGAAATATTTTCCATGACTTTTGTTGCCGTGACGCTTTCAATTCCATATTTTTCCATTGAAATATCGCCCGCGAAGCCGTGAACGTAAACGGCTATCGCGGCGGCTGTCGTTTCGTTTATGCCGCGCGCCGCGAGCGAGGCGGTAATTCCGGCAAGCACGTCGCCCGTGCCGCCGGTCGCGAGACCTGAGTTGCCTGTAATACTAATATATTGTTCGCCGTCGGGAGCTGTTACAACGGTGTGGTGACCTTTGAGTATGACGGTCGCGCCGTACTCCTCCGCGAACTCGCGCGAGACTGTGAGCCTGTTTTCTTCTATGTAATCTTTGTCAAGTCCAGTGAGCCGAGACATTTCGACGGCGTGGGGCGTGAAGATGAGGGGACACTGGCAGTCCTTTACCGCGTCCATTTCCTCGGCTGCCGCGTTTATGCCGTCCGCGTCTATTATGACGGGTATGTTGGAATTTTTTAACACCTCGCAAAGCACGATTCGCGCGTCGCGGCTGCGTCCGAGACCGGGGCCTATAAGAACCGCGTCGGCTTTTTCCATGTATTCGAGTATTTTTTTGACGGCGGTGCTTGAAATGTGACCGCCTATGCTGTCAAGCGGAAGCGTCATAACCTCGGTCGTCTTGCTCTCCATAGCCGCGCTTATGCAGTCGGGAAGCGCGAGCGTGACAAGTCCGCTGCCGGCTTCGACAGCCGAACGTGACGACAGGTAAGCCGCGCCCGAAAGACCCTCGCTGCCCGCTATCACAAGCAGCTTGCCGTAGTCGCCCTTTTGTGAATTGTTCTCACGTTTCGGGAAATTTTTCCTCACAAATTCAGCGTCCATGACAGTCGCGGCTGTGCTGCATTCCTCAATAATGTAGTCGGGTATGGAAATATCCGCGACGACCGTTTCGCCTATGTAATCGGCGGAGGGAAACAGGAGCATGCCTATTTTGTACGCCGCGAAGGTGACGGTCTTGCGCGCGTTCACGCAGATGCCGCACACCTCGCCGCTGTCGCTGTTAATGCCGCTCGGAACGTCTACCGACAGAGTGTAGGAGCTGTTTTCGTTTATCTCGTTTATAACGTCGTAGCTTACGCCCGTTACAGAGCCACGTATGCCCGTGCCGTATATCGCGTCAACGATAATGTCGTTCGCGCGAATGATGTATTTCAGGTTGTCGGTGTCGGATATAACGTCGGTGTTGATGGCGTCGATTTTATTTATGATGTCGAAATTTATTTTCGCGTCGCCGGAAAACTCGCTGCCGCACACGAGAAAAACGGACACGTCCGCGCCCGCGCCGCAGAGGTGGCGCGCTATCGCGAAGCCGTCGCCGCCGTTGTTGCCCTTGCCGCAGAAAATCGCGGCGCGCTTTCCCTTAAGGCAGCCGAAATCCTTTTTAAGCTCGTTTACGCACGCTATCGCGGCGTTTTCCATAAGCACGATACTCGGAACGCCGCCCTTTTCCGTCGCGGCGCGGTCTATGTCGCGCATCTCCTGCGCGTAGCACGCTTTCATAAAAATCACCCCGTATACGGCTTATTCAGCCGCGAAAATATTTCTCGGATTGTATCTTTTCGCCATTTCAATCATTTTGCCCGTAGGCTGGAACAGAACTCTTACGCGCGAGTTGTTTTCGGTGTAGTCGACAAAATACACGTTTCCCATAGCCGGATTGCCTACCGCGTCGTACACCTTGTCGGGCGTGACGTTCTTGTAGTCGGAGTTGTGCATATTGTCGTCAACCGGCGCGCAGATCGTGATGTCCTTAAAGTCAAAGCTCACGAACGGCTTGCGTCCTTTTTTCGCGAGCACCTTGTCTATGTCGAGCGAGCTGTTTGTGAGAATGTACTCGTATTCGATGTTGAGCATGTTGTTTACGAGGTACGCGCCGTACCACGCGCCGAGAATAAGCAGCGGTCCGAACGTGAACACCATCTGTCTCATCGCGGGGCTGACAACCATGCCGAAAACAAGCATGAGATAGAGCAGGATAAGCGTCAGAACCGACGCGCCGGCGATAAGCGCGGCCTTCGCGGCTATCTGCTTGCCCGTGGGCTTGCGCTTTATAAGATATTCCAAATAAACATCGTCCATCATAGTCTTATACCTCCGTGCCTTTGAGTTTGTCGTAAAGATTTTTAAGCGCTCTGCCTCTGTGACTCACGCTGTTTTTTTCGCCGTCGCTGCTTTCGGCGAACGTCTTTTTTAGCTCCGTAGAGTAAAACACGGGATCGTAGCCGAAGCCGTTTTCACCGTGAGGCGTGTGCGTTATGCGTCCCCTGACCTCGCCGTGAGCCGTGATCTCCCTGCCGTCAGCCGATATATACGCGACGCATGTCACAAAGCGCGCGTTTCTGTTTTCGCTGTCGCCTATTTCGGAAAGGAGCTTGTTTATTTTGTCGCTGTCGCTCGCGCCGTCACCGGCGTAACGCGCGCTTCTCACTCCGGGCGCGCCGCCGAGACAATCGACGCACAGACCGCTGTCGTCCGCAAGCACGGGGTAGTCGCTCACCATGCGTACCGCCCTTGCCTTAATGAGCGCGTTCGCCTCGAATGTCTGTCCGGTTTCCTCAACGTCAACGTCTATGCCGACGTCCTTCTGCGGCACTATTTCTATGCCGAGAGGGGACAGTATCTCGTTCATTTCGCGCAGCTTGCCCTTGTTTTTTGTGGCTGCTATTACCTTCATACACATTTTCTCCCAAATGAATTTTATACATTTTAATTTTACTACAGACGGTAAATTTTTGCAAGAGGAAAGTGGAGAAACGCAATTCCGTCCGTATCGCCGAGGCTCGACGTTACTCGTATCCGAAAAATTCGTTCGCGTAATGCACGGACGAGAGCGCGTCGGGACAGTACTTGTCCGCGCCTATCATGTCGGCGTACTCCTGAGTCAGCACCGCGCCGCCTACCCATATTTTAGCGTCAAGTCCCGCCTCGCGTACGGCTTTTATCGTTTCCTCCATGCTCACGACTGTCGTTGTCATGAGCGCCGACAGTCCGCAAAGGTGAATGCCGTTCTTTTTTAATTCCTCCACGACCGTCTCCGGCGGTACGTCCTTGCCGAGGTCGTAAACCTCGTAGCCGTAATTTTCCAGAAGCACCTTTACTATATTTTTGCCGATGTCGTGAATGTCGCCCTTTACCGTCGCGACGGCTATTTTGCCGCGGCTTTCGCGTATCTTTCCGCTTTTCGC
>CANQDD010000031.1 GCA_947591315.1 uncultured Clostridia bacterium
GCGAGCGCCATATTTCTCGAATAGATGCTCCACCGTCTGTCACCGAGGTCAAACTTCGGGGGATCGTCGATAAGATCCATATTCGCCTCCCACAGGCTGTGTATCGTACCGACGTCCTTCCAGTAACCCTCGAACCGGTACGTCACCATCTTTTCACCGTCCGCGAGCATCGTCGGGATAATATTCTTACCGAAGTCGTTTGCCGATTCGGGATTCCTCTCGTCGTCCTCGAGGTATTTTTTGAGCATATCGTAACGGAAGATGTATATACCCATCGACGCGAGATTACTCTTCGGGTTCGCGGGCTTTTCCTCAAACTCCGTTATAACGCCGTTATCGTCCACGTTCATGATACCGAAACGGCTCGCCTCCTCCCACGGCACGGGCATGACCGCAATCGTAGCCGCCGCGCCCGACTCCTTGTGAGCCTTGAGCATTTCGCCGTAGTGCATCTTGTAAATATGGTCGCCCGAAAGTATAAGCACGTTTTCGGGATTAAAGCCTTCGAGGAAGCTCAGATTCTGATATATCGCGTTCGCCGTACCCTTGTACCACTCCTCTGTCTTAGCGCTCTGGTACGGGGGCAGAACGTACACACCGCCGTGGCTCCTGTCGAGATCCCACGGGTTGCCGTTACCTATATAACGGTTAAGCTCAAGCGGCTGATACTGCGTCAGCACGCCGACGGTATCTATACCGGAATGAACACAGTTTGAAAGCGGGAAGTCAATAATTCTGTACTTTCCGCCGAACGGGACAGCCGGCTTTGCGACGTTCTTCGTCAGCGCGCCGAGTCTTGAACCCTGACCGCCTGCAAGTATCATTGCAACGCAATCCTTTGATACCATTTAAATCATCTCCTATATATTAAATTTCTGTCTTTTTCTTTGTTTCTGTTTTCTTAGCCGCGCTCTTTTTCGCGGGAGCTTTCTTTGCGGGAGCTTTTTTCTTCGCCGTTTCCTGCTTTTTCTTCAGCATCATAACCGAATTGCCGTCAACCTCTACCACGAGCGTATAACCCATATCGCTGTACGGCTCGCTTACGGTCTTGTAGGTCTTTTTGGCAATACGTCTCGTGCCGCCGTACTTCGAGGCGTTGGAGTGTATTATCACCTCGTAGCTGCCCGCAACCGGAACGCCTATCTTGTAGATTGGGCGCGACACCGGCGTGAAGTTCGCCACCACCACGACGTTATCATTTACATTTTTGCCGCGTCTTATATACGAAAGCACGGAATTTTCGCTGTCTGCCTCATTTATCCACCTGAAGCCGTCCCAGCTCGTCTCGTTCTCCCACAAGCCCTTGTTTTCAAGGTAGAAGTGGTTGATGTCCTTAATGTACTGATGCAGCTTTTTGTGCTTATCTATTTCGAGCACGTTCCACTCGAGCTGGTCGTCGTAACGCCATTCGAGGAACTGACCTATCTCTCCGCCCATAAACATCAGCTTCTTGCCCGGCATCGTCATGTAATATCCGAGAAGCGCCCTGTACGCGTCAAATTTCTCGTCGTAGCTTCCGAACATCTTGTCGATAAGCGAATGCTTGCCGTGTACGACCTCGTCGTGCGAAAGCGGAAGTATGAAGTTTTCGCTGTAGGCGTACATCATCACGAACGTCAGCAGGCTGTGGTTGTCCTTTCTGAAATACGGATCCATGGACATGTACCTTATCGTGTCGTTCATCCAGCCCATATTCCACTTGTAGTTAAAGCCCAGACCATCATTGTCGGGCGGAGCGGTTACCATCGGCCACGCCGTGGACTCCTCCGCGATCATCATGAAATTCGCGAACTCCGTGCCCATTATGCGGTTGAGTTTTCTCAGGAAATCGACCGCCTCAAGGTTTCCGTTGCCGCCGTACTTATTCGGCACCCACTCGCCGTCGTTACGCGAATAGTCGCGGTAGAGCATGGACGAAACGGCGTCAACGCGTATGCCGTCCATGTGGTACTCCTTCGCCCAGAAGTAAGCCGACGATATGAGGAACGATATTACCTCGCTCTTTTCGTAGTCGAACACCATCGTGCCCCAGTCCTTATGCTCGCCCATGCGCGGATCGGCGTACTCGTAGGTCGGCGTGCCGTCGAACATACGAAGTCCGTGAGCGTCGCGCGGGAAGTGCGCGGGAACCCAGTCCATGATAACGCCTATTCCCGCCTTATGGCACTTGTCAACGAAATACTGGAGCTCGTGACAGTCGCCGTAGCGCGTCGTCGCGGAGAAATATCCCGTTACCTGATAGCCCCACGAGCCGTCGAACGGGTATTCCGTTACCGGCATCATTTCTATATGTGTGTAACCCATGTCCTTGACATAGGGTACAAGCTCGTCCGCGAGCTCCTTATAAGTATACAGGCTGCCGTCCTCGTGAACCTTCCACGAGCCTACGTGCATTTCGTAGATATTTACCGGCTTAAGCAGCGTGGACTCCTTCCCGCGCTCCGCGAGCCACTTTTTATCTCCCCACTTGTAGCCCGCCAAATCCTTCGTGAGCGACGCCGTTCCCGGCCGCAGCTCACATTTTACGGCGAACGGATCGGCCTTGTAAACCGTCTCGCCGTTTTGAGCTTCTATGGCATACTTATAAAGCATGTTCTCCTTTATATCGGTGAAAAAACCGTACCAGATGCCGCTTGTCTCGATAGGCTCGAGCTTCTTGTCCCATCCGTCCCAACCGTTGAAATCACCGACCACCCGGACGCTTTTCGCGTGCGGCGCCCATACGGCGAACCGCCAGCCTTCCTTGCCGTCAAGCTTTATTTTATGCGCTCCGAGCATTTTATACGACTGGAAATTTTCTCCCGAATTGAAAAGATAAACCTGAAAACGGCTTATACCCGCCCATGTCATCTCTTCTGCCATATATCTCCCTCCTTTGTTGATTATTTTTATCCGGCATACTCATCAGAGTATACAATCTATGGTATACATTGTAACATATTTTTTTTAGTCAGTAAAGACTATATATAAATAAAATTATTTTAATTTTTTGTGCATTTTGACGATACATTATTAGTTTGTCTTTTTTCGATTTTTTTATGCTTTTTTTGATAAAATATTTGTTTTCCGTATATTTTCACATTTTGCCTGCCGGCGCGGAAAAATTTACCGTTGTATTACAATTATTTTCCGCGTCTTGACATATCGGCGAAAATGGTATACAATATGATGTGCTTAATATTCTTTAAATATAAGTTTTCTGTAAAATATGAAATTTGATATGTAATCCCAATACTTAAAATGGAGCCGTCTTAAAGGACTGCTCCGTATGATTACAGTAGCCTCGGCGGCGCTTATTACCTGCATACGCGCCGATACGGGTTCGTCGATTAAGACGGTATTTCATAGGCAGCAGTCATTTTAAGAAAGCCCCCATTGGCAGGTCTTGGAGAAAAAAGTTCAGGGGGTGTTACCGATTAGCATTACATTGATAATCGTTATAATCGCGGCGGTTATACTCTGCGCTGCGGCGGCTGTTATCGGCTTTAACCGAGGCGTCGCGCACAGAAAGAAAATCGCCGAAGCCCACCTCGGCTCTGCCGAGGAGCAGGCAAAGTCTATAATTGCCGAAGCTGAGAAAAACGCTTCCGCGAAAAAGCGCGAAATGATGCTCGAAGCGAAGGAGGAAAACCAAAAGCTTCGCGCGCAGTTCGACGCGGAGGTTAAGGAACGCAGAAACGAGCTTAGCCGTCAGGAGCGCAGAATAGCTCAGAAAGAGGAAAATTTAGACAAAAAGACAGATAATTTGGAGAGAAAGGAACAATCTTACAATCAAAAGATTAAGAACCTTGAAGCCAAAGAAGCAGAAATAGCAGAAATTAGGGAACAGCAGATGGCGCTTGTCGAGAAGATTTCCGGTCTTACGGCTGAGGAAGCCAGGGAGCTTTTGCTTAAGAACATTGAGGAAACGACAAGACATGAAGCAGCCGTCATGGTTAAAGAAATTGAGCAGGAGGCAAAGGATAACGCGGAAAGAAACGCAAAGAACATCGTTGCGCTTTCGATACAGAAGGTTGCCGCGGATCACGTTGCCGAAACAACCGTATCGGTTGTAAGCCTTCCCAACGACGAAATGAAGGGACGTATAATCGGCAGAGAGGGACGCAACATCAGAACGCTTGAAACGCTCACCGGCGTTGATTTTATCATCGACGACACTCCGGAGGCGGTCATAGTGTCCAGCTTCGATCCGATAAGGCGCGAGGTCGCGCGTCTTGCGCTCGATAAGCTCATCGTCGACGGACGTATCCATCCGGCGCGTATCGAGGAAACGGTCGAGAAGTCGCGCAGGGAGGTTGAAGCAATTATCAAGCAGGAGGGCGAGAACGCCACGTTCGAGACGGGCGTGCACGGACTTCACCCCGAGCTTATTAAGCTGCTTGGTAAGCTGAAATTCAGAACAAGCTACGGTCAGAACGTCCTCAAGCACAGTATCGAGGTTTCACACCTTGCGGGCGTTATGGCGGGTGAACTGGGAGTCGATGTAAATCTCGCAAAGAGAGCGGGCTTGCTGCACGACATCGGCAAAGCGGTTGACCATGAAGTTGAAGGCTCGCACGTAACTATCGGCGCGGATATAGCGAAGAAGTTCCGTGAGAACAAGGATGTTGTGCACGCAATTCTGGCGCATCACGGCGACGTTGAGGCAAAGACGATTGCCGCTTCGCTCATACAGGCAGCCGACGCAATATCCGCGGCGCGTCCGGGAGCCAGACGCGAAAATCTCGAAACCTACATCAAGCGTTTGGAGAAGCTTGAGGAAATCGCCGACAGCTTCAACGGTGTCGAAAAGTCGTACGCTATTCAGGCGGGACGCGAAGTGCGCATAATGATTAAGCCCGAAGTCATAAACGACGACGGCATGATCCTTGTCGCAAAGGATATCGTAAAGCGCATTGAGACGGAGCTTGAATACCCCGGTCAGATCAAAGTCAGTCTGATACGCGAAACGAGAGCCGTCGATTACGCGAAGTAATCAAAAAAAAGAAAAATGGGGGTTATTACAGAGCGTAAACCACATCGGAGGAGATACATTGCGATAAAGGCACTGTACGCACCGCTTGTGATTTGCTTCTACCCGTTCTGTAATATTCCCTTTTTTTTCGGTAATTTACGGACAGAAAGGCAGCCGCTATGAAAATATTATGTGTCGGAGACGTTGTGAGCGCCGTGGGGCGCGAAATGCTCTTCAAGTACATTGACGATATGAAGTACGCAAAAGGCGTGGATATGTGCATCGTAAACGGCGAGAACGCCACGCACGGCAGAGGCATGGCGCGCTCGGCGTACAATGAGCTTGTCCGCGCCGGCGCGGACGTTATAACCATGGGCAACCACACGTGGGACTGCAAGGAAATTTCGGCTATCATGCGCAAGGAGGACAACGTTATACGCCCCGCCAATTACAACAAAGCCTGCCCCGGCGAGGGCAGCCTTGTGTATACCGCGGAAAACGGCGTAAAGGTCGGCGTTGTGAACCTCATCGGCAGGACGTTCCTCGAATATCAGCAGGACTCCCCGTTCGACAAGGCGGAGGAGGAAATCGCAAAGCTTCGCGAAAAAACGAATATAATCATCGTGGACTTCCACGCCGAGGCTACGAGCGAGAAGCTCGCGATGGGATTTTTCCTCGACGGCAAGGTGAGCGCCGTTTTCGGCACGCATACGCACGTGCAGACGGCTGACGAGATGATACTTCCGGGCGGCACGGGATATATAACCGACCTCGGCATGACCGGCGTGAGTTTGTCCATTCTCGGCAGAGGCATAACGCCGATAGTGGAGCGCTTCCGCACCGGTATGCCGCAGAAGTTTGACCTCGCCACCGGCAGCGGTCAGTTCTGCGGCTGCATATTCGATATCGACGAAAGCAGCGGCAAATGCGTCGGCACGGAGAGAATTTTCATAAGAGACAAGTCTTACTCGGAGTAACAGCCTCATGTCAGCTATGCGAAGTAACAGCCCCGCGGCGCCTATGCGGAGTAACAGCCCCGCGGCGTATCGGCTGCGTGGTGTAATATTGCAATATTATTTTGGATTTTGTGTTTCCGCGCCTTCCCCCTACGGGGGAAGGCGCGGAAACACATTTTTTTATTTTTACCGAATTGTTAAAAAATTTTGAATTTTTGCTCCAAAGGGTATACTTTGAACGAAAAATTTGGTATAATTAGGACGATGGACAATTATTGATACGAAAAGGTGATATACATGGAAAATACGACGGATAAGCGCGAAAGAGTAATACTTGCGGGCGTGCACCGCGATCTGCGCGACGCTCTTATGGATACGACGCGCGAGAGCATAAAGGAGCTAAGCGAGCTTGTGGAGACGGCGGGCGGAGAGGTAGTCGGCGAAATGATACAGAACAAAGCCGACCTCGAAGCCGGAACGTATATGGGCGAGGGCAAACTGGAGGAGCTTAAAGAGGCGGTAACAAGTCTTAACGCGGACACGGTCGTGTTCGACGACGAGCTTTCGCCGGTGCAGCTCCGCAACATCACAGATATGCTCGGCGTTAAGGTGCTCGACCGTTCCATGCTGATACTCGACATATTCGCGATGCGCGCGAAAAGCGGCGAGGGTAAGCTCCAGGTGGAGCTTGCGCAGCTTAAATACCGCTTGCCGAGACTTCGCGGCTTCGGCGCGGAAATGAGCCGTACCGGTGCGGGTATCGGCACAAGGGGCCCCGGTGAAACGCGTCTCGAAACGGACAGGCGGCACATACAGCGCAGGATAAACGCGCTTGAGGAGGAAATCGAGGAGCTTAAAAAGCACCGCGACCTTTTAAGGAGCCGCCGCAAAAAGGACGGCGTAATCACAGCCGCGCTCGTCGGCTACACGAACGCGGGAAAATCGACGCTTCTGAACACTCTCACGGACGCAAATGTATTCGCCGAGGACAAGCTGTTCGCGACGCTCGACCCGACATCGCGCGCGATAACGCTCGACGACAACAGACAGATAATCGTTATAGACACCGTAGGCTTTATCAGGAAGCTCCCCCACCACCTCATAGAAGCCTTTAAGTCCACGCTTGAGGAAGCGGCGCTCGCGGACGTGCTTCTGCACGTAATAGACGCGTCAAACCCCGAAGCCGACAATCAGGTAAAGGTAGTTGAGCAGGTACTTAACGAAATAGGCGCGGGCGAAAAGCCTGTCGTGGCGGTGTTCAACAAGTGCGACCTCACAATGGGCAAGGCGTCGGCTACGCCGAAAGCAAACAAGAGCGTCTACATAAGCGCGCGCTACGGCAAGCAGATCGACACGCTCATCGACGCTATCGCAAAAACTGCGCCGGGCAGGAAACGCCGCGTAAAGGTCTGCATACCGTACAGCGAGGGCTCGCTCGTCAACCTGCTCCACGACACGCAGAAGGTCGACAGCGAGAGCTACGGCGAAAAGGGCACGGTTATGGAGCTTCGCGTGGACGCGGAAACGTACGTGAAGATAAAGAAATATCTGGTATAATGTCAAAAAAGGAAATATATAAAACGGTCGCAGAGCGGACGGAAAGTCTGCTCGTGGAAAAGAAATCAAAATTCATAGCCAATGTAAAGCCGGTTGACAACGAGGCGGACGCGCTGGAATTTTTGGGCGAGATACGCTCAAAGTACCCCGACGCGACGCACAACGTCTACGCCTACGTCATAGACGAAAACAACATCTACCGCTACAGCGACGACGGCGAGCCTTCGGGCACGGCGGGTATGCCGGTGCTCGACGCGATACGCAAGCGCGGCATTGTGGATGTTATCGTCGTCGTGACGCGCTACTTCGGCGGCACGCTTTTGGGTACGGGCGGACTTGTGCATACCTACGGAGCTTCGGCAAGCGCGGGACTTGTAAAGTCGCGTATCGTAGACCGCGCGCTGTGCGATATACTGTCGGTGACTGTGCCGTACACGCTGCTCGGCAAAATGCAGCACGAGATAATGTCGCGCGGGTACATTCTGGACGACACGGTTTACGCCGATAACGTCACGTTTGTAATCTCCGTGCCGGTGAGCGAGACGGAGCGCGTGACGGAAAGCCTTGTAAACCTCACGAACGCCGGCTGTGAAATAGAGAAAACCGATAAAAAATACGTTGATATAAAGTCAGAGGAGGAAACAGAATGAAAAAATTTTTCAAGGGTGCGGGAGCGGTCATACTCGCGGTTATCCTTGCCGTAGGCGGATTTTACGTGGGACGGAGGTATTCCGACAAGATGAACGGAGGACTTGAAACAGCAAGCCCGAAGCAATCCGTTACCGTGCCGCCCGCAGCGCCGACGGACACAGACGCTCCGTCCGAGGACGTTCCTCCCGTGGAGCCCGCGCCGCCCGATGACGTTGAAGGCGCGGCAGAAAGAACCGTATCAAAGCTTGATGTGTCAGCGGTAAGTGAGGGAATTTGGACAAGAGTAGCCGGCAGCACGCTGCCCGAAAACAGTGGAACGCTCACCGTATACACATCAGCCGAAAAGGACAGCGAAGGATTTTTGTGGGACGACAGTCAGAAATGGGTCGTTGAGATCGACGATGGCGAGGGCGGCTTCTACACGCTCTACGATCAGCTCGTCTCAAACGGAATGGTCTACTGCGACGCGGCGACGCGCGATAACGGCGACGTTATCGTGACGGTTTACGCCTCGTCCGGCGCGGGAACGGTCGTTACGCAGTACACGAAAACCGACGGCGGCTACGTTGAAAGAACCGTATATAATTCCGGCTCTGTGAACAGAATATTTACAAGCATACCGGATTACAGATAAATTTCGGGAGGTAAAGGAAATGGAAATAAATCTTACAAGCTCAACATACGACGGAGAAGTGTTAAAGGCGGACAAGCCGGTGCTCGTGGATTTCTGGGCGCCGTGGTGCGGTCCCTGCAGAATGGTGGGGCCCGTAATATCGGAGATTGCCGAGGAGTACGACGGCAGGGTCAAGGTCTGCAAGGTGAATGTTGACGAGTGCGGCGATATCGCGGCTATGAACGCGGTCGTGTCAATTCCGACCGTCATTATTTTCGTGGACGGTAAGGTGAGTAAAAAAATAATAGGCGCGCACGCAATCGAGGATTACGAGGACGCGCTCGACGCGGTGCTGTAAGCAGAGGCGGCTATTAGCCGCCCGCATAAACCCCTCAGTCACACTACGTGTGACAGCTCCCCTAGTAGGGGAGCCTCACGGCGGGCGAACACGGTTCGCCCCTACGGCAACGCCGTTAAATTATCGCAAATGCGGGCTGTCGAGGGCGCCAGCCCCTACGACGCTAAAGCGTCGTTCACCTAGTAGGGGGTCATACGTAGAGCGGCGCACATCGTATGCCTCCCCTCGAGGGGAGGTGGCATTTGCGCAGCAAATGACGGAGAGGTGGCAATAAATTTTTAAAACCACCTCTCAGTCGCCTTCGGCGACAGCTCCCCTAGTAGGGGAGCCTCACGGCGGGCGACCGCAAGGGTCGCCCCTACGGCAACGCCGTTAAATTATCGCAAATGCGGGCTGTCGAGGGCGCCAGCCCCTACGACGCTAAAGCGTCGTTCACCTAGTAGGGGGTCATACGTAGAGCGGCGCACATCGTATGCCTCCCCTCGAGGGGAGGTGGCATTTGCGCAGCAAATGACGGAGAGGTGGCAATAAATTTTTAAAACCACCTCTCAGTCGCCTTCGGCGACAGCTCCCCTCAAGGGGAGCCTCACGTAGGGGCGAACCGTGTTCGCCCGTTTTTATTGTGCAACAACACCTCATCCACCGCTAACGCGGTCCCCCTTCCCCTCAAGGGGAAGGCTTGACCGCCCCTACGGTGCTCCTATCTCATTACACGAGAGCATACAGGACTGCGCCGAGGAGACCGGCGGCGAGCATTACCCATATCTGATCAATTTTGAATATCCGAAGCACCGCAAGCGCGGCTAAAAATATCCCAGCCGCGATAAGATCGGTGCTTTTTATGTTGAACGCACCGTTCCAAAGCGCGAGCATAAGTATCGACAGTCCGGCAGACGCTATCATCGCCACGACCGCGGGGCGCAGACCGTTCATTACGCCCTTCATAAACGACAGCTCACGGTACTTGTAATACAGCTTCGCGAGTATTATCGCTATGACGGTCGAGGGCAGTATACAGCCGAACGTCGCGGCAAGCGCGCCGCCTATTCCGGCGAGGCGTATTCCCGCGAACGTCGCGCCGTTTACGGCGATAGGTCCGGGCGTCATCTGCGAGATTGTGATTATGTCCGAAAACTCGGTCATATTGAGCCAGCCGTGCAGCGTCACAAGCTGATGCTGTATAAGCGGCATCGCGGCGTAGCCGCCGCCGAAGCTGAACAGCCCTATCTGGAAAAACGAGAGAAAAAGCTGAAGATAAATCATCGCGCGCCGTCTCCCTTCTTCGGACGCATGAACATTACGCCGACAAGTCCGCAGACTATCACGATATACATTACGTTTACCTTAAACACGAACGCCGCGGTAAACGACGCTGCCATAATGCATATCGGGAACACGCGCTTATCCTTTATCACGTTCCATGCCATTGTTATCACAACGTCTATTATTACCGCGCACACGCCCGCCTGCATGCCCTTTAAGACGTACCCGACGACGGTGTTGTCGCGGAACGCCGTGTAAAACATCGATATTACGGCGAGTATGACGAGCGGCGGAAGAACCGAGCCTATCGCGGTCGTTACCGCGCCCGCGATCCCCGCTATGCGGTAGCCTATGAGCACCGACGCGTTTACGGCTATCGCGCCCGGCGTTGACTGCGCTATCGCCACGAGGTCAAGCATTTCGTCCTCATCAAGCCAGTGCAGCACGTCCACGAATTGACGCTTGAGCATCGGTATTATAACAAAACCGCCGCCGAATGTGAACGCGCTTATGCGCAGCGTCGATAAAAAAAGCGTTATATACGTTTTAATTCCGCGTTTCATACTCCCCCACTCCCTTTTGTATCAGTATACATTATTTTCTTCCGTACGTCAATCAAGGAATTTATCTTTCATCTTGAAAAAGTTTTACGGATATGCTATTATTATAATATCAAAAAATTTACGGGGGAACAGCATAATGAAAAAATTTCTTATCGCGTTTATCGCGTTTTGCACATTAACATCGTCGTCGGCGTTTGCCGCGCCCGAACCTACTCCTGTGCCGGAAAGCACGCCCGCGCCCGAAAACGCGCAGGTAACGAAGACCGCGCAGCCCACGCCCTCCGCTGCGCCGACCGCCGAACCGTCGGCCGAACCGTCAGCGGAGCCGACCTCGGAGCCGTCGGAAACGCCGGAGGCTGAGGCTGTTCCAGAAAGGGAGCTTTCGACGCAGTTTGTGATAAATCTGGCAGTCACGCACCGCAAGTACATAATCTCAAACAACGCGGTTATCGAGCTTTACGATATGAACGATAAGCTGCTCGGCTCGTGTCTGCGCTATGTCGGCTGGGATACGCCGACGGTGCAGATGGTATTCGATGTGCCGCAGTACAGAATGGGTGAGAAATTCAAGGTGAAGCTCGTGAGCGGTTTAAGGTCGATATGGTATTACGGTCAGCAGGCGCAGGTTGGTGACACGATCGAGGTCCAGACGTACGGCTACCTTGATGAAAACGGCGGGTATGTGCAGTGTAACGGCGTGTCGCTCGACGCGAACCCCGAGTATGAAAAAGAAATACATATGTATATTACGGACGAGTGGTACAACGACATAGAGCCGCGCGCGAGAATAGTTGACGGCGTTACGATGATGCCTGTAAGAGCCGTGGGTGAGGCTATGGGGCTTGACGTTGACTACAATGGCGAATGGGACAGCGTGACGCTGTCGATCGAGGATCATAAGACGGTGTTTTGGGCGAATAACGAGTATATGGCGTACCCCGGCGGCGACAAGAACGCGTCGCATAAGCCCGTGTATATCGAGGGTTCGCTGTTCGTGCCGGTAAGGGATTTGGCGGAGGCGTTCGAGTGCCCGCTTGAGGTTACGGATTACGGCGAGTTTATGGATATTTTGATAGGCGAGGCGCCGTATTACCGCGAGCTTATGAACAGAATACCCGTAAACCGCGACGGTATCGGAAGCCGTACGAATTATCTTATCTGGGTTTCAAAGCATGAGTATAAGGTGAGAGTTTACGAGGGTCAGCAGTATAACTGGAAGCTCGTTAAGGAGTACCCGTGCGCGCTCGGCGCGTGGGATACGCCGACGATAACGGGTCAGTTTGAAATCATAGAGCGTACGCAGTGGGATTACGGTACGTATTATGTGGGTCCCGTGCTGCGCTTCTATAACGGGTACGCGCTCCATTCCACGCTGCTCTATTACGGCGGCGGTGAGTACGACGGACGCGTCGGCGTGAATATTTCGCACGGCTGCGTGAGACTGCACCCGTCCGATATTAACTGGATCGCCGCGAATGTGCCGTTCAGGACGAGGGTGTATATAACGGAATAATTCGGAGGATATCGCTATGGGGCAGATTGTGATCGGGGAGAATAATATTACATTTTCGATGAGAGATAAGCTCGTGCGCGTTGAGCCGTATGGCAAAGACAGTATCCGCGTCCGCGCGTCGCGAAATACAGTGCTTTCGGACGAAACGTGGACGGTCATACCGCCGTCCGAGGTTAGGTGCGATATAACAGGCGACGCGGACAAAGCCGTGCTTACAAACGGCAGCCTATCGGTCGAGCTTACAAAAATTTGGTGCGATTATCAGCTTGTTTTCTATAAAAACGGAGTTGAAATTCTCCGCACAAGAAAAGAGGACGACGGCATTTTCCGCCATATCGAGGGAAACAATTACTGTGTAAAAGCCGTTTTTGAGGCAAACGATAACGAGCATTTTTACGGTCTCGGTCAGGAGCAGCAAAGCTGTTTTGACCGCAAGGGGTGCTCGTATGATTTGGTGCATTATAACACGAAATCGTCCATGCCGTTTGTGTATTCGTCGCTCGGCTACGGCTTTTTGTGGAACAGTCCCGGCACAGGACGGTGCGAGCTTACCAGAAACCACACATTATGGACGTGCGACAGCGCGTATCAGGCGGACTACATAGTTATCGGCGGCGACACCCCCGCGGACATAATGCAGAAATACTGCGCCCTCACCGGCTTTGCACCGAAATTCCCCGAATGGGCGGCGGGCTTCTGGCAGAGCAAAATGCGCTACGAAAGTCAGGACGATTTAATGGCGGTCGCGAGAGAATACAAAAAGCGCGATCTCCCCATCAGCGCGATCGTTATAGACTTTTTCCATTGGACGGAGCAGGGAAACTGGGAGTTTGACCCGACGCTTTGGCACGATCCGAAGGCGATGTGCGATGAATTAAAATCGCTCAATATCGAGCCTGTTGTGTCAATTTGGCCCACGATAAACCCGAACAGCAAAAATTACGCGTACATGGACGACAACAATATGCTCGTCCGCACGGAAAACGGACAGTACGGCATTTTCCCGTTCAACGGTCAGCAGACGTATATCGACGTGACAAATCCCGCTACACGCGCCTTTCTGTGGGAGCAGGTTCGGAAAAATTATTATGAGTACGGAATAAAAACGTTTTGGCTCGACCAGTCTGAGCCGGAGGTCCACCCGCAGCAGTTTGACAATTTGAAGTTCCATATCGGAAACGGCGCGCAGACGGCTCTTTTGTACCCATACTACTACGCGAAAACGTTCTACGACGCGCTGAAAGCCGAGGGCGAGGACGTTGCGCTGCTCGTGCGCGCGAGCTACCCGGGCAGTCAGAAATTCGGTACGGTCGTGTGGAACGGCGATATTCCCTCGACATTCCGGGCGCTGCGCCAAAGCGTGGTATCGGGCTTGTCGATGGCTATGTGCGGTATTCCGTGGTGGAACAGCGACATAGGCGGCTTCACCGGCGGCGACATCGAAAGCGATTATTTCCGCGAGCTTATCGCGCGGTGGTTTCAGTTCGGCGTGTTCTGCCCCGTAATGCGGCTGCACGGCACGAGAAAAAAGCCGAAAAACCACGTTGACCGCCATCCCGAGGTACTTGAAAAAAGCGGCGGCGACAACGAAATATGGAGCTTCGGCGAGAGAAATTACGGTATATTGAAGGATTTGCTTGAGCTGCGCGAAAGGCTCAAGCCGTATATCATAAAGCATATGAATATAGCGTCGGAAACGGGAACGCCGATCATGCGTCCGATGTTTTTCGATTTCTGTGAAGATGAAAACTGCTATACCCTTGACGACCAGTATATGTTCGGCTCGGACATTCTGTTCGCGCCCATTCTTGAGGAGGGGCAGACGGAACGCCGCGTGTATCTGCCGCAGGGTACGTGGGTGAGAACGACCGACAAACAGGAATTTGACGGCGGGCAATTTGTATCGTGCGCCGCGAAAATTGACGAGTTTATAGCGTTTGTCAAAAAAGGCAGCAGTGCGATTGAGTATTTTGCGTAAGGCGAAACGAATAACATTTTCACATATAAAAACAGCGTTCACACGGAACGCTGTTTTTGTGTTACGCCGATTTCTTTAGCTGTTCAATCAGTCTGTCTACCTTTTCGCTTGTTGCTTTTGCTATCATATATGACAAGTCGGATTGGTTTTTAATTGTCTCAACATTGAAACGGTCAAGCCTTTCGGCGTTCAATTCAAAACCCTCTCCCATTACCTGAATACATTTGTTGACGGTATTTTCAAGCGTCATTTGTGTTTGCAGATTGCTTTGTTTTAATGCTGCAATATCCTGCAGGATTAAATCAAATTTTTCATCGGTCGTCATGATTATCACTCCTAACTCTTAACTACCCTTGTCCTTATTGTATAATGCGGTGCATCTATTATACCACGGCTTTTGGGAAATTTCAATATGAATTTGAAAATTGTGTAAGCCGCCAGCTTATTCGCGCTTATCGCCTATTTGAAGTATATTCTCGTAAAGCTGTTTGCGCTCCTGCGTAGGGATCGAATGTATTTCGCTTGTCGCTTCATATATGCCTCAAAGTATCCTGATGGATTGATGAATTTCCTGATCGAATACATTACGGCGTATGAGATGGCTGAAGGTTGGTGGAGTGATAACGATTATAATAAATTGTGTGACACTGTTGCCAACATAGAGGATGTCGTTGAAACTGGCTCATGTACGCGTCTTTCTATAGAAGGTGAACCCATCTATTATTCGCACTATCTGCCGATGCTTCAGAGCTTAAAGGATAAGATTGACAGCGGTACAATTATGACGATTCCGTATCGCTAAACAATACAGTAGGAACGGGACAGTCCGAATTTATGCTCGATGTAAAGCGAGAAGTCGAAAGACAGTCCACAATGGTTGTAAAATTTTATAATAGTCATTATTAGAGAAGGTTCGCGCCTTCTCTTTTTTTGTTCACAGAAAATTCACAAATACCTATTGGGCGGTCTTTTTTGTATCCAAAAACGCACATGGCAAATTGCACAAAAAGGCGAAGAAAAAGTTTTTTAAGTTTATACAGTTTTTTATCAAAAAAAACCGTAAAAATGTCTATCTAATTTATAGGGGAGGGAAAAGGAAAAATCGTAAGTTTTTTAGAGGGACTTGCTTGTATATATATGGTATGAGGTTTTTGTGAAAATTTCCCCTCATACCGGTCTCCTTTCAGCAATCAAGTCCTTCCAAAAAGCGTATGAGCTTTACATAGGGGTGGGACAACCCGAATTTACGCTTGTGTAAAAGCAAGAAGTTATATATATAACAGTCCACGACGTTTCAATATAAAAATTTTCTTTGAAAGGGCGTGGTGCCGATGGGCAACAGGTAGTTCATACACACACAATCGAAATTCAAAGATAGGAGTGACACAATAATATGAAGTTCATGAAAAGAGTCATGACCGTCGTCATGACAATATCAATGGCAGCATCACTTATGGTTCTGCCGCAGACGGCACAGGCAGTGGTATCTGTGCCAGAGCCCGCATACATATGGCAATTTGTCACAGTGCGAGAGAACGAACTACGCGTCCCTGCCGCCGCCGGATGCGACGTTCTTCGGTCGGCAGACCGCCGTCCGCCGCCGTGCCGCTAATATGCGGCGGCGGGGGCGCCGGTCCTCGTGGGATTATTCCCACTCGACAACTACTAATCAATTTTGTTTAGAGATTATTATTTGTCGTGTATGTAGGTCTTTTGATTATT
>CANQDD010000032.1 GCA_947591315.1 uncultured Clostridia bacterium
GCGCAGGCGCTTTCGGGCGACAAGCTGACATTGGCGGAGTACGAGGAATATATGAGCGTCGGACTTACGAAATGCGAGATACGCGCGATACCGTCGGGCATAGACCAGGTGTACGTCGGCAGCGCGGAGCGCATGAGCGGCGCAAGCGTCAAGTACATTTTCGTTATCGGCGCGAAGAATGGCACATTCCCGACCGGCGTTACGACCGAGGGCTTTTTCTCCGACCACGACCGCAGCACTCTTGCGGAACAATTCGGCATACGCATCGCGCCCGACACGCGCCGCAAGACGGACGAGCAGTATTTCAAGGTGTACCGCGCGCTGTGCGCCGTGAGCAAAAAGCTGTACGTGAGCTACTCCGTACAGGACGAGGAGGGTAAGCCGCTCGGCGCGTCGCATATGTATATCGACATAAAGCGTAAATTCCCGAAGCTCAAAGAGGAGGACAACCTCACCGAAAACGGCAGCGAATACGTGTACATATCCTCACCGAAGGCGACGATGCACCACCTTATCACAAGTCTTGCGTCCGCTCCCCGCAAAAACGCCGCGTGGGAAGCGGTGTACGACTGGTACAGGGATAAGGACGAGTGGCAGCGTCAGCTCGGAATTATCGACAGAGCGGACTATTACGAGCGTCACGGCGTGCTGCTTAAGGAGGACATAGCAAATCTTCTCTACTCCGGTCACACGGAATACAGCCCGACACGGCTTAACTCGTTTTCGATGTGCCCGTTCGGCTACTTCATGCGTTACGGCTTGGGCGCGAAGGAGCGCGAGGAATGGGACATATCGCCGATGAGTATGGGCACGTACGCCCACCGCGTGATACACGATTTCTGCGCTGAGGTGGAAAAGGACGCCCAAAGCGACAGCGAGAAAATAGACGCGTGGCGCGCCCTCACCGACGAGGCGCGCGACAGCCTGATAGACAGCATAATAGACGACACGTGCGCGAAAATAATCGCGTCCGATTCGCGCGACAGGGAAAAGACGCGCAGCATATTCCGGCGTATGGGCAAAACGATACGCTCGTCGGCGGCGCTTGTGCAGAAGTGCCTCGCGTCGGGAGATTACGCCGAGCGCGGCATGGAAAAGGAGTTTTGCGTAAAGCTCACCGACGGCGCGTCGTTAAAGGGTACGATTGACCGCGTTGACGTGTGCGAAACGGAGGACGGAAGGACATGTCTGCGCGTCATTGACTACAAGACGGGTTCGACCGAGTTTGACGTTGTGAACATCGCGAACGGCTACAATATGCAGATGGTAATATACGCGCTTGCCGCCTGCGAGGAAATGAAAAACGCGGACACGGAGATTACGGGCATTTATTACACCGCCGTGCGCGACGAGTACACGAAGCTGGGCGGCAAAAAGAGTGAGGACAACATAAAAGAGGTGAACCGAAACTCGCTCCGTCTCGACGGCGTGACGTTCGCCGATGAGGATAAAGAACGCCGCAAAAGCACGCTTTTGGGAATAGACCGCGATATTGAAAAAAACGGCGCGAGCGGTTTTATCGGGGTAAAGACAGACAGTAACGGCAATTTCTCCGGCGTGCGCACGCCGGACGAGATAAACGGTCTTATGAAGAGCGTGCGCGAAACGGTTGAGGATATAGATAAAAGGACGCGCGCGGGCGACATTGGCCTGAACCCGTACAGCGACAAAAACGGCGACAGCGTGTGCAAGTACTGCGATTACGCGCCCGTGTGCAAATTTGACGAGAATAAGCGCGTCGCGCGCGGGAAAAAAGGAAGCACCGCGGAAATCTGGGAGCAAATGAGAGTAAAGGGCGCGGCGATGAGAGGGGTGACAAACGATGACGAAGTGGACGAATGACCAGCAAAAAGCCATATACGCGCCGTCGGGCGAGGGTAACATACTCGTATCGGCAGCCGCCGGTTCGGGCAAGACAGCCGTGCTTGTCGAGAGAATAGCGCAGATGATACTGCGTCACGACGATCCCGTGTCGGTTGACAACCTGCTTGTCGTGACGTTTACAGAAGCCGCCGCCGCCGAAATGAAGGAACGCATAATCGCACGCATAAACGAGGCGCAGCGCGCGGCGTTCGAGGCGGGCGACACGGCTGAGGCGAAGCGTCTGCGCGAGCAGATACACCTCACCACCACCGCCGACATAAACACCATAGACGCGTTCTGTTTAAGAGCCGTAAAAAACAACTTCCACGTTCTCGGCGCGGATCCGAATTTCGGAATAATGGACAAAGGCGAGGAGGACATACTCGCGGAGGACGCGACCGAGGAACTGTTTTCCTCTCTTTACGAGTCGGAGGACGAGGCGGAGAGGGAGCGTTTTGAAAATCTCGCGCGCGTGTACGCGTCGAACCGCGGCGACGAGGGACTGGGCAAAATAATAAGGAAGCTCTACAGTTTTTCGCAGTCGTTCGCCGAGCCCGTGAAGTGGCTGCGCTCCGCCGCCGCGATGTACGACGAGAATATGGCGGACAGCAAGTGGATAAAGAAATTCGTGCTGGAGGGGCAGAGAGATTACGTGACAGGCATAACGCTCGAACGGTTCGAGGCGCAGCTTGACGATATGAAAGCCGAAACCCCGTCCGGCATCGCGCCCGCAAAATATTGGGGCTCGCTGTGGGAAAAGGTAAGCAACTGCCGCGACGCGGCAAAAATGCTCAAAAACGCGCGGGAGTGGGACGATTTCGTTAAATTTTACGATAAATGCATAGCCGACGCGTCATATCTCGGCAGCGGCAGAAACAGATACACAAAATCGGTAGTCGCGGACGAGGAAACGTGGCGGAAATATTTTACGCGGTGCGACGGACCGAGAAAGTTTTTCCGCGACGAGTGCGCTGTGTTCCCGTCGGTGAGCAGGGACGAGTTTAACAAGAGCGTCCACGCGTCCGAAATCAAGCGCACGATTGACGATATTGTGTGGCTCACGGAGCTTTTCGCGGCGAAGTACGAGGAAAAGAAGGCGGCGCGTAACATAAAGAGCTTTTCCGACGTGGAGCATCTCGCGTACCGCCTGTTTGCCGACAACGAGAGCATACGCGGCGAGTACGCGGAGCGGTACAGGGAAATTTTAATAGACGAGTACCAGGACACGAACGGCTTGCAGGACAGTATTTTCCGCCTAATCTCTACGGACAACAAAAACATCTTCATGGTCGGCGACCTGAAGCAGAGCATATACCGCTTCCGAGGCGGCGACCCGATGATATTTAAGGGCAGGAGCCGCGCTTACGGCAAGTCGGACGGCGGAACGCTCATTTCGCTGTCGCAGAATTTCCGCAGCCGCATGCAGGTGATAGACAGCATAAACGCTGTGTTCTCACGCATGATGACGAGCGATGTGGGCGACGTCGATTACAAGGGAGCCGACGTTTTAAGGCGTGACGCAGACAAGGAGATATACCCCGAAGGCGGCGGCAAAGCGGAGCTGTACCGCGTAGCGTCGATTAAAGAGGAAAACGGCGGAATAGGCCGTGCGAGAGCGGAAGCCGCGGCCGCGGCGGAGCGCATAAAGGAGCTTGTAAACGAAAAATATAAGGTGTACAACGGCGGCGAGTACCGAGATATAGAGTACCGCGATATAGTGATACTGATGAAATCGGTAAAGTCGGACGGCGCGGTTTTCCGCGAAGAGCTTGAAAAGCGCGGTATAGGCGCGTTCGTGCAGAAGGAGGAATACTTTGAGCGGCGCGAGATAAAGCTGATGCTGTCGCTCATATCGGTCATAAACAACCACATGCAGGACATACCGCTTTTGGCGGTAATGCGTTCGCCGATAGGCGGCTTTACGGAAAACGACCTCGCGAAAATACGCTTGGCGAGCGGTGCGCGCCCGTTTTACAGAGCCGTTTTAAGCTACCGCGCGCCCGAAAACCCATCGGACGACGAAACTCGTCTCGAAAAACGCTGCCGCCGCTTTACGGCGGATCTCGAACGGTGGCGCGGGTACGTAAAGCGCAGGTCGATAGCGTCGCTTATTTGGACGCTTTTCGAGGAAACGGGCATATACGACCTTATGGGCGCGACCGAGGGCGGCGAGGAAGCGCAGGCGAATCTGAGGCTGCTCTACGAGCGCGCGAAGCGTTACGAAACGTCGGGCTTCGGCGGCATATTCGACTTCATACGCTACATAGGCAGAATGGAGCGCCGCCGCGAGGATATAGCCGGAGCGCAGCTTGTAAACCCGAACCACAATGTAGTGCGCATTATGACGATACACAAAAGCAAGGGACTTGAATTTCCCGTCGTGCTGCTTGCCGGCACGGGCAAGGAGATAAAGTACACCCACCCCGGCGACGAAACGCGCGTCATGCTGCACAACGTGCTCGGTATAGGAATAGACTATTACAACTACGAGGATATGTACGTGAAGCCGCTTCTTTTCAGGGACCAGGTAAACGCGCGGAACAGACGCGAACAGTTAAGCGAGGAAATGCGTCTTTTGTACGTCGCGGCGACGCGCGCTAGGGAAAAGCTTATCGTGACGGCGGCGTATGAGTTCGGTACGCGCGCGAAGTATGAGGAAAAGCTCGCCGCGTGGGAAATGCTCAAAAAGGATATGCCGTGGGATATAGAGCGAAACGCGAAATGTCTTGCCGACTGGATAATACCTGTCGCGCAGTCGGACGGCAAGCATTGGATCTGCCGCGACGTGTGCGGCACGGAGTGTGACGAAGCAGAGGACGGGGAAGCCGAGACGCTCACGGAGGAAGCCGACAGCGCGCTGCGCGAATCCGTAAGGAAGATACTCGAATACAGCTACCGTTACCCGAAAAGCGGCGCGATACCGGCAAAAACGTCGGTCACGGCGATAAAGGAAATGTCGGACGAGGAAAATACGCTCAATGAAAATCCCGTTTACATGGCGTCAAAGCCCGCGTTCATGCGCGGCGAAAATCTCGGCGCGCGCATAGGCACGGCGCACCACCAGGTAATGGCGTACATCGACCTTGAAAAAATGAAAACGCTCGATGAAAGCGAGTACGAGGATTTCGCGGCAGGCGAAATAACGCGCATAGCCGAGGCGGGACAGATAGAGGGCGAAATTGCCGACGACAAGGAGATAACCGATAATATATGTAAAAACGTATGCGCGTTTTTCCGCGGCGGCATGGGTAAAAGTGTGCTGTCGGCAAAGCGCGTATACCGCGAGCAGCCGTTCGAGATAGAAATTTCCGCGCGCGAGTACGACGCGGGCCTCGGCGAGGAATACGAAAACGAGAGCGTCGTCGTGCAGGGAATTATCGACCTGTTTTTCGAGGACGCGGACGGCAATATAACGCTCGTGGACTACAAGACCGACCACTGTAAAACGGAAGAAGAACAGCGCGCGGTGGGCGAGCGTTACCGCAGACAGGTGGAGCTTTACGAGCGCGCTATGGAAAAAATTTTGAAAATTAAGGTAAAAAATAAATTTTTGTATTTATTTTCGACGCATAGTGTGGTAGAATTATAAGCATAAGGGGCGTGACGATATGGCGAATTACGTTAATTTCAATACTGCAAAGCCGAGAAAAAGCAGGAAATATATAATAGTAATACTGTGCGCGGCGGCATTTTTGCTTGCTTGCGTGTATGTTATAGGCATAATAGCCAATATGAACGGCAAAAGCGGTCAGGAAGCCGCGTCGGCGGTGTCGGAGAATGTGCAGTTAAAGCAGGAGATAAGCGAGAAGGACGCGGAAATAGAACGGCTTAACGGTGAAATAGCCGCACTGCGCGGCGAGCTTGACGCGCGTCCGACGGCTGCGCCACAGCCTTCACCAGAACCGTCGCCCGTACCGGCCGCGCCTGACAACGCGGACGGCGGATACGCTCCGCCGCGCTCCGATATGTGATACGCGCGAAAAAATTACAAAAAAATTAAAAAAAGGCTTGACTTCACCCCGAACCAATGTTATAATAACAGGGCTGAAGAAAAGCTTCTTTTTTTTTGCATAGGAAAAAGAAGCCCACACATACAGATGCGGAGGTGTAAAGAATGAGAGTAAAGATCACATTGGCATGCTCGGAATGTAAGCAGAGAAACTATAACACAATGAAGAATAAGAAGAATGATCCTGACAGACTTGAGATGAACAAGTACTGCAAGTTCTGCAGAAAGCACACTCTTCATAAGGAAACAAAGTAATTCCCGTCAGGGGCAATTTAAGGTAAGGATGTGTAAACATGGCTGATACAAATTTAGCGAACGGAAGAAAGCTCAGCGTCGGCGAGAGAATAAAGAAGTTCTTCAAGGACACAAAGGCGGAGCTTAAAAAGGTTACATGGCCCACAAAGGACCAGCTTATCCACAATACAGGCGTAATTATAGTATTCATTATTATAGTAACGATAATCCTTTCCGTACTGGATATTGCTTTCGGTAAGCTGTTCCAGGCGCTTTCGGGCATACTGGCGGCGTAACCGGCGGTCAAAAAAATCGGGAAGGAGAACGGTTATGGCAGGAGAGGCAAAATGGTATGTGGCTCACACATACTCAGGTTATGAAAATAAGGTAAAAGCCAACATAGAAAAGTCTGTTGAGAACCGTGGTATGCAGGATTTGATTCTCGACGTGCGCGTACCCACCGAGGACGTTGTCGAGGAAAAGGGCGACGAGAAAAGGGTCGTAAAGCGCAAGCTTTTCCCCGGCTACGTTGTCGTTAAAATGGTTATGACCGACGAGAGCTGGTACATCGTGAGAAACACGCGCGGCGTTACCGGTTTCGTGGGCCCCGGCTCAAAGCCCGTTCCGCTGTCCGACGCGGAGGTCGAGAGAATGGGCGTTGAGGTAATACGCATGAAGGAAATCGACTTTTCTGTCGGCGATATTGTTTCCATAAAATCAGGCCCTATGGAGGGCTTCTCGGGCAGGGTTACAAGCATAAACAACGAGACGCGCAAGGTAAACGTCGCCGTTTCGATGTTCGGACGCGAAACGCCCGTAGAGATAGACTACACGCAAGTGGAGCTTATGGACTAATTAAGTTGATTAAAGGATAAAGCGATTTATTCTTTTCTCATATTCCCTCTGGTAACAGTGGGAGAACCCGAAGGGTTCGCAATTACCACATGCACCGCGGTGCCTTTGGCACCGGCGGCTGTAAAATTTCAAGGAGGTGGCCATTATGGCACAAAAGGTTGCAGGATACATTAAGTTACAAATTCCTGCCGGAAAAGCAACCCCGGCGCCCCCGGTCGGACCGGCTCTCGGTCAGCACGGCGTAAACATTATGCAGTTTGCGAAGGAATTTAACGAAAAGACGGCGAAGGACGCGGGTCTTATAATCCCCGTAGTTATTACGGTGTACGCGGACCGTTCTTTCTCTTTCGTAACAAAGACGCCGCCCGCAGCGGTTCTTATCAAGAAGGCTTGTAAGATCGAAAGCGGCAGTGGCGTTCCCAACAAGACAAAGGTAGCCACGATTTCAAAGGCTGATCTGCAGGCGATAGCCGAGCAGAAGATGCCCGACCTTAACGCGGCAAGCCTTGAGGCAGCCATGAGCATGATTGCCGGTACTTGCAGAAGTATGGGCGTTCTTATTGGAGACTAATAGGTATATTGTTGAGACGGTGGGAGAGACGGAAGTCTCGTTTGACCACGAAGGAGGAAAGAAATGTTTAGAGGAAAGAAATATCAGGACAGCGTAAAGCTCGTTGAAAAGTCAAAGCTTTACGACACGGGCGAGGCTATGGAGCTCGTCACAAAAACGGCTAAGGCAAAGTTTGACGAAACGGTCGAGGCGCATATAAGACTCGGCGTTGACTCGAGACATGCCGACCAGCAGGTAAGAGGCGCAATCGTGCTTCCGCACGGAACGGGCAAGACCGCGAAGGTTCTCGTATTCGCAAAGGGCCCCAAGGCTGACGAGGCTCAGGCTGCGGGCGCGGACTACGTCGGCGAAATGGAGCTTGTACAGAAGATACAGGGTGAAAACTGGTTCGACTTTGACGTTGTCGTTGCGACTCCCGACATGATGGGCGTTGTCGGACGTCTCGGTAAGGTTCTCGGCCCGAAGGGACTTATGCCTTCACCGAAGGCTGGCACGGTAACGATGGACGTTACAAAGGCTGTAAGCGAGATTAAGGCAGGTAAGGTTGAGTACAGACTTGACAAGACCAACATAATCCACTGCCCGATAGGTAAGGCTTCGTTCGGCGCGGATAAGCTCCGCGAAAACTTTGACGCTCTTATCGGCGCCATCATAAAGGCTAAGCCGGCGGCGGCAAAGGGTCAGTATCTGAGAAGCGTCGTTATCGCTTCGACAATGGGTCCCGGAATTAAGATCAACCAGGCAAGGCTCGGTTAAAAAAACAGCTTGACAAAACGTATCATAAATGGTATAATGCCGTTTGTTGATAAATCCGTAGACAGCAGGCGTTCGGCGAAAGCCGGTTGTAAGTCCCGCCGAGGAATTATAGTAGAGATTACTATGGCTCTTTGCGTCTACGGCAAAGAGCCTTCTTTATTTACGTAATGAAGGCATATTTATCCGAAAATACAGGAGGTGAAACAAAATATGCCAAGTGCAAAGGTATTGGAAGCAAAGAAAGCACAGGTTGCGGAGGTTATAGACGTACTCAGGGAGGCGCAGACAGGCGTAATCGTCGATTACCGCGGTCTTACCGTTGAGGAGGACACAGCTCTTCGTACAAAGCTTCGCGAAGCGAACGTAAAGTATTTTGTCATCAAGAACACGCTGCTTTTGAGAGCGGCAAAGGAAGTTGGTCTTGAAGCGCTCGAGGAAGCGCTGCACGGCCCGACGGCTATCGCCGTATCTTCCGAGGACGCCGTTGCTCCCGCAAAGGTTCTCGCGGACTACGCTAAGGGAAACGACAAGCTCGAAATAAAGTCCGGCTTTATGGACGGCGCGGTTATGACGCTTGATGAGATCAAGACACTGGCTGCTACGCCGAGCTTCGAGACATTGATCGCGAAGATGATGGGAAGCCTCAACTCTCCCATTTCGTCACTCGCACGCACCTTGCAGGCTATCGTTGACGGCGGTAAGGAAATTTCCGAGCTCATAGCTGAGAAGGCGGGCGAAGCAAGCGCTGAAGCTCCCGCGGAGGAGGCAGCTCCGGCAGAGGAAGAAAAGGCTGAAGCTCCCGTGGAGGAAAAGGCTGAAGAAGCCGCTCCCGCAGAGGAACCGGCTCCGGCTGAAGAGGCAAAGGAGGAAGCTCCGGCTGAAGAAGAAAAGACAGACGCGGAGTAATTCCAAAGAAACAAAGGTTATATTTTTAGAAATTAGGAGGAAACTAAAATGGCAGATATCAATGCAATTCTTGATGAAATCAAGGAATTAAAGTTACTTGAAGTTGCTGAACTCGTAAAGCTCATGGAAGAGGAGTTCGGCGTAAGCGCGGCAGCTCCCGTAATGGTAGCGGGCGCTGCGGGTGAAGGCGGCGCGGCTGCTGCCGAGGAAAAGACAGAGTTTGACGTAGTTCTCGCTGACGCGGGCGCGGCTAAGCTCGGCGTAATCAAGGTAGTAAGAGAGCTTACAGGTCTTGGTCTTAAGGAAGCTAAGGCTCTCGTTGACGGCGCACCCAACACCGTTAAGGAAGCGGTTGCGAAGGACGAGGCTGAGGCTATGAAGGCTAAGCTCGAAGAAGCCGGCGCTAAGGTAGAATTGAAGTAATTTGCTCTGATTTGATTAAAGGCGTAGGAGTAGCATGAAAATAGACGTATCTTCAATACTTAAAGAAGCGGGCGGACAGATAGAGATTGACGGCTGTGTCAGCCTTCCCGACACGAAATTTTTGGGCGAGTACCGCTTCCCCGAGCCGATAAAGGTCAAGGGCGGCGTGTCCAATAACGGGAAATCGCTTATACTGCGCGCGGACGCGGAGGGCGTTATGATAACGAGCTGCGCGCGCTGCATGAAGGAGATTGCCGTACCTATGAAATTTCATATGGACGAAAATCTCGCGCGCGAGGACAGCGGCATAGACGCGGACGCGGACGTTATCCTGTTCCGCGACAGCGAAATTGAGCTTGACGATATCGTGTATGACAACTTCCTCATGAACGTTGAGGGGAAATACCTCTGCAAAGAGGACTGCAAGGGACTTTGTCCCGAATGCGGCAAGGATCTCAACGAGGGAGACTGCGGCTGCTCAAATGATAATATCGATCCGAGATGGTCGGCGCTTTTGGATATTATGAAGGACAATGAATAACAGGTCAGAGAAAGTTATGGAGGTGTAAACTATGGCGGTACCCAAGGGTAAAGTTTCTAAAGCCAGAAGAAATAAAAGACGCGCGAACTGGAAGCTCACGGCTCCCAACATGGTAGCTTGCCCCCAGTGCAGCGAATATATAATGCCTCATACTGTTTGCAGATTTTGCGGTTATTACAACGGCAAGGAAGTAGTAAAGAAGGCTGAGGACTGATTCGGCTTTAACAAAAAAGAGAACGCGGCGCGTTCTCTTTTTTGCGTTTAATGACAAAATATAAAAAAATCATGGACAAAATATACGGGATTGGTATATAATAATACAAAATCCGAAAAAGGAGGCGCGGACAGATGGCAGAGGAAAAGAAAAATGTGCACACAGGTCACAGAAAACGCATGCGCGAGGATTTTGAACGCAGCGGTTTTAACAACTGGCATGACCATAAGGTGCTCGAATATCTTCTCCACAGGGTCATACGCCGCGCCGACACAAACGAAATCGCGCACAGCCTCATAAACGAATGCGGCGGGTTTGCCGAGGTGTTCCGCGCGTCAAAGGAGAAGCTGACGGATATAGTCGGCGTAGGCGAGGAAACGGCGCAGTACATACGCGAGCTTGGCGGGTTTCTGCGCTACTACAACGGCGTGCGTTACGACGTGAACCGCCTCGTGCTCGACAGTGACACGTGCGAAAAGTACCTGCTCAACCTCTTTGACGGCGTGGAGCGTGAAAATTTCTACATGATTTGTCTCGACGCGCAGAACCGCATACTATATAAAAGACAGATGTTCGAGGGCAGCTTTGAGAGCATGGACATCGACATAACGCAGCTTGTGCGCGTGGCGGTGAAGTGTGACGCGTCGTACGTCGTGCTGTCGCACAACCACCCCAGCGGTATCGCGGTCGCGTCTAACGCCGACATAACGGCGACGCGCACGATTGAACGCGCGCTGTCGCTTGCGGGTATAAAGCTTTTGGATCATATTATAGTCGCCGGCGGCAAATGCGTGAGCGTTAAGAACGAATATTCCGGCATACAGGCAAGAAAGCAAAGGAAATAATGTCAAAAATATTGACTTTACCGCGCTGATGTGATAATATATGCGGTGTATTGTTTTTTGAAAATAATGTCATTTAATCATAGAACAGGGAGGCACATTTATATGGCGAAGGCTGCAATAATGGGATACGGCACTGTCGGCAGCGGCGTGTACGAAATTATAAAAACCAATGCCGATAAGCTCACAAAAAACACGGGCGGTGAAGTGATAGACGTAAAATATATACTCGATATACGCGACTTTCCTGACCACCCCGAGCCGAACCTTTTTACAAAGGACTTTAACGATATATTAAACGACGGCGAGGTAACGGTCGTCGCCGAGGTCATGGGCGGACTTCACCCCGCTTACGAGTTTACGAAGGCGCTTCTGGAAGCAGGGAAAAGCGTTGTGACGTCGAATAAGGAGCTTGTCGCGACCTACGGCACGGAGCTTCTCGAAATCGCGCGCGAAAAGAACGTAAATTACTTCTTCGAGGCAAGCGTGGGCGGCGGTATACCTATCATAAGACCGATGCACCAGTGCCTCACCGCAAACAACATAAAGCGCATAGCCGGCATACTGAACGGCACGACAAATTATATTTTAGACCAGATGATACGCAAGGGCAAAACGTTTGACGCGGCGTTAAAGGACGCGCAGGCAAAGGGTTTTGCCGAGAGAAATCCCGCCGCCGACGTGGAGGGACACGATGCGTGCAGAAAGATAGCGATACTCGCTTCGCTCGCGTCGGGACTTGCGGTAGATTACAACGACATTGATACCGAGGGCATAACGAATATAACGCTCGACGACGTGAAATACGCGGCGCAGATGGACTCGGTAATAAAGCTCATTGGCTACGCCGAGTTCCGCGGTGACGGCAAGATATACTCTATCGTGTCGCCGATGATTATAAACAACGAAAACCCGCTTTCGGGCGTTGACGGCGTAATGAACGCGATTACGGTAACGGGCGACTGCGTGGGCGACGTTATGTTCTACGGCGCGGGCGCGGGAAAGCTGCCGACGGCGAGCGCCGTTGTCGCGGACGTTGTGGACGCTGTAAAGCACGCCGAGAGAAGCAAAAAGATAATGTGGCAGAAGCCCGACGGCAATATTATGGCTGACAGCGACAGTAAAAAGTTCGCGTGGTTCGTGCGCACGACCGACAGCGCGGAAAACGTGAGCAAAATATTCGGAAGATGCGAGTTTGTGGATAACATAACGGAGGGCGAGTCGGCGTTCGTAACCGAACCCATTACTCGTTCCGAGATTGAGGAAAAAACGGGCGCGCTCAGGGACGTTATCACAAGCATAAAAATTCTCGGTTAAAACAGACGATCACCGAAAGGAGTATATATAAATGGCACTGGTAGTTCAGAAGTACGGCGGTACGTCGGTAAAGGACGCGGAAAGAGTAATGAACGTCGCGAGACGTGTTACGAACACATATAAAGAAGGCAACAGCGTCGTCGTAGCAGTATCGGCGCAGGGCGACACGACAGACGACCTTATCGAAAAGGCGATGGAGATCAACCCCGACGCGTCAAAGCGCGAGATGGATCAGCTTCTGTCGAGCGGCGAGCAGATTTCGATAGCGCTTTTGGCTATGGCGATAGAAAAGCTCGGCTATCCGGCAATATCGTTTACCGGCTGGCAGGCGGGAGTATTGACGGACTCAAAGCACAGCGCGGCGAGAATAAAGAGGATAGACACGGAAAGAATACAGACCGAGCTTGACAGAAAGAGAATTGTAATCGTCGCGGGCTTTCAGGGCATAAATAAGTACGACGATATAACGACATTGGGACGCGGCGGCTCGGACACGTCGGCGGTCGCTCTCGCGGCTGCGCTGCATGCGGACTTGTGCGAGATATACACAGACGTTGACGGCGTTTACACGACCGATCCGAGGATTTGCAAGACGGCGTATAAATTAAATGACATATCCTACGATGAGATGCTGGAGCTTGCGTCGCTGGGCGCGAACGTGCTTCACAACAGAAGCGTCGAAATGGCGAAGAAGTACAATGTCAAGCTGTCCGTTCGTTCAAGCCTGAACGACCACGAAGGTACGTATGTTAAGGAGGTTTCTAAAGTGGAAAAAATGTTGGTAAGAGGCGTTACGAGAGATAACGACTGCGCGAGAATAGCGCTCTGCGGCGTTGAGGACACGCCGGGCAAGGCGTTCCAGATATTTGAAATGATTGCGAGAAAGGGCATAAGCGTTGACCTCATAATCCAGTCGATAGGCGACGGCAAGACGAAGGACATCAGCTTCACCGTCACCGAGGGCGATTTGCAGAAAACGCTCGACCTGCTTGAGGAAAACAAGGAGTTCATAAACGCGCGCGAGATCAAGTCCACAAGTGATGTGTCGAAGGTGTCGATCGTCGGCGCGGGCATGGTAAACAACTCCGGCGTTGCAGCGAAGATGTTTGAGGCTCTGTACGACGCGCACATCAACATCAACATGATAGCGACGTCCGAAATAAAAATTTCGGTGCTTGTTGCGCGTAAGGACGCGGAAGCGGCGGTCATTGCGATACACGACAAGTTCCTGCTCAAATAATCGAATACCAATCACAGAAAACCACAAGGGCGTAGTTTTTCGGGCACTTGTGGTTTTCGTGCCGAATGGAGATATATAATGGACGATAAGATAATAGGCAGAAACCCCGTCCTCGAAGCGATAAAGTCCGGCAGGGCAATCGACAAGATACTGATTAAAAAAGGCAGGTACGAGGGCGGCGTTATACCGATAGTGAAACGAGCCAGGGAAAACGGCATAATCATACAGGAAACGGCGAAGGAAAAGCTCGACGCGCTTGCCGAGGGCGGCAATCATCAGGGCGTTATCGCGATAGTGAGCATGCAGGAGTACGCGACGGTCGAGGATATCCTGCAAAGAGCAGCCGAAAAGGGCGAGCCGCCGTTTGTGATTATATGCGATAAGATAACCGATCCGCACAACCTCGGCGCGATAATCCGTACCGCGAACTGTGTCGGCGCGCACGGTGTGATAATACCGAAGCGCGGCAGCGTCGGGGTAAACAGCACCGTTTTGAAAACGTCGGCGGGCGCGGCGGTTTACACGCCCGTGGCGAAGGTCACGAATATCGCGCAGACGATAGACGACCTCAAAAAGGCGGGACTGTGGATAACCGGCGCGGATATGGACGGCGAGGAAATGTATAAAACGGATCTAAAGGGCGCGCTCGGTATCGTGATTGGCAGCGAGGGCGAGGGCATTTCAAGGCTCGTTAAGGAGAAGTGCGATTTTATCGCGGGTATACCGATGGCGGGCGATATAAATTCGCTTAACGCGTCCGTTGCCGCCGCCGTGCTGATGTATGAGGCATTGAGGCAGAGGAAATATAAATTGTGATTTATGTATGTATTGATGGTGTGGACGTAGGGGCGAACCGTGTTCGCCCGTTTCCAATGTATCGCGG
>CANQDD010000033.1 GCA_947591315.1 uncultured Clostridia bacterium
CATTCTCCTTGAAATCCCCAACCCGTATAACCCGACAAAAAAGTGTTGAAAAATTTCGGGGGGGGGGGTGCTAAAATATAAGTATAAACGTTAAAAGGAGAGGAATTGATTATGAAAAGAATATTTACGGCAGCGGTTTTGTTATGTTTTATGCTAACGGCAGCAATGCCGCATGCGATGGCTGAACCGGAACAATCATCCAACAGCGTGCACTCTTTCTGGATCGATGAGACAAGCATATCTGTTGAAAACCTAAAGGAGATAACGGACGAGGACGGTATCAGCTGCGTCCCGATTAGGGCAATAGCGGAGAAGCTTGACTTCAATATTGAGTGGGACGGCTCAACTCAAACCGCAAAGCTTGACAAAGAAAGTCTCCACGTTGAAATAAAAATAGGTGATAATGCTGTCAAAAAGAATGATGATATTATACAGCTTAATACTGCCGCGAAACTGATTGACGACTTTACGTATGTACCGGCAAGATTTGTTTCGGGCATATTGGAAAGTGTACAATAAATACGCACTGTGAAGGGGGAGGACAGAGCATCATGAAAAAATTTGTTTCTATGTTTTTAATCTTAGCTATAATAAGCGTTTTGTTTATCACGGCTGCGGCTGACGACGTGCACAACAAGCGTTACACGGTGACGGACGCGAGCGGTGAGGAGACTGTGCGGTTCACCTACAGCACCGAAAACGGCGTTGCCGCAATCACTGATGTGTATGTTTTCAACGATAATACGGATCTTGTATTTCCCGCGGAAATAGAAGGCTATCCCGTAAAAACCGTGAGAGAAATATATTTTGCAACAAAAGAAAGGAATATCCGCGACAAAATAAAAAGCATAACATTCGAGGACGGCATTGAAACAATCGACGAGTGCGGCTTTGACTTCGCGAACAATCTCACTTCGCTGAAGCTGCCGAATACATTAAAAGAGGGCGATTTTATTTTCCGTGAATGTCCTTTACTGGAATATGTCAGCGTTCCCTCATCACTTAAAGAAATACCTGAATATTGCTTCTTCGGCTGCACAGGTCTTAAAGAGGTGCATATAGAGGACGGCGTGCAGTCGGTAGGTGCGTCGGCGTTCCAAGGCTGCAAAAATTTAACCGATGTTGAATTGCCGGACAGTGTATTATATATAAAAAAATTCGCGTTTGAAAGCTGTGAGAGTCTTGAGAGTATAAATTTGCCGAAAAACCTTGAATATATCGGTGATTACGCGTTTTACAAGACAGGTATTGAGCAAATCAGGTTTCCGTCAAAGCTGAAGGATATAGAAGAACATGCGTTCGGCTATACTCCGCTAAAGGAGGTAAAGCTGCCCGATTCACTTGAAAGCATAGGCTATGCGGCGTTTAAGGGGTGCAGATCGCTTACAAAGGCGTACATACCTAAAGGCATTATGAATAAGCCGAACAACGCGTTCTATGACTGTTCCGCTTTGTCCGATGTGACCTTTGACGGTGAAATCACTAAGGAGCTTTATAATGACCTTACAAAGTGGACGCCGTGGGGCAAGGAATACGCGAATACATTATCGGAGGATTTTGTGATTTTCGACGGGAATTATCTCGCGTCATACAAGGGTACGGATAAAAACCCCGTAATTCCCGACGGTATTACGGAAATCGCCGAACGCGCTTTTGAGTATGCGGATATTGACAGCGTTACATTCCCGAAAACTACTATAAATGAAATCCCGTCATACTGCTTTATCGGTTCAAAAATCAAGGAAATCACAATTCCCGCAACCGTTAAAAAGGTAAGCACTATGGCGTTTTACGGCTGCGAGTCGCTTGAGAGCGTCACAATAGAGGACGGAGTTGAAAGCGTCGCGGACAGCACGTTCTTAAACTGTTTCGCGCTCGATAAGGATAAGGTGAATATAGGTAAAAGCGTGAGAGTGTCAAAAAACGCGTTCAAGCAGAGCGCGCTTGACGAGGATTTTGCGGATATGGTGTCAGATCCCGAAGCAACGCCCACACCTACGGCAAAGCCGGAGGCAACGCCCGAACCATCGTCAACGCCCGCGCCTGAATTAAAAACGCTCGAGGTAAACGGCGCGGACATGTCGATAAGCGTTGACGGTAAGGCGGTTGACTTCCCCGACGCGAAGCCGTTTGTGGACGATAACGACCGCACGCAGGTACCCGTACGCGCGGTAACGGAAGCGTTGGGCGCGTCGGTAGATTGGAACGGCGCGGAGCAGCTTGTGACAATAAGCGGCAGCGGTGTAAAAATACTGCTCACAATCGGCTCGGATATAATAAACGTAAACGGTAAACCGACCAAAATGGATACCGCGGCAGCGGTTATAGATGAACGCACATATATCCCCGCCCGATATGTTGCGGAGGCTATGGGATATGAAGTAAAGTTTCAATGACAAGCGGACTGATATGTATAGGATAAAAGGGATTTAGGCACAAAAAACGGTATGAAGCGGCTTAATGCCGCGTCACACCGTTTTTAATTAAATTCAATCTGGAATTTTACTTCTCCGTTTCCGGCGACGGTATAATCCGTGTATTCTATACCCTCGCTGCTGAGCCTTGACAATATAAGTCTGAGATTTACGGAGTCGGTCGTATATATATTATCCTCTTCATCAACCGTGTAGCGATTGATTACTTCCATTGCCCTTTCCTCGTCATCGGAACTGAATTTGATACTGCCTATGGCGGGTGCGTCCGCAATGGGAATACCGTCCTTGTTAAGCTTTGAATATCTGCCGCGGGCAATATCGTTGTCGTCCGTACCCGCGAGTGAGTAGTTCGCCTGTATTTCAGCCGCCTTAAGCGACTCCGGAACATCTTCGGCTCTCAAGTCGTATGTTTCGGGAGCGTCGCCGCCTTTCACTATACTCGCGAGCGCAATGCTGTAACCGGCTTCGGAACCGTTGTCCTGCAGCGAATATACCTCGGCGCCGCCTTCGGGAACGGAGCGTGTCATAACCGGAGCATTTTCATCGGTAGATGTATTTACAGGAGTGATTTCCGCACCTCCCGCGTCACTTACCGGCTCGCTTGCCGGCACATTGTCCTGTGCCGTTTCAATCGCGGGTGTGGTTATAACCTCACCGGCCGTGTCGGCAGCGCTTGGTCTGATCGGCGTTTCCCTGACTGCGGAAGGAACGCTTGCCCTTACCGTACCGCCTGACGAAGCGTTTCCGCTCTGACGCGTTACCGCGGGAGCATCACCCGTATTTCTCACCGGAGCGGTGTTGTCCGCATTTGGTACGGGCGCTGCTTCCGGCTGAGTACCATGCGCTTCCTCGGTCGCGGCAGCCGTCTGATTATCGGCTGCGGCATTACCGCTGCCATTCGCAGAACCGTCGGACACCGTTGTTTCCTCGCGTATAACGCCGTCTGGAACGCTGTCCATTTTACCGGTCAGAAGCGAGCGGTTAGCCGTTATTACACCCACGAGCGCGAGACACGCCGCCGCAGCCGCGTAACGTGTGCCGTAACGTCTAAAATGCCCGATAATTCCCGACGCGGAAACTACCCTTTTATCCTCCGCGTCGAGACGAGCATTGAGCTTATCCATGAAATCAGAAGGCGGCTCTGCTTTCGGGAGAGACTTCACGGTCGAGATCATCGACAGGAAGAAGTCAAGCTCCGCCCGACACTCTTCACACTTCGCGGCATGCTCGTCCATGTCGCTTTTTTCCTGCTCAGTGAGATTTTCGTAATTATCCAGATATTTTCCGAAACTCTCGCAGTCCATACGTTCTCTCCCTCCTTTCGCAAATTTCCGCCGTATATTACATTTCCGTAAACGAACATAGTAATATTACAACTCTTTTCATATTATTAGACGATTGTGTTACAGAAAAAGTTCCCTGTTCTTCATTAAAATTTTTTTGAGCGCGCTTCTGGCGCGGTTTATCCGCGATTTAACGGTGCCGGGCGGGATTTTGAGAACTCTTGAGATCTCCTCGTACCCCAACCCCTCGATATCGCAGAGTGTTATTATTATTCTGTGCTCTTCCTTCAATTCGTTTATCGCCGCGCGAACCGCCGCCTGACGCTCGGAAAGTTCCATTTGTTCGTCCACCGAGGAATTTTCGTCCTCTATATCGAACTCCCTGCCATCGTCGGAGGGCGCGTTTATGCTTATCACATTACCGCCGCGCTGACGCTTTCGGAGAAAATCGGAGCACGTGTTCGCGGTAATTCGGTACAGCCACGTGGAGAAGGAGGATTTTTCGTTAAATGACGCGATACTCCTGTAAACCTTCACAAAAACCTCCTGCGCCGCGTCGCACGCGTCCTCGCGGTCGGAAAGCATGCTGTACGCTATATTTATAACCTGCGACTGATAACGCGAAAAAAGCGCGTTAAAAGCCTCGCGGTTGCCTTTTTTACACTTTCGTATCAAATCATTTTCCGTCAAAAATCCCTCACCACCCTTCGTTTGGGCTTAATACACGTTAAAAGCTCTTTATTCTGCTCATGTAAGCGTCGTAGGACGCTTTGATATCCTCCATGCAGTCGCCGCCGAACTTGTCCAAGAATGCCTTTGCAATCTCGAACGCCACGGCAGCCTCGACCACAACCGAGCAGGCGGGAACGGCGCACACGTCGCTTCTCTCGACCGTCGCCTTATGCTCGGACTTGTCGTTTATATCGACGGTTCGGAGTGGGTTGTAGAGCGTCGGTATCGGCTTCATAGCCGCGCGGACGACAATATCCTCACCGTTCGACATGCCGCCCTCTATACCGCCGGCATTGTTCGTAACGCGGCGGTAAGCGCCGTCGTACACTATCTCGTCATGCACGTGCGAGCCGGCGTTTTCGGCTGCGGCAAAGCCCATGCCTATCTCCACGCCCTTGATCGCCTGCACGCTCATTACGCCGAACGCGATGTTCGCGTCAAGCTTCCTGTCGTAGTGGACATAGCTTCCAAGACCGGCGGGCACGCCCTTTACAATCGTTTCGACAACGCCTCCGCAGCTTTCGCCGCTTTTCTTTATATTGTCGATATACTCCATAGCCTTTTTCGCCGCGTCCTCGTCGCCGAAACCGACGGGCGACTGCGACGCTTTATCGAAAAATCCCTGTTCATTCACGTCCGCTGTATCGCACACCGTGCCTATGCTTTTAACATGGCTCAAAAATTCAATTCCAAATGGTTCAATAGCCTGACGCACAAGCGCGCCTACGGCTACCCGTGCCGCCGTCTCTCTCGCGCTCGCGCGTTCGAGCACGTTTCTCAAATCGCGGTGATTGTACTTCATTCCGCCGGTCAGATCCGCGTGACCGGGGCGGGGGAACGACACGCACCTATCGTCGGTACATTCCTCCGTACCCATTATTTTCTCCCAGTTTGCCCAGTCGCGGTTTGAAATTTTCATCGCGATAGGACTTCCGAGCGTTACGCCGCCGCGCACGCCCGACAATATTTCAACCGTATCCTTTTCAATCGCCATACGTCCGCCGCGCCCGTAGCCCTTCTGACGTTTCGCGAGCAAATCGTTTATCTTGTCAATACTTATCTTCACTCCCGACGGCATGCCCTCGACTATAACTGTCAAACACTTGCCGTGCGTTTCTCCTGCGGTAAAATATCTCAGCATAATTCATGTCTCCGTTCATCGGCTAAAAAAGCCTATATTTATACATTATATATTCTATCACTTTTGCGAAAAAATTTCAACCCCATAACAAACAGACGAAATAAATTTTGATTTTACGCAAAGCCTGAATTTATCGGTCTTAATCCGTCAAAATCTTAAACACAACCGGCATATCGCTTTCTACCGTTCTCGTCTTAACCGTCAGACCGTTTTCGTCACGCGTCCATTCGGGCGTCTTGTCGTAACCGAGAACCTCGACCGATTTTATAATACCGTGGAAATTCGGCTTCCTCGACGCGTCAGCTTCGGCGAGCGATTTTATACAGACGCCGTTTTTACCGCGCATATTAAGGCACACCGCGTAAAGATAGCTGCCGTTTACGGTAAACCGAATATCCTCGGACGTGTACGCCTTAGCCTCGCTGTCGGCGAACTGCCCTTCCTCTATCACGGTCGGGCCCTCCGCGCTTTTGCGCCACAGGCGAGATGAGTAAATCGCCTCGCCGTTTACCTTTAACCACTTTCCTATCTCAAGCAGAATATTTTTATCCTCGTCGGGAATCGTGCCGTCGGCGCGGGGACCAATATTTAACAGCATACGCCCGTTTTTACTCACTATGTCAACGAGGTCGCGCACTATCTGCGCCGCGCTCTTGTAGTCGTTTCCCTCGGTGTAGCACCACGAATTTTTCGCTACAGCCGTGTCGGTCTGCCAAATGTACGGCTTCGCGTCCGCGAACTGACCGCGCTCCACGTCGGGAACTGCCGCGCCGAACATAAACGCGTCGTGCTTGTACGTTATAACCGCGCCAGTGCCCCACTCGTCGGCGCGGTTGTAGTAGTACGCGGCAAATTTTTTGAGATACGGCTTTACCGCGCTGTGCTGGATCCACCAGTCGAAATACACGATTTTCGGGCGGTACTTATCGACTATCTCACAGCAGCGGCAGAGCCAGTCGTTTAGGTATTCCTCGGTCGGCGCCGGCACGGAGAACAGGTCGTGATGGTCGGCTTCCCGTATCGAAGGCCAGTAGAAATCGCCGCGCTTTAACGGCTCTTTTATGTCCGACTCAAATTCCTTGCCGTGTCCCATAAAGAACCAATGCTCCACGCGGTGGCTCGACGCGCCGTTTACAAGTCCCGCCTTTTCACATTCGCTCGTAAGCTCGCCCAATACGTCGCGGCAGGGACCCATTTTCGCCGCGTTCCAGTCGGACAATTCGCTCTCGTACATCTGAAACCCGTCGTGATGCTCCGCGACGGGAACAACGTACTGCGCGCCCGCGCTTTTGAACAAACCGACCCACTCCGACGGATCGAACTTTTCCGCCTTAAACATCGGTATAAAGTCCTTGTACCCGAAATCCTTGTGTACGCCGTACGTTTTTATGTGATGCTCGTACTCGCGGCTCCCTTGTATATACATGTTACGCGAGTACCACTCGCTGCCGAACGCCGGCACGGAGTACACGCCCCAGTGAATGAATATGCCGAATTTCGCGTCCTCGTACCACTTCGGCGGACGGTACTGCGAGAGCGACTCCCACGTGTCCTTGTACCGACCGCGCGCGATTACACCGTTTATTTTTTCAAGATATTTTTCCATGATTTCCCCTCCCAAACGTATATTTTTATTCTACCATAACGCGCCGCGCTTGTCCACGCAAATATTATATTGTTGACTAATCTGCGTCGCTGTGGTAAAATTGTACGCGGTTGGGAGGTGTGCGCCGTGACAAAAAAGGAGACGGCGAAGCGTTACGCGCTGTTTATAATAGGATTGTTTCTGTCGGCGCTCGGCGTGGCGTTCACGAAGCGCGGCGAGCTCGGCGTGTCGCCGATATCGTCGGTGGCGAACGTGATGAGCTACAAATTCACGTTTTTCACTATGGGAACGTGGCTCATAATATGGAACTGCGTGCTTATCGTCGGGCAGATTGTGATACTCGGAAGGAAATTTCAGCCGATACAGCTTTTGCAGGTGCCGCTGTCGTTCCTGTTCGGGTGGTTCACCGACTTCGGGCTGTGGTGCGTGTCGCACATTCCGAACGGCGTTTACGCGGTAAGGCTCGCCATGGTAATAATCGGCGTTGTGATACTGGGCTTGGGAATCGCGCTCGCGGTGATCGCGAACGTGATAATGAACTCCGGTGAGGCGTTTGTGAAGGCGGTCGCTGACACGGCGCATAAGGAGTTCGGGAACGTGAAAATCGCGTTCGACGTTTTCTGCGTCGTAAGCTCGATTGTACTGTCGCTCATATTTTTTAATTTCAAAATTGTCGGTGCGCGCGAGGGAACGGTCATTTCCGCATTGTTCACCGGCGTGGCCGTGAAGTTTTTTACAAAACGGCTGAAGGCGCCGATCGAGGGCGTGCTTATGTAGGGGCGACCATTGGTCGCCCGTTTCCAATACCGTCAATAATCGGGATCCGCATAAGATCTGCGGATCCGTTATAAAAAAACAGCGGCGGAATTTTCCACCGCTGATGAGTCAATGATCATTTCTGTGAGTTCATTTGCTTTAAATTATCTGTATTACTGTCCAACTCGCAATTTATTATAACTCAAAGGTTAATCAAGTCATATACGCGTGTATGTATACTTCCTTAAAGAGATTGCTCCATAAATTAGTATTTTTCGCTAAAATCTCCGGATTTTCCGTTTTTTCTTCCAAAATAATAAAGACTAACTTAGATCCTATAGCTGTCCATACATCCATAGGATTTTTTTTCCAACGGTATAGGTTTGTGGTACTATCCACCTCAACTAACGCGCGGAATGATCCTATCAGCGGATACATTAATCCCTTAGGAATAATATATTTCATATCTCTCTCACCAAATAAGCTTTTTCCTACTATTTTTCCTTCGTTATATCGGGAATATTTCCGAGATCTATACCGTTTGTTGGCTTTGTTCGCCACATCGGCGAATTCCAATTCAACCTTTTCCCATAGGTCAAAAATACTTTTTATGATCGGTCTCATATATTGTATCATCGTATCCCGATTAATCTTTTGCTGCGTTTTGTTTTTGCTGTCTAGGCAGAGATATTTTCTCAAGGTTGCTTCCTTGCCGGAATAACACTGAATGGGCTGAAGCTCATTTAATGTTCCGTTTGAATTTTTATAGGGGTACATCGCTTGACTGAACATAGCCAGTATTGCGATAATTTCACGGATATCAATAGGATTGATATCGGGTTCGTTGTAATATTCATTCATTCTATACTGTACGCGATGTGCAAACGGCAAACCTGCAAGAGCCGACTTTATTTCATCAAAGCTTTTTTCCAGTTCCGCTATTGATTTTAAATCGACCTGAACAGATGTGTTTCTTGCAGCCGCCAACTCCACCGGAGATGTTATACCCGTGAATATTTCCACAAATACATACCGATCGTCATCAATCGTATGCTTAGCGATCTCGTCCAAGATTGCCCTTAAAGTATGTCCGCCGTCAATATTGCCGTGAATTCCCGGATCTTCAAAAATAATTCGTAATTCTTTTGTGGAAGTATCATATTTTACGTCGTGAGCCGAAATAAGAATACCTCTGTTTAACTCGTGAAAATCAGAATTATCCCTTAAACTTTCAATAATCTTGCGGGCAACATTCGTTGACATTTTCTGCTCTCGTGGATTTGTGGCAAACCAGTTTTTAATTCCCGGCGGGAACGAGTTTGCCTGAACATAGCAGACATACTTTGTATGCCCTTTTGATGAGTTTGTGGGAGCCTCCATTTTCTTAAATGATTTTGCGATCAGCTTAATTTCCGTCATAGCCAAATCTCTCCTTTAAAATAAAAATTTCTGTACCATACAAATTCAAGTATGCACAGAAATACTAGCAACATATTTATTCTATGAATAACCCAAATCTGTATAGAGATACTGGAGTTTAAACAGATAAAGTTATCTGCAAACTACATATCTATTATAGCACATTTTACATAAAATGTCAATAGCAATTTAAAATTTTTTTGATTGTGATTTTTGTTTTGGCGGGCGACCGCAAGGGGCGCCCCTGCTCAATCTATACCGAACATCGCGCGGCAGAGCCGTTTACCTGTTTCGGTTCTGAAAATTTTATCGTACGCCGATTTCACTGCGGACACCGATTCGCTGTCTTCATACAGATTTACGAGAAAATCAGCCTCGACAAGTATTTGGTAGTCCGCGCCGTCTATGTCGGTATATGTATGATGATGCGCAACAAGGCAGCACACGCGTGCTGTAACATCACGGTCAAAGCCGAGTTCCTCAAGCATTTCCTCAGCGATTGAGGGCCCCAGTTCCTCCTGATAATGTCCGGCGGAGCTTCCGTAAACCTCCTCGGCTTTCTTTATCCCGATGTCATGCACGAGCGCGGCGGCTTCGAGAGTGAAAAGCTCCTTCTCCGAAAGTCCCTCGCTCACGCCGATAAGCCGCGCGAACGCGTGAACCTTAATAAAATGCTGCACACGCGCCGGGTCGGCGGTGTAGTATTCGGTCATTTTAAATGTGAGTTGTTCAAGCTTTGACATGGCGTATGCCTCCTTTGTTTTTGGGGTAAATTGTGATTTAGGGGTGTAATGCGGGCGACCGCAAGGGTCGCCCCTACGGCGCGCAATTTATATGATACGGGTGTAGGGGCGACCCTTGCGGTCGCCCGTCAAAACCCCTCAGTCACACTGCGTGTGACAGCTCCCCTAGTAGGGGAGCCATACGCTTGCGTGTGGTAGGCGTGTTCGCTTGCGAACAAACGCCGTAGCAAGGGGAGCCATACGGCGAGTGGCGCATATCGCAAGCCTCCCTTGTCAAAGGGAGGGGGACCGCCGAAGGCGGTGGAGGGATTCATTGTATAAATAGAAAAGGAATCCCCCAGTCGCGCTCCGCGCGCCAG
>CANQDD010000034.1 GCA_947591315.1 uncultured Clostridia bacterium
CGCGGCGAACAGACGCTGACGTTCGGGCCGTTAAAGCCCGTCGGACTTGTGGACCCGAAAACGGGAAAGGACGACGCGTACGCCGTGGTGCAGCTTAGAAGCGAGAACGCGGACGGTACGCTGTATAACATGGTCGGCTTCCAGACGAACCTCAAATGGGGCGAGCAGAAGCGTGTGTTCTCGATGATACCGGGGCTTGAAAACGCGGAATTCGTGCGTTACGGCGTAATGCACCGCAACACGTATATAAACTCTCCGCGCCTTTTGGACAGGTACTACCGTATGCGCGAATGTCCGAAAATATTTTTCGCCGGACAGATTACCGGCGTGGAGGGTTACGTCGAGAGCGCGTCGAGCGGCATTTTGGCAGGGTACAACATGGCGAAAATGCTGTCGGGCAGGGAAATGTTCGAGCCTGACGCGAGAACGTGCATAGGCGCGCTGCCGCTCTACATTTCAAATCCTCAAAACACCGCGTTCCAGCCGATGAACGCGAATTTCGGCATAATAGAGGGGCTTACCGAAAAAATACGAAATAAAGCCGAGCGTTACAACAAAATAGCGCTTCGTGCTTTAGATATAATAAAACAACAAACCAAGGAGATGTAAATTATGAAAAAGAGAATTACGGCTGTTATTCTGGCAGCGCTTATGGGAGCCACCATGCTCGCGGGCTGCGGAAACGACAAAATAGGCGAGGGCGACGCGCCCACAGATGTGAACGTAACGGATCAGAACACAGCGGAGCCTGAAAAGGTAACCCCGACGCTTATGTACTTCATTTCAAACGGTGACGAGACATTTGACGAGGAGCAGAAGACCGTCGAGGAACTGCAGCAGGAATACGGCGACAGCGTAAACTTCGACGTTATCAACATTGACGAGAACACCGAGGCGGCAAACAACTTCCCCGTTCAGGGTCAGACGCCGATGGTAATCATGCTCGACACGTCGAACAACATATCCGCGATGAGCCCTATGACGTACGAAAAGGACGAACTGAAGGAAATCATCGACGCGGCTCTGGGCGCGTAAATAAAAGACAAAAGCTCTCATGGGGTGTAAGCTCCATGGGAGTTTTTTAACGCGTATAATAAAACGAAATCTCCTTAAAATATACAATAGATAAAAATAAGGAGATAAAAAGCATGATAAATGTAAGAACCGACCTTGCGGTCGAAGCGCACGAGCTTAGCAAAAGGGAAGCCGCCGACGTGACGGAGATCGACGGCGTTATATCGCGCGTCGAGGAAACGGGCAGGATAACGATAACGCGTGTAGATATAACGAATGAAAACGGCGAGCGCGCGCTCGGTAAGGCGCGTGGCAGCTACGTCACGATCGACGCTCCCGACCTTAAATACAGCCTTGAAACGTACGAGAAGGTGTGCAGGATAATATCGGACGAAATCCATAAAATGGCAGATATAGACAACGATACCCTGACGCTCGTCGTAGGACTGGGCAACCGCGATATTACGCCCGACGCGCTCGGAACAAGCGTTGTGTCGAAGCTTCTCATAACGCGTCACCTTAAAGAGAGCATGAGCAATATTTTCGGCAGCGGTATAGGCAGCGTGTGCGCGATAGCCCCAGGCGTTTCGGGCACGACGGGCATAGAGACGGCGGATATAATAAAATCGGTGATAAGCCGCGTAAGCCCCGATTTAATAATCGCCGTCGACGCGCTCGCCGCAGCCGACATAGAGAGGATAAGCAACACGATACAAATATCCGACACAGGCATACAGCCCGGCGCGGGAGTGGGGAACAACCGCGACGGTCTGAACGAGTACACGACCGGCGTAAAGGTAATCGCGATAGGCGTGCCGACTGTTATCGACGCGTCCACCATTTCAAAGACGGAGATACCGAAGGAAATGGCTCCGCTGATGGTCACGACAAAGGATATCGACCTTGTGATAGAGCGCAGCGCAAAAACGGTCGCGAACGGGATAAACCTCGCGCTTCACCGCGATATGTCGCTCAGGGACGTTGAGAGCTTTGTAGGTTAGACGATTGACATATCGGCTTTAATAATGTAAAATATATCCAAACACGCAAAGGAGAATGGAAATGGAAACGATAAGGATAAACGACAATATCACCTTGTATTACATTCCGATGGAGAAGCTCAAAACCACCTCTATCGGCGTGTACCTGCACAGACCGCTCCGTGAAAGCGAAGTGTCGGAGAACGCCGTGCTGCCGTATGTGTTAAAGCGCGGCTGTAAGGCGGCGCGTGACAGCGAGGCGGTCGCGAAGTACCTCGAAGAGCTGTACGGCGCGTCATTCGCTGCGGGCGTAGTGAAATCGGGAAACGACCAGCTTATACACCTCGGCTTTGAAACAATATCCGACAGGTACGCCGCGGGCGGTGAAAAGCTCACGGCGGAACTTACGCGGCTCGCGATGTCGGTACTGTTCGAGCCTACGGCATTTACGGACGAGGTTGTGGAAATCGAAAAGAAAAACGCGGTCGACAGGATAATGTCGGAGCTTAACGACAAGCGCACGTACGCGCGCAACCGCTGCGTTGAGGAAATGTTCGCGCCTTCGGGTTACGCTTTGAGCGCGTACGGCACAAAGGACGGCGTAATGAAAATCACGGCGCAGAGCCTTAAAGCTCACTACGACAAAATAATAACCTCAACGCCGATAGACATATACGTGTGCGGCAGCGCGGACATTGAGAGCATAGCCGACGCGGTAAAGCCGTACGTTCAGGGTATGGAGTTTACAAAGGCGGAGCTGCCGAAATCCGAAATGCTTACGGGCGGCGGAAATGTAAAGCGCGTCACCGACCGCATGGAGGTCACGCAGGGCAAGCTCTGTATCGGATTTAAGACGGGTATCGCCCAGACCGACAGCGACTATTACGCGCTTCAGGTCATGTGCTGCGTTTTCGGCGGCGGAGCGCACAGTAAATTATTCGCGAACGTGCGCGAAAAGCTGAGCTTGTGCTACTACGCGTCGTCAAATCTGTTGGGCTTAAACGGCGCGATGCTTGTGAACGCGGGCATAGAGTTTGAAAATTTCGACAAGGCGTACAACGAAATTATGGCGCAGCTTGACGCGGTGAAGAACGGCGATATATCCGACTGGGAGTACGTGTCGAGCGTGAAGGCGCTCGTGAACGGCTTCGAGGGCTATAAGGACAACCAGTTCGCGATGCAGACGTTTCATATAAATCAGCGGCTCGCGGGACTTACGGACGACATTGACGCGGTGAAGGAGAAGATCAAAGCCGTAACGGTTGACGACATAAAGCGCGCCGCCGAAAAAATCGAGCTTAACACCGTGTATTTCTTAACGGGAAAGGAGGAATAAGGTCATGGAATTAAAGCATATCACAAGCGACATAACGGGCGAGGAAATGTACTGCGGCACACATTCCTCGGGACTTGGAATATACCTCATACCGAAAAAAGGCTACAGCGAAACGTACGCTATATTCGGCACGCGCTACGGCTCGGTCGACTCGAAATTCATCGTCCCGGGCGAAACGGAGGTCACGGAAGTGCCCGACGGTATAGCGCACTATCTGGAGCATAAAATGTTCGACCAGCCCGACGGCAGCAACGTGTTCGACAAATTCGCGAAATACGGCGGCAACGCCAACGCGTTCACGTCCTTTAACATGACCGCGTACCTCTTTACCGCGACGGAGCATATCGAGGAAAACCTCGCCGCGCTTATGGATTACGTGCAGTCGCCGTACTACACCGACGAAACGGTGCAGAAGGAGCAGGGGATAATCGGTCAGGAAATAAAGATGTACGACGACAGCGGAAACTGGAAGCTGTTCTTTAATCTCTTAAACTGCCTGTACAAGAACCACCCCGTCAAAAAGGAGATAGCGGGCACGGTCGAGAGCATAAGCCGCATAACGCCGGAGTATCTTTACAAGTGCTACAACACCTTTTACAACCTCTCGAACATGTCGATCGTCGTTGTCGGCGGCTTTGACGTAAAGAGCGTGCTTGACGTAATAGAAAAGGGCGTAAAGAAAAACGAGCCGTTCACGGAGGAAATAAAGAAAATATACGAGGACGAGCCCGACGAGATCGCGAAGCCTTACGCAGAACAGAGCCTGAGCGTCGCGTCGCCGCTGTTTATGATAGGCTTCAAGGACACCGACACGGGCTACGGCGGCGAAAAATTGCTTCAAAAGTACATCGAGGTAAGCATACTGCTAAAAATGCTGTTCGGCAGAAGCTCGCGCCTTTACAAGGAGCTTTACGAGAGCGGTCTTATAAACAACACCTTCCAAACGGACTACACCGTTCAGCCGTCGTACGCGTACAGCGCGATAGAGGGCGAGAGCCGTGACAGCAAGGCGGTGTACGAGGCGGTCAAGAACGAGATAGAGCGCGTAAGGCGCGTGGGACTTAATGAGGACGACTTTAACAGAATTAAAAAGGTCATGTGGGGACGGTATATCCGCTCGCACAACGATGTCGAGGACTACGCGGGTACGTTCATGCAGTTCCTTTTCATGGGGGCGGACTATTTCAACTACCATGACGCGTACGAGAAGGTCACGTTTGACGGCGTAAAACGCAGATTTGAAAACCATTTCGTACCGGAGCGCAGCGCGCTGTCGGTGATAAATCCCGTATAATAAAAAACGGTTCGGCGATTTGCCGAACCGTTTTTATGTACTACAATTTTTCTTTGAGAACGTCGTCGAACGTGATTTTTTCAAGCTCGCTCGTGAGCGCGCACTGTACGGCGTACAGCTTGCGCTGCACCTTGCACACGCCGCTGTTCTCGCACGCCGTCGGATCCTCGAGGCACTTGTTTATCGCGATTTTTCCGTCGATAAGCTCTACAATGTCCCGAAGCGTTATGCCCTCGGGACTTACCGCCAATACGTAACCGCCGCTGCTGCCGCGGAAAGATTTTAGTATGCTCGAACCGACGAGTTTATTCAATATTTTCAGCGCGAAACGGTAGGGGATATTGTTCTTTTCCGCAATCGCCTTCGCGTCCAAACGTGTGCTGTCCGCCGCGAGCATAGCGACGATCCGCAATGCGTAATCGGCTTCGCGTGTTATTTTCATTTCAGCTTTTCCTCCGTAATACTAAGAATTTCCTCCGCGTACGACGCGGGCGTGCGCCCCTTTATCACGCGGATTTTAACGTCGCAGTCGTCGTAAAACGGCTTGCGCTTCAAAAACCGCTCCCGTATTTCGTCCATGCTTTCACCCTTCATGAGCGGACGCGTCGCTCTCGCTTCGCTTACACGCTCCTCTATAACCGCGAAATCGGGATCGAGATTGAATATTATGCCGTTTTTTCTCAACGCTTCCACGTTGCGTTTGTCGAGCACAACTCCGCCGCCGGTGGCTATGACCGTGCCGTCCAAGAGCGCCGCCGTTTCGACCGCTTTCCTTTCAAGCTCCCTGAAATACGCCTCGCCGTAACGCTCGAATATTTCGCTTATCTCCATACCGCTCTCAGTCACGATCATGGAATCGGTGTCCTCGAAGCGGTAACGCGACTTGTCGGCAATCGCCCTGCCTATCGCCGTTTTACCGGTCGCCATAAATCCCGTCAGAACTATGTTCATCTGCCGAACACCTCTTTTCGGATTTTATCGCCCATACCGTCGGGGAGCTTGATGCCGGTAAACAGCTCGTACGCGATTATCCCCTGGTATATAAGCATACCCAGACCGTTCAGCGTTTTCGCGCCGCGCTTTCTCGCCTCGGCGAGGAACAGCGTTTCGTCGGGGTTGTAAATCATATCGGCGACGGTGGTGCTGCCGTCAATAAAATCAAGGCTCGTAATTTCATCAATGCTGTCGGTCGGCAGGACGTTTTCCTGCGGCTCCATACCCGCCGAGGTGGTGTTTATGACTATATCGAATTTCAACTCGTCCACGCTGGTTTTAACGTCAAAACCCTTTGTTTTCAGAATATCCTCCGCAAGAAAAACCGCCTTCGCCTTTGTGCGGTTTAATACGGTGATCTCCTTCGCGCCGTTGTCTATGAGCCGTATAACCGTCGGACGCGTAACGCCGCCCGCGCCTATTATCAGGATTTTACTGCCCTCTATCCTCGCGCCCTCGGTCTTAAGAGCCATACAGAACCCGTCCGCGTCGGTGTTGTAACCCGTGAGAACGCCGTCATTGTTAACGACCGTGTTGACGCTACCGAGTTCCTTCGCCGTGTCGGTAACGACGTCGAGGTACTTCATTACCTCGGTCTTGTGCGGCGCGGTTACGTTTATGCCCTTAATGTTGAGCGCGCGCATACCGTTTATCGCTTCACCGAGATTTTCGGGTTTTACGAGATACGCGCCGTATACGCAGTTGTTATGTACGGTCTCGGATATGAAGTTGTGCATAGCCGGTGAAAACGTATGCTCAACGGGATACCCGATTATACCGAGATGCTGCGTGTGTCCGTTTATTTCAATCATGTCTTTTTCTCCGTTCGTAAGAATGGGTTTATTCTACCACAATTTTTTTTGATTGAACAGATTTTTTAATAAATTAAACTGCTTTTTTATAAAAAAAATCATGTTTTTGATTTTGAACGGAACACAACCGCGACGAGAAATCCGAACACGATCGCGGCGCACACACCGCCCGCGGCGGCGGTAAGACCGCCCGTGAACGCGCCCAGAAGCCCCTTTTCAGCCACCGCGCGGTACGCGCCTTTGCACAGGTTGTAGCCGAAACCCGTGAGGGGTACCGTCGCGCCCGCTCCAGCAAAGCTTACGAGCGGCTCGTATATGCCGAAAAACTGCAGCACAACGCCGCTTACCACGAACGTGACGAGTATTCTTGCGGGCGTGAGCTGCGTTTTGTCTATAAGGATTTGACCGATAACGCAGATAAGTCCGCCCACGACGAACGCCTTTACAAATTCAATAACCGTCTCCATCACTTAGCCTCCCTTTCAATCGTGACCGCGTGCGCTATGCACGGTATACTTTCGCCCTGTTGAACTATCATCGGGTTCATCAGCGCGCCCGTCGCCATGACGAGTATTTTGTTCAGATTTCCTTTTTTAAATTCGCCCATAATATGACCGCACAGCACGCTCGCGCAGCAGCCGCAGCCGCTTCCTCCGGCGTGCGTGTCCTGCTTTTCGCCGTCGAAAATCATTTTGCCGCAGTCGTTGTGAATATTTCGGAGGTTGTAGCCCTCTCTGCCCATGAGGTCGATAAGAATATCCGAGCCTATATGTCCGAGATCGCCGGTCAAGATGAGGTCGTAGTCGGACGGCTTAAAGCCTGTTTCCTTAAAGTGGGCGATAAGCGTGTCAATAGCCGCCGGAGCCATAGCCGCGCCCATATTTGTAAGGTCGGAAATGCCCTTGTCGATAACCTTGCCGCTCGTCACGTGTGTAATCGCGGCGATACCCTTTTCGGACGACAGCGCCGCGCAGCCCGAACCAGTCACTGTCCACTGTGCCGCAGGCGGACGCTGACCGCCGTATTCGAGCGGCGTGCGGAACTGCTTTTCGGCTGTGCAGAAGTGGCTTGAAGTCGCGCACAGCACGTTGTCGGCAAAGCCGCCGCCTATGAGCATCGCGCCTATCGAAAGGCTCTCCGTCATGGTCGAGCACGCGCCGTACAGTCCGAGGAACGGAATATCCATGTCGCGCATACAGTAGTGCGCGCCTATGCACTGGTTTAATAAATCGCCCGCGAGCACGTAATCAATATCCTTCTGCGCAAGACCCGCCTTGTCGAGCGCGGTAAACACCGCTTTTTTCTGCAATTTGCTCTCCGACTTTTCCCACGTGCTCTCGCCGAGTGTGTCGTCGGTAAGCACAACGTCGAAGCTGTCGCGGAGCGGACCTTCGCCCTCCTTAACGCCGACGATCGCAGCCGACTCTCTTATATACACCGGTCTTTCAATTTTAATTGTCTGTCTGCCTATTCTGCTCATACAAATTTCCTTTCCCGAATATTAAATCATGCTCGTGACCCAGTAGATAAGCCCCGCTATCCATGACGCGAGCGCGCCGTACAGTATGACGGGACCTGCTATGGTGAATATTTTCGCGCCCGTTCCGAGCACCATGCCCTCCGTTTTCGCCTCGAGCGCCGGCGACACAACGGAGTTTGCGAAGCCCGTTATCGGCACGACCGTACCCGCGCCCGCGTGCTTCGCGATTTTCGGGTATATGTCAAGTCCCGTGAGCAGCGCTCCGAGGAATATCAGCGTGATCGACTCGAATGTCGCCGCGCTTTCCTCGTCAAGCCCTATCGCCTTGTAGAGCGTTATAAATCCCTCGCCTATCGCGCAGATTAGTCCGCCTATCAAAAACGCCTTGACACAGTTTTTGAGTATCGTGGAATTGGGCGTTTTCTTTTTCACATACTCGCCGTATTCCTTATTCGTCATTTCATGCTTCATATACGTACATCCGTCCTTTCCCAAGCTTAATCCGTTTTATATATCATTTCACCGTTTCAGCAAAAATATGAACAAAATATAAATTTTATAAAATATACGCGTCGAAGGTTGAATTTTGACGGCATTTGCGATATAATACAAAATTGGTATAGGCAACTTTAAGATTACGGAGAAACGGTATGTTCGGATATATATCAATCTGTCGGGAGGGACTCGGCGACGCGGACGCGAACACGTTCCGCGCCTACTACTGCGGTCTGTGCAAGGCTGTGGGACGCGAATGCTCGCACATTTCGCGGCTGGGACTGAGCTACGACATAACATTTCTCGCGCTCGTGCTGTCGTCCGTTCTTTTTGAAAATGCGGATATAACGGAGGAACGCTGCGCCGTACACCCGTTTAAGAAACACCAATGCGTCGTGAACGACGCGGCGGTTGACTATGCCGCGCGGGTGGGAGAGATACTGACGTACTTAAAGCTTAAGGACGACCGCGACGACGAGGGCAGCGTGAAGGCGCGTCTCGCTATGGCGGCGCTGCGAAGCGGCAAAAACAAGGCTGTCGCGAAAGACAAAGAGGTGTATGACTTCATATCCGACAGACTTTCGGAGCTGTCACAGCTCGAAAAGCAAAACTGCTCCGAGATCGACGAGGCCGCCGACAAATTCGCGAAAATACTCGAATACGTGTTCACGCCCGATTTTGTCACGGACAATGACACGCGGCGGATACTGGCGTGGTTCGGGTATAATTTGGGACGCTGGCTTTACATTATCGACGCGTACAACGATATCGAAAAGGATTACAAATCCGGCTCGTACAATCCGTTTCTCGCGAAAGCGGACGGCGGCGCGGAGGAAATAAAACGTGACATCCGTGAGCGCGCGGAGTTTACTCTCACGCTCACGCTTGAAAATACGGCTTCGGCTCTGGAGCTTTTGAAGCTCCACAGGAACCGCGGCCTTATCGAAAACATAGTCTATCAGGGACTGAAGGGGAAGCAAAAATCTGTATTGGGAGAGGAATAAATGGATCCGTATAAGGTTTTGGGCGTTGACAGAAACGCGGACGAGGAAAC
>CANQDD010000035.1 GCA_947591315.1 uncultured Clostridia bacterium
TTTGACGGCGTGATAGTCGGCAGCGCTATAGTAAACGCCATAGCGTCCGGCGCGAACGGAGACGAAAGAACGGAAAATCTGAAAGCGAAATTAAACGACTTAAAGTCGGGACTTATATAAAAAAGGGGACAGGTAAAATGAAAATGAAAAAGGCTGTAAGCGCGGTAATCGCAGGCACAATGCTTCTCAGCACGGCGGCGTACGCGAAGGACAACATATACGCGTACAACAAATTCATATCAACGATACTCGGGCCGCAGCTCGGCTACTGCGACTTTGCCTCGTCGTTCGCGGGACATGAGGGCGAGTACGACAATGTAAACAATTACTTTTCAGGTCTCATATCGGCGTTTTACGACGACATCGACGCGGACTACGACAACGAGCTTGTAACCGTTGACACCGAGGGAGTGTCCGTTTATCAGGTCGAGGAAAAGGGCGTCGTGTTCCTTGGTTCGGCAAACCACGAGCTTATAGCTAATTTCGGCGACTCGTACGCTAATGTGTTCACCGTGCCGGAGGGTCTCAAAAAGTACGTCGGTATCGAGAGATACGGCAAAACGGCGAACACGTACGACATGAACATATACGAGCTTGACCCCGACACGGACGAGCTTGGCGAGGTGTTTGACATTCACCGCGAGGATAACGAGGACGGCGTTGAGGAAAAGGTATGGGCAGGCGGCAAGACGTATTATTCCAGAACCGTGGGCGGCGGTGTGACAACCTCGATGAACGCAGACGGCTACATGGATATTACGGACGCGGCGATGCAGGCTATGGCGGACGTTGTTCCCAACATGGAATTGGAAAAAAGCGAATTAAACGCGAGAATAACCGGTCAAACCGCCGAGGGTAAATATAAGCTGACCGCGACGGGCATAACCGAGAGAACATATATCCGCGCCACCGGCGTGCGCTTTGACGAAAAGCCTATAGTAATGTTTGAGGATAACTCAAAGCTTGAAGAATTGAAGGTAAAGCCCGATATTGTAACGGTTACGGTCGACGGCAACACGCTCCAATTCCCGCTTCAGGATCCGATCATAATAGACGGCAGAGCGCTCGTGCCGATGAGAACGATTTTCGAGGCGCTCGGCGCGGACGTGCAGTGGATCGATGAAAACGGCGTACAGTCCATTGTCGCGTCGACCGACAGCACAACGATCAACATGACGATAGACAGCGATAAGTTCTACGTGAACGGCGAGGAAAAAACTCTCGACGTGCCGGCGCAGCTTATAAACGACAAAACTCTCGTTCCGATACGCGCCGTGAGCGAGTCACTCGGCTGCAGCGCCGACTGGGATGAGGAGACGAGAACCGTCATAATAAAATCGAGTATTCCCGCTCCCACGGTGGAGGAAACCGCGCCCGAAACGGAAAACACGGCCCCCGAAACGGAGGAAACCGCGCCCGAATCGGACGACGCAAGCAATACTTGACAAGCGTAAAATAAAATGATATACTTCAATGTGTACTTATACCGAGAAAGGGACAGATGGCGGGGTGTAAGCGATGGACAGAAACATGCCGGACATATCCGACGAGGAGCTTGTAAAACGTGCGCAAAACGGCGACAACGACGCTCTCGAAGCGATACTGTCAAGGTATAAAAATCTTGTCTACGCGAAAGCCAAACCGTACTTCCTTGCGGGCGCTGACGACGAGGACATCATACAGGAGGGCTTTATAGGTCTTTACAAGGCGGTGACCGATTTTGACGGGGACAGATTTCCGTTTTTCAAGGTTTTCGCCGGTGTGTGCGTCACGCGTCATATTCTCACAGCCGTCAAAGCGGCGTCGAGGAAAAAGCACCTTCCGCTCAACTCGTATGTGTCACTTGACAGCGGCGGCTATGACGACGACGGCGACAAAACGCTGATCGAGGTCATAGCGTCGGGTGAGCTTCAAAATCCCGAAGCCATTTTGATTGACCGCGAGAATGTGGACGGTATGGAGTATACGATTAACAAGGTTCTGTCAAAGCTTGAGGCGCAGGTGCTTGTTTTGCATCTTGAGGGTATGACCTACGGTGAAATTGCCGAAAGGCTCGGCAAGGACACGAAGGCGGTGGACAACGCCGTGCAGCGCATAAAGAAAAAGCTTGAGGCCGCTCTTATAAGCGGCGGCAGCCTTGAACAAACAAAATATACAAAGTGAGGTAAACCGATGTACGAGGACAAGACATTAGTATGTAAGGATTGCGGTAAGGAATTTGTATTTACCGCGGGTGAACAGGAATTTTACGCCGAAAAGGGCTTTGAAAACGAGCCGCAGCGCTGTGCCGACTGCCGCAAGGCAAGGAAGGAAAGCCTGCGCCGCAACCGCCGCATGTTTGAAATAGTATGCGCGGACTGCGGCAAGGTGGACACCGTTCCGTTCGAGCCGAAGAACGACAAACCGGTGTACTGCAGCGAATGTTTCGAGAAGCACCGCGAGGCTTAAAATATGGTCAACGGAGACCGCGGCGTGCAAGCGCCGCGGCTTTTTGAATTTTAGATACGGAGGATATATATGGAATATCTGAATAAAATACTGACAAGCGTGGACGATTTTGTCTGGGGTATTCCGCTGATACTTCTTATTATATGTACCGGTATTTATCTCACAATACGCATACGCGCACTGCAGATGAGACACCTCGGCACGGCGCTCAAATTCATGGTAAAGAACGAGAAGGGCGGCGAAGGTGAGGTTTCATCGTTCGGCGCGCTCTGCACGGCTCTGAGCGCGACGATCGGCACGGGCAACATCGTCGGCGTCGCGACCGCTATTTGCGCGGGCGGGCCGGGCGCACTGTTCTGGATGATTGTTGCCGCGTTTTTCGGTATGGCGACAAAGTACAGCGAGGGATTTCTCGCGATAAAATACAGAACGATAGACGAAAAGGGACACGTGCTCGGCGGCCCCTTCTACTATATTGAAAAGGGCATGGGCGTAAAGTGGAAATGGCTTGCGAAGCTGTTCGCGTTTTTCGGCTTGTGCGCCGGCATTATGGGTATAGGCACGATCACGCAGATAAGCGGCATAACGACAGCCGTTCAGAACTTTTTCGATCCGAATGCTTCGCATGTCGCGTTTTCGCTCGGAGACATGAACTACTCGTGGGCGGTCGTCATAGTCGGACTTGCCGTGACGATCTTCACCGCTCTCGTTATAATAGGCGGTATTAAGAGAATATCGAAGGTGTCGGAATTTGTCGTGCCGTTTATGGCGGTCATGTACGCGGTATTCGCGCTGACGCTTATGATATTTAATGTAAGAAGTATCCCCGGCGCGGTTATGGAGGTGCTGCGCGGCGCGTTTGGCTTCGGCGACGGCATACAGGGAATACGCGCGGCTGCGGGCGGCGTTCTCGGCGCGATGTTCGCGGCTGTACAGAACGGCGTGGCGAGAGGCATATTCTCAAACGAGGCAGGTCTCGGAAGCGCGCCTATAGCGGCAGCCGCGGCAAAAACGAACGACACGGTGCGTCAGGGACTTGTGACAATGACGGGCACGTTTATCGACACAATAGTGATCTGCACAATGACAGGACTTTCCATTGTTATCGCGGGCTCGTGGGCGAAGGAGGGACTTGTCGGCGTCGAGGTGACTATGGACGCGTTCAGGAGCGGTCTGTCATTCCTGCCCGAAGCGGTACCGCCGTTTGTACTGATGCTGTGCCTTACGTTTTTCGCGTTCACGACGATTCTCGGCTGGAACTATTACAGCTCGCGCTGCCTTGAATATCTGACAAGGAATAAGACCGCGCTTCTTGTGTACCGCTGGGTATACGTGTTCGCTGTGTTTATAGGCCCGTATTTTACCGTGTCGGCTGTATGGCAGATGGCGGATATTTTTAACGGTCTTATGGCTATACCGAATATAATCGCGCTGATTGTGCTGAGCGGAGTTATTGCGAAGGAAACGAACGAGTATTTTAAGAATAAGACATATTTAAGATACAAATAAATCGCGCGGCAACGGTAAAGCTAAGCGTATTATAAATATTAAAGGAGAATAGAGATGGCATTATTCGGAAAGAAGAAAAAGGAAGAAACGGCACACGAAACGGAACGCCTCGACAGTGAAATGCGCGACGAGCTTTCAAAAGCGTATGACGAGCTTATCAGTGGCGAGGCAAAAACCGATGAAGCCGAGGACGCGCCGAAGGAAAACACGGTTGACGCGGCTGATTTTGAAAACGAGGTGTTCAAGGCTAAGATAAGAAAATTCAAGGAAGCCAAAACACAAGAAACGCTCATTGATGTGATACAGCTTTTAGCGGGCAGAAAATTTTTGCTGCCGTCGGTGTCGAATATGAAAAACCCGTTTGAAAACAGAAACGGCAGACAGGTGCTGAAAAAGGGCGCCGTATTAAATCCCGCGCTGCTTACGTCGCAGGATAAGAAAACTTATCTGCCGATATTCACGGACAATGACGCGATGAAGCAGAAATCACCGTCGGGCGTCGTGCTGCAATTCAACTTCGAGCAGTGCGTGGGGATCGTATATAATAAGAAGAATCCCGTTCAGGCGATAGTGATAAACCCGTTCACCGAAAATTTCATTTTGAGCGAGGAACTTTTGAAGCAGGTATTCAAAGAGGTAGACAAGCAGGCGGAGAACAAAAACGCATAAATAAGAACATAAGCGCCCGATTCGGCATCAGTGCAGGTCGGGCGCTTGTTTTATTTGCCTAAAAAGCGACGGTAAAATATGCCGTATGTCAAGCATTTTAACATAAATTATTTTTTTCGATTTTTTTGCATAAAAATCGCTTGACAAGCAAATTTCTTTGTGGTATACTTAATAAGCTGTCGCGAGAGCGGAGCATGTACATTGAAAGATAAACAGTGCGAACGTTTACACAGTAAACGTTAACCAAGTC
>CANQDD010000036.1 GCA_947591315.1 uncultured Clostridia bacterium
ACGTCCCGCATTTCACCGCTAAATCACAATTTATATCACAATCCCAATCTCTTAAATACTTCCTCATACGCCTCTTCGACATTGCCGAGGTCGCGGCGGAAGCGGTCTTTATCGAGCTTCTCATGCGTTGTCGCGTCCCAAAGGCGGCAGGTGTCGGGCGAAATCTCGTCCGCCAAGATAATCTGACCGTCGGGCGTTTTACCGAACTCAATCTTGAAATCAACAAGCTCGATATTGATACTCTCGAAATACGCCTTCAAAACGTCGTTTACCTTGAACGTCAAATCGGCGATAGTGTCGAGATCCTCTTTTGTCGCCGCGCCAATCGCGATAATCTGAAGGTCGTTGATCATCGGATCGCCGAGCGCGTCGTCCTTTAAGCAGTATTCAAGCGTCGTGCAGTTGAGCTTTTTGCCTTCTTCTACGCCGAAACGCTTCGAGAACGAGCCCGCCGCGATATTTCTTATAATAACCTCGAGCGGCACGATCTCAACCTTTTTAACGACCGTTTCTCTGTCGGAAATTTCCTCGACAAAATGCGTCGGAATGCCCTTCTTTTCCATAATCTGCATAAGGAAATTCGACATCTTGTTATTCACAACGCCCTTACCGGCAATCTGTCCCTTTTTGAGACCGTTGAACGCCGTCGCGTCGTCCTTGTAGTCCACTATGTATAAATTTTCGTCGTCGGTTTTAAAAACCTTTTTTGCCTTGCCTTCGTAAAGCTGTTCGAGTTTTTTCATTGTTTATCCAATCCTTCCTTGAAAACATAATTCTACATTTATATTCTACTATAAAGCCGCGGTAAAATCAAGAGCAACATACAAATTTCTCTTTACAATCGATATTTTATATGTTATACTGTTTTTGCGACTTAAATCATATCCCATTTCGGATATAAAGTATTTTTTGCATTGCAAAAAATACAGGCTCTTTTCATGATACTTTATACCGAAATGAAAAGGATATTGAACTAAGTCGCATTAGTCGAGCCGTGTGTTTTTTAGCGCATGGTTTCGGCTGTGCGCTTTTTTGTATTGCGGTACAACTTTATATAAAAAAGGACGCGGAAGCGTCCTTTTTTACACCAATTTTTTCTCCTGCCACTTACCGGAGTAATACCTCACGACGGGTATTACTGCGCCGGCAGCCCAGGCGAGCGGAGTCGCTATCCATATGCCCGTCGCGCCGAAAAATTTTACGAGTATGTACGCGAACAAAATTCTCGCGCCGAGCTCCGTCATGCCCGACACTGCCGAGGTGTTCACATCGCCCGCGCCGCGCAGAACGTTCAAATAGCTTCGCATTACGGCTGCCACAAGATACGCCGTGCTTACTATTATGAGGTATTCGCCGCCGATTTTTACCGCCTCCGCCGCCGTGTCGTCGAGGAACATACCGAGAAGCTGTACTCGGAACGTCACTATCAAGGCGGCAATCACGACGCATATACCGATAAGCGCCGCGAGCGTGCGGTAAAGTCCCGTTTTTATTCTGTCAATGTTGTCCGCGCCCATGTTCTGACCCGTGAATACCGACAGCGACATTCCGACCGACACGACCGGCATGATTGCGATAGAGTCAATTCGCGTCGCGGCGGTGTACGCCGCCATCGTCATTGAGCCGAAGGAGTTTACGAGCCGCTGCACGCTCATAGTGCCGAGCGATATAAGGCAGCTTTCGAGCGACGCGGGCAGTCCCGTGCGGAATATTTTAAACACCGTTTCCTTTTTCGCCTTCCATATAATACCGTCGAGGTTTAATATTTTTCTGTGCCGCACTATGTGTGTGATACAGAACACCGCGCTTATCATCTGCGCTATGACCGTCGCCCACGCCGCGCCCGCTACGCCCATGCGGAACACGACGACAAACAGCAGATCCATGCCGACGTTCAGCATAGCCGAAATAATAAGCGCAAACAGCGGCGTTCTGCTGTCGCCGAGACTTCGCAGAACAGCGCCCGACGCGTTGTAAGCCGCAGTCGTCACCATGAACGCGAAAATAATTGAAATATAGCGCACCGACTCGTCTATTACGTCGGACGGCGTGTTCAGAAGCAGCAAAATACGGCGCGCCAAACACACGCCCGCCGCTGATGTCAGAACCGCCATAACCGCTATTATGTACACGAGCGACGCGACCGTTTCGCGCAGCTTTACGAAATCGCGTTTGCCGAAGCACTGCGAAATGATTATGCCCGCGCCGTTCGTCATACCCATCATAAAGCATATCGCGAGCGTCATAAGCGTGGACGTCGCGCCTACCGCCGCGAGCGACTGCGCGCCGACGAATTTTCCGACCACCGCCGCGTCAACAAAATTATATATCTGCTGAAAAATATTTCCTATAAGCATCGGCGCGGAAAACGATAATATCATCTTCAGCGGGCTGCCCTTTGTCATATCATATATCATAAATTACGCCTCTTACGTAAGCAAATTTCCGGCATATTATAGTCCAATATAATATTTATGTCAATAGGTTGAAAAATTTTTTTCGGTTTGGTATAATAAAAATATCCGAAAAATGAAAAAGAGGACAAAACTCAGGCAAAAGGAGGATTTCACAATGAAGGTGCTGCTGCTGTCGGTAAAGGCGGGCTACGGCCACCACTCGACCGCGAAGGCGATAATAGAGTATTTTGAAAAAAACGGACACCAATGCGAAATGCTCGACATATTCGATTACATAAGCCACCGCATAGGCGATTATATAAACGACAGCTATTTGCTTATGACGAAATATATACCGAAAACGTACGGAAAAGCGTACGGCAAGCTGGCGCAGAAGGACGAGCCGTACGATTACCATTCGCTTATATCGCTGTTTTCGCGGTTCGTGTCGAAAAAGCTGTCGAAGTACGTGAGCGACTACAAGCCCGATTTCATGATAGGCACGCACAGTTACGCCGGCGTGTGCATGAGCATACTGACCGAAACGGGCGTGACAGCGTGTCCGACGGTGGGAATAGTGACGGATTACACCGTGCACCCGCTGTGGGAAAGCACGTTCCTCGACTACTATGTGATACCGGACGAGCTTCTCGCGTCGGAAATGCAGCAAAAGGGAATAGCGAAGGAAAAGCTGCTGCCATTCGGAATACCGGTGCGCGAGCAGTTCGCGCGCAGGAGAGACAAACAAGAGGCGCGGCGTATGCTCGGTATAGACGATATACCGACGGTGCTTATAATGATGGGGTCGATGGGCTACGGCAACATAAAGCCGCAGCTCGAGGCGATAGATAAAAGTCCGCACGAGTTCCAGATAATATGCGTATGCGGCTCAAATAAAAAGCTTAAGGAATACGTGGACGCGTCGGACTGGACAAAAAGCGTTTACTGCTACGGCTTTACCGATGAGGTTGACGTTATGATGGACGCGTCGGACGTTCTCATAACAAAGCCCGGCGGTCTTACGACCTCCGAGGCTTTAAGCAAGGGTATACCGATGATTATTTCAAATCCTATTCCCGGTCAGGAGGACAGGAACCTTAACTTTCTCGTAAACACCGGCGCGGCGATTATAACAAACGACACCTTCGGCGTGCAGGACGCGCTGAATATGCTGTTCACAAGCCCGTGGCGCATACGTATAATGGAGGAAAGCGTGAGCCATATAGGTAAGCCGAACGCGACAGCAGACCTTTACAATTTCGCATTGTCAAAGACCGCCGCGAAGGAAACTGTAATCTGAAATTCTCTGCCGCGCAGGTAATTTAAAATTCCCGCGTCGGACGTGAAATCGAAATGCAGCTTGTATGACGCGAGCTGCATTTTTTGTGCCGTTTTTGCGCCGTACTTTTTATCGCCCGCGAGAGGGTGACCGATATGTGCCATTTGCGCGCGTATCTGGTGTGTGCGTCCCGTAAGAAGCTCGACCTCGATAAGCGACAGATTGTCTTTTACGGCAATTCTCCTGTAGCGGAGCATAGCTTTTTTCGAGCCTTCCGCTTCGCCGTCCGTGACGCTTACCTTTTTGTCGCCGCGCGTGAGGCTCGACGTAATTGTGCCCTCCGCGTCCGTTACGCCTTCGGCAACGGCGAGGTAATACTTTTTAACCTCGCGGTTTTTTATCTTCCCGTTCATTATACGGAGCGCTTCGGCGTTTTTCGCGCCGATTATTATTCCCGACGTGTTGCGGTCGAGACGGTTGCAAAATGCGGGAGAGAAGCTGTGCTCGTTTTGTGGATCGTATTCGCCTTTTTTGAAAAGATAGCTTTGCATACGCGTAAGAAGCGTGTCGTCTGTACCCTTGTCGTCGGAATGTACGACAAGTCCGGCGGGCTTGTTTATGAGTATAATGTTACCGTCCTCGTACACGATGTCAATATCGCTCCTGCCCGCCTCAAACGCGCGTTCCGCGTCAAAAAATTCATCGGCAAAATAAAGCGTCAGAACGTCGCCGTCTTGTATTACATACGCGCCGTCCTTTACATGCCTGCCGTTTACGCGCACATAGTTTTTCCGAAGTCCCTTGTACAACATTCCAAGCGGCAAACGCGGCATATATTT
>CANQDD010000037.1 GCA_947591315.1 uncultured Clostridia bacterium
AACTCGTCAACGAGCGCGCCGTAGTCGTACACTCCGCCGAACGAGTCCTTTCCTACCCACATTATCTCCGTTTCAACGCCGTTTTCCTCAAGCGCCTTCGCGCACTCCGTAAGAGCCGTGTATGTGCAGCCCTTTTCCCTTGGACTGCCGTTTACAAGAATTACCTTCATAATATATTCTCCTTTCAGTTCTTTTACGTATTATATAGTATACCATTTTTTACGCGATATGTCAAAAAAACTTGCGCGTCACATAATTCCTACCACTTTCATAGTATATATCAGGTATGAAAATACCGAATAAAAATCAGGAGGAAATACTATGGCGACAAATTTACCCAACAGAGCGCAGTTGACGTATGACGGCTCGACAATCGTACTGTCGAACCAGACGAACACGACGCTCGTTGACACGAACACAATGGAAATAACAAAGAAAGCCGTTGACATGTCTGTTGTCGCGGGCGCGGACGCGGTGTACGTTGTGCGTCTCGAAAACACCGGTGCGAACAACCTCACAAACATTTCGATTACCGATGACCTCGGCATGGGCGCGCTCACCTATTCAGAAAACACGGCGCAGTTCTATATAAACGGCAGCAGCGTTACGGGTACGGCTGCGGCAAGCATGGGAAGCGTCGTATTCACGACGACCGAAACGCTTGAACCGGGCGATAATTTCATCGTGGTTTACGCCGCGTCCGTAGGCGCAGACCAGACAGAACCCGTTACAAACACCGTTACGGCAAGCGCGACCGCCGCGTCAACCGTTCCCGCGCCGATTACCGCGACGGCTGACGAGACGATAAATATAACAGCCGTACCGAACGTATCCGTCTTTAAATCCGCAGACAAGGATACGGTAACAAGCGGCGACACGCTCACTTACACCTTCACGCTTATGAATACGGGCAGCGCCGACGCGGGAAATGTGAAGTTTACGGACGTTCTCCCTACGGAGTTCACGGTTCAGACCGTTTCCTACAACACAGGCGGTCAGGACACGCCGATTACTCCCGCGGATTACACATTCGCAGACAATACCCTCACAATTCCGTCGGGCAGCGGCACGCTTACTCTCACCGTACCGGCAGCGACTTCGGACGGTCCGGGCATTACGACTATCACCGTTGCAGGCACGATTGCGTAATTGTAAAAATTCAAAACCGCCCCGAAAAGGGCGGTGTACATATTCATTATTTCATCTGTGATATAATTTTAAGTATTTCCTTCTCCGCGTCCTTGACCTCCTTCAAAAATTCGTTCGCGCTTACGCGCACCGCGCCGCCAGAAAAAATAATTATCTGTTCCAAGCTATCCGACGTCGCCACTCGTACGCGGTGTTTTTTGCCAAGCTCGCGCGTGACCTTTTCTATATACATATCTGCTGTTTCGGCTTCTTTTGTGTACACGACGTTTATGTTATTGACTTTTTCAACGCTTCCCGTGTTCCCCTTCACCTTGTACGCGTCAAAAACGAGTATCACCTCGCATCGGCTGTAGCCCTTGTAGTTGCAGAGTATGTCTATAAGCCTGTCGCGAGCCGTTTCAAGGCTCACCTTCGCGAGCTCCCTAAGCTCGTCCCACGCGAAAATAATGTTGTAGCCGTCCACGAGCAGGTACTCCGGTCCCTTCGGCATCGGACGGGCCTTGAATTTCTTTTCCTTCGGCGCGGCTGTTCTTACAGTCTGCGTCTGCTCCGTCCTGCGCGTTATCTGACCGTATGTGCGCTCGAAAATCCGCATAAGCTCGGTATCGCTTGCCGCCTCGCGCACGTATCTCTCCGCCTTTTCGTCGGGCGTTTCTTCCTCCGCTTCGTCGTCCGAAAGGCTCATAAGCTCGGTGTGCGCGTGGCCGTAGACCTCGTCCCATGGCACAACGTAACCCGCGCCGTGCGAGCAAAATACCGAATCCGCGCTGTTTTCAAGGTCGCTGTCCGCGTCGTAGCCGATTTGCGTTATTACCTCGTCGGCGTTCCCACACGGTTCGTAGCCGCTCAAAATACAGTTGAGCCGTCCGCGTCCGCCCGTGTACGCGGCAACGTCTCTCGCGTAGCCGCGCATACCCGCCACGGGCGCGCTGCCGGTTATAAGCGCCGTTTCGCCGCGCGTTTCGGGTGCGTTAAAGCTGCCGCCCATATTCTGTATATCTGTCATCGCGCGTCCGACGCTCTCCGTCGGCACTTCGAGCCGAAACTCGTAATACGGCTCAAGCAGCACACTCTGCGCCATACGCAGTCCCTGCCGCACGGCGCGGTAGGTAGCCTGTCTGAAATCGCCGCCCTCGGTGTGCTTTATATGCGCGCGTCCCGTTACGAGCGTGATTTTCATATCGGTAACGGGCGAACCCGTAAGCACGCCTATATGCTCCTTTTCCCTTAAATGCGTCAATATGAGACGCTGCCAGTTGCGGTCAAGCTCGTCTGTCGGGCAGACGGTATCGAACGTCAGGCCGCTGCCGCGCTCGGACGGTTCAAGCAAAAGCTGTACCTCCGCGTAGTGGCGCAGCGGCTCGTAATGTCCCACGCCCACGGACGGCGCGGCTACCGTTTCCTTGTACGCGATCGAGCCCTGCGTAAACGTCACGTCAAAGCCGAACCTGTCGCGTATCACGCGCGTCAGCACCTCAAGCTGAACCTCGCCCATGACGTTGACGTGTATTTCGCGGAGCTGCTCGTTCCATATAATTTTAAGCTGCGGATCCTCCTCGGTCAGGCGGTGAAGCTCCGTTATCGCCGTATGCTCGTCCACGCCGTCGGGAAGCTCCATTTTGTACGTCAAAACGCTTTCGAGCACCGCTCTTTTCGCGTCAGGTCTGTTGCCTATGCCCTCGCCGGGGTACGTTTCGGTAAGTCCCGTAACGGCGCAGACAGTACCCGCCTCCGCCGTGTCGACCGCCGTGTACTTTTCGCCCGAATAAACGCGTATCTGATTTACCTTTTCGCGCCACTCATTTTTACCGCTGCCCGTAAGCTCGTCACGCGCTCTAAGCGTTCCGCCCGTTATTTTTATATGAGTGAGCCTCGTGCCGCCGTCCTCCGTTATCTTGAACACCTGCGCGCCGAAAATATCGTCGTATATCACGCGCCGCGTGTAGAACGAAAAGCCGTCCATAAACTCCTTAACGCCCGTCATTTTGAGCGCCGAACCGAAATAGCACGGGAACACGGCGCGCCTTGCTATCGCGTTGCGTACATCGCCCGCTTTAAGAGAGCCGCTTTCGAGATACGAGTTCATAAGCGTTTCATCGCACATCGAAAGCTCGTCCAGCGCCTCGTCCGTTTCGATACCGTTTGTGAAATCAACGCACCCGTCGCCGAAGCGGTATTTAAGCTCGCTCATGACCGCGTCCTTATCGGACGGCAAATCCATTTTGTTCACGAAAATAAAGACAGGCACGTCGTAACGCTCCAACAGCCGCCACAGCGTTTCGGTGTGGTTCTGAACGCCGTCCGTGCCGCTCACCACAAGCACGGCGTAATCGAGCACGCTCAAAACACGCTCCGTCTCGGTCGAAAAATCGACGTGCCCGGGCGTGTCGAGAAGCGTGAACTCCGTGTCTCCGTAACGCAGTATCGCCTGCTTTGAAAATATTGTAATGCCGCGCTCGCGCTCTATCTCGTTCGTGTCGAGGAACGCGTCGCCGTGATCCACGCGTCCGAGACTTCTAAGCGCACCGGACGTGTACAGCATCGCCTCCGTCAGCGTCGTTTTGCCAGAATCGACATGCGCGAGTATTCCTATTACAAGCTTGTTCATATCCGTCCTTCCGTTCGTTTAATCAATATCGTACAGCACCGCGTTGCATATCGCGGCGGCAACGTTCGAGCCGCCCTTTCTGCCGCGCGATACAATGTACGGCACGCCCGCTGTCATTATAAGCTCCTTTGACTGCGCGGCGTTCACAAAGCCTACCGGCACGCCTATAACGGCTATCGGCTCGATTTTCCCCGACTTTATAAGCTCGCAGAGCTTTATAAGCGCGGTGGGCGCGTTGCCTATCGCGAAAATCGCGCGTCCACCCTCACGCGCCGCCTTTTCCATGCTTGCCGCCGCGCGTGTAGTGCCGTTTTCACGCGCAATAGCCGCAACGTCCCCGTCCGACATGTAGCAGCGCACCTTGCCGCCATACGCGGCGAGACGCGACTTGTTGATGCCGCTTTTTGCCATTTGTGTGTCGGTCACAATATCCGC
>CANQDD010000038.1 GCA_947591315.1 uncultured Clostridia bacterium
TATTCGTAATCCACCACGTTTATCCAGCTTTCGAGAAATTCCTTTTCGTCGGGATTTTTCTTTACAAGCTGCGACGCGGCGACAATAGGCAGCCACGACTGAACGTACTGCAGCGCGGTGTCGGACTTTTTGCAGAACAGTCGTATATACTTTTCCGCAAGCTCATCCTTTTTCGCGAGCTTGAACAAGAGGTACGTTCTCGCGACGTCCTCAGACGCGTTGCCCTGCGTCGCGTGTGACCAGTCGAGCACATACGGCGTGCCGTCGGGCGTGATTATGACGTTCGACGGGTTGTAATCGCCATGGCAGACCTTCTTGTGCTTTTTCATGCCGTTGAGACGCGTGTGCAGCTCGTAGCGCGTTGTCGCGTCAAGGTCACTCTCCGAGATTTTACGGTTCATTTTGTCGTGTATTTTCGTGAGCATCGGGCAGGACTTGTTCTGAATTTCTATCTGCGTATCAACGAATAATTCAAGGTATTCGTCCTCTTTTTCGGGGTGCTTCTCCATGAGCGACGCGAGCGTTTCACCCTCGATAAAGTCAGTGATTATCGCCCATTTGCCGTCAATCTTCGTGACCTCGCGTATCTTCGGAATGTTAAGTCCCGTTTCCTCGATACGCGCGGTGTTTAATGCCTCGTTCAAAACATCGGCGGTGTTGTAATGCCCGTCAAAAACCTTGATTGCCGCGTCGCCGTCACGGTAAACGGTTTTGTCGGGACGCGTCGCTATAATATTGTCTAAATTCATCTCAATTCTCCTTTCCGTAATACGCGTTTGTATACAGTTCTTTCATTTCGCTCATTAAGGGGTAACGCGGGTTCGCGCCGGTACACTGGTCGTCGAACGCCATTTCCGTCATTTCATCGAGCGTTTCAAGGAATTTGTCCTCATCAACGCCATAGTCGCGTATCGTTTTCTTTATGCCTACGGCTTCCTTTAACTCCTCTATCTTCGCGATAAGTCTTTCGAGCTTTTCCTCGTCAGTCCTGCCGCCCAGATGCAGGAAGTCGGCTATTTCGGCGTAGCGTCCGAGCGCGTGCGGATGGTCGTACTGCGGGAACGTACCCATTTTCTGCGGTGCTTCCGCTGCGTTGTAGCGCATTACGTCTGTTATCAGCAGCGCGTTTGCGACGCCGTGCGGTATGTGGTGGAATGCTCCAAGCTTGTGCGCCAGCGAGTGGCATACGCCCAGAAACGCGTTCGCGAACGCCATACCAGCCATACACGACGCGTGAGCCATTTTTTCGCGAGCCTTCGGGTTAGCCGCGCCCTCGCTGTACGCGGCGGGAAGGTAATCGAATATCGTCTGAATCGCCTTAAGCGCAATACCGTCGGTGAACTCCGTCGCCATAACCGACACATACGCTTCAAGCGCGTGAGTGAGCGCGTCGATACCCGACGCGGACGTTAAGCCCTTCGGCATATTCATCATCAAATCCGCGTCGACAATCGCCATGTCGGGCATAAGCTCGTAATCGGCGAGCGGATACTTAATTCCCGTCTTTTCATCGGTGATAACGGCGAACGGCGTAACCTCCGAACCCGTACCCGCAGAGGTCGGAACGGCGATAAACGTCGCCTTATCGCCCATATGCGGGAACGCGTAAACGCGCTTTCTGATGTCGATAAAGCGCATAGCCATATCCATAAAATCTGCTTCGGGGTGCTCGTACAGTACCCACATAATTTTACCCGCATCCATAGCCGAGCCGCCGCCGAGCGCGATGATAACATCAGGCTCGAACGCGCGCATAGCCTCCGCGCCCTCCTTCGCCGACGCAAGCGACGGGTCGGGTGCGACGTTAAAGAATGTCGTGTGCGTTATTCCCATTTCGTCGAGCTTGTCAGTGATAGCCTTTGAATATCCGTTCTTGTACAGGAACTCGTCCGTTACGATAAACGCCTTTTTCTTGTTCATGACCGTCTTTAACTCGTCGAGCGCGACGGGCAGGCAGCCCTTCTTTATATACACCTTTTCAGGCGTTCTGAACCACAGCATATTTTCTCTCCTCTCCGCGACCGTCTTAATATTCAGCAAATGCTTAACTCCCACATTCTCCGAAACGGAGTTGCCGCCCCACGAGCCGCAGCCCAGCGTGAGCGACGGGTTTAATTTGAAGTTGTAGAGGTCGCCGATGCCGCCGTGCGATGAGGGAGTGTTTACGAGTATGCGGCAGGTTTTCATTCTCTCGCCGAATTTCGCTAACTTTTCCTGCTCGGTCACAGTGTTAAGGTAAACGGACGACGTGTGACCGTAACCGCCGTCGGCGATAAGCTGTTCCGCCTTGTCAAGCGCGTCGTCAAAATTCTTTGACTTATACATCGCGAGTACCGGCGAGAGCTTCTCGTGCGCGAATTCCTCGCTCAAATCAACGCTCTCTACCTCGCCTATCATTACGCGCGTCGCTTCGGGGATCTCCACGCCCGCGAGCTTCGCTATCGTGACGGGCTTCTGTCCCACGATTTTGGCGTTCAGCGCACCGTTTATTATCATGGTCTTGCGAACCTTTTCGATCTCGTCCTCTTTGAGGAAATAGCAGCCGCGGTACTCAAATTCCTTTTTGACCTTGTCGTAAACCGACTTGTCTACGATAACGCTCTGCTCCGACGCGCAGATCATGCCGTTGTCGAACGACTTGGAGTGAATGATAGAGTTTACCGCGAGCAGAATATCCGCGCTCGCGTCGATGATAGCCGGAGTGTTTCCCGCACCGACGCCGAGCGCCGGTTTACCTGACGAGTACGCCGCCTTAACCATGCCGGGACCGCCTGTAGCGAGAATACAGTCCGCCTCGCGCATAATTAAATTCGTCATGTCGAGCGACGGAATATCTATCCACCCGATTATATTTTCCGGCGCGCCCGCCTTTACAGCTGCTTCAAGCACGATTTTTGCTGCCTCGATAGTGCATTTTTTAGCTCTCGGGTGCGGACTGATAACAATGCCGTTGCGCGTTTTGAGCGCGATAAGCGTCTTAAAAATCGCGGTTGAGGTCGGGTTTGTCGTCGGGATTACAGCCGCGAGAACGCCGATAGGCTCCGCGATTTTCTTTATGCCGAACGACGCGTCCTCCTCGATAACGCCGCAGGTTTTCGTGTCCTTATACTTGTTGTAAATGTATTCAGCGGCGTAGTTGTTTTTTATGACCTTATCCTCGACCACGCCCATGCCCGTTTCCTCGACAGCCATTTTCGCGAGCGGTATTCTCGCCTGGTTCGCCGCGATCGCGGCAGCCTTGAAAATCCTGTCGACCTGTTCCTGTGAGTAAGAAGCGAATTCCTTCTGCGCCGCTCTCACCTCGGCAAGCCGTTTTTCAAGCGTTTCCACGCTGTCAACAACATACTTCTCCATA
>CANQDD010000039.1 GCA_947591315.1 uncultured Clostridia bacterium
TATAAAGGGCGACGTGTGCGGAATCGCGAAAGCCGGCGAGGAAAACCACCACGTAACGGATCAGCTTGAAAAATGCAAGGTCACGGAGGAATTTCCGTACAGGGACTACCCGACCATATTCTGGGACGTTTACGGCGAAAAGGGTATACCCGTAAGAACGACCGTTTCACACATGGGCCCCACGCTCATCTCGCGCCTTCTGGGACTTAACCCGACGCAGGAGGGCGTTCTCGAAATAGCGTTCCGCGTCGCCGACGAGGAACAGCTTTTGCTCATAGACATTAAAGACCTTCGCTCCATGCTCATGTACGTGTCGGACAACGCGAAGGAGATACAGGCTAAGTACGGCAATGTCTCGGCGCAGAGCGTCGGCGCGATACTGCGCTCGCTCCTGTCGCTCGAAACCGCGGGCGGCGACATTTTCTTCGGCGAGCCGGAGCTTGACATACGCGACTGGATACGCACAAACGCCCAAAGCGCGGGCATTATAAACGTGCTCGACTGCGTAAAGCTCGCGAACGAGCCGCTTCTGTACTCAACGTTCCTACTGTGGCTGCTTACCGACCTTTACGAAATGCTGCCGGAGGTCGGCGACCTCGACAAGCCGAGAATGGTATTTTTCTTCGACGAGGCGCATATGCTGTTTAACGACGCGCCGAAGGCTCTTGTGGAAAAGATCGAGCAGGTTATACGCCTTATCCGTTCAAAGGGCGTGGGCATATACTTCATAACGCAAAGCCCCGCCGACATACCCGAAACAATACTTGCGCAGCTCGGAAACAGAATACAGCACGCACTCCGCGCGTTCACACCGGCGGAGCAGAAGGCTGTAAAGGTCGCGGCACAGACGTTCAGACCAAATCCCGCGTTCGACACCGAGGAAGCCATTTCCGTGCTCGGCACGGGCGAGGCGCTCATATCGTTCCTCGACGACGACGGCGCGCCGTCGATCGTTCAGCGCGCGTTCATACTTCCGCCGCAAAGCTTTATGGGACCGTGCGGCGACGATATACGCAACAATATAGTGAACGGCTCTGAATTTTACCTCAAATACAAGGACGCTGTAGACAACCGTTCCGCGTACGAGGAGCTTGAGGAAGCGCGCGAGGAAAAGGCAAAGGCGGCGGAGGAAGCCAAAGCCGAAAAGGAGCGCATCGCGCAGGAAAAAGAGGAAGCGCGCAAAAAACGCGAGGAGGAACATGAAAAGCACGAGAAGGAGCGCGAGCATGACCGCATGGAGCGTGAACTAAAAAAGAAATTCTCCGTGGTAAACAAGGTCGCGTCAACGGCGCTCGGACAAATCGGACGCGAGGTCGGACGTCAAGTCGCGCGCGGCGTGTTCGGAAATATGAAGTGGTTTTAACGCTTGACACGGCGGCGAAATTACTGTATACTTATAATATAAAAATTTAGGGGAGCTTTACAGCTGAGAGGAAGGTACGCTTCGACCCGCTGAACCGTCCGACGGACAATGCCGTCACGGGATAAATAAGGCTATGACGCGTTTCCCCGACGGAGACGCGTTTTACTTTTCGGAAAGGATTGAAATTATGGATTACACAACACAAATGGACGCGGCGAAAAAGGGCATAATCACGCCCGAAATGGAGATTGTATGCGCGAAGGAGGACATCGACGTAGAAATTCTGCGCGAAAGAATAGCGCGCGGAACGGTCGTCATTCCGGCGAACATAAACCACAAGGCGTTAAGTCCGGAGGCTGTCGGCGAGGGAATGAAAACGAAAATCAACGTAAACCTCGGAATTTCCAAGGACTGCACCGACTACAGCGTCGAAATGGAAAAGGTGCAGATGGCTGTCGATATGAAAGCGGAAGCTATCATGGATTTAAGCTGCTTCGGCAAAACGCACGAGTTCCGCCGCCGCCTTGTCGATACCTGCCCCGCGATGATAGGAACGGTGCCGATGTATGACGCGGTCGGTTATCTCGATAAGGAGCTTGCGGAAATCACCGCCGATGAGTTTCTCGACGTAATTGAAGCTCACGCGAAGGACGGCGTTGACTTTATGACTATCCACGCGGGCATAAACCGCCGCACCGCCTCGATTTTTAAGGAGACAAACCGCGTTACAAATATCGTGTCGCGCGGCGGCTCGCTCATATACGCGTGGATGGAAATGACGGGAAACGAAAACCCGTTTTATGAGTATTACGACAAGGTTTTAGACATACTCGCGAAGTATGACGTAACGATAAGTCTCGGCGACGCGTGCCGCCCGGGTTCGACGCACGACTCGACCGACGCGTCGCAGGTCACGGAGCTTGTGGAGCTTGGCATACTCACAAAGCGCGCTTGGGAAAAGAACGTGCAGGTAATGGTAGAAGGTCCGGGACATATGGCTATAGACGAAATCGCCGCTAATATGAAGCTCGAAAAGCGTCTCTGCCACAACGCGCCGTTTTATGTGCTAGGTCCGCTCGTAACGGACATCGCCCCCGGCTACGACCACATCACGTCCGCTATAGGCGGAGCGATAGCGGCTGCCAACGGTGCGGACTTTCTCTGCTATGTAACACCTGCCGAGCATCTGCGCCTGCCGAACGCCGACGACGTGCGCGAGGGAATAATCGCGTCGAAAATAGCCGCTCACGCCGGCGACATAGCGAAGGGCATACCTGGGGCGCGCGAAATAGACGACAAAATGAGCGACGCGCGCAGACGCGTCTGCTGGGACGAAATGTTCAAATACGCGATAGACCCCGAAAAGCCGATGCGCTACTACAACGAATTGCCGCCCGAGGAACAGCATACCTGCTCGATGTGCGGTAAAATGTGCGCGGTTCGTACCATGAACAAAATCATGGCGGGCGAAAAGGTAGACGTGAAGTAAGGAGAAAAAATATGAACATACAAAACGCAGATTTCGCAACATCGGCTGTAAAGCCGGAGCAGTACCCGAAGGACGGACGCATGGAGTTCGCGTTCGCGGGACGCTCGAACGTCGGAAAATCGTCGCTCATAAACAAAATACTTAACCGTAAATCACTTGCCCGCGTATCGGGCACGCCGGGCAAGACGATAACGATAAATTTCTACAACGTGGACGACACGATATACCTCGTAGACCTCCCCGGTTACGGCTACGCGCAGCGCAGCAAGGCTGAAACCGAGAAGTGGGGCGAGATGATGGAGAGCTACCTCGCGAACCGCAAAGAACTCGTGCAGACGATACTGCTCGTAGACAGCCGTCACAAGCCCACCAAGGACGATATGCAGATGGCGGAGTGGATACGCCACTACCACGAGCGCCTTATCG
>CANQDD010000040.1 GCA_947591315.1 uncultured Clostridia bacterium
GACCTCTCGAAAGTCTGCAAACCCGCATAAATACTGGGTTTTTACGACTTCTCAACTTATTCCCACTCAATAGTAGCCGGCGGCTTCGAGGTGATGTCGTAGACGAGGCGGTTGACGTGTTTGACCTCGTTAACGATACGGTTGGACGCTTTTTCGAGCACGTCGTACGGTATTCGTGCCCAGTTAGCGGTCATGAAATCGGTCGTTGTCACGGCGCGGAGAGCGAGTGTGTAATCGTACGTGCGACCGTCGCCCATTACGCCGACGCTGCGCATATCGGTAATCACCGCGAAATACTGATTTATGTCGCGCTCCAAGCCCGCGTTCGCTATTTCCTCGCGGAAAATCGCGTCCGCGTCACGCAAAATCTCAAGCTTGTCCTCCGTAATTTCACCTATCACTCTTACCGCCAGACCCGGTCCCGGGAACGGCTGGCGCCAGACGAATTTTTCCGGCAGACCGAGCTCTATTCCAAGCTGCCTTACCTCGTCCTTGAACAGGTCGCGCAGCGGCTCGACGATTTCCTTAAAATCTACGTGCTTCGGCAGACCGCCGACGTTGTGGTGGCTTTTTATCGTCGCGGCGTCGCCCGCGCCGGATTCGATAACGTCGGGGTAAATCGTGCCCTGCACGAGGAAGTCCACCTTGCCGATTTTCTTTGCTTCCGCCTCGAATACGCGGATAAACTCCTCCCCTATTATCTTGCGTTTTCTCTCAGGCTCTGTCACGCCCGCGAGCTTACTTAAAAATCTGTCCTGCGCGTTCGCGCGGACAAGATTAATGTCAAACTGCTCACGGAATAAGCTCTCAACCTCGTCGCCCTCGTTTTTACGCAATAATCCGTTATCGACGAAAACGCACGTAAGCTGCTTTCCTACCGCCTTGTGCAGCATTACCGCCGCCACGGACGAATCAACGCCGCCCGACAGCGCGCAAAGCACCTTGCCGTCACCGATTTTCTCTCTAAGCGCCTCAATCGAACGTTTCGCGAAATCGCTCATTACCCAGTCGCCCTTGCAGCCGCAGACGTTGTAAAGGAAGTTTCTGAGCATTTCCTTTCCTCTTACGGTGTGGTTTACCTCGGGGTGGAACTGAACGGCGTAGAGCTTCTTTTCCTCGTTCTCGTATGCCGCCGCGGGGCAGCTTGATGTTGTTGCTGTTATTTTGAAGCCGTCGGGCACCTTTGACACAAAATCGGTGTGGCTCATCCAGCAGACCGTGTTTTCCTCGATGCCCTCAAACAACTTGCTTTTACCGAGTTTTATCTCTGTTTTGCCGTACTCGCGCTTGTCCGCCGTTTCGACCGTGCCGCCCAACGCCTGCGCCATGAGCTGGTTGCCGTAGCATATGCCCAAAATCGGGACGCCGAGCTTAAACACCTCGTCGCTGCACTTCGGAGCGTCCTCCGCGTACACGCTGTTGGGACCGCCGGTAAAAATGATGCCCGCCGGTTTTTTCGATTTTATTTTTTCAATATCCGCGCTGTACGGAATGACCTCGCAGTACACGCTGCACTCGCGCACGCGCCGCGCGATAAGCTGATTGTACTGACCGCCGAAGTCAAGGACGATTACCGTTTCATTCTGCATTGTGATACCCTCCGTTTTCGGTGTGTTTTATCTATTCTATCATCTTTTTGCGCCCGCGTCAATAATGATAAGGCTTATTCGTTATTTTATAACGCTTTCGTCGCGCGTGAACATTCCGAAAATATTTATGCTGCCGAAATCGTTTACGCGCATGCCGTTTATCAATAGCTGCACGCGGTCAATGTTTTCAAGCTCTGTAAGCGAATCCGCGATCGAGGCTATCGTAAGCCTTTCCTGCTCCGCCGAGCCCGCGTTTTTCTCTATGAAGCTTTCCGTAAAATTCACAAAGCATATTCCGTTCATTATTTCCACGCTGTGGATTTTCGTTTCGCCGCTCATTGACGCGTAAAGTCCCTCCGTCTGCGGGCCTTTTATAAGCTCGTTTATGACGTACTGCGCAAGCGGCTGCTGGTCGGTGACGCGTATGCTGCGTATCTCCCTGCCGAGACCGCCGCTTTCGTTTGACGGGAAATAAAGCGTTACCTCGCGCATCTCGCTGTTGTAGGTGTCGGTTGACAGGTTTATGTCCTGATCGGTCAGGAAGCCTATTATCGAGCCGTCCTCTGCGAGTATGTCCGCGCCGTCGGCGACGACCTTTACACTGTTCACGCCGCGCACGGCGCAAAGCGATTTGACGACAGAATATACGGCGAGTATATCGTTCTTCGCGTCGCCCGTGCAAAACTCCTTCGAGAAATTCACTATTACCTCGCCGTCCTCAACGCCGCTCACGGATATGAGCTTCGCGTCGGAGGGAATTACCCTGCGGCTCCGCGCGCTTTCGGGTCCCTTTATAAGCTCCCCGACTATACGCTCCGCAAGCTCCGGTCGATCTGTGTAATGTATTGTGCGGTTCTCCGCCTCAATCGCCGTTTCCTGCTCGTTATAGAAATACAGCGCGGCGTCGTAGCGGTTTTTTGCCCCGTCGCCGGTGCAGAATGTTACCGTCAGTATCACAACGGCTAAAATTATAAGCGCGGCGGCGGGCATAAATAAATTCTTATACTTCATCTTCAGCCCTCCCTATCCGTCTGCGGCTTTACCTTGTACGGAAGTCTTATTGTGAACACGCTGCCTACCTCCGACGCGTCTTCAACGTCTATCGTTCCGTTGTGCATAAGCACGGCTTCCTTCGTTATCGCAAGACCGAGTCCCGTGCCGCCCGTGTCGCGCGCGCGGGAATCGTCAAGACGGTAGAAACGCTCGAATATCCTGTCGCGCTCCGCCTCCGGTATACCGGGGCCGTTATCCTCTATCTTAATTGTGAGGTAGTTGCTGTCAGCCGTCACGTCTATCTGGACAAATCCGCCCTCCGGCGAATACTTCACCGCGTTATCAACTATGTTGTAAAGCGCCTCGTACATTTTGTCGTAGTCGAGCAGTATCGGCGGGTATTCCGCGCTGCGAAAGCCTGCGGATATTACCATATCCTTCGCGGTCGCGATAGGCGTCAGCTTTTTCACGACGTGGTCAATGAGAACCTTTATATCCGTTTCCTCGAGCTTCAAAGAGCTGCCGCCCGCGTCGAGCTTGGTGAGTACGAGAAGCCTGTCTACGATTCTCGTAAGGCGGTCGACCTCGTCCGACATGTCGCCGAGAAATTCTTTTACCATTTCGGGATCGAGATTTTCAGCCGATACGAGACTGTCGCATATAAGCTTGATTCCAGCCATCGGCGTTTT
>CANQDD010000041.1 GCA_947591315.1 uncultured Clostridia bacterium
TCTTACCGCGTTATCCGCGCTTACATTATAAATCAAATCGTGAAGGGAGGTTATACCGGACGGCGGGGGAGCGCCCGACGCTCGTATTTTTTGCGATGGGAACTCGTGTTTCGAGGTGAGAGGGAGTAATTGAACTCCGACCGTGCGAAAGATTGACTTCTTTCGTAATTTTATTTACGAAATGAGGAATTAAAAATGAAAACAAATAAGAAGCTTTTGAAAATGACGGTACTCGCGATGCTTGTCGCGCTCGGCGTTGTAATATCGCCGATACTGCGCGTCGAGGGAATGTGCCCGATGGCGCACTTTATAAACATCGTCTGCTCGGTGCTGTTGGGACCCTACTACTCGCTCGCGTGCGCGACAATGATAGGTATTCTGCGTATGGCGTTCATGGGTATACCGCCGCTGGCGCTTACGGGCGCGGTATTCGGAGCGTTCCTGTCGGGAATTTTCTACAGAACGTCCAAGGGCAATCTTTTAATGGCGGTACTCGGCGAGGTAATAGGAACGGGCATTATCGGAGCGATCGTGTCGTACCCCATAATGTCGCTCCTGTGGGGCAAGGAAGGACTTACGATGTTCTTCTACGTGCCGTCGTTTATATGCGGAACGCTCATAGGCGGAAGCATAGCGTTCGCGTTTTTGAAAAAGCTGTCGTCGGCAGGCGCGCTCACGCGTTTCCAGAACGCGCTCGGCTCACCCGTTTACGAGTATAAGGGCAGCGTAATCGGCAACGCAGTTTCCATAGCCGCGATAGGAGTTATATTATTTGTTGTTATAAATTTGGCAAAGGATTTGTTCAAGATAAATTCAGCCGCCATGCCTTACATAACATACGGCATACTCGGCGCGTTCGTGCTTGCGGCGCTCGTGTACACGGCGGTAAAGCTACTCGGGAGAAAAACGAATGAAGGCTGACGAAATATACGGCATAACGGAGCGGATAAGGGAAAAATCACCCCTTGTCCACTCCATAACAAACCCAATATCCATAAACCAGTGCGCCAATGCTCTGCTCGCGGTCGGCGCGAGACCGATAATGGCGGAGCACCCGCGCGAGGTACGCGAAATTACGGAAACAGCCGACGCGCTGTATCTTAATCTCGGCAACATCACCGACGCGCGCATGGAGTCGATGATGATTTCGGTAAAAACCGCGAAAGAAAAAAATATTCCCGTAACGCTCGACCTTGTGGGCGTCGCCTGCTCGAAGCTGAGGCGTGATTACGCGTCGGAGCTTATAAACGCGAAGGTTCCGACGATTATAAAGGGCAACTATTCCGAAATAACAGCCATGTCGCAAACCGGCTACACGAGCGCGGGAGTTGACGCGGACGGCTCTCTGACCGTGGAGAGCGTCACAAAAACAGCCGCGAAATTAGCCGATAAATTCAACACGGTCGTGCTCGCGAGCGGTAAAACCGATATAATATGCGGCGGCGGACGCGTGCTTTACGCGCATAACGGCACGCCGCAGCTTTCGCGCGTGACGGGCACGGGCTGTATTTTGGGCGCGATTGCCGCGTGCTGCGCATCTGTGACGGACGGCTTTGACGCCGCCGCGTCATCGTGCGCCTTGCTCGGCATAAGCGGCGAGCTGTCCGAAACAGATAAGGGCGGCGGCACGTTCATGGTAAATCTGATTGACAATCTTACGACGCTCGGCGCGGAGCGCATAAATGAGCGTTTGAATATCGAGGAGGCTGCGCATGGAAAAATTTAATCCGCTTTTGTACGTCATAACTGACAGCGAAAGCTTCACCGAGGACGAATTTTTGCGCCGCGTCGAGGAAGCTCTTAAGGGCGGCGCGACGCTTATGCAGCTCCGTGAGAAAAACCGAAGCGGACTCGAATATTATCGCCTCGCTAAAAAGGTTCATGATATAACGTCAAGGTACGGCGTGCCGCTCATAATAGACGACAGACTTGACGTCGCGCTCGCGGCGGGCTGTGAGGGCGTACATCTCGGACAGAGCGACCTGCCCGTGGACGCCGCGCGTAAAATCGCGGGCGACAATTTTATAATCGGCGCGACCGCGAAAACAACCGAACAAGCCGAAACCGCGTACCGCATGGGCGCGGACTACCTCGGTTCGGGCGCGGTGTACCCGACGACAACGCACGTCGTGACGCGTATAACGCCGGTTGAAACGATCGACGCGATCTGCCGCGCCGTGCCTATCCCCGTAAACGCGATAGGCGGACTTACAAAGGACAATCTCGGCGTTCTCGAAGGCGTGGGGATAAGGGGCGTGTGCGTTGTGTCGGCTGTGATGAAGGCGGACGACCCTCGCGCGGCGGCAAGTGAGCTTTTACGCGCCGCAAACGCGCTTATAAACGGCAAAACGGAGGGTTTAAGATGAAAACTGCGCTTACGATCGCCGGAAGCGACAGCAGCGGCGGAGCGGGCATACAGGCTGACATAAAAACGATGAGCGCGCACGGCGTGTACGCGATGAGCGCGGTAACGGCTCTCACCGCCCAGAACACAACGGGCGTGCGCGGCGTATACGAGGTAACGCCCGAATTTCTCAAAATGCAGCTTGACGCGGTATTTGAGGACATTTACCCCGACGCGGTAAAAATCGGAATGGTGTCGTCCGCGCCGCTCGCGGAAGTGATAGCCGAGCGGCTTATATTTTACGGCGCGAAAAATATAGTCATAGATCCCGTAATGGTTGCGACGAGCGGCTCAAATCTTACGGATAGCGGCGCGATTTCGGTACTGCGCGAAAAACTGTTTCCGCGCGCCGCGCTCATAACGCCGAACATACCCGAAGCCGAAGCGCTTTGCGGCATGAAAATAACGTCCGCCGCAGACATGGAAAAGGCGGGAGCGGAAATAAGCTCGAATTGCGGCTGCGCGGTACTCGTAAAAGGCGGTCACAGCATACACGATGCGAGCGACCTTTTATGCGAAAACGGCGTTTTCACTTGGTTCCACGGCGAGAGGATAGACAACCCCAACACTCACGGCACCGGCTGCACGCTTTCGTCGGCGATAGCGTCGAATCTGGCGAAGGGTTACGCGCTCGCCGATGCGGTAAAACGCGCGAAGGAATATATCTCCGCCGCCCTCGCTTACGGTCTCAACCTCGGCAGCGGCAGCGGCCCGATGAATCATATGTTTGCCGTCAGCCTCCCTTGTTAAAGGGAGGGGGACCGCCGAAGGCGGTGGAGGGATTCATAATTAAAATAGAAAAGGAATCCCCCAGTCACGCTCCGTGTGACAGCCCCCTTCACTACGGCGTTTGTTGCTTCGCAACACGCCTACAACACGCTATGCGTGTTGTTCACTTTGACAAGGGGCCTCACCGTAGGGGCGAACCGTGTTCGCCCGCAAGACCCCCTCTCCGAGGGGGGGTCTAAACTTGCTTGCAAGTTTAGGGGGGTGTATGAGATGTTTATAAATGACACCCCCCAAAAGTGACAAGTAACTTTTGACCCCCTCATAGAGGGGGTCATACGGGTGGGCGGATAATATCCGCCCACCTATTTTGTTCCCCAAATTTCAATAATTTTCCCGCCCTGTATTGCAAAATCCGTGAATTTATTATATAATTATTATATATAACGTTGTGTATATGGACGGAGGGGTATTTAATGTATACAAAGGACGGTAAATTATGGATCGCGACGGGCGAAACACCCATTTTGATCAACCCCGCTATGGCGAACAGACACGGACTTATCGCCGGAGCGACCGGTACGGGTAAAACGATAAGCCTGAAGGTCATGGCTGAAACGCTCAGCACCGCCGGAGTGCCGGTTTTCATGGTCGATATAAAGGGCGACGTGTGCGGAATCGCGAAAGCCGGCGAGGAAAACCACCACGTAACGGATCAGCTTGAAAAATGCA
>CANQDD010000042.1 GCA_947591315.1 uncultured Clostridia bacterium
TGTAACCGTAATCTGCGGAGCTGTGCTGCTGAGTACCTTACTCGTATTCGGCGGCAATATCCATGTCGCGTCATAGTTGTCCTTCGCGGCACCGGTAAGCTCCGAAGCGGTTGTCTTAATCGTTGCCTTGTTCGGATTGAAGGTTACATCCGAATACTCGATAGACCAATCAACGCCTACGCTGTCATCTGTCAGGAACTGCTTAATCGAAGCACCTGCCGTCACATTCGCGCCGGCATATACATCATATTCCGTCGCGTCAAGCTTACGCGTGGGACTGGCGGCGTTCCATGTGAAGGGTGCAAGCGTATCCTCCGTTACCGCAAGTGTTATAGGCTTCTTTGTAATGTCCGCCTGCGTTACGCCGCTGACGTCTATATCCGTTTCAGCCGAAGCGGGCAGCTTGTAAATCTTAGCGTTATCGTCTGTAAGCGTTACGCCGAGACCTGCAAGGTCTACCGTAATCGTCTTTGTATCGTCTTCAGACGAGCCTACGTATGACGCGTTCGGATTTGAGGCAGTTGCGCCGTACTTTATCGTACCCGCCGTTACCAAAGCGTCAACATTGTCAAGCGTTACAACTGCGTCGGTCGCGCCTGCCGGTTTAAGCACAGCCGTAATAGCGTACGTGTTGCTTGCATCATCGGCAATCTTCACGAGCTTATCGGTCTTATCGTATACCTTCGTTGCCGTACCCGATACGAACAGCTTAAGCTGTAATCTGCTGACGGTAATATTAACTTCAGCATGCTTTGTAGGATCCGACTTCGATTTTACGGACAGATGGAACGTCTTATCCTCGCCGTCATTGCCGGTCGCGCCGTTCTTCGGCTCGGTAAGCGACAGCTCATCATTCTGCGCCGCCTCATTTGCGGGATCCTCAGCTATGTCCGTTCCCGCACTCCAGTACAGCTCGAACGGAAGTTCATCGTCTGTAACCGTTGTGCCGTCGTCCTTCTTCCAGCTTCCGTCTTCATACTTGTATGTTTCCGTTGTGTTATCACCCTTTGTAACCGTTACGGTCATACCCGTAAGGTCAAGGTGATCGCCGTGATTGTACTCGCTCTTTGAAGGCTTTGTTGCCGTAATATCCTTCGCTGCCGCAAGCGGCGTTACATTACCGTTCGTAATGCTGTTACTGTCAAATGTCGGAGTGTAGTTTGCCACAACATATTCAGCATTTTCGGCATGAGCGGGTTTAAGCGAGCCGGCTGTAAACGTTATCGGAGCCTGGGCAGCGCTGTTCTTATCAATACTTGCAATATCGAATATAATCGACCAGTCAACCTCTACCTCGTCCTGACCATCATAAGGCATTATGCCCTGTATAGCTGCACCTACATTTCCTCCCGGACCTTCTACCGTGATATTGTCGGGTTTAATCAGCTTCTTTGTATACTTTGTGCCTCCCGGTACATCGGGCGTATCCGTATTGAGGTCAAGCCTCGGCAGATCGTTCTGTGACTTCGCGGTAATTACCAGCGGACGCGGTACAATTTCACCGCTCGCGTTGTTGATGATAAAGCTTCCGCTGCTCGGCATCTTGTACGAGTCAGCCGTTCCGCCCTTTACGCATGTTATATAAGATCTGAGCTGACTAAGCGTAACATCTATATTCTTTTCGCCTGCGTATGAATCCGGCTTACTGTCCTTACTCTTCAAAGAGAACGCTTGGGCATTTGCAATAGCGCCGGCCTTATCAAACGTAACATCAAGCGTAGTCGGGAGCGCTCCTTGTGTAACTCCGTCAACAACCGTTACGGTAAGCTTGTCACCTTCTACGCGCTCACTGCCGACAACATAGGAATTTGGAGTGAGCGAGGTGGAGCCGTTATACATCTTCGTAAGCGTACCATCTATCTTCAGCGCAATCTGTCTCTTTGCGACAGTTATCGCATCCGATTCCGCGGCTGCCGCGTAATCGGTGCTTTCCGGAGTTTCGGGAATGGTCGGCGTAACCTTTATCTTGGTTGACCTCGGATCACCGTTTCCGGTATAACCCATATCGGTCGCACTGTAAATCATTGCGGCGTTTTCTGAATTATACTTTGTCTCTACCGCTCTATTGCCGTTCCATGTAAGCGTTACATCCTGAATACTGCCCACATTTTCCGCTTCTCCGAGCGCACTGCCGCTTGATTCATATCTCTGCAGCTTCCACGGCAGGGTGGAGTTGTTATCACCGTCATAGGTATATACATTGTACGAGCTGTCGCTGTACGTCACTTTAACTACCATGCCGCTAAGGTCAAGTATGTCGCCGTGCGTGTATTCCCTATCGGTCGGCTGCGCTGTTATCTCAACCTTTGATATACCCTTGTCGTTAACCATGCCGTTCACCTTGGCGGGTGACGAAGTGATATTGTAGTTCAGTTCGGGATAACCCGCCTGTGTACCGCTCATTGATATTTCGGTCTCCTGACCTCCAACCGCGTTTTGGTCGCTGTATTTAGCGGTAAGCTTAATATTGCTAAGGGTATCGCCGTCAACCTTGCCGCTAACGGTATAGTTGGACTCGGTCAAATCTACCGTTTTTTCACCGCCGGCGCTGTTCTTCGCTATCGACGGAACGCTTGTTACCGTAATGCTGAGCGGCTTTGCCGATATGGTACCCTTGAGTTGGTTTTTCTCATCAAGCACGTCTTTGCTGACTGTCGGATGATACCTGTCAAAGTCAGAATCTACCGCATTAAGGTTCCATGTATCCGCATTGGCAAGCTGATAATTGCCGCTGCCCGCGCCTGTCAGATGCAGGTTGGAGAGCTGGATTGTCTTTGGAACTACATTACCGCTACCATCACGTTTTACATCCTTGCCTTCCATGTTGCAGGCTACCCATGCGCCGCCATCCGACAACTTATAAGAAGCGTTGTCTCCGCCGAGATACTCAGCTCTCAACTGATTATACGTCGCAGCCGTACCCTCCGCGGGAACATCTATCTTAATGTTCTCCTCCGGGAAGGGGTTAGTGTACTTCTCGAAATCAGCATTTGTTTCCGCGTCGTTACCGTTGCCTGTGCCTGTATAGTCATAGAACTCAAATTCAAGACCGGACGGGTTGGCAAGGTTATTGCCGTCGTATTGCTTATTGATTTCAATATCTGAACCGGATCTCTGCTTTCTTACAAACGCGTAAATCGGGCGTCTAAGGATTGTCACCGCACCCGTGTTTGCGGTCGCGTAACCGCCTCTGCCGTTATGCAGCGGCACTGATATAACAATGGTCTTGCCGTTGTTTGCGTAGTTGGCGTAATCGGTGCCGTTGGGGTTAATTATAGTTCTGGTACCCTCCCAGCTCAGCGTTACACCGTACGTATCACTGAGCGCGCTCGCGTCAATGTTTACGAAGTCGTGATCATTCGCGTCCTTCTTCTGCCACTGACCGTCTACGTTTTGGAATGTTACCGTATAGTTAACCGTGCTGTGATACTCTACCGTGAACTTAAGTCCGCCGAGATTGAGCTTGTCGCCGTGCGTTGACCTGGCGGGCGAAGCCGTCGAGTCTGTTATTTGAATGGCGGCAGGTACTATAATACCGCGCGGCACAGGCCACGTGAAGTTATAGTTTGCCGTAAACAGCTCATCGCTGCCGCTTTCGTTTGTTACCACAGGATAAGCGCTGTCCTTAAACGTCAGATTCTCCGGAGTGTCCAGATTCTCGGTCTTTGTAAGCACAGTAACGGGGAACGTCGCTGTCCATGACGCTCTGAACGCTCTCTTATCCGCCTCGGGCATCTTCGCAGCGCTTCCGTCCGTATCATTGAGAACAACGGTCGTCCTATCTTCCGTACCGATTATCTGACCTGACGTCGAAACATCTACCGTTTCCGTCGCGTCGGAATTTTGCGCGGCTCTCAGCAGCGGCAGTGACTTTATCGAAATATCCAGCTTTGTAACCTTGCCCGTAAGCGCTGTTGCCGGAGCCTGCCACTCAACCTCGTAACCAGCCGCGCCGTCGCCTTGAAGCGTGAACGAGCTGTTGCTTGCCGTAATGCTTATCGGCTTATTTTCACCCGCGTATGACGGATTCACACCCGTGAATACAGCGCTTGCCGTATTCGTGAGATTGAGCGTAATACCTGCGGGCGCGTCCACAAGCTTGTACGTCACGAACATGCTCGCGTCAGCCGTACCGTCGTACTCTCTCGACGCTGTTTCACTTTGTTCAGCCGTTACTGTAAGCTTCTTCGGATTTACAGTGATTTCAGATGTCGCGTTAGATGTGGTAATAGTGTCGGTTATCTTTACCTTAAATTTCTTTCCGCTGTCGGCTGTCGTTAACGGTGTACCCTGCGCGGGAGCATCCGCTACGCCGTCTTCAAGAACAATCTTAAAGCTCGACAGCCAGTTTTTGCCATACGTGTAATCTATCGAAACGTTACCCGCAGTATCGGTATATACAACACGTACTGTCAGTCCCTTATAGTCGATACCATCGCCGGACGAATACGTTTTCTTCATTATATTATCCGGCTGCTTGGGATCTTCCAGAATTGTCGCGCTTACGACTGATCTGTTCTTTATCGTAACCGACGCGTCACCCTTTGTAAACGTATAGTTCGTAAGCGGGAAGTTCGTATCATCTGTCGTCTTGATTTCCCACTCGTACCGATCATCGCCGTCAGAAACAGTGTTACTCTTATACGCATTGTCGCCCGAAGCATTGGCGGCGGAAATTGTATACGTGCTCGCGGCGTTATGCTTTGACGCCGACAGTTTTATTGTATACGTAAATGTATACCTGCTCTGCTCGCCGTCTACAAAGGTTTCCGCGTTATATGGCGCTTCGCTTATGCTTATATTGGTGTTATCCAGATAATAATTCTGCTCCAATTTCGGCGTAAGCGTTACCGGCTTCGGTGTGATCTTACCCTTAACGTCCTTAAGCTCAAGCTCGTACTGGTCTGTCGGTATATCGGCATTAGCTGTAAAGCTTACGTCAGCGGTAATGTCATACGAAGTGTCGCCTACGCACGCGTTCTTAACCGAATTTTCTCCCTGTTTGTACAACGCGCCGTCGGCAGCGGTTACGGTAAACACTGTTCCGTAATCGCCGGCAACAAGGGCTTTATCCACTTCCGCGAGACCGTAGCCGTCGCCTACCTGTTCAACTTCCGGAGCTACCGTAAGACCTGTTACGGTTGCCGCGGGCGTTCCGTCGTACTCCTTATTTATGGAAGCTGCCGCCTTAACAATCAGCTTACGCTTGCTAACCGTAAGGTCAACCGTGTTCGATGCTTGAGTTCCGTCCTTGTCTTTAACCTGAACGGTCGCCGTACCCGCCTTAAGCACGGTGTTGTCACGGTCTGTCACAGGTGTGGTGTTGTTTGTAACAACAAGCTCTAAATTGTAGTTATCAAACTTCGGATCAACCGCGCCGCTGGCACTATCATAATACTTGAACGTGTCGTTACCGTTTACCGTGATTTCGAGGTCGTCAAGCTCAGCGTCTGTCAGCTTATCGCCGTAGTAATACGCTGTCTGTGTCTTTGTTATCGCGATACTTGTTATCGCGGCTCTCGTTACCGTACCGGGCAGCGTGGTTACCGCGTCGTAATCAAGCACGAAGTTATTTGTCGCGGCGCTGAATTCCATACTGAAGCTGTCCCCGTTTGAACCCGACTTCGCAATGTTCACCGCGCCTGTTCTGGTTGACGCGAGATTACCGTAATCATACGTTATAGTAATCTCGGGCGCTTCTACACCCGGGGGCCATGTGCCCTCTGTAACCGTGTCACCGTCGTAAATGTACTTATCGGGTGCCGATGTGCGTGAGCCCGACGCCGTGACAGTACCGTTTGTCGTTGCCGCCTTAAACTCTACCGGCTCAGCCTTTACCTCCGCGCCGAGACTGCTTACAACAACCTTACGCGGCTTGATTGTACCCGTTACGCCTGCGGGCGGAACCAATATATAGTTACCCGCGTCATCGCCGCCTGCTGTCAGATCGAACGTAATGTTCTGCGCTGTCGGTGCCGCCGCCGAACCCGCAACGTCCGCGCTTGCATACTGCGCGGTACCCGTAACGGTTACAACGTCCTTACGGCTCTCCTTTGTAAAGGTTACAAGGTCAGTATCTGTCGGCGTAAGCGTAAAGCCGGTTACAGTCTTTGTGCCGTCGTAGTACTTATCATACGTGGTTTCGTTAGCAGTTACATGAAGATCTGCCTGCTTAACTACAACCTTATTGGCCGATGTTTGCGCGGGTTGACCTGTTACCTCCAAGATGATGTCCTTACCATTCATATTGGTATAGTGCGCCTGAAGATTCTCAAGGTCGGCCTTTGTTGTAATCGGAATATTTCCTATATGAACCGCAATTCCATCAGGCAGTGTAACCTCACTGCTACCATCCCTCGTCCAATACTGCGCACCCGCTTCACCGGCAATCTTATACTCTAATTCTCCGTAAGCTTTTGATGTTACGTTAATTGTCAAGCCTGTAAGGTCAAGCTTATCACCATGCTTGTGCGGATTAACCTCCGACGTAATCTTGTTGCCCGCATCGGTCGGAGGCGAAACCTCTTCGTACGTATCAGCCGCTACATTACCGAGCAGGTAATCCGACCGGTTTGCGCCGGGTTGTGCTTCTTGCAGAGTTTTCCAGTCTGTGCTGCCTGAAGCTTCTTCACTCTTTCTTGATTTAGCTTCTACATCCGTCCACTGAATCTCATAGTTGCTAAGTTTTACATTATGCTCCGCAGCATCTGCCGTTTCTTCACATTTATTCCCTGACATTGTGACAAATACAGGATTTTCCGCACCCGATGTACCTCTCGCGTCACCGTCTCTGTACGTTATCGTATAAGAGAATGTAAAGTACGCGTCTTCACCTGTCACAAAGTTATTCGCACGAACCTGTTTGCTCGTAAGAGCGCCGCCGGATGTAGTTACTGCCTTCGCATCCGTAACATTAACAGTTGGCTGCGGTTCGGCAGAATTTGCGGTAATGCCCGGAACATACACGTCTGTAACTTTAACCGTTCTCTTTGTAATCTTACCCGTAAGATCTTCAATATTTACCACATCCGCAAACTCATAGTTGGGATCGGAAGTGTCCTCTCCGTTGGTGAGCGTGAATTTTATTGCAATATTGTCATTAACATCCTTGCTCTCATACTGCGCCTTTGCGGTAGGCGTAAGCGTCGGCTCTGTACCCTCTATAGTCTCGCCTTCGGCTATAGCATATGTGATGTCCTGACTAACATCCGTATTGCCGTCGTATTCCTTTTCAATACCAGTACCTGATGCCGTTACCTTTGAAATCTTCTTCTTATTTACCGTTACCTTGCCGCCGCCCGCAGAGGGTGCGTTGCCGTCGGGGTTTGCTGTTTTCAGCGTCGCGGTAAGCGTCGCGCCGTTATACTTCTCGGGCGGGAGCTTCATACCGGGCGTAACGTTCGTATCCGCACCGCCCTTCGTGTCGCTCCACTGCAGCGTAAACGGCGGATCAGGCACTACATCACCGCTGGCATTGTCCTTATGCCACTCTATAACACCGCCATTGTTAACCGCGTAATACGTGGTTGTATCGTCAGTGGCGTTGGGATCGGTATTCTTAACCGTAACCGTCAGACCGTCCACAACAAGACCGCCTTCGTCGAACGTGTAGCCGCTGTCAAACTGTGTCGGGTTTGTAACCTCGACGCTATAGCTTGCCGCGTTAACCGTACCCGTACCCGTTACGGAGTTTGCGGTTACAGTGTAGTTCAGCGCTGTATCGTTCGTCGCCTGAACATCCGAAATGGTTACGGGAGCCTGATCCTTCTCCGACTTTACTTTCGGCGTGTTATAGCTATAATCAACCGTAAAGCTAAGCGTTTCGCTCTCTACCGCGCCGTCCACTACGGCATAAGGCTTGTCGGCGTCTGCCGCAGTCGTTACCGCAAGATCGTTACCGGTATAATTACTTGTGCCCTGTACTATCGGTGTTACGTTATGCACCTGTTGTACCGTTACCGAACGCTTTGTAATCGTCGCGGAAGCGGAAGCGCTCTTATTTTTAAGCGCATATTTATCTGGATTGCCTGCTGTATCAGAAAGTTTGATATTCGTTATGTTGACTTTTTGCGCGCCGCCTATACTGTCGGTCGCGTTTTTACTGTTATACGTAATATCATTATCAGCTGCCGTCGCGCTTACAGTACCGGGAAGCGAGTACGATCCATCAGTATACTTTGTCTTTTCGGGAGTAAGCGTATACGTAATCGCGCCGTCAGTAGTCGAAGTATACTTCACCGTGCCGTCGTACTGCTTTGTAATCGTACTTGCCGGCGCAGCCGTTACATTCACCTGACGCGCGTATACGACAAGAAATTCGCTTGTGTCTGTTACCGTCGGTTGACCTTTGACTGTTACCGTCAATCCGCCGCCTGTGTCACCGGATTCGTCCACATAGTCTATTATGTCGCCTTGCTTGTGAGGCGTGGGTGCTCCGCCCTCGGCATGACCGCAGGACAGCGTAAACGGAACAGCAGATGCTTCAACCATGTTAGCTTTTCCTGAACCGATTTGCTCCATCCAATGGGCAATAGCTCCGTCCGTAAACGCGTCTGTATCGCTCTCCGGCAGAGTGTACTTAGCATCTATGCCGCTGGCATAGTGAATTGTTACCTCTATACCGCGATAGTTAAACTTATCGCCGTACTGCACAGCATTGCGAGTTTGACTGTCGGTAAACATCGTCGGCGCTTTAATATCTATGCCCTGTGCCTGTGCCGCTGTTATCGCACCCTCTCTTGTGAGAGTTTCCAGACTTTCATTCGGATCCGGATCAAACTTATAGTTGTTATTAAGCAGCGTTATCTCCGAAATTTTAAGTCCGTTCGCCAATGTCGCCGGGTTTGCTGCCTCGTCAGTATTTTCGTAATGATACTTAAAGCTGATAGTCGCGGCTTCAGCCACCAGAACGCCCGTACCGGTACCCTGTGCATCGTCTCCGGTTGCGGCGGCAAACTCAGCCGTTGACGTATATGTTGCGTCGGTCGCTCCGCTTGTCGCTTTGCCCTCTGCTTCTATGTGATTTGTAAACTGCGCTACAGCCGGAATCTTCTTAATAGCTGTAAGCGTTATCGGACGCGGCTTTATATTACCCTTAGACACACCCGTCAATTCGCTAATCTCGTAGCTCTTTGCGCGCTCATCCGCGTCAACGCCACTAAGACCGCCGATAGTCCAATCACTTTCCTCTATATGGTTGCCGAAGCTGCCTCCGAAATGTAAGTCTATATTGTCACCGGCATTCGCATCAGTATATGTGACTTTATGATCCGCACCGCCGTTAAATGTAACTGTCAGATCTTCGTCGCCTGTGGCAACGTCCTGCGGTGCAAATGTCCAATGCGCGGCATCCAAAGCCGGCTTAAGATCTATAGTATAATCGTAGTTCTTTTCCGGCACATGCGTTGTGTCTCCTTGATATTGAACATCTACCGATATTTTCTTCTGGCTTACAGAAACCTGTTTGCTGCCTGTTTTTACGCCTATTGTTGCTTGAAGTGTACGTCCACTCTTGGGATACGTCCATGTTATGCCTTTCTGCAAGTCGGTTAAGCTTGTTATTACGCCGAGCGTATCAGCATCATACGTGTCGCCGGCGCCGCCGAAGACCCAAGTGAGTGTAAACGGCTTCTTATCATAATCGGCGTATATATCGCCGGTTGTTACATCGGGATCGGTAATTGTCCAGTGACTGTGGGTAGAATCCCACACATACTTAACCGTGCCGTCCGCGTAAACTACATCAATCGTCAATCCGTTATATCCCGCTGTGTCGCCACTCTGATTGAATTTGTAGTTAGCGTCACCGTACGTTATCTGACCCATGCCGCTGCTTACGTTAGGATTCAGCGCGGGCGGCAATGTCAGATTGATGTTACTGATTTCCACATCTTTAACCGTACCGCGGCCTTGAACACTGGCAGCATCTGATGCGTCAAGGTTGGTAAATGTATAGTTTTTATTTTGTGTGTTAGTGGTTGCATCGGCAAGCTTGATTGATTTAAGCGTTACCTCCGCCGCGTTGTTTTCGGTTGACACTGACGTATTATCGTATTCATACGTAATATCGAACAGTACGCCGTCCGTTCCCGCAATCGCATGGTCAGGGTTAAGCTTAGCAACCGCCTTGTAGTCGGCGCTTGTATCAGCCGCATCCGCTACAACAGCCTTACCCACGCGCACACCGGCAGCACCTACTCTTACGGGCTTGATGTAGTCAATCTGATCTACCGTAATAGCAAGTTTGCTGATTTCTGCTGCTGTGATATGCGAAACGGTCTGGCTGACGGTGTATTCGGCATTACTAAAGCTGCCGTCCGTTGCTTTTGCAACATCTTCATATTGCGTAGCGCCGCCGTAGGTTGCGCTGTATGCGTCTTTCTGCGCGAATTGAACCGTTACGCCCGACACGCTAAGACCTGCGCTGCTAACAGTCTCATTATACTTGGTCTGATGGTCGCCGTCCATGCCGGTCGTATCGACAGCATAGGTGTATGAGAATGCGGACGTTACCGTATCGCCTTCACCTTGATTAAACGAATCATCACCGTCATACGGCTTGCTAATCTTTTCCGCGTTTACCGTAACAGTAACCGGAATCGGATTTACCTTGATTTGCACGCTGCCGGTTTTAACGGCGCCTTCGGTTGCGTCGTCTTTGAGCGTTACAACAATATATTTGTTATTGTTCGCCGTAACGGTAACGCCTTCGTTTGTATCAACGTCCGTTGTACCCGCAGTTGCCGAATCGCCCCATTGTACCGACTGAATCTTGCTGCCTTCAGCCTTCGCAGCGGCGATATTGGCGTATTCTTCCGGATCTCCCGAGCTATACACAATCGTAATCTTCGCGTCAGGATGATCGGTCGAGTAGTAGGTATTAGTACCTTCCCCAACAGTGTTGAGCGGTTCTACATCAATACGGCTTACCGTTCTCTTTTTGCGCTCACCTGTGGCTTTGCCGTCAACAATAATAGTATAGTTGTCAGCCACTACATCTTCTATCGTTACTTGTGTGCCTCCGACATCATCGTATTTATAGCTGTATGTAACATGTATACCTGTTTCCCTATCAGCTTCAACCAGATCGTTGCTGTTTTTAAGGAACTCGTCCATAGATGCGCCCGAGTGCTTATCAACATCGTCATATTCTGCTTGCGGCACTGTAAAATTACTGCCGTTTACATGGATTTCCTTCTTATTTATCTTACCCTGTTTATTATCTGCTGTGATATTGTAGTTTGCAATATCAGGGTGACCGTCGTTATCAGGAGTAACGTTAAATTGAATAGTCTTGTTATCTGTCGACGCACCTGCACCGCCTTGATACGTACCCGCGACTGTGAAGCAATCCGTAGGACTGTTAAACGAAGTACCGAGCGCATCTCGATCCTCCGTTATCGGAGCATCAACCGCTGTCCATGTAAGCACATCCTTTACATCTGCTGTGCCGTCATAGTCCTTATCAAGCTCTGAATTGGTAACAGTAAGCTTAACCTTCTTCTGCGTAACGGTGAGCGTTGCGGTCTTATAATTTGTGCCGTTCGTACCGAATGCCACAGTGTCGCCGTTGCAAAGCAAAGCGGTCAAATCCGTATCGGTTGACTTCTTATTAAAGCGTACAATCTTATTGCCTGCAACGTACTTAGTAATAAATTCATCAAGTGTTATTGCTGATGACACTTTAGGCTGTGAGCCCGAGCTTGTGACATTAACCATAATATTTGTCGGCGTTGTCTTATCCCAGCTTCCGCCGTCATTGGTAGCGGTATATGTATACTCGGATCCGTCGTCTAATGTAAATTTAACCGTACCGAGCGCGTCACCGTGCTCTTTGTCTGACGGCAGAGTCACACTCTGAACTTCAGGCGCACCTATTACTTTAAATTTACGCACCGGAATAGTATAATCCCATTCGTCATTTGTGCTATCGAGTATATCATTAAACTTAAATGTAACGGTATAGTCACCCGGCGCCAAAGCGTCCAAAATCTCAGGCGTAATGGTGATTGTATCACCGACTACACTAATAGTACCCTGTACTTCGCCTCTTTCGTTGGTCACCTGTGCGCTTTCAAGCGTATAGTCAGACGTCGTGGTATGCTTATAGACAAAGTTGTCCCTACCCATGCCGACTTGGTGCGTTGCTCCTTCGTCTTTTGTGCCTGCATCCCATTCGGGCTTAACTTTATCCGCAAATGTAATCGTAATCTCTTGCCCGTCTGTTATGTCGTCGTTAGTTAATGTCCTTGATACGGTCTTGCTGTTGGTCGACGATTCACCTGTAAACGAGATAATTTTCTTTTCCTTTGTCGCAGTCGCGGTAATGGTTATATCGCCGTGACTGGGCAATACATGATATGTACCGTCTCCGTCCTTGGTAATGCTGTTGTTTTGTGACTGAACGGTAACATTGCTGTCGTCGCCGCCTGTCTGCGTTACCTTGAGCTTCTTAAAATTCAACTCCAGATTCGCGGTGAGAGTAAATTCGCTCTCAGGAGCGGTAAAGGTATAAGTGCGCGCACCTGACGACTGTCCGCCGTCCTCGGCATCGGAAAGTGTAGTAGTCGCCGACCATGCCGGATTACCAAACTTGTGATCAGTATCGGGCGTAACGGTTACAACGTACTTCTTATCAGGGTAAATCTTATATTTACCACTTTCCTCACTGACAAGACTGCCGCCCTGTTCCTGCACACTCGTTACTGTGTCGCCATTCGCTACTACCGTCATTTCTATCGGTCCCTCAAAGGTTGCGCCGACGGTGTAGGAGGTGCTTTCGGCGGGGGTGAACCTAGCGGGGTTGGTGGTCTTACCGCCGCTGGTTTGATAAACCGTGTCCGTCGTTGTATCCGACCACTCCTTGAACTTGTAAGTGCCGGATTCATTCGCTTGAACAGTTACCTCGCCCGTCTTTTTGAGCGCAAGAGTAGCGCCGCCGGACTGTTCGCTATAGTTCAAATCATCATTGTCCGTCTGCGTAACCGTAATCGTTCCGTTAGTCGTCTTCTCTACCGTCAAATACGGGGTGGTGTTTTTGAGCGTGATATTCTTTGTAATGTCAGAGCCGGAATATTGAATATCAATAGCGGCTGTAACTTGCTGTCCGGTGGCGTTCGGTGCTGTCGGTTCACTACCGCTATACAGCAGCTGCTTGACAAGATCCTTCGCCTTAGCCTCAGTTATTGTAATAGTGTTACTACCGGTAAAGTGATAGTCCGTATCGCTCGTTAACTCTTGTCCACCGATAGTAAGCTTGTCTACGGTGCCGATGAGATCCGGTGTCAGCGTTAGTGTCAGATCCTTGCCTTCGTAGTAGTCGTATACTACATCCTCAACACGCGGCGCACTAAGCATCGTGACATCAAACTGCACATAGGTGTCGCCGCTATCGACATCGGTCACTGTCTGTGATTCTGTAAATGTATCTACATTACTTCTCGAATCGCCCTTAGCCGACAAATTAACCGTTAATGTATCGGCAAATTTATAATTATCGTCCTCCGGATTTAACTTAAACTGTACCTTATATGTCGAACCGTAGTTAAAATGATTAGCATCGCCGACAGAGCCGCCGCCCTGTGCGAGCCAATCGTCCACAGTAGCATCAACTCCGGCTGTAGTAGTCGATCCGTCCTTGCCTTGCACCGGCGTGTCGCCTACGGTCGGCATGGTAAGTTCAAGGTTGATTTCGCTGATCGTGGTTACAGTTTTAACGGTAAATGTGATCCACGTTTTATCGATCGCCATGGAATTCGCTGTAAGATCCGCGTCAACCTTGACATGTACCGATGATCCGGTCGATTTTATTTCCGACACCTGACCTGCTGCAACTGTACAATCTGTTCCATCAACTTTAAGCCAATCGGGATTGTTAGTCGGATTATATGTTTTAAGTTCACCATCCGACAGTGTAACTTCCATACTTCCTTTCGTGAGGTCGTATGTATTGGCTTCCTGCGTTATATTTTCATCCTCATTTGGATTACGAAGCGTCAGACTGCTTACCTTTATAGCGGGATAATGTATTGTAATTGTTCCCTTTGTATCGTCAGTCTTGCTGAACTCAACCGTCGGCGTATAGCCGCTGCTGCCGTAATCATCACCAAAGCTCGCCGGTTTAGCCGTTACGGTATCACCAAATTTATCACTAGCGTCAGACAAAGTAACGGGAAACGAAACGGTGTAGCCGTCACCCCCGAGCGCCACTTTGGGAGCAGTCGAGGTTCCGTCGGGAGTATATGTAATGTCACCGTTAATAGACACATTTGCACCGTCATTTGCCGTTATGTCACTGTTTTGCGGCGCAGTGAGCTCTTTGTCAAACTCTATTTTCGGAATGTCAACAGTAAGTTCCGTAACCGTCTTGCCTGACGGAGGAGATACTTCCTCGCCCGGAATGGTAACAGACGAAGCAGTAGAGTCAAATGTCGTCTGGTAGACGAACATTGCATCAAGACTGTTGGTGACGTTATAGTTTGAAGTAGCAATAAATATAGCTATCGGGATATCTTTTGTAACGTCACTTAAACTACTACCATCCTCAGCCGCTGTTTCAAATGCGGTTCTTATGCTATCCGCAGTTAAAGTTACATTTTCTTCCGGTCCCGGAATAACAGAATATTGTAAAAGATTGGTAACCTCTCCTTGGTTTGCATGATTTGTCTGTCCATCTACATGTGCATAAAAGAATGGAAACATTAAGCTTAAATTTTCTGTAGCGGATGCACCACTCTGTATATTTGTTACAAGAGTTTCCATATCTGTGTCAGCAAATAATCCATTTGTCCAATCACTGTATGTAGGAAAATACTCCGCCTGTGCTCCGGTAACTGTATAGTTGCCGATAGGCAAGATAAGTGCATATAGTTGACCATTACTATTATGCCTACTTCCTGCTGGAATAGATACATCAAATTTAGTAAGTTGACCATTTTCAAATTTAATTTCTATTTTGTCAACTATTTTATTTGACGAATCACCTGTGTATGTTTTTGTTGCGTCATCATACGTTGTACCGCCTTTTGGAATGGTGGGAGTGTCAGCAGCCGATGCAGTCAGACCCCCCCCTATTGAGTTAGGAATTATTGAAAAAATCATAGAAAGCGCGAGTAATGCGCTAAGTATTCGTTTTTTCATTGATTTAACTCCTTTCAAGTTAAATTTTTTTGTATGTCAAAGGCGTTTCCGCGCCTGTTGTTGTGGTTGTTTGTTGGACCCTACGTGAGGCCCCCTTGTCAAAGGGGGCTGTCAGCGGAGCTGACTGGGGGATTCCTTTTTGATTTCCACATTGAATCCCTCCACCGCCTTCGGCGGTCCCTTTTGTTACGGCATACGAGCAAAGCTCTATGCCTACAACGCTAAAGCGTTGTTCACCTCCCTTTAACAAGGGAGGCTTGCGGTGTGTGTCCTCTACGTGAGGCTCCCCTTGAGGGGAGCTGGCGCCGTAGGCGTCTGAGAGGTGGTGTCTCTTAATTGCCACCTCTCCGTCATTGCTTCGCAATGCCACCTCTCCTCAAGGAGAGGCTTGCGGTGTGTGACCCCCTCATAGAGGGGGTCTTGCGGGACGTCGAGGCGCCGTCCCCTACGGTATGTGAGGCCCCCTTGTCAAAGGGGGCTGTCAGCGGAGCTGACTGGGGGATTCCTTTTTGATTTTTCACATTGAATCCCTCCACCGCCTTCGGCGGTCCCTTTTGTTACGGCATACGAGCAAAGCTCTATGCCTACAACGCTAAAGCGTTGTTCACCTCCCTTTAACAAGGGAGGCTTGCGGGACGTCGAGGCGCCGTCCCCTACGGTATGTGAGGCTCCCTTGTCAAAGGGGGCTGTCAGCGGAGCTGACTGGGGGATTCCTTTTTGATTTCCACATTGAATCCCTCCACCGCCTTCGGCGGTCCCCCTCCCTTTAACAAGGGAGGCATATTATCACCCCCAAATACAGGGTGGTGTTAAAAACGCACGACAGGCACACGCGTACAAACGCGTCTGCCCTTCGTTCAAAATCTATTAAATTATAGCGAATCCGCATTTGCTTTCAATGCCGGATATTGTTCACACCATGTTTTTGCCGTCGCTTTATCAACATACGGATCAGTTGTGTTAATCAGCGCATACTGAATTTGATACCACGTCAAGGTCAAATAATCTTGTCCCGCTTCTTCAGCTTTTTTTACAAGTTCAATCAGCGGTGTTTGAGCTTTTTTGACAGTTAAGTTTGTATATGCTTTTCCTGCCGTGCTTGATGTGAGATTTAAAGCTTTCAATTTCGCTACTGTCAGCCATGTTCCCGATTTGTTGTTATACGCGTTTTCAAGTATTTCCTGTACGCTGATTTGAAAGCCTATTCCTTCCGGTCCTCCGACCGCGATTTGCTCAAGATCGCTTATTGCACTTCTTTGATTTCCTATAATGATATTAGCATCATAAGAATCTCTCAAAGTATAGTCAACGGTTTTAACGGCGTTTGTCGGAGTAAGGAACACACTCATTTTATCACTGTTTTCCATCATGACTCGAAGCGGCGTACTCGCCGCCGCTCCCGTTTGCACAAGTGCCATGTTGATACTTGGTTCTTTTATTCTGTATACCCCATATCCGTACTGATTTATCCGTTCATAACTAAAAGCAAAGGAATATGTCGTCACCGTAGATGTAGAAGCGCCGACCGTTCCCGTTTCAATAGGTCCTACCGCTGTATAATCGGTATCGGTTAGTGTATTGCCTGCACTTTGTCTGTTCAGCATTTCACCCGCGCTGTACGCAGCCTTTACGTATAGGTTGCCGTCACTCGCGGCGAGCTCCGCTTTTGTTATTTTTGAAAAATCACACGCTATAAGGTCGGGAATCTCTTTTCCGTCCACCGGCGCTCCTGCTGCGTCCAATTCCGGCGCAAAGCCGTATGTCTTATTTTCCGTAGGCGTTTCCGCTGTGAATGTATCCTCCATAGCCTTCGGCAAAATATCCGCGGTTTGACCGGGGTACTTGCCCGTGTCGCTGTAGTCCGGCGCGTCGGGCAGCACCTGCGTCCAGCCGTACGCGAATGTGTACGGGTGATCCGCGTCCACGAGGTTCTTGCCCGCGAAAGCGTAGTCAAGCTTATTCGTCAGTGGATATTTCGAGCCGGGCTCGTCTGAGCCGTCGCCGTACGCGCCCGTTTTCGCGAGCGGGTTGCCGCTTGCGGGGCCGTCCTCGGGGTATTCGCCGCGGTAGTTATATTTGCGCTGCTTCTTTTCCGTGTCGGACAGTGACGCGTAGCCGATTTTGCGCAGCTCGGGGTGGACAAACTTCTCCTTTGTGTAATTGTGCACCGCCTCGGTCGGATCCTCGCCGACGCCGGCTGTGAGCGTGCCGAGAAGCGAATCGTCCCAGTCGAAGAACAGGATAGTGTATATGTCGCTGAGCGACAGACCGCCCGTTTTGAGCGCGCTTTCGCCTTCGAGGGTGACAACCGTTATATCCGTGTCCTTAAGCCTGTTTTCCGGCGTTATGCTGCTGCCGACGACGTATTTGTAGTCGTCAACGGAGCGCAGACCGCCCGCCGCCTGCGTGAACGGTTCCGTCGGGAAATTGAACATAAACGCTTTTTCCTCGTAGTTCTGCGTGTAGATAACAAACGGGTACTGCGCCGGTGATTTTGCGGCAATGTCGTCGCCCGCGAGTGTGAGTATCGTGTTCGCGCGCCAGTCGTAGTCCCAGTTTGTGGTGTGGGTGTCATTTAAGCCGTTAGTGGCGTTCGCGCCTTCGAGCCATGCTTTTGTGAGGCTTTCCTTTACGTCCGCGCCCGTTTTTGTGTCGCCGTCGGCGTTATACACAAAGCGCACCGCAACAACCGGCGCCGTGCCCGTTTCGGGCTTGGGCGTCGCGTCGGGTTCGGCTTCGGGTTCGCCGAGCTTAGGTTCGAGCGCCGCTTCGGGCGCGACCGTCGCGTCGGGGTTGGGGCCTTCCTCGGGGCGAGGGTGCTCCGCGCTGAGGTAGAGGTAGCCGTATTTTTTGCCGTCCGCGTCCGCCTGCGGCTCGGCTTCCTCGTACGCGAGAGCGGTGTGTGTTGACCACGTGTCAACGCCGAGCGTCGGGAGTGCGCGGCGTGTCGCCCATGAGTTGTTTTCGCTCATGTCGGCTTTTCCCGCGTCCTCCGCCCATGATTCGGCGGGTGTGATGTATTCGGGATCGTAACGCAGTACAACGCCTACGGAGGAGTATTTGTCGTAGTCTTCGTTTACTTCAAGACTTATCTCGAAGTAGGTGTCGTCGCCGGTAACGCGTTTCGCCACTACCGTTACCGGCTGCGTCTGATCGAATACCTTGCCGGTTTCGGCATCTTCGGCAAAGGTCGGTAAAGAGAGGCATGGCAATAACAGCGTCAGTGACGCTGTAACGGCTAACATTCTTTTAGCCATGTCCCTCATCTTGCCCCTCATGGCCCTCCTCCTTCATCTTCTCCGCCCGGCGATTCGATGGGGTAAGACTTCTCATAATTTTGGTTGAGAAGATTTAAATCAAATAGATTTACATTTTTATCGCCGTTCAGATCATTACGGTCGAACCTCTCCGTAAGCTCCGGCGTCCATGGACGCGATTGGTTGAATGTGTGTATCAGGTACGCGCGGTCAGTGTCTTTGATATAGTCGTCACTATTGATATCACCCACAATCATATCAAATGTGTCGGCTTGTTCTATCGTTCCTTTTGCGGTCGTTTCGTCCACAACGATATCATCGGGCGTGACCGTTGCGTACGGGTAGGTCAGGTGTGCCTGTTTCTCGTATTCGACGCGGTATTTCGCGACCGGTATGTCGCTCAATTCAAAGTCCCACGTAACCTCGCCTTCGGCGGTTGTGACAGTCGTTTTGCCGCTAGTGTATAGGTCGTTCTCGATTGACGTAAACGTCTTGTAGAGCGTCTCCGTCGCGCCGTCGTCGTTTTGTAGGTAGAACTTTATCTTGAACGGTTCAATCGGGTTCCAGCCGTGCAGTGAGCCTTTGAACGTGAAGCGGTCGTCCGTGCCGAACAAGTCCTGCACGTCTATGCCGTTAAAGTGGTTAAAGGCGTTCTGTTCCTTATCTTTTATCAGGTTAGCCGTTTTTTTGTCGTCCGCGCCTTCCCACGATACGCCCTTCGGCGCGCCTTTTTCAGCCGCGCCCATTACGAACGTTTGTTCGGTTATGCCGTTTATCGTGACGGCAAGTCCCGTGTAACCCTCGGGCGGTTCCTTCTGCACGAGGAACGGTATACGCAGAAGGTATATCGTGTCGGTCTCCATTAGCTTATCGTCAATAGAGTCCATGATATTGTCTTTGGTAAGGTCTTTCAGCCTCAGCGACGTTCCGTCCTTTGAGCGTATTGTGACGAATACCGATTTGTAGCGGTCTTCCTTTGTGTCGCCGCCGTAGTCCTCCGAGCTTAAATTTAAGTCGGTTTGTAGCGATTCCGTATACAGCTCCGCGTTGTTCCATAGCGTGACGTCGTGGTTGTCCGCGTCGCCCGACGTCGCTATGTTATACCTGTTTATCGTAGCCGCGTAGTCAAAGCCGTCGGCACCCGCGAGCCTGCCGGCGGTGTCGCACGGTACAAGTATGTCCTCGTCGTAGTCTACCGCGATGTCGAGGCTGTAAATACCGTTCTCAGTAAAGTATTGGAGCTTCTGCGGATCTTTTATGCCCACTCCAAACCATACCTTTTTGCTATTTAAATCTGCGGGCTTGCTCAAATATTTTTTGTTTTGCGGCACATCGCCGTCACCGAGGTAGTCGAGCACGAGTGTCGGCTTGTCCTCCGGTATCGTATACGGCGGTGTGTATGTAAAGCCGTCTCGATTCTCCGCCGCCTTCATGCCGGGCCATACCGTTTTAGGTGCGTTCTCCGCGGGTGTGTCGACTGTCTTTTTTTCGGTCGGCAGCGGCTCGTAATATTGCGAAAGCGTGACGCCGTTGCGTATGGCGTTCGCGTCGATCGAATTCGTATTACGGTCCTCTGTCAGATCACTGACACGGTATGAAACGAGACGTGCCCACGCATTTTTACTGTTTATCACTTCCGTCAAAAAGCTCGTGTAAGGCGCGCCCTTTTCGCTGTCGTTAAGACGGTTGTAAAGTATGTTCGCGTCGGTTTCATCAACCTTTCCGTTAACATTTATGTCGCCCTTTTCGGGAAGTATAATCAGCGGTCTTTCAAATGTTGCGGGAGCTCCCGTTTCGTCATTGAATTTGTATACGAGAGAATATACTCCGGGCAGTACGTTAAGGTTCTGAAGCTCCGTTATAACACATGAGCCGTCGTCCTTATCCTTGCCCTCGTCGGGAATTTCCAATACGCTTTGTTTTTTTAATTTCGAGCCGAGATTTGTCAGGCTGCCCAGCCCGATCAAATCCGTATTCGTGAGCGTTTGACCTTCGTCAATCAATATAAGGTCATGTATCTCTCTCGTAATATCTTTAGCGCTGATTTGTGAGCCCTCGTCGTCATACACGGCTGTGAAGCCGGGATCGACAAAGGTAGTTTTGTTGTAGACGAACAGCGCTTCGTCCACTTCATCGTAGTTTATTGTATTGTGGCTTGAGTCGGTGTAGACGCCCAAATCCCGCCATGCCTCCACGCTGTAATACGTGTTGTACGTATTTATCGCCGTCAGCGGCGTGAATTTATTTGTATAGGCGTTATCGTCGCCGTCAAAGGCTACGAAGCTGTGATTTTCCGCAAATCTCTGCTTTGCCTCAAGCTCCTCGTCTTTAGCTTGTGACGCTTCGGTCGGATCCTCGCTGTTTACCCTGTCCGCAAACTGCGCCGCTATCAGACCGTAGGGCGAATTGCCCGGACGCCATCTGACGTCTACCTCCGCTTTTCTTCTGTGGATAATTACTTGGTACGACTGCGTGTAATCTTTACCGCCGTCGCTGTAAGTAACCGTAATGGTAACATAGTTATGACCTTCTTTGAGCTGGAAGTCCTTCGACTTGTGTGTGACAATTCGGTGATCGCTGTCTTCCACTCCCACATCGCCGTCATCCTTGATATTGTGTTCCTCATTCTCGCCGTCATATCTGAGCGTAACCGTGTATTGCATCTGGTCATATTTTTCCCACTTTTTCAGACCGAATTTTACATAGTTATCCTCATCCTTGTAATCGACAACAACGTAATATGTATGTATCGTCTCGTCGAACTGCGGATCGTTCTCTATGATATGCGTCGGAGTGTCGCGAAGATCATTCTTCTTGTCAGGTCCCGATGTGCCGACTTTGGTGTAATCCTCAAGGTTTGCAAGTCTTAAATACAAGTCGGTTTTTTCCTTAAATACAGGCTTTATCGTTAGGTTATGCGCCGGCATTTGGAATGACAGGGGATTATCTTTATGACCATTGTCGCTCCAAACATCGGCTTTATTGTCTGTATTCCAGCTCCACCAGTAATCGAATTCATAGCCTTCCGTGTCTGTTACGACTGTCGTCGCATGAACGTAGTCGCCCGCCGCATAGGTTTTCGAGTAAACCGTTCCGTCGCTGTCCGTAAGGTACGCCACGCCAATCGCCGAAAATCCCGAATTGGGATCATCCCTCTTTTTGTAGTTATTGACCGTGACCGTATACAGCTCCTTTTCCGCGCTTACAACCTTGAACTCAATGTCAAAATGCGCGAGGTCGTCATTCATTCTTGAACCGACTATTACACGCGCTTTATACGTTCCTTCAGGCAGCGACATCAGCGGACGCAGTTCAACGTCAATTTCGTTGTACTGCTCTGAATACAGCTTTGTAAGCGTCTTGTCGGGCGCAAGCTTTGTTATATCGAGCGGAATACTGTCCGTAAAGTTAGCCGCGCTGCCGTCAAAGCTGCCTTCCGCATCCGGCGTAATATCCGCGATACGCATCGTAAGTCCCGCAATATCGACAGAGCCGATGTTCTTTATCGTGAAGGTCTGACGCTGCGAGGGGCTGTATCCGACGTTTTGCGTGTCGAACTGGAACGTTTTGTCGTTCATAACAATCTTATACGCCCCGTTACCGGGCGGAACCTTCGTCGAAATCTCTATCGCTTCACCTTGAACGGGAGAGGGACTCGCGTTCGGATCCGGTGTAGCGTCGGGATCCGGTGTTACTTCCGGTGTCGGACTTGCATCGGGACTTGGTGACTCCGACGGGTCCGGCGGATCTATCGGCGTGAGTATCAGGTGAAGCTTTATTTCCTGCGGATTTGTGACATTGTCAAAATTTGTGTAGGAATAATCTTCAAGCGTACCCACGAGCGTTATATTGCCGACATGATCTGTCGGAATTGTGTCGGCGCCGTCATCATCGAGAATATGCCATGCTATGCCGTTCTCGTCCTCCTTGACCTTCGCCGCGCCAAGCTCCGCGGGCTGATAGCCGTCCTTGCCGTGATACATCACCGGAATCGTGCTGTCGTCGGGAAATTCGATATAGCTCGATATATCCTTTAGCGATTGACCTCGATAGACGGTGAACAGTCCCGCGCGGCCTTCCGAATAGTCCTTCTCGATATATCCTTCCGTTTTGGGATCTGTCTCAACCGATAAATGGTCGGGAGCAATCAGCTTATGGCTCTCGTCAACGTAATACTCAAAGTACGTGTCGTCGTCGAGATAACGGTTTATGCGCTTATTGAAGCTGAACCTGTACAGCGGACTTTCAACAACATGGTCGTCAGGTAAAAGCTCGCTGAGCCTGAATGTATTTTCACTGCCGAGGTTTATAAGGCTCTGTATCTCCCTGCGCTGCGCTTCGTTATACGTGTCGGCGGGATCGGATAAATCCTTTTTCATAGCGTCCACTCTGATAGTAGCCGTACCGCCTTGGATATCTACGTCAACATAGCTTTCCTTGCTCGACAGTACCCATCCGTTGGGGAGGTAGATGTTGAACTCCGTATTGTCCGCTATTGCAGCGCCGCCGAGCCTTGTTACTGTAATTTCAAGCGTACCCGGCATATCGGTTTCAAGGCTATCTTTGTCATAGATTATTTCAGCCTTAATTTCGGTATTGCTGCCGTCGTCGTCCTTCGGCGGTAATACTTCGCCCGAATCGTTGTCAATTACATATCTGTACGCGTCTACCGTATAGTCAAAGTCCGCGGGAATTGTGAGCCACGGTTCTTTTTCCAGATTTTCCTTCGGGAACTCAGTGGTAAACCGTGCCGTAATCGGATAACTATTGTCCGTCTGAAGCTTGGTAACGCCCTCACTCGCAGCCGATGTTGTTTCGTCGTGATTATATTGCCACTGCGTTTCATCATTCGGCTCATACGTCGGCGGAACATATTCATCGTCCACGCCTGTTACCACAGCCGTTATCGGACTTGGCATTTTGAGGTATTCCCAGTTAATAGACGGCTGTTCGTCTTTACCGAATACCATATTGCGTCTGTCGTATTCAAAGCCCGTAAGCTCCGACGGTGTAACCGTCAGGAAGATCGTTATAATCTGCTCGGGATCCTTCATATACGGCTGCTTAATCATGTATGTCCTGTTGCCCTTCGCGCTGTAGTTATCGGCATTAAGCGTCTCGGCGTCACTATCGAATGTCTCCTCGACCATGGGCTTGATGCCTTCAACGTACTGTATCACAGCGTTATTCGCTGCTTCCGGATCCGTACGCGTCCACTTTATAAGCTCGCCTATGCTCTGAGTACCCGATGCCTTGGTGACCTTGACACGGCTCATATTCCTGTTAATATAGTCATAGAGCGCGTCTATCGTACCCGCCTTGGACGGCTCGGAGCAGCTCTTATAGAGCGTGTAAGCCGATACGGTGCCTCTCGGTATCGTAGCCGACGCGTCCGTTCTCTGCGCGTCAATCGTGATGGTGACGCTTGAATTCGTCACAAGAGCGTCGTAATGGGTGCTGCTTGATGAATATCTCGCCGCTGTTCCGAAATATTCGTTTTCACTTGCCTGAATACTTTCGAGAACTCTTGACTCGATCTGTTCCTGCGGAACCTTTATAAGCTGCGCGGAATCCGTAACCTTGAAGCTTATCGTTCCGATTTTGACCTTTTTATGCTCCGGACTGCAGGCGTTTATGTGCCACTGATCTATCGTATCGGGATGTGAGTACAAACGGTTTGTTATAACATCATCCGCACTCACTTCTGCATCCTTGAAATCATTACTCGCCAACGCCTGATTCATCATCAGCAAAATATATATCGTTTGCTCCTTCGGATCAATCTCTGTGTAAGTGACCCCAAAGTATTTGCTGATGTCATTCTCATCGGTAACCTTGAATACTTTGTCAGCCTCCGTACTGTCGACATTCGTTTCAAGCTCGGAGGGGACTATGTAGTCGTGATATTTCAATCCGATAGTCATGGTAGTCATGGCAAGATTTTCAACGTATATATCCGCTGTCGCCTGTATTGAATTGTCTTCTCTGTAATTGAAGGTAAAGCCTTCAAACGAGATGTTACCGTTGGTTTGAATATCGCTGTCCTGGTCAGCGGAAACGCTGACTCCGAAGCAGGATATCATCATACAAAAAATCATCCACATTGCCACAATACGGTTCATTGTGGCATTATGCTTCACGCTACCCCCTCCTTTCATTGGTAATTACTTGTAATTTTACCTTATTTTACCTTAAATTATTTGTTAAATCTGCACATTTCACCGACGTTATTATACTACAAAATTATTGTACTTGTCAATACTTAATAAAGATAAAAATGCATAACAAATGCATTACTTTTTTGTATCAAAACATTGCGCAATATCATAGTTTTTACAAGAGTGCCGGTTGTGCCGAATATAGATTTCTTGCTCGTGTAATGCGGTACAAGACAGCGTACCGTCCTTCGGTACGCTGTCTGTGCCGTTTGTATCAGGTCATATCATATGCTGTTACAAGTGTTCTGTTCTGCGATGTCAGGTTGTCCGAATTGGGAGCTTTAATGCCGATATGCGATGCGATGTAGAGCATATCCTTAAAGTTTATCGTTCCGTCATCGTTGAAGTCGCAGAGGAACAGTCTAAGCTTCTTGACAGCCGCTGTTATGTCAGGCTCCGGCATGGGTTCGGGATCGCCCGAGGGTTCGCCGACGGTGGGTTCATTTCCACCGATACCCGTGTCATTCGCTGCGCCGGCTGCGTCCGCGCCGATGATTGTTATATCATCGTTTGTTTCGGAAGCGTCAGCTTCGCTGTCAACTGCTTCATCGCCGGTCGTTACAGGCGTGTCGGTTATCTCTTCCGTCTGCTCGCCTTCGATTTCGGGTTCTGTATCTGTCTCATCCGCAGTATCCATGATCTCGTCCGCGGGTTCGTCGGTGCTGTCGTCATCGAGCGATTGGATATAGTCGTCCACATTGGCGTCTACGTCGTAAGCGCCCATTACAAGTCCGCCGCTTTCCGTATCGCCGCCGCTTGCGTCGCCGCTGTCTGCCGCGCTGTCGGACGATGTATCACTGTCGGAAGCAGTATCGCTGTCGGACGATGTATCTGTATCCGCTGCGCTGTCTGTGCTGTCCGTATCGCCGCCGACAACCGCGTCACCTTCTGTCGGCTTATCGTCAGCCGCACCGTCAACAGTATCGTCTCCAATCTCGGGCTCTTCGCCGTTTTCGGGTTCTGTTACTGTAATGCCGCCGCTCTGCTCCTCGTCACCTGTCTCGCCGTCCTCGGTCTGCGTGTCATTCTCGCCGCCGTTGGGAACGGTCGTATCGTCGGTCTTATCGCCGCCGGTTGTTTCGTCGGAAGCGTCATTGCCGCCTTCCGGCTCAGTCTTGTCCTCACCGCCAACATCAATATTATCGTCTGACGGCTCGGTTTCATTCGTGTTATCCGCAGGCGTGTCGTCGGGCTTGGTCACCTCGGGATCGGTTACCTCCGGAGTGGTTACATCAGGTTCAACTATACCCGGCTCGGTTATTCCCGGTACATCCGCCGAAGGCGTATCCGCTCCCGGAGCAGACTGCTCGGGTAACTGCGGCTCGGGCTGTGTATTGTCCTTAGAGCCGTCATTTTCGGGCTTGGGAGCTTCGGGCTGCTGTGTATCCTTATTCTGCTCCGCGTTCTCGGGCTTGGTTTCAATCTTTTCGGGTTCGGGAGCATCCTCATCCGCAGCGCCCGTTATATCCTTATAGAGACCTGCGTAAATTCCGTAAATCTTATCGAGGTCGTCCATGGTGCAGTTATCGCCGATACCCTTCATCATATCGGTGAAGCGGCTCATATCCTCATCATCCACAACGTTATGGCTGTCGCCGATGCCGTATACGTCGCCGGCGATAAGATCCAGTCTCGTGAAGTTATACATTACCGGAACATACGACTCCTCCACAACGATGTTCGATACGTAGGTTGTCAGATAACCCGCGCGTCTTATCGCAAGGCTGTAAGTACCCGTATCCGTTATCTTATCCTGCGGGAACTTAAATGTTCCGTCGTCGTCGGACGTCGTTTCCGCTACGAGTAAATTGTTAATCGCGGTTATATCCATTGCGCCGTCCGTCTCAAGCGCCTCTATGTCAGCCGTCTTGTAGAGGTAAACCTCCGCGTTGTGCTTACCGTCGGCAAGCGTGTTGACCGTACCTCTTATGCCCGTCTTACGCTCGGGAACGTATGTACTGTCGTCCGCCTTGGTATTTCTTATTACCTTAACTCTGTACGTGCCTGTGTCGCCGTTTGCGTGCTTTGCGGTAAATACGTAGTCAAAGACGTTACGCGACAGGTCAAGACGCGACAGCGTTACAAGCTCTGAAGCGCCTTTGGCACTGTTAATCGGTTCGCTGTTACCGTCCTTGTAAACGGTGATGTCGGAGCTGTCGGACGTTTCAACCGTAAACTCAATCTCCTGATCCATGGTGTCAACGTATACTCTGTAATCGGTTGTGTTCGGATCGAATGTCGGAGCAAGGATATAGAACTCGTCATCCACATCGTCATCCTTAACCGAGAGGTTCGTCAACTGAGCGCTGTTCTGCTGAATCACGTACAGTACGTATGTTGTGTATGCGTGCGTCTCGTCAAGATCCCATGATACGTTTAAGAAGAATACGTCTTCGCCCGTGAACTTGTTGAGCTTCGCCTCGGCAATGTTATTGTGAATGTTCAAAGAATCGCCGAGATTTGTGTGAAGCTGTTCGCCGTTATGCGTTATCGTTACAACGTTGGCCGGTGTCAGAGCCTTCGGATTTATCTGTATTGAATCCTGCTGAGCGTCCACAAGCGCAACATAGACGAAGGTTTCACGGTCAAACTCTTCAATCGGTGTGTTGTACTCATTGTACTTATACAGTTGATTCTGCGTACCCGATATAGTGGGATTGTACAGCTTTAGGTCTTCAAGACGGAGCTGATAATCACCTGCTGTACCTTGCTTCTGCTCGCTGCGTCTGATAACTACTCTGTAGTTGCCTACCGTTTCGCCGTCGGGAGCCACAACCGTGAAGTCTACGATTTCCTCGGCGTTCGGATCACTCATGAACGATTCGGGCATCGTGAACTCGTGAGGTTCACCGTTCTCCATGATTACGGTGTTATTGACAACGTATTCGGAAATTGCAACGCCTTCGCCGTTATAGTTGCCCTGGTCGGCGATAACCGTCATATCGTCGCCGAATCTCGTGCCTATGGAAACGGTGTTGTCCTCGAAGTCTATGACCGTCTCGTAAAGTCTCACGTACTTGTTATACTCGGGTATAAGCTCGTACATGCCGTTGTCCTCATCGTCGTCCTCGTCCACTACCCAGAGGTCGCCCATGTATACATTCGTATCATCGAACGGCTCTCTGATTACATGGAGCGTGTACGTCTCGGAAACGGTTTCGTAAGCTTTCTCGCCGTCCGTCGCGGGATCCTTACCGTCTATCAGTTTATTGTAGCTGAGAACCACGTCAACGGTAAATTCCTTCTCGTCTGTCGCAGTTGTGATGGTTACGTTCTTCGCGTGCTCTCTGTCCGAATGATTAGCGTCAGCGACCGCACTGTCAATCTCGTCACGGCGTGCAATCTTAATGCTTACGTTGTCGAACGCCGTCGCAAGTACATCGAAGCTTGTAACGCTGTGGCCGATATGTACATCGTAGTCCGTTACGGACGGGTTGTACTTCTGCGTCATGATAGCGTTTCTTTCGGGCGTTACTTCGTCAACATCCTTACCGGGTACGGGGAATACCCACAGATCCGTAAGTACCGGCTTATCTGTGTTGAATACGTTAATCACGTACTCGGATACGTTCTCAAGTCCGCTCTCCGCATACTCTGTCAGACGGAAGGTATAACGTCCCATACCCTTCGTGAGCTTCGTGGTTATGTTATCGGTAAATTTCGTTGTAACCGTGTAGTCGTTCATGTATGCGTCGCTCGCCTCATAAGTGTCGAGTACCTGAACGTATACGTTCTCGTTTTCTTCGGTTATGCTGCCCGAAACACCCTCTATTTCCTTCATGTGCGTGATAAGCGAGTGTGCGAACAGCTCGAGGTCTTCGCTCGATACCATTACGTTGTAGGTATGTCTGCCGCCCTCAACCTCATGGTCAAAGCTGCCCAGACTCTTTTGAACGGTTTCGTTACCGTCCTCGTCTGCGGTCGTCTTAAGACTTCTTACAAGTATCTCCGTCACAAGCGGTTCATACTTGTCGGTGTCGAAGTCACCGTCAGCGTTATTATGCGTTATGTCAAGATTCTTATAGTATACGCTGCCGTCCGTTGTTTCGACGCGTATATCGTATCTCTCTCTGTCGCTCGTAATGAGCTCTTCTATTGTGCCGTCCGTTAAGCGCTTGCCGTTTACTCTGATAACGGCATTCTCAGCGGCTGCCGCGCCGAGAGACATTGTAAGGTCTTTGCGCAGGCTGTAGTCTCCTGACTTATCGTTGGCTGTGTCAAGTCTCGTTACGGTGTGCGCCGAAGCTTTGTAAGCATCATCGCCGATTACCGATTGCGTGTCCGCGGTAAGGCTTGTAAGCTGTGCACTTGCCGCCTCGGACTTCTTCATAATTATGAGCGAATATCTCTGCGCGGCTTCCTCACCGATTGCAGATGTGATTATAACCTTATTCACACCGCTGTGGACTGCAATTTCCTTAGATGCAGTGCCGTCGGTGCCGGATGCCGAACCGTCGTCCGCCGATATGGTCAGCTTCGGAGCATCCTTACCCGTGTATTCGGCAGCCGCATTAAGAACAACCTTATCAACGCCTTCATCGACGTACGCGTAGTAGTTCACGCCGCGCGCGTAGTTGTCGCCGCCCTTGGTGAATTCCGTCGTGAACGGTATCGTCTTGCCGTTCGTGTCCTTAAGCACAAGGCCTGTGTTCTTTGCAAGCGCGATGCTCTTAACCGTCTCGTGAGTATGTCTGTTTATAATCATCGAGTACGCTCTTGTCGGATACTTCGCGTCATCTGTCGGATATACGAGCAGTGTGATCGTCGAATCCTTACCCTCCGGCAGCTTAGCCGTAAAGCTTGTCTTTGACGTTCTCGTAATAGCCGCTTTCGACGAGTATGCCGATACCACTACGCCGTCGTCGGGCAGACCGGTGGGTGCCTTCGAGCCGTCATCAAGCGTCTTGGGCAGCATCTTACCGAGCGTTTCTATATCCACTTCTTCCGCGTCATACGGTACGGATACGTAGTACGTTCTGATTGACGGATCGAATACCGGCGCCATGCTGCCCTTGTCAACCGCAAGGTAGTCAAGGTCTGCGATCGGATCCTCCGGTCTGATTACGTTGAGTACGTAATGCACGCTCGTCTGTGAATCCTTCGTATACTTGTCGTCGTTGACGTCCTTCTTCACATCTGTCTTTGATGTCAGAACAATATCGAAGTAGTTGATGCCCGTTCTGAGCTTCGTGAGGTTGAGACGGTTGTCATTGTCAGTCTTTTCACCGTACGCCATATACGCTTCTTCAGCCTCGGACAGCTTCATGCCGCTCTTTGTGATAGGCATATTTCTGACGGTGACGCTCATGTTTTCCTCGTTGTGGAAGATCGCCGCGACGTCGATCTCGTCGGTCTTGGGATCAACGATTGCGGTGTAGGTGTGCTGGTTCTCGATGAAGTCGGGAATTATCGGCACAACCGTACCGTCAGCGTCTGTTGTCGTCACTGTGAGGTTGTCAAGCACGAGCTTGCTGTCGCTGTTCTCAAGCGTGTTATCCGCCGTTACGGGCTGCAGTCTGATACCTGTTTCGTCGGTTTCCGTCTGCGCCTTCTCCGCTCTGTTGATTACAACAACGTATCTCTCCTTCGAGCCGACGCTGTTCTCAACCGTCATATTGAGCAGGTTGTCGCCGCTTGCAAGACTGATTTCGTTCAGACCTCCCGACTGAGCGGGCGTGTTGTTAACCTTGAGCGTGTAGTCACTATTGTCAAGCGTGCCTCTTACCCATACCTTGCTTACGTCCTCGTCCACGTTCAGATAGTACGCGTGCTCGGAATGGTAGAAGCCTGTGGACAGCGTGTACTTCGACGCCTCAACGCCGGTTGACGTCGGATAAATGTCAATCGGGATATTCAGCTCGGGTCTGTCCTCGCCGTACGCTCTGTTGACCGTTACTATGTAGCGTTTCTCCGTGCCGTTATAGAGCTTAACGTCAAACAGTACCTCGGTATCGCCGTAAGGCAGGTCTGTGAGAGTATACGTCTGACCGCTCTTATACGCTATCGGCAGAGCGTTGGAGTTGGAGTGGCTTATGTTGATGTACGATTCTTTCTCCACGCCGTCAACCTCGCCCTTAAGCTCGTCAGGTCTTAACGTCGGCGTGAAGGTAAGCGTCGATACGTCGTAATCGTACGATACGAAGTAGTTTGTAAGCTTGCTGTTCCAGTGCGGCGTCTCGTGCGAGAACTTCTGATCTGACTCCGCCGCCGTATCCGCAAGCACGTCTATCTTCATATCGAGTATGTCGCCCGTGAGAGCAGGATCGGCTGTCGCGCGGAACGCGTCGATTACGTAGCGCTCCTTTGTAACGCCGTCCTCGGCTGTTACGGTAACGACTATCATGTTGGAGCCTTCGTTCAGCGGTATGCCGTCGGGCTTTTCTCCGCCTATGTACGGGTCGGCTTCGGTGTCGAACGTGCTGCCTATACCGGAGTACAGTCTCTCGCCGCCGACTTTTCTTACTCTGAGCGTCGAGTTGTCGTTAGCCGCTTCCGCGGTAAGGTTAAGCTCATCCTCGTCATACGGTATCGAGAGGAAGTACTCATGCACGTCCTTGTCGAACATCGCCGTAAGGAGCGTGTAATTCGAGGACGTTATTCCCTTAAGCTCCGCGTTATGGCTTATCTTGCCGGACTCATCGTTATCCGTATCCTCGGCGCTTGCCTTGTTGATGGTTACGGAGTAGAATCTCGTATTCTTTACGTGGTCACGGCTGTCAATGCCGCTGCCGTCGAGCTGGCTTACCTCAAACAGGAAGGTGTTGTCGCCCGGCTGGAGTATCGCGGTATAGTTCAGAGTATTTGTAAGCTCCGTTCTTTCCTCATACTTATACGTGTTGCTGTCTGTCTTTGTGGAGAGCAGGTAGATACGGCTGTCCATAGCAAACTCGTTCTTTACGAACTGCAGGCTTATCTGATGCGTATCCGCGTCTACAAAGTCATAGTAGTTGCCGTCGTACTCGTTCGTCGCAACTCTTCTCGTCAGCGGCTTGCCCGTGTCGGATCTGATGATGTTCGACAGGAACGGGAATTCCGGAGTTGTCTTTAAGGACGAATCCTTGAAGAATTCTATCGCGTATTCCTTCTCCGTGGCGAGCTTTCTCGACGATACGATGAAGATTACTCTTACTCTGTCGCCGTTATTGAGGTTGTTGGCGAATACGGAACCCGGGAACTGCGTACCCTTGCCTATTACAACCTCGTTGCAGTCAAAGCCGTTCTGCTCGTTCGTGAGGTCGCCGTAAACGTTGTTCTCACCCTGCGTGCCAAAGTTCTTAGGATCTGTATGCTCGGGCATGTTGTAAACCATTCTGTATACAACGCTGTAGTCGTCCTCCATCGGAACAGGCTTGATTCTTATAGGCGTCTTTGTAAGGTCGAGATCCTGCGGAATCGTGTAGTGATACGTGAACACATCCGAGGTCTTGTCGTCCGAAGGAACGGCTATCGTATCATAATAGCTGTTCTCCGGCTCGTCGGGATCGCCTATAATAATCTGTATATCGTTCAGTCTCGCGATGTTGTTGTTCGGATCCTTTCTGATGATACTGAACTTGTACGTATTGGTAACCGTTCTGTCCTCACTCGTTACCTTTATCTTTATGTCGTTTATACCGACCTTCAAATCGAACGTGTGTCTGTCGCCCGGATCGTACGACTGCAGAACGCCGCTCGTCGTGTAGCCGCGCGAGTTCTGAACGTACGTACCTGTCGCTCTGTCACTCATCTTGAGGTTCTTGAAGGTGATATGGTCGGCGTCGGTCTCCGCCTGAAGCGTGAAGCTGAACTGCTCGTCCAGAAGCTCCGTAAAGTCTGTTATCCATTCATCTTCATCCGCAACATCTTTACCGTCCTTAAGCAGATAGTCCGCGTTAAGGAGCAGAGCCTCGTTCTCCATCTGCTCAATCGAGAGGAGATAATTTCTGAACGTCAGATTCTCGGTTTCAACGCCGCCGGTAAGCGTACCGTTGGTTACGCCTATCGTCACAACCTGCGGAACGGCAACCGCGCCTCTCGCGGTAAACTGTTTGCCGGTTTCGTCGAAGAAGTCATTGCCCTGCGGCGTGAACGAGCCAATCTTCACAATCTTACCGGAATCAACCGTTATCACGCGTATTCTCGTCGTATCCATAGCCTTGGGCACTCTTGCGACGTACGCGTCGGCTATCGTGCCGTCGGGCATCTGATGATTCTTCTCGAATATCGCCGTAATCGGCATATCGTATCCGAGCGAGTTGTCGGTCGCAAAACCGCCGTCGGGCGTGCCGAGAAGTATGCTCAGAATATCTTCCGTTGACGCCGGCAGTACCCAGAGGTTGTATTCCTGACTGTGCGTACTGCTTGTGCTGTCCTCAAGGTGTATCTTAAGGAGCGTCGCATGCTCGTAAGGCGGCGTATCAAATGCTGCATGATCATAGTCTGTGCTGCTAAACGGATGATGCGCCACGCCGGTCGCCATCGCGTATGTAAGTCCGTTACTCGGCGTCATAGTGCCTGTCTCAAGAGTATGGCTGTGCTCGTTCAGGATACTCGTCGTTACAAGATACGGACTGTCGGACTGCGCCTCAATCTTGAGGTTTGTGCCGTCGGCAACGTAAGCAACAAAGTCGTTGCCCACTCTCTGCGCTCTTACATCGTTTACGATTACTCTCTCAACATTGAATTCCGTCTGGTTTCTGTTGATGGTTATCGTGTAATCGTTAGTCTCCGTGCCGTCCTCGCTCGTTACCTTTACGATAAATCTGTTTACTCCCGGAGTGAGCGTTACAGGTGTTCTTATATCGCTTATAGCCGCGTCGAGAACGTTGAGCGTCTCGCCGTCGTCGCCCTGTCTGAACAGCGATACGAGCGTACCGGAGTTCTTGTGTACGTGGTATGCGTAAGCGAATATTTCAGCCGTTGTAACCGTCGGGCCAACCGATACCTCGTATTCCTTGAGGAGGTAGTGGTAGCCGTACGGACTGAAGTCTTCGCCCGTTTCGCCAAGGTCTGCGGGCGTATGATCAAGCTTGAACTGCGACAGCTCTGCTTCGTCTCTCAGGAGCGCGTAGCCGGTTACGCCGAGACCGACAAGATTTCTTCTGTCGTCGGGCAGCGTTTCCTCACCGGTGTGGTTGAGGTCGGCGTTATTTGAACGGCTGTGTATTATAATTCTGTACTCGTTCGTGAAGTCGCCCAGCACGAGCGTTACGGGTATCTCAATGTACTCCGCATTGTTCGGCATAAGCTCTTCCCTTGTGTACTCGCGTACTATCGGACTGCCGAAGCCGTCAGGATCGCTGCGCTTCTCTACCGGTACAGCCTTCTGCTGCAGATCGTACTTGTCAATGTAATCGCCTATCCAAATCTTGAGGTCGTCGGTTATGGGCGGTTCGCCGTTATACGGTTTGCTCTTAAGCTCCTGAACGGAGTCGTAAGCCTTCTGAGCGTCAGCCATGATTACATATCTGCCTTCATTGTTTGTCGGCAGATCTTCAAGCTCGTATTCCTGTACGGTCGGAACAAATTCCTTGCCTCTGAACGGTATCTTGTCGCTCGGAGCCGCAAGTAATGTATATCTGTTTGTGTCTCCCGTTGTATTGTTATGTTCGCTTCTTACATATACCTTTCCGTCCGCGGAGTTCGCGCTTCTGTAGTCGCCGCTGCCGGCGGTGTTCGCAAAGCCTTTTGAGCGTACCTCAAGCATATCAAGCGACATATCCACATTGGTATAGTAGATATAGAGCTTGTAGAAGCCGGATACAATCGTATTCTCGGGATGGATCGTTATGCTGAAGGTGTTGAGACCGTCCGCAAGGTTTGTTACGCCCGCGTCGAGCGAGCCGGCAGCCATGCCGTTCCATATATTGGGCTCTACATCCTGCGGGTTATTCGTACGCGACATGCTTACACGGGCAAGTCTGTCATACGCCTGAACAAATACGTTTGCCGTTCTCGTGTTGTTGTATACGTAGGAGATGAATACTCTGTTACCCTCATCGTCCGTTGTCGTCTCATCAGGCTCGCGCTTTTCAACCGTTATGTATTCGAGAATATCGTCTATCGAGCTCTTTCTGACAAGAACGGTGTATGTATTCTGCGGCGTCGCAGCATCGGCGCTCGAATAAATCGAAACGGGTACGTATGTCGATTCACCCTCGAGCGGAACTGCCGGATTGAATACCGTTCTGTCGTCCGCCGTTATGAGCTCGGGCTTCATATTGCCTACCGCCGCGTAGAAGCCTGTTGTCGAGGTGAACAGTACGGATACCTTCGCGGTTCTCTGGTAAACGGGAAGTGTCTCATTCTCATCCTGAATGTACATCTGTCTCGCGTTGTTCCAAGGCGCGTCTATGGTATCTTCGATCGTCACCTTCATACCGTTGCTGCCCTCAGTTTCTCTGTACAGAAGCAGCTCGTATTCTACCTTTATGCCGTTCGTTGACTGAACAGTTATAGGCATTCTTATAGGATTGGTTGCCGTCGCTTCGGATACGTTTACGCTGGGCAGCATTACGGGGCCTATATCATTTGTGACATAACCCTCTACCGTTATCTTCGACGATGCTACCGTCGGCTCGATATACAGATCTGTGAAGTTCGAGTCGCCCTGTACAACACCTATGAAGCCGTAGCTTCCGTTTCTCGACGCATAAGTCTGGTGCTCTGTATTATAATCAACCGTTATGGACTTAAGTCCCGTTCCCAGCGGCGTGTTCAGAATGTCAAGCATGTAGTACGCGCAGCCGTCCGTCGCGCTGTAATGCTCTGTTCTGCTGTTGTTCGGGTTGAAGTATACGCTTGCCGGAACAATTCTGAAGTAGAGCTGCTGCTGCGAGATATTGGAGATAGGAATGTAGTTCGTTCTCTTCAAATATCTCGGCGTCTGGTCGTTCGATACGAACGTACCGAGCTGTGCGTCGTACAATTCTATTACCGCGTACTCGCTCAACGCCTTAATCTCAAACTTCGAGTCACCGGACTCCTCGGGCATGTTGATTACATAGTAGTTATACATACCCGGCGTTTCCGTTGAGGGGCCTGCGTTTGTTCTGATACCGTTTGACGAAGCCTCGGGCATCGTTATATCCATCGGCTTATCGTTATAATCGCGCAGATCGTAAGCCCTGATGTAATCGAGCAGAGCATCGTTCGACTCGCGTCTGATGTTAAGGTTGTATTCCTTCGTGTCGCCCGTGCCGGAGCCGTTTGTCGCGCGTACCCTTACGGTAATCATCGAGCCTGTCATAGGCACGTTGAAGCTGAGCCTCTGCATTGCGGGGCCTGCGATGTAGTCCGCATTAAGTCCCTTGTCTTTCGGATTAGTGTCGTCCTTTGTCTTGAGCTTAAACAGCTCCTTACCATCAAGAACAGTAGAGCTTGAGATGATTTCGTAGCTGTTTACGTCGAGAACATAGTCACCGTCCGGAGACTCATTGTATTCGCCCGTAAGCTCGTCATAGCTGTATCTTACAACGCCCTCGTGGTCAAGCTTGGTTATGTCGGTATCAAGCTTGACATATGTGCGGTCTTCGGGATCTCTCAGCACGTATTCCGCCTCGTTGGGGTTGTCTGCCTTTATGTAGTCAATCGGATAGTACGCCTTGAGAACCGTTGTCTTATAGTTATTTGTTACGTTAATGTATGCCGTCGTCGCGTTCTGGTCTATGAGAACCTCATACGTCGCCGGATCTGACAGCGTGCCGCCTATTGTCGAGCGCGTCGCGAGTATACCCGCGTAATTCGGCAGGTGGTAAACGCGCATCTCAATGTCAAGGTTCGGATCCACGTAATCAGCCGGACGGCGTCTTATGTAGAGCTTAACCTCGCGTATCTGGTCGGGCTCGCCGTTTACAAGGTTGTTCGAGCCTACGTAAATCTTATACAGCGTGTCGTCCGATATGGTTATGAGACGATTTCTGTTCGATGTACGCGTCTCGTCGTCCGAACGTCCCGTTTCGGAATTGAAGCTTGCTCTTTCGTCGTATGTAAGCGGCTCTATATGGATTCTATCGCCTGTTGCGGGGTCAATTTCCCACTTGATCCAGTCATCCTCAGAATCCCTTTCGGGATTGTCAAATACGTTTACACGCGTGTTTTCACTCTCCGCTACCGCCCTTACTTCAACATTCTTCGTCTTGTACGGAATTGTAGCGTAGTACGCGTCAGTCTCCTCATCGTATACCGCGAGGTCGCCCGCAACGTAGATTTCCTTAAGCGCGAGATTGTTTACCCTTCTGGTAAGAACGAGGTCGTATTCCTGCGGCTTCTGGTCGCCTTCCTTGTTCTCCACAATGACGTGATACGTCTTTTCGTTCACATCCTGCGGGAAGTTCAGATATACGTTCAGAGCGCCTGTTGTGTTATTGGACGGGCCTGTGAGCTGCGAGCCGATTACGTCACCGTCATCGTTCGTTACGTCCACGCCGTCTATGATGTCGCCATCCGCGCCCGTTACGGTCACGATCGCCGATTTTACGTTCGGAACAAGTCTTACCGGAACGATTGTTGTTCCGTAGTTAACCTCCGCATGGATCGACTCGGAGCCGTCCTCGTTTACGGTATATCTGCCGCTTGCGTCCGGTGTAATCATGTTGGGCGTATGCTCCATCTTGGCAGTGTCAGCCGCGCTGAGCGAAGGAGCCACACCGTCCGGTCCCGCAAAGTATTCGGGATCGAGCAAGTCCTCTCCGCCGTCGCTGACAGAGCCGTTTTCACCCTTTGTAGGCGCGATGTATACGTAGTCAAGCGTTCTGTCCTTGGGCACTCTCTGCAGACGCAGCGCGTATACTCTGCCTCTGCCGGTCACATCGTCATGCGCCGTGTTTGCAAGATCCTGAGATCTTACATATATACTGATCATCAGGCTCTGACCTCTCACCATATTGGTGATGGTCGTCGTCTGCTGATGAACGGCGTATTTGGAGTTGTGAATTTTTATGCTTGCAAGCGGATGCTCCGTAATACCCTTAATCTCAACCGCCGTTACGTCGTAGTCGATATACGCGATAAACAAATCGTTATTGTCTACACCCTGCGGTATAGTCTTAAAGTATTCTTTCTTCTCATCATCATTCGGCTGTCTTACGTTCGGTCTGTCCATAAGCGAGATCGAACCCGTTTCGCCCGCCCAGAGCGATACTATATGGTCTTTACCGTCTTTATCGGTCTTTGACGGATAATCGAGCCATTCGAGATTATCGTTCTCGGTATCCATCGGATACAGACGAAGCTCATAATACTTATGAGTTATGCCGTCCTCAGCCGTGGTTACAAATCTCATATAGGTGTAACCGTCCGCCTCCATAGCTTCGAGCTCCGTAAATGTATGACGTATGTTATATGTTCCGTCATTTGTTCCTTCGGTGCCCTTTTCCTTGTACTCGTCAGCGCCGTCATATATTACGTACTTCGTATTGAGCTTAATATCCGTGGTTTCTTCTACGGTCTTAATAGCAATACTTACATCACTGTTCTTCTTGCCCACGTCGTCGGAGGACAGGTAACCCTTATAAACCTCCCATTCGTGCTGCTCGCCGTCAATCCACGCACTATGTTCTGTTCCCATGTGAGTGAATTCGTTGGTCTTTTCAGCCCAGTTGTAGGTATTGGACGTAGATATCTGTATTGTATCAACGTCGGCGTTAGCGGATACCATCTTGAGGTACGCAACATGCTTCGACGACATTGAGCCGTCCTCGGACGTTACGGTGAAGTATACCGGCGCTCTGCCGTTGTCGATATTGATCGGTATCCATACATAATTCCGTTCGGATACTGAAGTATGTATGAACTTCTTCGCGGCTTCGGTTCTCGTTACCGTGCCGGTCTCGTCATCTACCGTTATATCGTATACTGAAATTGCGTCACCGTCCGCGTTAGTTATGGTTATAACCGCGTTCTTGTCCTCGGTTTCGATATATACCGGAGCGTATGTGACAGCCGCGTCTGTAACGGTGTATCGGCTCGACAGTGTTTCTTCCTGATTGTCCGGATCTCCGTCGTTCTTTTTGCCGTACTTATGTCTGTCTCCGTCATAGTAACCGCCGTTTATGTCTATATTCGCGCCTTCTTCCGTTACGCTGCCCGGTATTCTGAGAAGTTTAAGGTCGGCATCGCTGCTCTTGCGGTACAGTGTAATTCTCACGTGAGTAACCGTGCCCGCCTCGCTGCGTGAATAGATGTCGATTACCGGAGCGACGTCGCTTCCGTCCTCGGATTCGCCTATCTTGATCTTCTCCGCGCCGCTTGCGTAACCGCCGTCCTCGTCTGCGCCGAGCGCATCGTCGTAATTGCCGTAGGTGAAGTAACCCTTCGCTCTGTAGCCCGCTGCCGTATCCTCCGCTGTCAGCTCGTAGCCTTCATACTTCATTGTATACTCGGTATTCGGCAGAGTTACCTCTTCACCGTCCGTGTTCGGATTATACGGAGGCGTTACCTTGTTCTTCGTGAGCATGTTGACAAGCATATTGAGCTTATCACGGTTATCAGCGCCTTCATAATGAGTATAGCCGTAGCTGAACTCATAAAGCTTGCTGCCGTTTTCTTCTTCGACAGGCTCCATGCCCTTCGTTGTGAAGGTGGCTTCATCGTCCGTGTCCTTGCCGAGCGTAACCTCAAGATTATCCTCATCACTGTACATCTGCGAGATGAACAGGTTGTAAATCTTAGATGTGCCGTAATGTATTGTCTCATGAGGCGAATGGAGAGTACCCTCCGTGCCTTCCGAAGCAAGCGCGGCAACCTTAACCTTTACAAGCGTTACGGCGTTCTCGCCCTCTACAAGCACCGCGCTCGGGAGAACATTCTCAAGCTTCGTTGTGCCGAGGTACCAGTCTGACCATATGATATGCTCGTCGTCGTCACCGTAGAGCTTGGCGTTGGCGGTGTAGTAATCTCCGGCTTCAGGATCAAGATAGCCGTAGCTTACGTAATACTTGTTGAGGTCGTCTGCATTCTTATCATGACCGTCGGCTGTCTTATTGAGATCAAGCTCGAGGTATCCGGGCGTTCCCGGAGCTACTCTTACGTCAAATCTTTCCTTATCCGCCGCGTTCTGCTTAGCAATGTGCGGATGATCTTCATCATACAGCTTACCCTCAACCTTTGACTTGTCATAAACCGTGATGTACGGCGTCATGTCAAGTCTCGTTATGTCGAGAGTGAACGTCTTCGAGGCAACGCCGTCGGTAGCCTTTACCCATATCTCGGTAGAGGTTGTTTCGCCGGTAAGAACAAAGTCTTTCTCGGTATCTGTATGAACTTTATAGCTGTTGTTATCCTTAAACGTTACGGTCGCGAGCGGCTCCTTCGTTTCAGCCGTAAGGTCTACGATTGACGCGGTATCGGGCACGTAAGCCTGATACTTGCTGTCCGCCGTCTTTTCGGCTATTATTGTCTGCGTCTTGCCGCTGCCGTCAACGTAATCCACGACTACTCTTTCAAGGTCCGCCACGTTGTTCTTTACGTAAATTCTGAGTATCTGGATTTCCTTCTGCTCGTAAGGCTTACCCTTGTTGTACGTAACCTCGGCGTATACCTCGTGAGGTACGCCGTCCGCAAGCTCGGACGGTATGTTTGTCATACCGCGGTTCTCCTTGTATGCCTTTTCAAAATTGCTCCAGAAGGTTATCTGTACGCCTTCAACAACAGGCTTGAAGTAGATAGTCTTATCGCCTCTGCTGCTTACAAGAGCGTTATGGATTCTCACGCTGCTGTCTGCGTCGTCGGTAAGCGTGTATGTTTCCTTCGGCTCGTTCGCCGCTGCGCCCTCTCTTGCGGTTACTTCTATCTTCTTGCCCGTCAGCGTTTCCTTCGCCGCGAGGTTGCCAAGCTCGTCAGGGTTGACGTATTCGGTGTAAGCGTCAATGTCGAGCGATACCTCGTGTACGAGTACAACGTGGTACTCCTTCTCGGCAATGCCGTCCATAGCGAGGATATACGCGTATCTGTCGAGTATCGCGCCCTGAGCGAGACCGATGTTCTCCTCGGTGTAGCTGCCTATTGCATAATCGTCGCCTATCGTATCCTTCGTAAGACCGGATGCGGTATCGAGGTATACTTTTGCAAGCGCGTTTGCGGGTATTGCCTTAGCCGTCAGCGCTTCAAGCGTGTCTACGTCATACGGTACTCTTACAATATAGATTGTATCGCTTGCGCCGCTCTCGTTGGTTATCTGCGCCGCTTCAGCCTTAACCGTCTGCTTCTCGCCCTCGCTGTCCGTGTATGTTCCGGTTATTTCGAGGTCGGTCAGACTGTTGATTACGATTATTCTCAGGTATGCCTTCTTGTCAATCTTCGCGTCAACGCTCGGCTTGAGCGAGATGGTCATTGTGAGAACCGTCGAATCCTTAATACTATCCGTTACGGTAATGCTGTTTGAGTTGTTGTGCGTCGGAGTTGTTTCGTACATGTCAATCACAGCGTTCTGTCCGAGCGCCTCCGCGTACATCTGTATATCGTTCGGGTTTTCGACAACGGTCTGGTAAACCGTCGCTTCCTCACCGTCAATTACCTCCTGAACAGCCATACCGGTAAGAACGGTGTTCTCGACAATCTTATCGGTATCGTTTACATAGAGCTCCTTAAGCTCTAAGTCAGCTCTGTAAATCGTGAGCGTGTACTTCGCTTCCTTCTTGTTGAGCGACGATACAACCGAAATATCTGCCGTCTGAACATCCGATACGAGCGCATAGTCCTCATACGTGTCGTATGCCGTTCTGCCCTGTCTCGTTTCACTCGGTTCAATCGTTACGTGCGAGGACTTGCTTTCCGCCGCCGCGAGGAGGTCTACGTTTCTCGTCCTTGCGGGAACGATTACCGCATACTCGTTGTCGCCCGTCTTAACGGCGCGCAGCGTCGTCTCGGTCGCTCTATCCTTATCGTACGTTACGTCGATATAATCGAGATTATTGTTGTCGTTGTTCTTGTAAATTCTGATATACGCTATGTTGTTAAGGTTGTCGGGTATACCCTCCGCGCGTCCTTTGCCGACTCTTACCTGCAGCTCCGCGTAACCGTCCGTAAGACCTACGGAGCTGTTCGTGTAAATGTTCGGTGAAGCGGATGTGGGCATCGGTGCGCCTGCCGGCATGTAACCTGCCGTTACGCCCGCGTCATTGTTCTTCGCCTTAACCTGGAGGTCGGTATAGTCGCTGTCTATGAATATCTCATAAATATCGGTCATAACGCCGTCTACCGTCTCGGTTACGGGTTCGTAGCGAACGCCCTCGGACTCTACGTATTCAATCTCGAGATCGAACAAGTGAACTCTGAGCTTATACGACTTTGACTTAGCGTCATCCGTGTTCGCGGTTACCGTTATCGTTCTTTCAATAACGGGTTCGAGCGTCGCCGTCTGGTCGTTCTGAACAGCTATGTGACGCGTCTTATCGCCGTCAGCGCCTCCGCCCGTAATCTGTACCCATGCGCCGTCGGACGTTGCGATTGCTTCAATGTCCACAAGCTCCGAATTTTTATCCGTCAGCAGCCATGCGTCGTAGCCTACAACGTTGCCTTCACTGTCATACTCGGGTACAACAGAACTCGGTCCCTTTACGCCATGACGCGTGTAGTATACGTTGACCTCTTTGAGAGATACGTCGTCGTTCTCCTTATAGATGTTTACGTAGATTGTCTTGTAATCGTCAGGTTCCGCGTCCTCGGCTCTTATCTTGAACTCGTAGGACGTAAGCTCGCTGTCGAGACTTGCCTTAACTCTTATCTCATTTCTGTATGTCTTTGTGCCTATTGTCGACTCGTCGGGCAGTGCCGCGCCGATATCGGCGAGATCGCCGGTGAGCATCGCGCTTCTGCCGTCAGCGGTGACGATGATATTCTTCTCAATGTCGCTTGCGCTCACCTTCGCCGAATACGTTACGCCGTCAGCCTCCGGTTTGAGTGTTATAACATTGTCGTCTCTGAAGTTACCGTCGTCGTCCGTGCCGTCGTCGCTCAGCTTAACCGTTATGTTGCCTATGCTGAGGTTCTTTCTCACGAGCTTTAACGTGTATCTGTACGTGTGCGGGTTCTCGCCCGGAACGTCAACATATACGGGTATGTAGATTTCCTTGATGTCAGGTCTTAAGTATATGCTCGTGAACGAGTTCTCGCCGTAACTCTTATACTTATCCGTGTACGGCGTTTGATCCGTTCTCGTCTCGTTCTTTTCGTCGCCCGTAAGCGGCATCGTCACGTACTTAACCTGCGTCTTTCCGCTTTCGTCCGCGCCGTTTTCGAGCGGGAGCGTCATTGTAATCTTCGCGTCGGAAGCGAGAGCCTTTGCCCAAATGTTAAGCTCCGTATCCTGCTCGCTTATAACCTTCTCAAATACGCCGTGAACACTGATGTCGTCGTATTCCTTAAAGGTATCCATCTCCTCCGGAGTTACGGCTCTTACCTTGAGAGTTTCGTAATCGTCGTCGGTTACGTCCATGTTCTTAAGCGCAATCTTCATGAAGTCAAGACCGCCGAAGTAGAGGTCTCTGTTGAGTACGAGCATGTAGTCAACCGTATTCTTGCCGTTTTCGGACGTTACTCTTATAACGTACTTCGTCGTTTCCGTATTGTTGTCGAGCGCAAGCTCCGCCTTCTTCCACTCATACTCGGGATCATCCGTGTTGTCACGAACCTCCGCGCCGGCGGACTTGTTGAGAACCTGTATCGACGCTCTGTTAGCCGTCTTAATGGTTACGTTCGCCGTCGGGTTGGTGAGCGGCTGCGAATTGAAGGACGTTATACCCTCCTTATACAGCTCCTTGCCGTCTACCGTCACGCTCGCGATGCTTGTGTCGTCGCTTCTGCGCACGATGGTAAGAGTATACGTCTTGGCGAGCGTTGTGCTCTCCGTCGGCGTTACTCTGATTGTTACTTCCTTCGACGGTGCGGAAGCGTCTATATGCGTTGTCACGTCAAGCGTTCCGACTCTCGACTTACCCTCCGCGGTAACGGTCGAAGTGCTTTCCGTCGGGATAATCTGCAGCTTGATATCCTCCGTCGAATTGGATATTACAAGCCTGTATGTATTGTCGCCCGTCTTGTCGGCAACGTCCTCGGTCGCCGTACCCTTCTGGGCTATGATACTGTAAATTCCCGCTTCCTGTGTCTTTTTATTGATATACAGCGGGTACGCGGCGGTATGACCTATGCCGTCGCTTACCTTAATGGTATACGCGTTCTGTACCTGATCCTCCGCAAGCTGAAGTATTCTGCGGTCTATACGCAGCTCTTGGCTCGTGTTTACAACATTGCCCTCTTCGTCCACTGCGTCGCCGGCTGTATAACCCTCGATTATGTCGCCGTCCTTGTCGAGCAGCTGCAGCGTGTATCCCTTCCTTGCGTCGAAGGTAACGGTTACGAACTGATATGTCTTATCCGCGTCAACCGTTGCCACAAATGCGCCGTACTCGTTTGAACGTACAACTGTGGACAGAGCATCAAGCTCATCCTGCGTATATACGAATACGTTCTTGAGGTTCGCGTTACCCTTTGTTATAACGAGATTTCTCGTCGTTACGTCGGTATCGCCGAACGGAGCCACTCTGATGCTGAGCGGTATTGTGAATACCGACTGGCCCAATACGTCGATTGAGTAATCCTGCTCGTCGGAGTCGAATACCCAGTCGCCTTCGCCAATCTTAACCTGAGCGTCAGGATCGCTTGCCTTCACGGAGATCCTTACCTTCTTCGCGTTCGGAAGCGTCTGGTACGAATACTGTACCTTGTTGAAGTAGCGTCTGTCGCCGTCCGTGTAAACCTCTTCAAGCTGCGGTGATACCTTGATGAACTTGATAAGGTTATACGATACTTCAGGCTCCTTGGTGCCGAATTTACCGTGTGATGTGATTGTATACGGTATTTCAACAACGCTCGCTTCAACATTGTATACGTAATCGAGCAGTCCGTCATTGCTTGTCATAAGCGGCTCTGCGTCAAACGGGTTGGTATCGTTGGGCGCGTACAGAGTGATTATCTGCTTCTCATTCGCGCCTCTTATGATAATATGACCCTGCGACTTCTGCTCGCCTATGAGGTTTATGATATGCTTATTGTCATACGAATACGTATCGCCGTCCTTGGTGTAAACGTCGTCAGCGTTCGGATTAACCCTCGTGCTGTCTACCGTTCTTGTGCTTGTTATCGTATCCGCGCCTACCGTCGTCGTTACGTCGTAGGTGAAGTATACGCCCTCCTTGCCCGTGTCAACGTCCTTTGAAACGTCGGTATCATCGTCGCCGGCGTAAAGGATCGTCAGCTTATATGTATTCGAGTTGCCTGTTGCTTCGCCGTTATCGTTATAGTCGGCGGCCTTTACGATGAACATAAGGTTCGTTTCACCGCTCTTGCTCTGCTCTATCTCCTCAAATACGCCGCCTCTGTACTTCTCGATTCCTCCTTCGGGGAGCGTACCCGTGCTATAGTCGGGGTTATTCATGAGAACCACGCTTGCGGTCTTACCCGAAGGCAGTATGGAGATATTTATCGGATCACGTCTGTTGACGGTCGCAACATACTCGTTAGACGCTATGCTGCGGCTGAACAGGCTTATATCTACATCCGTGTTATTCGCCGCTACGAGCAGCTTATTGTTTACGTATACCTGGTCTACCGTCGATACCGAACGGTCTCTCGAAATGTTGAGAGTGTAAACCTGGTGGTATACATCCGAGGACGAAGTCGTTTCAAACGTCAGCGATATTTCGTCCGAGTTCAAGGTATACCAGTAAATGAGCTGACCGAGAGACGAAACATTCGTAACCGAGCCGCCCTTTGCGGACTTGCCGTTCGCCTCTATATTTGTATAGCCGTTAAGAGCGTTGATCTCTATCTCGGCATTCTGCCACTCGCTGCCCTCGCCGGTCTGCGGTATTGCAACGTCATAAATCGTCTGGTTCTCCGGTCTGGGCTTCGCAACTATGCCGTTAACCTTAACCTCACCCACGTCGGTTCTGTTTGACGACGTGTAGAGCTTAATGCGGTATATCTGCTTAGCTCTCGGCGTCTTTGCCGGATTAGCTTTGTCGTAATACTTCGAGTATACGGTAAGCTCAATCACGTTAACCGCCGCTTCGAGATCTATATCGTCCGCGCTGAGCGGAGCTTCCTCGTTCCAAATATACGTCTGAGCGCCTATTTCCTCATCACGCATCGGCTTACCTTCAATAAGCTCGTCGTTGTCGCCGAGGTAATATGGCGTCATCTTTACATGACTTATGATAGCGTTCTCGGACTTCGCCTCAACGAACAGATGCTCGTAATCAGCCACCATGAAGTTGTACGACGGTATATCGTCCTCATCGAGGTAGAAGTCGTCGCCGTCATATGTGACGTAACTTATATCCGTAGGAGCGTTAACAGCCGTGTACTTGCTTACGGTCTTAAGACCTATCTCATCGTCGTCGCCGACGAGCCAGAGAACGTACTCCTTCTCCGCGCCGCCGCTGTGCGGACGTACCTTTATGCTGTAGTACTCTTGGCTCTTAATCTTAACGCCGCCGTCAATATGCGCCGCTCTGTCATCACGGAGCGAGCCGCTTATATTGTTGTCTTGTATAAGTACCTTCGGCGTTTCCGTTTCGGGTGAGTTAAGCTCTACCGACTGCACGCGTCTTATATCGGTGATAACCGCGTGCTCGTTGTTGAGGATAATCGTCAATGTGGCGTATCTGTCCTCCGGATTTGCCGCTTCCGTATTCTTTTCGGGAGCCTTAGCGTACCATACCGAATCGTTATTCGCCCAGTATTCGCCCGGTCTGCCCATTTCGACTATGATACTCTTAATTCTCGTATCATCGTCCTTAGCCGAAAGCAGGAGCGGATACTTCTTCACGTCGTCATCGGACTTAGAGCCTTCGGACTTGACGCGGAGCTGATACTCACCGTTGTTGTACGAGGTCGAGAGATTGCTTATTGCTCTCTTTAACGCTTCGTCAACCGTAGTGAAGCCGTTATCGTTATTCTCCACAACCCACTCGCCGTTAACCTTCGTGTAAAGCGCTATCTGCGCTCCCGTCGATTCGGGCGTTACGTATACGTTACCGTTTATCGTCGCCTGACCGCTGTTATAGTAGATGATAAACGCGGGGGTGTCGTCGGTATACTCATTCTCGTCGAATGTGAACCTGTCGGGATTATCCTTCAGGATTTCCTTTATCGCGCCTATAGTCGTCTTTTCTGACTCTGTGCCTATATCCGTACCTTCTACGCGGTCGATTTCGGCTGTCGTGTTCTTGCGCGTAATCTGGAGGATATAATAGTTGTCATTGTTGGGCGTTCTTACAACCGTACCGTCCTGAGCCGTTACGTAGATATGGATTACAGGTATTTCGGCATCATGGTCGTATGCCGAGCCGTCATCAGTCTTAGGCGTATCCATTGTATCTCTGAATACGTGCAGGAACGGTGTCTTCGGATCGTCAAGACCGAGATGCGCCATTTCGTTTGTCGTTTCTATGCGGAGGTCGTAAGTGTCCGCGGTGTTGGAGATGCTCGTAGAGTAGATGCCGTTTATAAGCTCTACCTCATAGCCATCCACCCAAACTCTGATACTCGTGTCGTCGGACATAAGGATCGACGCGAATTCATATTCCTTCGTATATTCCTTAACCTCATTCGTGTTGTCATAGTATCCGAGAACCTTGTGAACGACTATCTTATAATCCTGCTGAGCAAATTCCTTGGACAGCTTGTTGTCGAAGGTTACATTCTCGTCAAAGATGTTTCTCGCATGAGTGATGTTATCCTCGTCGGATTCGTAATAATTGTTATACGGATCTGTCTTTGACTCTATTGTGATATATGTTCCGTCGGTAGACTCGATATAGAGACGTCCCGAATTTGTGCCTGCCGCCTCATATACGTAGAACTGTCTTACCTTCTTGCCTTCCGTATCCTCCTCGTTTTCGTATCTTGTAAACTCTCTGTATTCCGTGAAGTTTTGATTGTAACGGAGGTTGAACCTTGTATCGCTAAGCTGCTTTATACCCACGTTGAGGTCGTTCGGCTCAACAAAGATTACATACTTCTGCTTTCTGCCCGATTCGGACGTTACGTATACCGGTACGTAGTAGCGGTTACGCGTTACATCCTTCTCGGCGAGAACCGCAACAAACGGCTCGACCGTCTTACCCGTTACGGGATCGGTCTTAATTTCCTCGCCGTTATATTCAAGCTTCGCCTTCGGGTCGGAGAGCGTTATGTCGAAATCTACCTGATACGAGAGCTGATCCGTTTCCTCGTTGAGGAATACCGTATACGTCGGTATTATATCAGCGGAGGACTCCGAATTGCCCGTTACGCTGTCGTGAATAAGCTCGTTCGGTACAGGGTCGTTGTACATTCTCGGCGGGTTGGTGGAGTCGCTGTTCTCGTACTCTTCTCCCGGTGAGATTGTAACTATTGTAATACCCGTATCGTCGGACTGCTTGTAAAGCTCAAGCGTGAAGCCGTCAAGCTCATCATCGGTGTTTTCAGAGCCGTACTCCATGCCCTCCACGATATGCTCGTTCGACAGAATCTCGCCGTTGTCCACATACTCGTAAATCTTAACAATAGTGGACTGCGAATCCTTGCTGAGCTGAATATTTGTTCTCAGCACTTCACCCGCGGCGGTGTCAATTTCCTTGACAATTCTTTCGCCGTGTTCATCATAAGCCTGATAATCCGTCTTGTAGTCGGAGGTCGGATCATTTGTATCGTAGAGCTTCAGCGTGCTTATCCATATACGCTTGCCCGTAACGGGATCCGTGGACGGCTGAATAATATGCTCGTTACCGTCCTCATCCTGCTCAATCTGTCTGTTTTCGCCTATGAGAACCGAGAGTACGTCCGCGCGTGTCGGAATTACTCTTACGTCCACAGTCTGCATATTGTTGAGCACGGGAGCTCTGAACCTATTCGCCGCATCGTCCCACTCTGCCGGTACCCATAAGTACGTGCCGTCCGTGCTTACCTGCTTAACCCAAACCTCCTTGGGCGGCTCTACCTTCTTTTCCTCGCGGACGAGCAGGTAGGTTATGCCGGTGTCTCCGTTTTCGGCTTTTACAACCACAGGTACGACTACGCCTACGCTGAGGTCAACCGTACTCGTGTAGTTTGTTGACGGATTGTACTGGTTAATATATGTTACGCCGCCGTCAGCCGCCTGCGCGGTGAGGTCGTATTGAGCGTTGTTCGTGCCGAGCTTGTACGCGCTTACGCTGTTGGCTTCTATATCACGGATATAGCGCTCTTCAATGACTTCTCTGTTATCTTCGTCAGCGATGTATCTTATGTAGTCCTCCATCGAGAAGAACTTACCGATAGCCACATCCGCGTACTCGTTTGCAGCCTTAACGCCTATCGCCGCCGTTCTGTTTACGCCTGCCTTGGCTTCCGCAACGGTTACGAAGTAACCCTCGAAGCCGGCGGTATCGTAAACATCTGTGTCGGCGTTAGCATTAGCCGTGGCGGTCAAGCTTGCCGCCTTGTTGTAGTTGACGTCAAGTCTGCCGTATGTCGTATTGCCGTGCTCGTCCGTTATGTCGGCATACTTGTGAAGGTCATATTCCTCCTTTTCAATCTCCGCCTTAAACTCATCGCCGGTAAACGTCTTGCCGCTCATGTCGAACGCGTGCATATAACCTTCGCCGTCGAGAGTTACGTCGGGCGACTGAATTACTATAAGAAGTCTGTAAATCTGCTCGTAGCCGCTTTCACCCGTTACCTTAATTCTTACGAGGTAATCGAGCGGATCTCTCGTTTCGTTTACATTCTCCGTATCTATTACATAATCCTGAAGTCTTATCTGGCGTGTGAGAGTATAGCCCGCGCCGTTTACGCCTTCCGCGAACGCAACCTCATTATCGGGCTGCGTCGGGTTAACAGCCATAGTTACCTTAGCGCTCCTGTCGTTAGCCTCCGCTTCGATAGTCATCATATTATTCTTCACGAAGTCGGAACGCTTAATCGCAACGTAATACTGATACTTCTTATTCGGATCGTAGTTGGCGGGGTTAGCCGGATCCGTTACCTTTATAATCTCGTAGCGTGCCGATTCGGGTTCGGATACGTCGGCTACTCTGATAAGACTTACATCATCGTGACCAAGCTCAAGTACAAGGTCGTATTCCTGCTCGTTATCGCCGGACTTAACCTTGATTCTGAAGTAGTTCTCGGTTACGTTCTCACCGTCCGTGAGCGGCTGCTTCTCGAATACGAGTGTCGGCTCTTCACCTTCCGGCGTCTTTTCCGTGAGCTTTCTGTACTCGCCGTAGGTGTACGTGCCGTCCGCCGCTTTCTTCGCAATCGCAATCTGCTGATACGGATGGTCAAGAGTTATCCTGATGTCAGCCGTGTTCGCGTCAACCTTGTCGTACTTAACCATCTTGCGGAATGTTACAAGACCTGACTCGTTTTCATCGGCTCCCGTTCTCTTTACCTCGGGTATATCGTAGCCTACCATTTGCGCTGTCTTAGCGTTAGCCGCTATTTCGGTCGTCTGCTTAACAACCGCAAGGTTGAATACGTGGTAATCGTCCTCGTATGTCTTGCCTTCCGCGTCGGTTACGCTGAGCTTGTAGTTTGTAACGGTGTCTACCGTATTTGTTTCAAGTACCTGTATACCGCCTTCGTCGTGTGACTTGAGCTGCGCGTCCGCGGGATTTTCGTCGGTAATCTCAACAGACGACTTCTTCTCCTCGCCCGACGCGTCGGTGTACTTAAAGCCTGCCGCTTTTATGGTGATGCTGTCGTCGTTCGAGTAATCACCCGGTATCTCCGCAACGTACTGCTGCTGAACTGTATCGTACTTCGCGGGAACGGTGATGTATTCCGTTGTCTCGTTGCCTTCCGCGTCTGTACCCTTTACTTCATAGATAACCTCGAGAAGCTCGGGCATCGGATATGCTCTGCTGCTGTAAATGCGGATTGTCTTTTCCTGAGCCGTGCCGACCATCGGGAAGATGGTGAACGGTACCTCGATGTAGCCGGAATCCGTGAACTGACGGTTTTCATCATCGCTGAAGATGTAGTCAACCTCGTTAACGGTCGGCTTCGTCAGACCTTCGCTGCCAATCTTGACCTGTCCGCCTTCGAGAATTGTAGACACGGTAATTACAGCCGACTTCGCGTCATCCGCGACGTAAGCTATGTACTTGCCCTCAACGCTCGGCAGTATTCTGTTGTAGTCAACCGCTACATACGGATCGTCCTCATCGGTTACTCTTATGATTTCGAGCGTGTAATTCTTTGAAGCCGCTCGTCCTGCCGTCGCATAGATTGTAATGTCAACGGTCGTCTTGCTCTCATCACCGAGAACAAAGTTCTCATATACCGCCGGATTCTTATCTATGCTCTTGGGCGTGTTGGCAGTTACGGAGCTTTGCTTGTATTCAATAGGCTCCGCTTCCTTATATGTAGCTCTCGTGAGTATATCGCCTATCGTCACGTTCGCGGGCACGATTATCTGATACGTCGTGTCGCCTGACTTAACGGCGGTGTACGTCTTGCCGTTCTCCGACGTCTTATCGGTGAACGTAATCTCATCGATCGACGTTACGTACTCGTCTCTGTAGAGGTAGAGAATATACTCGCGTCTTTCTGTCTTTTCAACCTCTCTTTCTTCGGTTATCGGGTTGCCTTCCTCATCGGAATCACCCGTCTCAACCGTTTCGGTTGTGTGATATGTCTGCTCTACCGCAAGCTTAACAGCCGTTATGTTGTTGGTTGAAACGATCTTTCTGTTTTCAACCTCCACAACGGATACGTTCTGCGCGTCGTACCATGTCGCATGACGGTCAGCTATTTCATGGTCGGAGTTGACGGGTATGGAAGCTACCTCGACAACCGAAGCCTTCTGACCTTCGATGTAAACCGTCGCGCCTATGAGTTCCCTGCCGTCGGCGTCATGACTGTTCAGGATATAGGTGTAGTAGTCTATATTGCCGTCGGCGTCCTTATGCGCTTTCGCTCTGTTAAGGCTTTCCGTTTGAGCATGCTTGTGAGGCTCTTCCATCTCGGTCGGATCACCTGTCGTGTTGTACTGAGCCGTCACGTACGGAGTAATATCCAAGCTCTTATTCTCCGCGATAAGCGCTACCTTAACCTTTCTTGTGCCGTCAGCCTTTAACGTGCCGTCCTCATATTCGTCAAACTGCGCGTAGTACAGCGATACGTCGTCAACGTCAACGCCCTCGATGAGATAGTACGGCGTATGGTCGTAATCATCATCATCAACGCCTGTGTTATATGTCATTCTAAGACCGTTGTTTTCAACCGCCGCGTGCGGATTGCTTGCATCCTCGGCGATAAGCTCATTGCCGTCGCTGTCAAGCAGCTTAAGAACGTCCGCAGAATACCGTGCGGAAATCTTGAGAGTACCCTTGCCCTTAAGATGTCCGTCCTCGGCGGGTTCTATCGTGTCAAGCGGTATGGATACACTGTAGAGCTCCTTAAGGTCGTTTATGAGTACGGGAACATTGAAGTCATCGTTCGTTGCCGTATCGTGAACGTTTCTAAGCTCATAATCATTGCTCGTGAGGTATCCTCTCTCAATGAACCAGTCGGTGTCGCGTACCTCGCCGAAGTACTTCTCATGATTGCTGTCAAGGATATAGAGCAGACCTTGCGTTCTGTCGTCATCTTCAGCGATTACCTGGAATGTCGCTCTCATATCCGTGCCGTTCTCGTAATCCTGAACAACGAGAACCGCCGTACCTTCACTGTTCGCGTGAACAGTGGACGTATTCTTTGTAAAGTCGATTACATGGCTGCCGTCTGTATCAAGGATATAGTAGCCGTAATCTTTATTGTTATCATTGTCGTCGCCGGTGATATAGAATCTCGGCATCGTTATCTTGACAGCCGTATTTGTGCCGACAGGCATTATCTTCGACGACGGAACTATGCTCGCAAGCTGTCCGGCGATAAGCGTCGGCTTCCATACGTCTACAACCTTACTCGTTACATTGCCAAGCGTATCGCGGTTCACACCTGCCGCGCCGAGCGCAAGCTGTCCGTCGTTATTGAGACCGAAGCCGTACATAAGACCATTCTTCGCCTTAAGAGCGTCGTCGGGTTTCGTGCTTCTGCCCACTATCGTGAACGCGCCGCCTGCCGAAATCGTGAGCGCTTCAAGGGTGCTCTGCTGATATTCTACATCTGATGTACCCGTACCCTGTACCGCATCAGTTACCTCTATGTATTCGGGTGTAACAACCGGCTTCGGATTCGTCTCGCTCTGCTGCGTCGGATCGCCGAGACGGCCGTTCGCGGAGCTTCCCCAGCCCGCAACCTTCTGGTCGTTGAACATTGCCAGGCCGTGCGTTACGCCTATAGCAAGCTCTACGATATAGTTGTTGTCCTTATCAATCTTTGTTACGTCTATAAGTCCCGGAGCGTAGATAGTCTTACCGTCCGTATTTGTAAACGGAGTCTCGGACGAAACATCTCTTCCGAGCTGCTGCTCCTGCTTGTCCTCGTTACCCCACGCGATAGCAGTACCGTCGTTAAGGAGAGCGACAGCGAATCCAAGTCCGCTGTAGATGCGGATTACCTTGCCGTCGTAATTAACAACCTCGCCGTTTTCCTTCTCTATGGTAAGATCCACGCGGGTAGGTCTTACAAATTCCTGCTCGGATGACTTATAGTCGATCTGTCCGTCAATGTTGTTGCCCCAGCCCCAAACCGTACCGTCGTAACGGATTGCGAATACGGTCTGACCACCGCTGCGGCGGTTAATGTCAACCACGTTGTTGATATTCTTAACTATTACAGGCTCGATCGCCATTTCCTTAACGGCGTCGGAGTCGTTGCCGAGCTGTCCGTACTCGTTCCAGCCCCAGGCGTACAGTATACCGCTCTCTGTGAGTATTACGGTATGGTGTGTACCCGTGGAAGCCTTAACAGCGCCGGTAAGCGGCTTTCTCGTGCCGTCCGCTGCGGCGATCGTTACCTGTTCGGGAGACGGAACCATGTTGTAAATCGACGGGTTGTAATTCAGACCGAGCTGTCCGCGGTCGTTGCGTCCCCATGTGTATACGCTGCCCTTATTCGTCAGCGCAACCGAATGGTACTGTCCCGTGTAAACCTTTGTCACATACTCGTCCTCGACGAGATGTTCGTCGAAGAACGTTATTCTCTGCGGAACCTGGTCTACTATCTCGTCGGTGTTGCCGATACCGAGCTGTCCGTACGTGTTCTTACCGAATGCCCATACGGAGCCGTCCTGCTTAAGAACAATCGTATGCTCCTGACCGGACGCTACCATCGGCGCAACCTTGCCTTCCGCGTCTATGGTCGTTATGAAGTAAACTATTCTTTCGTCATGGTCGCGGTTGTCGTCTATCTGTCTTGTAACAACCACATGCGTGAGACCTGTGTTATCGCCGCCGGTTACGAGTACGCCAGTTCCGGTTTCGTCAAGCTGCGCCGTCGCGATGGACTCATTCTTGCTCTCCGCGTCTATATCGCTTGTGCTGTCATAATCCACAAGCAGGTTAAATCTGTTTGCTCCGGGCAGGTCAAGCGCAACGGTCTCACCTGTGTGTACCGTTACCTCGTTATACATCGTTACTACCTTTGAGCCGCCTATAACAACAGGCGTATCGCTGCGTGTTTCGATGCTTGTGAGACCAAATCTCTGACTGTCGCCCTGCGTGTAGTCACCCCAGCCGTATACAACACCGTTCTTGTCCGCGAATACGCTGTAGTGATTGCCTGCCGAAATGCTCATCGCGGAAATACCGTCGAGATACGTCTTGTTATCTCTCGGCGTATGCGCGTACTGTATCGTGCCGTCAATCATACCGCCGATACCAAGCTCGCCGTAGGTGTTGTCACCGAAGGTGTAAACCGTGCCGTCCTTGTCGGTGAGCATCGAGTGGTTCTCACCCGCGGAAATGCTGTAAATATTTGCCGCGTTTATACCCGGCATACCCGCCTGCGGGAGAACCGTACCCATACCGAGCTGTCCGTAATCGTTGCTGCCGAACGCAACCGCGGTAGCGTTGTAGTACAGAGCCATGCTGTGGCGTCCACCAGCCGCAACGGATACGATGTGATTATCGTAATGCTCGTTGACACCCGTTATCGCGAACGACGGTATCTTTGTCGGAACTGCGGCATTAGCGCTAAGTCCCGGTATGCCGAGTCTGTTATCCTCATAGTTACCGGAAGCGTAAACCGTACCGTTCATCTGGAGGTACAGCGTATGCTCCTTGCCTATGGATACTTCTCTTACCTGAGCTATGTTAAGTCTTGTCGGCTTGTCGGTCTTTTCCGTTTCAGCGCCGAGACCTATTCTGCCCTTCGAGTTGTCGCCCCATACGTATACATTACCGAGGCTTGTAACAGCGGCGCTTACGCCGTCGCCCGCCGCAACGGATACGAACTTCTCACCTTCTTCAAGGCCTTCAACCTTTATCTTGTCGAAGTAGTTGCGACTCTCACCCTCTGTGCCGAGCTGTCCCTTTGAGTTGTCGCCCGTTGTCCATATATTGCCCTCACTGTCAAGAGCGATGGAGTGATTTCTTCCCGCCGCCGCGTCAACATAGAATGTGTCGAGCGTTACCGCCACGTGCGGAGCGTCGTAGGATATGTTGTTGGTCGTGCCGAGCTGACCGTCCGTATTCGCGCCGAAGCCCCAGATTGTACCGTCGTGGCGTACCATTATCGTATGGTTCTCGCCCGCGTCAACCTTCGGCTGGAAGTAATGCTCGTTGTAGTACGTCGCTTCCTTCGGAATTACAACTACCTTTATGTAAGAACTCTTGTTTATGCTGCCGGTTTCCTTAGCCATCACGTACGTTATACCGGACTTAAGACCCTTGACATTAGCATAATGCTGACCTTCTGCCGTAGTCGAAGCAAGCGACAGAATATCGCTGCTGTCCGTTGTGAGACTGTGCGTGGTGTATATGAAGTTGTAGTTTGTATCCGCGTCATTGTTTATCTTGTATACGTTGAACGCGTTATAGTATGCCTGGAGGTAAGTCTCCTCTTCCTCCTTAATATATATCGTGCCGTAGCCGACGGCAACAATATCGCCGAGCGTGCCGTCCGCGTTTACGGTCACCTTGTTGATCTCAATCTGTGAGTCGCCGCAGATTATGAAGCTGTTTACATCGGTAGTGTCGCCGTTTGCAAGCTGACCCGCGCCGTTTTCACCGATACCCCATACGCGGCCCTCGCTGTCAACAAGGAACGCCTGCTTGTAGCCCGCGGTCATGAAGTCAATATTCGCGGGTGCGGAGGTCATAACTATCGGCTTAACAACATTGCTGTTAAGCATTGCTTCCGCCGCCGCAATACCTATCTGACCAACGGAGTTGTCGCCCCAGCCGAACAGCTTTTCATTGCCGTCACCGTCTATCGCGAGCGCGTACGACGAATTGGCTGACGCCGCAAGGTTCACGGCTGTGTAAACCTTCTTTGTCTCCTCTGACAGACTCTCGTCAAAGACTGTTTCGGAAAGCTCTACCTTAACCGCCTTAGACTCTTCCGCGACGCTGCCCTGACCGAGCTGTCCGTAATTGTTGCTTCCGTACGCCCACAGCTCCTTATCGCCGTCAAGAGCAAGTACATGGCTTGCGCCTGCGGCAATCTGAACTATGGACAGGTCGCTGCCGTCCTCACGTTTTAAGGGCAGCTTATGCGGAGCGCCGTCGGCTACAATCTGCCATACGGTACCCTGTCTGGTGAGAGCGTACAGACCGCTTATCTGCATTACGTTCTCAAGATTCGGTATAAGCTTTATCTTGCCGGAGTTCTGCGCGAACAGATCGCCCATTCCGTATACAAGACCGTTCTGAGCGTTATCCTCCTGTACAAGTATAAGAACGGTGTTATCCTGAACGGCAAGCTGCGTTACGTTTTCTATCGGCTTACCGTCCGTGCCGAGTACGAGTACCGGCTCCGCCGTGTTCTTCGCCGTTGTACCCGAGCCGAGCTGTCCGTAGGTATTGTCGCCCCACGCGTACAGCTTGCCGTCGCTCGTTACCGCGTATGACGCGTTCTTGCCCGCCGCGACAAACTTAATCTCAGGTTCGGTTTCTCCGTCCGCTGTCGGGAACGTCACTCTTCCTACGGCGTTCGCATCATCTCTGCCAAGCTGTCCGTAGGTATTGCCGCCCCATGTCCAAACGCTGCCGTCCGACTTTAAGACAACGGTGTGGTTTTCACCCGCGGCAACTATCGGGCTGTAATTACCGCCCTTGCCGATTACCGTTACGTCGAAGTACGCCGTCAGACCGCCGACCTCGAGCTTGAGCTTCGACTTGCCGGCTCTCTTACCTTTAATTGTGGGTTTGGTTGTTTCAGCACCGCTTTCAACGGTGAATATTCTCTCGTCAACCGATGAATACTTCGGATTTGTAAGCTCGCTGCCTCTGTCAATTATGAGGTTAAACGCAGGCTGCGCCTTATATTTGGGCGATACCTCAAGCGTGTCGCCCACGTTGAGCTTATACGACGTCGGAACTACCTCAAGCTGACCTTGACCTACAAGTACGGGTACCTGTGAATCCGTCTCGTCAAGGTTGCCGAGCTGACCGAAGCTGTTAAGACCTGCCGTCCACATGAAGCCGTTGTCTTCAAGCATGGACGTTACGCTGTAGCCCGCGTCAATATCCATTATATTCTTATCGGTGTCCTCTATGGATTCGCCCGACGAGCCGTCGATCGCCGTAAACTTAACCTTCTTCGGCTTCAGGATTTGCGACGCATCAGCCGAATTGCCAAGCTCGCCATTCTTGTTGTCGCCCCACGTGTATACGCTGTACTTGTAGCCGTCTTCTTCGTTTCCGAGACGAACAAGCGCAACGCTGTGGTCGTCACCCGCCGCTATGCGGACAACGTGACCGAGAACTGATATTTCTTTATTTGTATATTCTCCGTCTGCAAGCTGTTTTACGTTTACGGTTACGCTTGATTCTCCTTCTTCATCGGGCAGAACATATTCTGCGTCCATGCTGCCGCTGTCGGTGCCGTTGCCGAGCTGACCTTCTGTATTGTCGCCCCACGCGTATACGGTGCCGTCCTTTGTAAGCGCGAGCGAGTGGAGATCCGTCGATGCTATATCGACTATATTGTTCAGGATATAATCATTTGTCGAAGCAGCCTCATTGGTGCCCGCAAAGCCTGTATTTCTGTTGAAGCTCGACTTTGTCGGATCCTTCGGCAGCTGCCATACGGTGCCGTTGAACTTCAATACGTTGTTGCCCGCTATACCGCTTACGCGCTTAACCATGCTAAGCTGCGTCGGAGCCGCGCCGTATGACTGCGCTTTCTGCTCGTCAGCGCGATAGTCGTCCGTAACGGTACCGCCTTCGCCCACGTACTTGGAGCTGTACGCCGAACCGAACGCGTATGTCTCTCTGTTTATCGGCATCGTAATCGTAAGCGTGCTTACGTCGGTCTTGCCGACCTTAACTACCTGGTCGCTGCTCGTTATAACGAAGCTTGCGTTTTCGTCTGCGAATATATCCGCTATGTTGAGGCCGTCAAGGTGGTCAACGCCGTCTATTACGCCGACAATTACCGGTGTCGAGGAATACGGAGTTTCTTCGGGATCTATACCAAGCTGACCGGTAGCCACCGTGTTGTTTTGGTACGTGGTTGTATTTGAACCCCACGCCCAGAGCTTGCCGGTTGAATCAAGAGCAATCGCGTGCGCTCTGCCTACGGCAATCTTCTTAATATATGTTCCTTCGTCTTCAAAGTCAAACTCTACCTGCGTCGGAACGATGTTCTTGCCTGTCGTTCCCTGACCGAGCTGACCGCTGTCGTTAGCGCCCCATGACCATACCGTGCCGTCCGCTTTGAGCGCAACTGTATAACCGTCTCCGCTTTCCATCTTCGGAGCCGTTCTGTAAATGTTTTCGCTGTCGTAAATCGGACTGCCGTCGTCATTCGTACCCGTCTGTCTGTAAGCCTCGCCGAGTACTGTCACGTTCGCAACCGCCGTCATGCTTTCGTTATTTGCGCTGTTGGTGTACGTGATAAGCAGCTTTGTATCGCCGTACTTAATATTGTTGTCCTCATCTCTCCTGAGCGATACCTTGCCGTACTTAACATTCTCGACAACATTGCGCGAGCCGAGCAGCTTAACTGTATCTTCCTTGCTAAGGTTTTCAACCTGTATAATATCATCGTTAAGCGTGCTGAACGAGAGCATGCCCGTCTTTTCCGTGTCAACCTGTATGTCAAGGCTGAAGGAGCGCATGTATACCGCGGGAATTACGGCGTATTCCTTATCCGGTCCGAGAACTATGTCATAGTCGCCCAGAGCTATGTATTCTTCGTCAACATAACCCGGATATGTTCTGTCGGCGTTCACACCGCCGTCTGTCACCATGAAGTTACCGAGCTGGCCCTTGTCGTCGCTGCCCCATGTGTATACGAGACCGTCGTCAACAAACGCGCCGGAGAACTGTCCGCCCGTTGCCGCGCCGATAATGTTTCTCTCCGCGGGTGTTGATGTAATACCGCCGTTTTCATCAGCCGTATAATACAAATCCTTTATGAGATACGCGGAGTTAAGCTTGTCAGGTCCGGAAACTCCGAGTTCTCCCTTGGCGTTTTCACCCCACGCGTACGCGTTAGCCATAGCCACCATGTTGGGAGCCTCTTCCGTACCCTTGTTGACAGACTTACGGTCTATCGCGAGCATGTGGGTGTGTATTCCTTCATTATCCTCATAGTAGCCTATGGAGATGTTCGCTATATTGCGCAGGAATTCGGGATGAACGTCATCGCTCTTGTTATCATAGCTGCCGCTTTCCATTCCGCTGTATTCGGGATCGTTAGCCCAGTTGTCCTTGGGATTCATGGTTACTTCCATCGGAACCTTTGAATACATCGGTTCATTCTGCTGCCAGTCGCTTTCGGCGGACTTCTTCGGTTTGTAGATACCCGTACCAAGCTGCATCGAGGAGTCGTCGCCCCAAGCGTATACCTGTCTGTTTCTGGTGTACTTAATCTGCTGATACGGCACGCCGCCGGAAACCACATACTGCGGTTTTCCGTTCTCGTCGTAAACAGGCTCGGACTTCGTGGAAATTGCCGCGAAGTTATATCCCTTACCGACAATTCTCGTTACGTCGGTGAGATATTCCGTCTTTTTCGTCGAATCAATCGCGTCTTTGTTTGTATCAATGAGGCTTACCATCGAAAGCTGCGTTTCAAATTCGTTATCGCTGTTTATACCCAGCTCGCCGCGTTTGTTGCCGCCGACGGTGTATACCATACCGTTCGCGAGAAGTACAGCCGTAGCCTCCTTGCTCGCAGCCGACATTACGACGTTCGTAATCGTGCTGTCTCCGGTACCCTTCATCTTCGCCGGTTCAAAATTCTCCGGCTCATAATCGCTTGTCGTGTAGCCTCTGCCAAGCTGTCCCTTATCGTTGCGTCCCCATGTGTATACCTCGCCTATAGCTGTTACCGCTACGGTGTGGTAAGCACCCGCTGACGCGTCTACTATCTGGTTGTCGATCTTGCCCTTGTTGATAATATCGTTTGTAAAGTTCTTATATAACTCTATCTGTACCGGACGGTCTACATACGGCGCAACTATCGGGCTTATACCAAGCTGTCCGTAGGAGTTGTCGCCCCATGCGTAAATGCGTCCGCTCTTGCCGACCGCGATAGCGTGCTTATCGCCGACCGAAATCGTAAGGATTTTTTCTATCGGTGACGAAATACCCTTAACCGCGTCGCTTGCGTTAGCGTAGTATCTGTCTATCTGTACCGGTATGGTAAGCTCTCCCTGCTTACTTCCCGAACCGAGAAGTCCGGTGTCGCCGGAATCGAAGGTATTATTACCCCATGACCATACAGTACCGTCCTTCTTCAGCGCTACCGCGAAGTCCTTACCGAACTGCATCTGCGGATACGTTATATCGTCCGTGATGATTACTCTCGCGAATACCGGCTGGCTTGTAATCTTGTTTATGGCTATAACTCTCGTCTCGCCCTCGCCTTCGCCGCGCAGCTGCGCTCTCGACGAGTCGCTGCCCGAAAGAACCGCTATACGCGCGATCGTGTCGTCAAGCACCTTCCAGTCGAACGCGCCTACGTCGCCCTTAAGCTCATCATATACGGGGAACAGCTCTCCGCCCTGAACACGGATATCAGCCGTACCGCCCTTTCTTCTGATAATCGTAGGCTCACTCATCGACATGCTGGAGTTGCCCGCAACTACGGGAACCATCATGGTCGCCTGGCTCTTTATACCGAGCTGGTACTTGTTATCGTAGCCCCACAGGTACGCAACGCCCGTGCGCGAGATTGAAGCGATATGCTCTCCGTTTATAATCGCGGGTATCGAAACGATTGTGTCGAGGTAATCCATCGACGAATCGTTCTTGTATACGAGCATCGGCTTGTACTGGTCAACGTTCAGCGTTCTATTGCCGAGTACGCCGGAGTTGATGCCCGAATATCTGTTCGTACCCCACATATAAACGTTGTTGCCTTCAATATGATCCGCGTTGATAAACGTACCCGCCGTAAGCGCGCCGGAGAAGTGATCGCCAGCGAATACAGTGTAAACGTTATCCATTATGCCTGTCGGCTTGTCTGACACACCGTCGTTGTCCCATACGTGTACGAGCGCGGCATCCTTATTTGTCGGGAAGGAGAGAATTTCCTTCGCCTCGTGACCGTTAAGGTCTGTTGTGCCGTTGTCCGTACGCGTACCGGTCTTGTCAACCCTGTAGAACTTACCGTTCAGGTAAGCCACGCCGTTGCCGAGCACGCCGTTGGTGTTGTTGCCCCACGCGTAAACCTTATTTGCGAATACGTCGTTCGTATCCACGTCATGTGAGGTTGTTGTGCCGCTCACATCGCCCTGTTCCTTCGGAGCCTCTTTTTCCGTTACAACTGTTATTGTTGTATGACCGTCTCCGCCTCTCGTTACCGTCTTTGTTGTATGCGTCGTTGTAAGCGTCGTCTCGCTGCCGGCTGTGTCGCCTTCCTTATACGCCGCTGTCGAGCTCTTCGAGAATGTAGTCGTCGAGCCTTCCGAATCCGCTTCGGTCTTTGTAACCGTTCTCGCCGATACCGTCGTTACCGTATTCATTGACGTGCTTACCGTCTCGTCGAAGTAATCGCCGTTCAGCGCCGTCTGCTCAACATCGGTCGTAACCGTCGGATCGGCGTCAGGCGTCTCGCCGTATTCGGTAGAAGTCGTTACTGTCGTTCTTCTGTATTCCGTAACCGTTGACGCGCCGTCGACGTCACCCGGTAAGTAAGCGCGATCCTCTGTTACGGACGACGTGCTTACTACTCCGGCTTCTGCGTTGAGTATTTCCGTCTTCGTGGTTTCGGTTGTAATCTGACCGTTTACAGACAGCGTTACCGTTACTCGTACAGCCTCCTCCCTGGTGGTTGTCGTAACAATATCCTTTGTGGTCGTCGTGTAAACCTCAATGGTTGTTTCGGAATCCGTATCCGTCACATCCGCGTCTGTAACCGTCGTGGTTGTGGTTGTTGTCTTTGTTCTGTCGTCCCCTACTGTCGTTTCAACCTCTGTATTGGTTGTGGTTGTAGTCGTTTTTTCGTAATTGTATGTATTGATTATAACGTGGTTCGGGCCTAACGCGGCGTTTACGATACCCTTCATCGCGCCCGTTGTATGGCTGCCGTCGCCGTCGAGCACAGGGAGAGCTATCGTTCTGTTGTACGCCGCCATATCCACGTTGTTCTGCGCGTTCCAAATTTCGCCGTTACCTAACTGACCGTTGTCGTTGCTGCCCGCGATATACATTGTACCGTCGCGTCTTACAACGGCTATGTTTTTCTCGCCTATCACAACGTCAACCGCGTCGTCGATACCGTACATTCTTACCGGTCTTGCGCTGCTTGAGCTCTGTTCAAGCTCCGTAAGCTCGTCTTTTCCTATACCAAGCTGTCCGTAACGGTTTGAACCCCATACGTATACGTTGCCGTTCTCCGTAATCGCCGCAGCCGTCGAGCCGGAAGCGAATACCTTTACAATCTTGCCCGTCGCATCCGAACCGAGTATACGTACTCCGTCGTCAAGCTTCGCGGTGCTGTCAGCCTTTGTATCGGCGTTCACTGGGTTGGAAGCCACGTCGCGCGCGTACTGCGGGCCGGAGAGATTACGTCCTACGGTCGAGTTTCTGCCAAGCTGACCTATACCCGCGTCGTTGCGTCCCCATGACCATACGTGACCGTCCTTATCGGCTGCGATTACGAAGTTGTCGCCCGCAGCTACGGATACAATGCCGCTGAGCGGCTTGCCGCCTACCTTAAGCTGTCCCGCGCCGTCTATTACCGGTGCGTTTATCGTCTTTGTATTTGTAGATACCCCGAGCTGTCCCTTTGCGTTGTCTCCCCAGAGATATACGTATCCGCCGCTCGTGAGAGCCGCCGTGAACTGACCGCCCGTCACAATCATCGGCTGTACCGCCGTGTCGAGGTTGGACGTTTCGGGCAGCACGTTTACATCGAACAGCGCGTACTTATCGCTGTCCGTCTTTGATACAATAATTCTCGTCGAGCCGACAGCCGTGTATGTGAGATCGCCCTCGCTCGTTATCTGTGCCACAGACGGATTGATTGAAGCCGCGTGGAACTGAGCGGTGGTATCATGCTTCTTGAACGCATTGAATACGTCGTACGAGAAGCTGACCTTACCCCTTGACGTTCTCTCGAAGTAAGTTTCGTTGTCAATAAGGTTGAGCTTCGTCTTTATCGCGTTGTCGCTGCCTATAACCGTTCCATCTTCGCCCGTTACGTTGATAACGCCCGAGTATACATCCACAAGCTCCGAGCTGCTTGTAAGCGTCGCGTCGCCGAGCTGTCCGCGCGAGTTGGAGCCGACGGTCTTTATCTCACCTTTCGTTGTGATAAATCCTGACATAGAGCCGTTCGCGCTTACCGCCGCCGCGAGTATATCGCTTACGCCGTCAATCTGCTTGATTTCGGGTACATTCGGCTCGTCCGCGGCAAGCTTGCCGCCGCTGTTAGAGCCGACAGCCATAATCGAGCCGTCCTTCTGAACGAATATCGCCGCGTCGCCGTTCGTTACGTCTATCGTATTTTTGAGTATATCAAGCTTAGCGGGTGCGTACGATGCCGCCTCGCCTTCCGCCGGTGCGTTTACAGGTACCAAGCCGCTTTCGGTATTACCCCAAGCGTAGTACGCCGTATCGGTCGTGCCATGCGTTGTTGTGAGAGCGACCGCGTTGCCTTCACCCGCCGTTACCTCAAGGGCGTGAACGCTGTTTTCAAAATCCTTGCCTCTCACTACAGCCTGACCTGTTATCGTGTCGACCGTACCGTCCGCATATTCATGATTTCTGTTTGAACCCCAGGCTATTATCTTACCCGTTTCCTGAACGCCGTAGCTTGTAGCGTAGTTTTCACCGCTGCCCGCTGAAATCGACGTCACTCTCGATACGGAGGATATAGTCGGAACGGTTATTACTCTTGTGTTTGTATTATTTACCTGATGATAGAGGTTTGAACCCCATGCGAACACGTCGCCGCCGTTTGTAAGAGCCAGTGCGTAGCTGTTGCCCGCACTGCCGCCCGCGGAGATCGATCTGATTACTCCGCGTACGCCGCTCTCGTCGGTGCCGTCCGCGAAGAAGTCGAGCTTCGTCGGTACTTCAACGATTACCTCGTCCTTCGGATCTTCCGTGTCCACCGTCGGGCTCTTGCCCTCGCCGGGCGTTACGATTACGCGTACGTATGTTATTTTCTCATTGCCGCTGCCGTCCGTTGACGTTATCTTAATGAACGCCTTGCCGGACTTAACGCCCGTTACCTCGCCGTCCGCGGTTACAGACGCGATTGAGGCGTTAGTGCTTTCGTAGGTCTTTGTCACGGCGTCCGCAATGTATACGCCAATCGTCTGCTTCGCGCCCTTATCCACGGTCATCTCGTTGCCGTACATTCCAAGTCCGTTACCGAGCTGACCTACGTTGTTGCGTCCCCATGTGTAGAGGTTGCCGTTTGTATCGACAGCCATAGAGAAGTCTGCGCCGGCGGCAATCTTGCTGAATTTGATCTCTTTACCGTCCTTATCCTTTACGCTTACTCTCTGCGGCTTCATATCTATGCTGCCGACTCTTCCGAGTCCCAGACCGAGCTGTCCGTACGTGTTGTCGCCCCATGCGTACATCTCGCCGTTTGCGCGGAGCGCGAGCATGAAGTTCTCGCCCGCCGCAATCTGCGGATATGTCACGTACTGTTCGTCGGGATAGAGGTATGTATCGTCATCTTGCTTACCCATTGCCTCGCTGTCGTCGGGCAGAGCGTATACGTGAACGTACATTGTCTTTGACGCGCCGTTTGCGTTCGTCTCAACCTTTATGTACGTGTCGCCTATTCCTTGCGCCGTTACAACACCGCTTTCGTCTACCGATGCGATAGACGGGTCAAGCGAGGTGAATGTGTTTGTCGCTTTCGTATCAGCGTTTCTGTAGAGGTTGAAGCCTTGCATAGCCTTAACCTTTATAGGCTCTGACTGCGCGAGATGTCTGAGTGTCATTTCACTGCCGTTTTCAAGCTCGACAACAAGATCCGCGCCCACGAGCGAGGCTTCCGGATAATCCGCCGTTACATCCTGATACGAGAGCTGACCCTTGTCGTTCTTACCGAACGCCCAGACGTCGCCGAATCTGTTGGCGTATGCCGAATATTCTCCGCCCACGGAGGAGGACATGCTTATTATGTTGTTCGCGTTCGCCTGATAACCCTTTAACGGATCAAGTCTGTCATTCGGGTCCGCGTCGGCGCTCGTCTTTTCGCCGAGATTTGCTGTGTTCTGGATAACCTTCCTGTTATCCGACAGCGGCTGGGTATCGCTTGTCACAGTGCCGATACCGAGCTGTCCGCTCGACGCGAGACCGCCCATTACCGCCGTGTCCTTCGTTACGGCGAATATGCTTCTGCCGCCGCCTGCCGCGAGTACATCCGAAACGCTCGCCTGTCTCGTCGGCGATGTGAGCGTAGGCGGAATAGCGCCGAACTCACCGTTGTCGTTCGCGCCCCATGCCCATACGCTGCCTGTCTTATCCTTATCTATACGTGAGAGCTGGTCGATGTTGTATACTATCGCTATGGTGTTCTCGTCACCCGCGCCGATTGTCATTGCGCGGTACTCAAGCTCTGCCTTACCCGTTCTGTAGTCCTCAGTATCCTCATAGTCGCTGATACCGTACTCGTATCTGTTGCCCTTGCCGACGGAGAATACAGAGCCGTCCATACGCAGTATGTGCGACGTCGCGCCCTGACCTATCGCAAGCTGAGCGCCGTTGTCGGCTACTCTTACGGGTTCATTGTATGACGCCTGATGCACGGCGTTGATCTGGTTCCATGCATTGTCGCCCGTGCCGTATACAACGCCGTTCTTTGCGAGGAACAGCGAGAAGCCTTCATCATTCGTAAGACCGCCCGTCGCTATATCCACAATGTCCGCAATATATCCGTCAGCCGTAGCCTGCATACCGCTGTGTACGCGTTCGGGAACGCTTATCTTATCAGCCTTGCCTTCACCCAGACCGAGCTGTCCCTTATCGTTGCGTCCCCACGCCCATACATTACCGTTTGTATCTATCGCGAGTACGCTGTGTCCGCCCGCGGCGAGCTTCGTGATCTTAACTTCACTGCCGCCGTCAGTTATCTCTACCTGCTGCGGGTACAGAGCCGTGCCGAATATCGCGCCGTTACCGAGCTGTCCGTACTCGTTTGAACCCCATGCCCATACCGTTCCGTTCGGTTTCAGAGCGTAGGTGGTGTTCGCGCCCGTTACAACCTGCGGGTATGCGACGTTGTTCGCCTCTGCGTCAGCCGCGTTACTGAATAAGCCGGTGTTTATAAGATCCTCGTCGCTCGGACGTACCTCAACCCTGAACGTGCCTACGGTCTGAGCGTCGTCCTTCAGCGATACGATTACATAAGTCGTACCGATTTCCTCAGCCGTCAGCGTCGCCTGTCTTCTGCCCTCGGCGCTGAAGTTGCCTTCATAACTTATAGAAATTATTTCATTATTCGGAACAATATTTCCGTTTTCATCGGAGGAGCTGTTCCACGTCTGCCAGATAAGATCGTATTCATCCGACGACGAGCCGCCCGCGCCTTCAAGGAGGTTGAAGGACGCTATCGGCGGATTGGTGATGTCGAGCGTGTCGCCGACCTTCATCGAATACGTCATCTCGTCAAACTTGAAGTACGATACGCCCGTGCGTACCGGCGTGTATCTGGTTGTGAAGGTGTTGTCGCCGAGCAGTCCCGTAGCGTTCTCACCGTACGACCATACCGCGCCGTTATTCGTTACAACAACCGAGCGCTCGCCTATGATGTTATCGGAAGCGGTCGGGTACTGGCTGCTGAATATGCCGTTCGAGGCAATCATTACATTCTTTATGCCGCCGCTTATATCCGACTTACCGGCGCGTACTCGGTCTATACCCATGATTACGCTGCCGTCGGTCTTATAGTATTCATCCTGTTCTACTTGGTCAAAGCCGCCATCGTCATTTGGCACGTCTACCGTAATCTGCTTGCCGGTCTTTATGAGATCTCTGCCGAGCGGCGAGCCGTAGCTGCCGGCAGCCCAAAGGTTGCCTCTTTCGCTGCGGTCAAGCACGGTTTCTGTCGTTTCGTCATAATCCCTTGTCTTGCTTCCGCCGTCCTGATAGAACATCTGAACGTATGTGGAGATGTCGCCGCCGAGCGGGAACGAGTCAACCGGAGTTGTCTCAAAAGCACTCGTCTCGTCATTCCAATCGCCGTGCCACGAGAAGTTGTATGCCTTTTCGGGGAGCGTGTAATCGGCGTTATGATGTACCGAATCGTCCATATCCGCGCCGTAACCGAGCTGACCTTTCGTGAGGTCGCCCCACATGTCAACGTCGCCGTTTATAAGTATCGCGCCGATGTTGTCCGTACCCGCGAACGCCGCAAGCGCTCTTTCCTTCAGGAGTGCGCGGCTCGGCAAGGTCGACGTGAGGTTAAGCTCTTCGCCGCCTATACCGTAAACGCCTCTTTCGTTGCTGCCCCATGATATAATCTGACCGTCACGCTTTAAGAGATGCATCGACTTGCCTATCTTATCGGCAACAAGCTTATAGCCGCCCTGCATAATGGTGTTTGCCGACGTGATATTTCTCGGCAGGAGGATTCGGCTGGTCGCCGAAGCCTGCGGCGATACAACCTTCTTTGTGTTGCTGCCCCAGCCGTAGATATTACCGTCTATATCGAGCGCGAACGAATACTGCGTCGTCGTTGTGGTGGCTCGTGAGCCTACGCCCGCCGCGGCAATGTCTATAATTCTTGAACCCATGGTATCGCTCGTAAGACTGTCTCCGAGGTAGTGCTCCTGACCGTTGACAAGTCTCGTCGTGCCGTATACCTTAACGGCGTATCTCTGGATATTGTAGTCGCCTTCGGAAGCGTTGCCGAGAGCGCCGTTGAAGCCTGTGCCCCAAGCGTATACGTGACCGTCGCTTGTAAGAGCGAGGTTGTGGTTGCCGCCCGAAGCAATCTTTATTACATTCGTGAGAGCCGTCGGACTTGAGGTCGGTGTTTCACGCTTCAATACCTGAACAGGCTCTGTCGTGTTCTTTGAAGTTCCGTTGCCGAGCTGACCGTAAGCGTTGTCGCCCCACGCCCAAACCGTACCGTCGGACTTAAGCGCTATAGCGTGCTTTTCGCCTATCGCGGTCATCGGCATTACGTTGCTGCTGTCCTCACCCGCGGGGATAACGTTCAGCTTAATTACACCCACGTTCTTGCGTGAGTCGCGCGCGATGAGGTATGTTACACCCGTCTTTTCTCCCACGTGGAGCAAGCCGTGCGCGGCGCCGTTGACGGCGCTGTTCTTCGTGCCGTTCTCGCCCTGATACATTCCCGTGTCTTCACCGTCGAACCACGCAACGTCATGGTTGACAGATTCAAAGGTGAGCTGCTGCGGCTTGTACGCCGAGCTGCCGAACAGGGTAAATCCTACGATACCTACAACCGAACCGATGTCGAACTGAACCGTATCGCCCTGTCTTACAGCCGTTTCGATAACGCCGTCAAGCGCGCCGCCCTTGCGGAGAATGGTGTCATAGTAGAACTTAACGTCGTTCTCCTGATCGTTGCGCGTAATCTTAGCCTCGGAGAAGTCGAGATAGTTGCCGCCGCCGTCCATGAGAACGGAAGCCGGATACGAGCGGTTCTCCTGAGTACCGTCGCCTATCTGACCTTGAACGTTTGAACCCCATGTGAATATCTTACCTTCATTATTGAAGATAACCGCGTCCGCGCCGGACGACGATACAGCCATAGCTATCGCGTCCGTAAACGATGCCTCCGTATCGAGCGGCTTGCTTTCGCCCGCCTTGAGGAGGTGCTCGCCCGTGTACTTCGCGTCTATGTTAGGATCATGTATACCGAGCATACCAACGCCTTCGTTATGCGCCGTACCCTCAACAGAATTTCTGTTGTCACCGAGTACGTGCACATTGCCGTTGTCATACGTCACATAACCCGTGTTGCCTACGGCAATCGACGTCGGTCTTATATCGTCCTTATCAACGCTGCCGTCGTATCTGTTGAACCAGTACGACGGAGTCGGATCGTATACGGTTGTCTCAAACTTAGCCGCATTGGTCTCCTCGTCCACCGACGTTTCCATACCGAGCTGGTTATACGTGTTGATGCCCCAGCCGTAGACGGTCTGCGACGTTATCAATTCTCCCGTATCCTCCGTCTTTGCCGGACGGCCGCCCGTGGACAGAGCCATTACGCTGTGCGCGCCGACAGCCATCGTGACAAACTTTTCGTTCGTCGCGCTGTACGTGAGCTTATTCGTGTCGGCGTATGCGAGACCGCTGCCCTCGTACTCTGATGAGCCGAAGCTGCCGAATACATTCTCACCCCACGAGATGATATCGCCGCCCTTTGTGAGAATATAGCTTGTATTCTTGTCCGCGAATATTGCCGCGGGTTTTATCTTTTCGTCTATAAATACCTTCTGCGGTCTTGCTATGTCAACGACCGTACCAGGTCCGAGCTGCTGCTCGGTGCCGCGTCCGAACGCGTAGATCGTGCCCGAAGCGGTGAGAAGCAGCGTGTGGCTTGTGCCGACCGCTATGTCTATTACACCCTCGATACCGTCAACATGCGTCGGCGTGTTGACCTGACTGGTGCCTGCGCCGGAGCCGATACCAAGCTGACCGTGGTCGTTAAGTCCCCATGTATATACGTTGCCGTCGGTCGTGAGCGCTACCATGAAGCTGTCGCCCACGAGCGCTTTTCTTATACCGCTGCTTATTGCTATTGTCGGTGTTGTTGAGAACTTAATCTCGGTCGTGCCTATACCAAGCTGACCGTGAGCGTTATCGCCCCAGGTGTAGAGTATACCGCTGTCTGTTACGGCAGCCATTGCGGCATGAGTGGTATCGCCGCCCGTCGATACGGACGGAGCAACTATGCTGTCCTTCTGTACCACAACGTCGTTTCTGCCGTCGTACTGAACATCCATCGGCAGTACGTTGATTCTTATTATACCCTTCGCGTTGCTGCCGCCCTTGTCGCTGCCGGCGTTTACAACAACGTAAGTCGTGCCTACAGATATGGGACTGTCCATATGCTCCGTAGGTCTTATGTGTATTCTGCCCGCACCGTCTGTAAATACCGTTACGAGGTCGGGGTTGAGCGACCATACCTCTCCCGCCTCTCTGTAGCGGAAGTGGCTCTGAATGAGGTTGAAGCTGTGCTGTGAATCGACTATCATATTGTTGATATCGTAGTCGAGTACGAGCTTTTCGCTTCTCAAGAGGTCAACCTCGTACGGAAGCACGTTGTAACCGTCCGCGTCCTTATAAACGCGTATCGGATTTTCCTCATCGTAGGTGTTGTAATTATCCTCCGTTACGCTGTCCGCATATCTCTTTACAACGTAACCGTCGGTTATGTCTACCGTGTCAATAGTCTTGCCCATACCGACGAGAACAGGTCTGTCCTCGGTGTTGTTTGTGGACGTGCCGAGCTGTTTATCATCGTTTATACCTATGGCGTATACGTCACCGTTAGATCTTACGAGGAAGCTGAGGTCACCGCCGGCTACAACCCAAATCGTGTCGGCTGCTATCTTCTCAACGGACTCGCGCTCGCCGCCGAACAAGTCTACAGCAACGTAATTCTCATTGTCAATCAGCGGTACGGCTGTATCGTTATCCTCACTGTGGTCCTTATTGTTGAGGTTCATACCCCATGTAAGGACGTTGACCTTATCCTTATTTTCGGGTTCGACAGTCTGCTCCTCCGTGTCAATGAGAAGGAGTGCGTTCATGTGGTTCTCACCCACCGCAATCTGTCTTACCTCGTCAAGCTGCTTTCCGTTGTACATAACAGCCTTCGGAAGCGGGATATAATCCGCGTCGCTGCCCGTACCGGTCTGACGATGGCGGTTATCGCCCCACGCCCACGCGGTCATGTCGGTCTTTATCGCGGCGGAGCTGTTGTAACCCGCCGAAATCTTCTCTACGTCATTTATGTACGTCATTACGGGCGCAACTCTGTAGTTCTCAATCGACTGCTCGGACGTGGTTTCGCCGTACGGCAGCGGTTTACCGTCATTGCCGTCAACGGTGTACTTCGTCCAGCTAAGCTCGTCGCCGTCGGTAATTTCACCGAGCTGTCCGTATCTGTTATCACCCCACGCCCATACGCTGCCGTTCTTGTCGAGCGCGAGCATGTGGTTAGCGCCTGCCGCAATGTCAACAATATCCTCAAGATATGTCGTCATGCTGCGGCTTAAGCCCTTCTTAACTCTCTGCGGAGCAAAGCTTGTATCGGTGGTTGTTTCTATACCGAGCTGTCCGTATGTATTGTCGCCCCACGTCCATACGTAGCCGCGCTCGTCGAGCGCTGCGGTGAAGCTCTCGCCCGCCGCAATGTCAACGATACCGCTGAGGTACTCGCCTTCGCCGCCCGTTGTAACAAGCGTCGGAAGAAGTCTTCTGGGATATCCGCCGAGCTGGTTATTTGTACCGTCGCCCCATACGTATACCTTGCCGTCCTCGGACAGCGCCACGCTGTGGCTCTTGCCCTGCGCCACCTTAATAATACCGGTGAGATAACCGTCGCCTGACGAGCTTCTAACCTGTATCGGCGCGGATGCGGAGGTATTCTGACTGCCGGCGCCGTTACCGAGCTGTCCGTAGGTGTTATCGCCCCACGTCCATACCGTACCGTCCGCCATAAGCGCGATGGTGTTTATACCGTTCGTCGATACCATCGGCGAAGTGAATATATCTGTGTCAAATTCCACATCATTTCTCTTTGAGCCTCTGAACTGCAGCTCAAAGGTCTGAGAGATGTTTCTCGTTCTGTCTCTTATAATAAGCGTCGTTACCGCGTATCTTCTGTCAATAGCCTTCTGCGTCGGCGTTACGAGCCAGTTATCCGATACCGTGAACAGCGTCGGATCAGCCGATACCATGTAAATATCCTCTACCTGGAACGTATCGGTGTCGCTGTCCGCGATCGCGTTGAGATAATAACGAAGCTCGCTGTATACCGCGCTCTTGTCAAGCGCGAACTGCTGCGGTTTGCCGTTCTCGTTATTCGTAAGAGTAATCGTTCTCGGCAATACGTCCTCACTCGAGTAATTCGGTATCTCGGAGGTGTCTACCAAATTGGCGTTGCCGAACAGTACGAAGCTGTCATCGATCGAAGTCGTGTCCTCCTCCTCTTCGGAGAACGCCTTGTCTATCCTTACCTTACCGCTTGCCGACATGAGGCTGAAGGTCGGGAATTCCTCGGTCGTTACGACCTCGCTCTTATCGTCGCTGTCATACGTTATAATCGACGCGTTCTTTATTACGAGCTTTGAATTTGCTCCCGAAGCTACCGGCACAAGCTGCTCATCAAAGGTACTGTTGCCTATCTGACCTAAGTCGTTTCTGCCCCACGAGTAAACGTTGCCGTCATCGGAAAGCGCCGACGCAAATCCCTCTCCGAGCGATACCGACATAATATCAACCATATCGCTCTGCATTACGGGATAATAGCTGTCGTATTTCGGCAGCGCTTCCTCACTCTGATCCTGCGTGGAAGCCGTGCCAAGCTGACCGTTATCATTTCTGCCCCATACGTATACTCTGCCGTTCTTTCCGAGCGCCATAGCGTTATTTCTCGACGCGGAAATCACGCCTCCGGAAATATCCGCAGACTGCTCTGACGGCAGCTTCAGGTTCGTAAGATAACCGTCGCCGGTGATACCCTTAACCTGTACCGCTTTTGCTATATAATCGGACGTGCCGCCCTGACCAAGCTGTCCGTACGTGTTCGCGCCCCACGCCCACAGATTGCCGTTTCTGTCGAGCGCGAGCGAGAAGTCGCCGTAGGACGCGACAGCTACCGCGTCGGTAATATTGCTGCCGTCCTGCTTCTGAACGCGTACCGCGACACGCTTTGAGGTGATCGGCACTGTATACGGCTCGCCCTGGTCGTCCAGCTTTGTTTCGGTCATGCCGATACCAAGCTGTCCGTTGTTGTTGCGTCCCCACGTTACGACAGTGCCGTAAGTGTTGTCTGACGCGTCGTTCAGTATCGCAACTATATGGTTCGCGCCTGACGCGAAGTCCACAAAGTGCGACGACCGGTACTCAGCCGATACTATACGTCCGTTGGTTCCGTAATCTTCGTCGGACGGCGTCGTTACGGCAGACCCGTCCTGCGTCATTGTCCACTGGTAGCCAAGCTGATTGTACGTGTTGTCGCCCCACGTGTAAATCATATTGCTGTCCGCGCCTTCTCTTGCGAGTACAGCCACATGATTTTCACCGAGCGCAACCTTATCGACAGCCACAATATCTGCGCCGCTCTTGAAGAGCGCCGTTACCGGCGTCGGATATTCAAGTTTCGCTCCGCCGTCCACGCCGAGGATATTATTCTTATTATCGCCCCATACGTAGAGTATACCGTTGCTGTCCACAGCCGCCGACCTGTTGCCGTAAGCCGCTATATATTTAATCTTTGTCAGAACCGTCTTGTTCTGATCGTTCTGTCCTATACGAACCTGACGCGGTACGAATGAACCCTTATCCGCGCCCGATACGCCGTAGCCGAGCTGACCGTAGGTATTGTCGCCCCACGACCATACCGTTCCGTCCGTGCGGAGCACGAGCGTATGATTATCGCCCGATACGACCATGCCTCTCGTCTCCGAGGTTCCCGAAGCGTCGGTTACCTTTACGTCAAAGCTGAAGCTGCTGCCGAGAATATTGTCCGTAACGGTTATCGTAGCCGTACCCGTCTTGCCGTTTCCTGATACTTTGCCCGTCGAATCAACTGTTACAGCCGCAGGATTGCTTGACGTGAACGTAAGTCTCTCGCCCGTCATTTCAAAGCCTGCTCTGTCGTATACGCCGACAGTGTCCACATACGCGTCGCCGAATATCTTATCGGGATAAATCTGAAGCACGCGCGAGGACGGGTTAAGCTCTACCAAGGGATACTTCGTGAGCGGGTTAGCCATTACGAAGTGTACTTTGTCAAGCTCAGCCTGTTTAGCCGCGATTTCGTCAGCCGAATCGGACGGCATCGTTCTCTCTATTATATCCGCAACGTTTTCGTCGTTTTCCATTATATCCGCGTAAACGACGTTGAGATTGCGCTTTTCGGTTTCCTTATACAGTGACGGCGTATGGAGCGAAGCCGTCTGCGACTTTCTGTTCCATGTGTACGCGCTGCCGTCAGCCTTTGCGACGTATACGCTGTTGCCGTATGTATACATTCTTACTATATCCGTAAGGTTGCCGTCTGCGTCGCCCGCGCTCTGACCTGCCGTCATAAGCTCGGGCGCGTTGAGACCGTCGCCCCATACGTATACCTTGCCGTCATCGGTAAGGGCAACACCGCCGTTTTCGGTGGCGGCTATCTGCTTAGCCTTTATCGGCTCGCCGTTCGACATAATCTGAACCGGCATGTAGCTGTAGAGCAGCGACTTGCTGCCGAGGTTGCCGTAGGTATTGTTACCCCAAGCGTATACGCTGCCGTCGCTCGTCATAGCCACAACGTGCGAATCACCGGCGCTTATCTGCGTTACCGTCACATTATCGTAGCTTATGGACGATGTTACCGGCGTCGTGCTTGCGGCTCTCGGTCTGTAACCGTTCTGACCGTTGGAGTTCGCGCCCCACGAATATACCTTGCCGTCGGAGGTGAGCACGACAACGAAACGGTTGCCGACGCTTACCTGTACAACCTTGTTTGTGTCAAGGCTGTTGCCTGTTACCTGTCCGGGTTCCGTTATATCGTTATTTACTTTTCTTCCCATCTGACCGAAGCCGTTTCCGCTCACCGTATCAAGGTTCCACGTCCATACCGTGCCGTCGTTTCTGAGCATTACCTGAACGTCTTTTCCGTCAAGATACGGCGATGAGAATACTCCTGTCTCCGCCTTCGGGCTGCCCTCGCGTCTTACGGATACCTTTACGAACGCCTCGCGCTTCGTCGTCTGCTCGACTATCTTAATGAGCGTCGTGCCGAAGCCGTTTGTCTTTGTGGCGTCGGGTATTATTACGCGTCCCGTAGACTCCTCAACGTCTATAACCGACGGATCGAGCGAATAATACTTAACGTCCGCGGTCTGCGCCGTGTGAACCGTAAGCTCGTTCGACGAGAACAGATTAAATTCAAGATTTGCAGCCGTTAATACAACGTTTGTATTATCGAATACAAGCTCGTCGTCCGGCTTGATTTCTATGTTGTACGGCAGCTTGATCGCCGTGCCGTTGAGCTTGGCGTCGGTAGCGGTCATGCCGTTTTCATCGGCAAGTCTCACAAGCTTGGCCGTAAGCACATTCTCGGTAAGAGCGTTTGTATCAGCGTCTCTGCCGATACCTATCTGACCCTTCGTGTTATCGCCCCAGCCGTAAACTATACCGTTCGAGGTTACCGCGTAAGACGAGTTGTAACCCGCGCCTATGCCCCACATATTGGACATCGGAGCGGTGGAGTCTTCCGCAGTCTCTCCCGAATAGGTCTTCTTCGGACTGAACGCCTCTACCTGTGAATTGTCGCCGATCTGACCGGATGTATTCGCGCCCCATGTGAGCACCGCGCTGTCATTCGTAATAGCCACAACATGGTTGTAGCCCAACGCAACGCCGGAGAATACATACTTATGCTCGTTGTGTTCGTCACTGTATGCCACAACCTCCGTAGCCTTTGTTACGCTGCTCTTATCGCTTGTTCCGAGCTGTGCGGTGCTGTTTGAACCCCACATGAGAAGTCTGCCCTCGCTCGTAATCACTGCGGAATAATCGCCGCGGGCCGCTATCTGAACTATCTCCTCGTTCGGCTTGACCTCCTCGGTGCCGTCGTACGTATTGAGCGGAATGTCTATTGATGTAGTGTTATCGAACGCCTCGCCGCCCGTCGTTTCACTCTTAATCGTGCCGTTGCCAAGCTGACCGGAGCCGTTCGCGCCCCATGTGTAAACCTTACCATTCGCGTAAACCATAGCATGGTGCGCGCCCGCCGCAATCTGCGATGCGCCGGTAATGTTAATCTTAAACGGCTTGTAGAACGCCGGCAGACGTCCTTCGGTGTCACGTCCCATCTGCTTGAAGCTGTTATCGCCCCACGCGTATACGTTGCCCTCGTTCGTGAGAGCCATTGCGAAGCTGTCGCCCGCCGCTATTCTCGTAATCTTTTCCGTATCATTAAGCGCCTCAAGATCTACCGTCTGCGGCGTTGTATACATCGTCTCCGCAACGGAGCCCTGACCTATCTGACCGTCAACGTTGCTGCCCCACGCGTAAAGCTGTCCCGTTGTGCTGTTGAGCGCGAGAGCGAAGCTCTTGCCCGCCGCAACCTCTGTTATACCGGTAAGCGATGCAAGCTTTGCGGGGTTGACCGCGTACTTGTTCGCGCCGTACTCGCCGTTGCCGAGCTGACCGTATGAATTGTCACCCCACGTCCATACGCTGCCGTCGGACTTCAATGCTATTGTGAAGTTTTCGCCGCCCGTAATCATAGCGGATTCGCCCGCCTTGTTTTCGGGCTTTATAATTACCGTAAATGTCTTTGTATATCCCGTCTTTGTGTGCGTAACGGTTACGTTCGCAACACCGTAGGTGTTAGGAGCAAGCTCAAATACCTGAGTTACGCCCTCGTCCAAGTTAGCGCTTACGTCATTCTTTAATGTGAGCAGGTTGTCCGTATCGCTTGTGAACGTTACCTGTACGTCACCCGGATTTGCGTTCGTACCCGTCGCAGACGATGAACCCGTACCCTGCGACGCGTAGATGTTGAACGACGATACCGCCGTGATAACCTTCAGCGTGTTCTTGTCTATGAGAAGGTGCTGATTGGGATAAATCGACAGCGTACCCGGCAGATTTGACGTATACTTGACTGACGGAGTATTCGCGCTGTCAGCAACGATTACCGTCGGGATAATACCCTTGCTCGCGCCGTCCGAGCTTCCCAGAAGCGTCGGAACGGAGGAGCTTGTCTTGTAATCCGCGTCATTGTCCGCCGCGTTTCTGATACCGAGCTGACCTTCTGCGTTGTTACCGAAGGTGTAAATCTCGCCGCTGCCGTTAAACAGAACGGAGTGCTCGTTACCCGCGGCAATACCTATCGCGCCCTCAAAGTCGCCGCCGAACTCGCTCTGTACCTTTACGGCTGTCGACTTCTGCGCTCTCGTGCCGTCACCGAGCTCACCGTACATATTGTCGCCCCACGCGTATACGGTATTGCTTTCGCCGCTCTCACCCTTCAGGATTGCGAGATTGTGCGAACGTCCCGCGTCTATGTCTATTATCGGCGTATCCTTGCCGCCGATAGCCTTTAACGTGTAGTTTTCGGCATACATTACCTTGCCCGGCATATTTCTCGACGTGTCTGTGCCGTCGCCGAGACGTCCGTAGTAGTTGTAACCCCACGTCCAGACTCTGCCGTCGCCGGAAAGCGCGACATTATGCTCGTCCTTCGTCGCTATCTTCGCGATATTGTACTTAAATCTGCCGTTTGCGTCGATTTCTTCGTCTGTGTATTCAAGCTCGTCTCTGTTGCCGATTACTTCTCTCGGCACGTCGAGCTTCATATATTTCTCATTGCCGTCGTCTATATTTCCGAGCTGACGGCTGTTGTTTCTGCCCCACGCGTACAGCGTACCGCCCGTGGTAAGGGCAACCGTGTGACCGTCGCCCGCGCCGAGGCTTACTATGTCGTTAAGCATCTTCGTCGAACCGAATTCCGTAGCAACGGCAGCCGTTGTCTTATAAGCGTCGTCATTCTGCTTGTTGCCTATCTGACCGAACTCGTTGGAGCCTATTGACCATACAGTGCCGTCCTTCTTCAGGAATACGCTGTGCTCCTGACCTGCCGCAGCGTCCACAACGCCGCTTATACCGAGCTTCGTCGGCTCGGAAGGCGTACCCGAAGCAAGCTGGTGGAATTCATCGTTACCCCAGCCGTATACGTTGCCGTCCTTGTCAACCGCAAGCGCGTGCGTGTCGCCCGCGGAAATCTTTACTATATTGCTAAGTCCCGTAACAAGCATGGGCTGCGTGTAATAGCTGTTCTCGGCGCTCTGAACCTTATGGTGGCTGTTTGAACCCCATGCGTATACGTCACCCTTATCGGTAAGCACAAGCACGAAGTCCGTACCCGCCGTTACCATAGGCGCCGTTACCGCGCCGTCGGGTATTACGTTAACTTTTATAAATCCTATGTTATTGCCGTCCGTGCCGTCGGCGTTAAGCTCAACTATGCGCACATACGCAGTGCCGTACTGACCGTCCACGGTAACGATTCTGTTGTCAACGATCTTTACAAGCGCGTCGTTAAGCGCTTCAAGCCTGTACGCCTTATTCTCGTCGTTATAGAGGAATGTATTCCATCCCTTTGTATGCAGCACGTTGTATCTGTACGGCGCGAATATGTCAACGCTGCTTATCGTAAGCTCGCCGCCGCTTGTAACGGTAAACTCGTACATGTCATGGAGGTTCGCGTAGTTTGCGAGAGCCTCGTATACTGTTGCGTCGTTAGACGCGCTGTGTACTCTGATACCGTCGGGCACCTTGTTGACCTCTACAGGCTTTTCTGCCGTAAACGCGATATTCGTTCCGTCGCCGAGCTGATAGTGCGTATTGTCGCCCCACGCGTATGCCTTACCTTCGGAATTGATTGCGGTCGTATGCTTGCCGCCCGCGGCTGTGATTATTACATCACCCTCCACGTTCGCAGCCGATGCGGTCGTATCCGCGCCGTTCCACTCGTACGCCTTAGCGTCGTAGCCCGTGGCGGCAAAGTGGGTGTCTCTCATATCTATCTGTGTAGCCTTGTTGTCATCGCCGACAGATACCTCGTTAATCTCAAGATCATCGCCCCACGTGTAAACCTTACCGTCCTTGTCGAGCGCCGCCGACATGCCATCGCCCGCCGTTATCGCTACTATATTGTCAAGTCCGTCTATCTGTACGGGACGCTTCGTCTCTTCTTCGCCGTAATTACCCCAAATCCAAACGGTGCCGTCGTTCTTCAGAGCCAGCGAATGCGTCCTGCCCGCCGCTATAGCCTGAACGTTCGATATTCTTACGGCTCTCGCGTAGTAATGCTCGCCGGACTTGTTGTCGCCGACATTAGCGTCATTCTTACCCCACGCGTAAACCGTGCCGTCGTCCGCGAGCGCAAGAGCGTGGCTCGTGTACGCGCTTACTGCGACGATACCGGCTATGCTTGAAAGCGGTGTGCCGTCGGCGTTAAGAACCTCGCCGCTGTCGGCTGCGGAAAGCTTATCGGCTGTGGTTTTACCGATACCGAGCTGATAGTCGTAGCCTTCGCCCCACGCGTAAACCTTGCCGTTATTTGTTAAGTATACGCTGAACTCATCGCCGAGTACAAACTGCTTAACATTCTCAATCGCCGTCGTATCGTCGCTGTTGAACATCACGTTACCGGGAACGTAGATGTAATCCTGACCGCCGCGGTTGATTGAAACGTTGAGGTTGTTTGAAGCGTAATTCTTGCCCCATGCCCATACCGAGCCGTCCGCGTGAACCATAGCGGACGCGGTCGCGCTCTGTGAAACCGTCGGCAAGGAGACAGTGCCTTCTTCGATAAGACCTGCCTTTATAAAGCCTGTCGGCTGCATATCCTTCGGCTGACCTGTTTCGTCGCCGAATACCTTGCTCTTGTACGTCGTTTCGTATATCGTGTACGCGCTGTCGCCGACAGTCGCGTTTTCGGGACTTACGAGCTCCGGCGTGGGTGTTTCTATCTTATTTATCGCAATCGCCAAATCATCAGTAGTTTCAAACGTTATGCCGTTAAGGTCGGTGATTTCCGTTGCGTACTTGTCATTATAGAGGTTGAACGGACGCGTTTCCTCTATGAACATTCTCTTTATTACAGCCTTTTCACCGAGGTCAAAGGTTATCTGATCCGGATAGTAGAGCGTTTCTTTAAGAGTGCCGTCAGCCTTGTAAATATCCACTTCGGCAATCTTAACCGTAACCGTAGGCTCTTCGGTCTGAGCCATTACAGGTACAGCCGTTGTACTCTCAACCTCGTCCGTGCCGAGCTGTCCGTGGTTATTCGCGCCCCACGACCAAACCGTACCGTCCTCGACGTACGTTGTTCTCGACGTTGCGCCCGCGGCGCCGTCTATTGCGCCCGGAACGACTATTCCGTACGGGTTGACCTGCGTCCAGTCTACGCCTTCTTCATTCTGAACCTTCGATGCTTCATCGCCGTTATTCCATGTCCATACCTTATGCGCCTTTGTTGAAGCCGAGTTAATATCCGTCGCTGCCGATACGTGCGTTACATCTGTTGTCTCGCCGTCGGTTTCGTTAAACGTTATCTCGCGCGGCGCGTACTGAGCGTACTTGTCCGCCTCGGCTGACGCGGCATCTCTGCCCCATACGAATACTCTGCCGTTTGCGGCGGAGAACTTCTTCTCCTCCGGCACATCAAACTGCGTATGCTGTGCTTCCGTATTGTTTTCCTTGAGCAGCGCGATGTTATGACGGTAACCCGTGTCTATATCAACAACGTTGTTGAGGTATATACTGTTGTACGGACTATCGCCCGCGCGAACAAGTCCGAGATAACCGCTCTCGTATCTGCGCTGAACATTGCCGAGCTGACCGTATGTATTATCGCCGCGCGTCCATACGCGTCCGTCGTCGCGGAGTATGGTCACGTGACCCATTCCGCCCTGTACCTCAAGCGCGTGAGTAAAGTCTTCGCTGTAAAGCTTACGGCTCTCGCCCGCGTTTATGATATTCTTGTCACTGTTATAAACCCACTCCATAACGGTCGTGTCGCTCATAACTGCGTATATCTTTGTCTCCGACGCACTGATTGCAATCGGGATTGCCTTACCCTTGTTTTCTTCCGCGTTCGGATCGTAGCTTACAACCGGGTACTTGTGTCCCGTAACGCGCTCATCGGGTATGTCGGCGCCCCATGTGTAAACCGTGCCGTCAGCCGCAAGCGCAGCGGAGAAGTCGCTGCCCGCGGCAATATCTATAATTCTCTTTGTCATTCTGAGAGCAAGAGTGTCGTCCCAGTCGCCCGACTCGGCAACAGAAACAGTATCCACGCCAAGGTAACCCGCACCGTTCACGCCGGGTACCTGTGACGGATATTCGTCGTCCTCTCTGCCGCCGGAACCGAGCTGGTAGTTTCCGCCCATGCCCCACGTCCATACCGTACCGTTCGACTTAAGAGCAACAACGTGGTTCGCGCCGTTTACAACCTTCGGCGCGGCTGCCTTCGGATCGGTGTATACGATATTTCCGTTTCTGTCAATCTTCTTCAAGTTGCCGTACTTTTCGGCGTCGCTCATGCGAACCTTTACCTTGAATACGAACGCCGTATCGGACATATCGTCACGGAGAATCATATTTGTATCGCCGTAACTGTAGAAGTTCTCATGCGGTATCGGCTTGATAAGGAAGTAATCCTCCGTCTCGGTCTGTACGTGCTCTACCGCGACAATGTTGCCGTCGGCAGCCGTAAGATTGAGAGATCTCTCGATTGTACCGATATCGCCGTTCTTTTTATTATATGTGAACGTATGGTAATCGCTCGACTCCATATTGATATACGAGAGGTTGAAGCCCGGATCTATAAGTCTCTGGACGTCGTCAGTATCTATTCTTATATACTGATCCTCCGTTATCATTATATTGTTCGGCATCCACGCGGACGTATCCTTGCCGAATTCTTCAACGAGCGTGTCGTCTCCCTCTGCCGATACCTCGTAAATACCGCCGCCTGTTACGTTCGGGCGGATATAGTCGGTCGCGCCTGTCTGAACGGGCGTTTCGGCTGTTCTCGGATATGCTGTTTCTTCATTGTTGTCGTATATCTTGTAATCGCCGAGCTGATTGTCTGTGCCTTCGCCCCACGACCATACGGTACCCTCCTGAGAGTTGTACATTACGGTATGCGTGCCTCTCGTCGCAATGCTTCCGAACTTTGTGAGATTCTCGCTGAAGTTTTCGCCGATATAGTTAATCGTCTCGCCCTTCTTTACTCTCGTAGGCTCGTATACTATCGGATCATTCGTACCCGTGCCAAGCTGATGCGTCACGTCGTCCGAATCGGTTATTGTGTTATATATGCTGTATTCGGAATTGTCACAGTCAAAGGTGGTTTGTAATCCTGCTGCGCCCTTGTAGCCCGAATAATGAGTGCCTTCAAAGTATCTCAGGTTATATAACCAATCGGGATACTTGTAGCTTATAGTGAGATCCTCCGGCGGAGTATTGTCGCCCCAGCCGTATACAGCGCCGTCATCGGCTATTGTAAAGCTCTGGTTCGAGCCCGCGGCAATCTGCGCGATACCCTTAAGGTTCTTAGCCTTTACAGGGCTGAGAGCGTTTTCCTGATCCTTATGATCCTCGCCCAAGCCCATCTGACCGCGCGAGTTGTCACCCCACGAGTAAACGTCGCCGTTCTTGGTGATTACTGAAACATGGTTATCACCCGCCGCGATTGTCGTTACTTCCTGGAGATAGTTGTACGCGTATGTCGCCGCGTTCTCCGAAGCATGCTCATAAACGTAATCGTCTCCGTCCTTCGCGTAGCTTATAAGCTGCTCGCCGGCTACCGCCTGGAGCGGGAATGTTCTCTCATATCTTCTGTCGTCCGCGGCGCTCTCGGCATACTCAAACTTATGCGTCGAAAGCTTTTCTCTCGTATACGTGATGTTCACGCCGTCGCCCGACTCGCCGTTATCCGTTTTACCCCATGTGTAAACCGTACCGTCGCGGCGGAGAGCTACGGTGAAGTTACCGCCCGCCTTAATGTCGATTATATCCGAAAGAGCCGTCATACCGTCAACGCCCTTAACCTCAACCGGCAATGCTCTTACCGGTCTCATTGTGTAAGCGTTTCCGTCTATGCCCCACGTCCATGACGTATGGTCGGCAGGTCTGTAGTGTCCCATAAAGCCGGATACCTCGGACGATTTAGCCGTCGCCGTCTGCGAGTAGCTGTTGTCGCCCCACGCGTATACCGTGCCGTCATCAAGAAGCGCTGCCGTGTGATTGTCACCCGCCGTTACAGCCGCCACGTTTGTAAGAGACAGCTTGATCGGTTTCGACTCGTTAAATTCTTTCTTTGTATAATGATAATGCGTATGAGCCTCGGGACAGTGTACGTCAAGACTTGTATCGCCCGAATCAATGGTGTCTAAGCAGCAGGTACGGCATTGATGCCACCATTCCGTATAGTGACCGCTGTAATACGGTACCGGCTCCTCATACTGCTCGAAGTACGACGCCTTGCCGTTGCCGAGCTGACCGTACTCGTTCCAGCCCCAGGTATATACGCCGCCGTCGGTATCAACCGCCGCCGCGTGGTACTTACCTGCGGTTATGTACTTGATAACCGTTCCTTCGGGGAAGGTTATCGGTCCCGGTCTGTCTGCCGGATAATCTGTCATATTGTCTCTGCCGAGCTGTCCGCGGCCGTTAGCGCCCCACGACCATACCGTGCCGTCCGTGCGCAGCGCGAGCGAGAAGTTCTGACCTGCCGCAACCATCGGCATTACCTTCGCGTCGTCGCTGTGACGCTTTACGTACAGTATGAACATACCGATAGCTCCCGTTTTCTTATCCTGAACGGAGATGGTAGTTCTGTCGTAGCGTCTGTTCTTATTGGGTGTGATCTCACCCGTTACGGGATCGATCGTCGCAACGCTCTCATCGGACGAAGCCCATTCGAGATTACCGTTCTCCCAAAGCATATCGTTTTCTGTATAAACTGCGGGGAGAGCGTTCTTCCAGTATCTCGTCTGCGTCGTGTACTGCGTTACGTTGAAGCCCGTGTCATAGTCGTATGTGAGAAGGTTAATATACAGCGTCGCGTCCTCGTGCACCGTAACAACAGGCGGAAGCTGCTTATCCGTCTTGTAAATATCATTGCCCGCGTCATATTCATACGATGCGACAACCTCATTGGGATCGCTTACCGTGATGTCTCTGAAGGTTATGTAGCGCGTCTCTCTCATACCCGCAACCTGCGGAACCGCGACAACGTCGTTTGTCGTGTCGCCGAGCTGGTAAGCCGCGTTATCGCCCCAACCCCATACGTAGCCGTACTTGCTTATTGCCATCGCATGGTTGTCGCCCAGAACGGCGTTGTTTACACCGTTGAAGATGTCTTTGTCGTCCGCGTTGTTATCGTCACGCTCGTACTTCAGACCTGTCTGTACGGGTACGAACGTGTCAACATAATCCTCCGTGCTGCCCGTGCCAAGTCTCGATACGTTCACGTGCGTATCGGCGTCGCTTGACTTCCAGTAATCCTCTATGCTCGAATTTGTCGAATTTGTTCTCGATACGTCGGGAACGTTCTTGTCCGCCCAGTTGAGGTTGCTGCCCGCCGTGTAAAGATGTCCGTCGTTTGTCAGTACCGCGCTGTAGTGTCTGCCCGCGAAGACGTGCGCGATATTCTTAACATCAATTTCATCGGCTATTGTATTGTCATCACCTACGGTCTCAGCGTCATCGGTTATGAGCTTGGGCGACGTTACCTCGTCGCCGGAAGCCGTTATACCCCACTGACCGTACGTGTTTCTGCCCCATGCGTATACGTTGCCGTCCTCGCGGATAGCGAGCATAAAGCCGTCGCCGACCGCGATTTCTCTTATATCTCTGAGATACGGGTTATAGTTCGCGTTATCGCCGCGCAGCGATTCGCCGTTTTCCTTCTTGTCAAGCTCATCGCCGAGAGAATCGCCCACGCGTACCTGTATCGGAGTTGTCTGGTAAGCCTTTTCTCCGACCGTCTGACCGAGCTGTCCGTCCGCGTTGTCACCCCACGTGAATACCGCGCCGTCGCTTCTGAGCGCCGCGCTTGTATCGCCGTAAGCCGCAATCTGAATTATATCGTAGAGGTTATTCTCACCCGCGAGACCTACTACCTGCGTCACGCTGCCCGCGCCGCTCTTGTCGGCGGTGGTGTTGTCGCCGAGCTGTCCGCGCTCGTTCGTACCCCACGAATATATGTAGCCGTCCGATGTAAGCGCGAGTACGTGGCTCGTGCCTGCCGCAACGGATATAACCTTCTTACCCTCAAAGCCGGTAAGCTCTGTCGCAAGACGCTTTGTGCCTATGCCGTCGCTCGTACCCCAGAAGTAAACCTTATTATTGTCGTTTGCTTCAATATCATTTCTTGTCGGATCTTCACCGTCGGCTTCAGCCATACCCTCCGACGTTACCGCTACGGAGTAGTTCTGATTTGCCGCTATAGCTATAACATTCGTAAGGAATGCGTTATTGTCCTCCTGACCGTCGTCTATTCTTACCTGTACGGGGTATGCGACATAGTTCGTGTCGCTTGTGCCGTAGTAGGTAAAGTTGCGGTAGAGGTAATCTCTGTAAAGACTGGTCCCCCACGGAGCGCTGCCGCCGTTTACTACAGTGCCGCCCGTACCGTTCTTACCGGGATCGCCGTCGCCGAGCTGTCCATATGTATTGTCGCCGAACGCCCATACTCTGCCGTCCTCGTAGAGTACAACAGTATGGTTGTCACCCGCCGCGACAGCCGCAGTCGCGATTGAATCAACACGCTTCGTTACCGTTACGGTAAATCTGCCCCGGCTGAGCGATGTGCTGCTCGGGTTGAGTACGGTAATTACCGCGCTGTTATACGCCGCGTCCTTATCAGCGGGTACGAGCTTACCGGACGTATTGGAATCCGCAACCTTTACAACCGTTTCGTTTGACGATGTGAATGTCGCGTTCTCTACCTTTACCTTATTGCCCGATACCTCAAGAACAAAGCCGCTCTCGTATACCTCGTAAATCTTATCTGTGTCTACCTGTAAGTATTCAGTTTCCGCTACCGAGATATCCGGCAGGTTCGTTATCGACGTGTCGGTGTAATCTTGCGACATATCGAGCGATACCTGGTATCTGCCGCGGAACGCATCTGTTGCCTTATCCTTCTTTTCCACAACGAGCACAATTACCCGTCTTATTTCTCTGTCGCCCGACTGGAGCGGCATGTACGATTCCATATATACCTCGTGGGCAAGCTGTCTTTCGGAGTTGTCACCCCACGACCATACAACGTCGCTCTTTACAACCGTGTCGTGCTTAATCGCGTGGGTATGATCTCCGCCCGCGTCTATTGCCCAGATATTTTCAAGATATGCATATCCGTCTGCCGAGTACGAATCACCCTTCCTAACCTGTACGGGTTTGTTGTTGCTTTCAGGATAGTCGTTATTCTGAATTGTCGTACCCAAACCAAGCTGACCGTGATTGTTATTGCCCCAAGTCAGCACGTGTCCGTTTTCGGTAAGCGCAGCCATATGATTGAAGCCGCCGTCAAGCTGTACTATTCTCTCAAACTTTCCTTCGCCGCCGTCGCTTATCTTAAGAAGCTCTTGCTTTATTTCCGTAAATCTGTAACGGTTATCGTTATCGCCAAGTCCGAGCTCGCCGTTTTCGTTAAGTCCCGAGCTCAGAACCATATTTCCTTTGCCGATTATAACAGCCGACGCGTCGCCGCCGACGCCTACCGAGGTTACGTTTGCCAGATAATTAACGTCGCTGAATACAGACATCGGCAGACCGTCCACGGTTTCGGTGCGCTCAACATAGTTGCCGTCATCGTCCGTTTCGCCGTCCTTAACTGCCGCGAGCGCTCTCGTCGGTATAAACTTGGACGTGAACTCGCCCGGATCGCCCGTGCCGGAAGCGCCGTAGCGGTCGGTACCCCAGCTAAGCAGCGTACCGTTCGACTTAATCGCCATAGCTCTGCCGCTCTGCGCGCTTATAGCCGTGACGTTCTCCAGCGCGTCGCCCTGGTCGTAGATAACATGTTCGATTTCGTCGCCGTTGGTATCCTTCATGGGATTGCCGTCTGTTCCGACTACCTTTACCGTTTCTCCTTTTACGCTTGTCGTCGCAGAAGAACCGTGATTTACCTTTACAGGTATGTACTGGTCGCTTCTCGAGCCGTCGCCGAGACGACCGTCCGCACCCGCGCCCCAAGCGTATACGAAACCGCTGTCCGCAAGCGCGAGCGAGAAGTCGTCACCCGCCGCGATTGAAACGATATTAACGTCCTCGCCGTTTTCGCGTATGCTTACAAGACCTGCCGTTCTCCTGAACGAGGTCTCTTCATCCTCTGCCGGCGATTCCTCATCGTCATTCGATGATGATTTAGCCGGCTTTATGCCAAGCTGACCGTGGTTATTTCTGCCCCACGCGTATACCTTACCGTCACTCGTAAGCGCAAGAGCGTGGCTGCTTCCCGCGGCTATCTGTATAACTCTTGTTTCGCTGCTCATACCGAGCGGCTGTGTGCCGTCCGTTACCTGCAAAGCGTAGCCGAACGGGATCGCTTCCTTCATGTCCGCGCCGAGCTGACCGTACTTGTTGTCACCCCACGTCCATACAGTGCCGTCGGGCTTAAGAACAACCGTGAAGCCGTCGCCTGACGCTATCATCGGCTGCGACTTGACCGTGCCGCGCGCGCCGTCAGCCGGAGCTTCCTCAACGCTTATGTTGAGTATTGTCTCGTCAACGTACGTATACGTTGTATTTCCTTCCGCGTCCTGATTCTCTATATACGCAACGATGGTGGTCGTGCCGTACTGACTGTTAACGTTCATCGTTACAGCGCCCGTTGTCGCGTCTATATCCGCGATCTCCGGATTTGACGAGTAGAACTTGAGATTGCCGTTAAGAGTTACCTTTTCCGTAGCTTTCTCGGTATGTATTCTCTGGAGATTAAACGCGTAGTGATGCTGCGCCGCGTAGCTTGACGGACTGAATGTAACCTTATCCTGCGTCGTTACGTAAAGCTGCGGAGGCGCGGTATCGGGATTGTCATAGCTGTCGAATGTACCGTCAGCGTGTTCTACCTTGATACCTGCCGTATTGAGTATATCCTCAGCCTTGAAGCCCACTCTTACCGGCACGTCGGAATTGCTCTGGCTCATATCGCCGAGCTGTCCGCCGCCTATCGCGTTGCCTTCCTCGTCCTCGTACGTATTCTTACCTATCGCCCATACGTAGCCGTTATTCGTGAGAAGAACGGTGTGATCCCAACCGGCGTCAATTCTCGAATACGTTATAAACTCGCTGTCTTTTTCCGGATTGAGCGTCATCGTGTCGGGTATTATGATATTCGCTTTGGTCGTGTCTATTTCCGCCGCGTTTGCCGTGTGTATCTTTTTGTCTCCGTTTATGTCTCTGCCTATTACAACATCTGTTGTGTCTTTTATAAGCTTGTTGCTGTACTGGTCTTTCTCGTTATCGCCCCACGCGTAAACCGTGGTCGCGCTGATCGTCTTGGGTTCATCGGAATCGGTCGTTTCAACGCTGCCGTCAGCCGCCTTTGATACGGACGAGCCTATCGCCATAGCGTGATTTCTGCCCGCCGTTACTGACGAGATGCCCGTAAGCTGATAATCCGTTCCCGCCACAAGAACGCGGACGGGCGTCGAGCGGTCATCATTTGTACCGTCGCCGAGCTGTCCGTAGGTGTTGCGTCCCCATGAGTAAACGTCACGTTCCTTCGTCGTTATAATCGTGAAGCCGTCGCCCGCGGCGATGCTGTCAACGCCCGAAAGTCCGTTTACTTCTTCCGGCGTTGTCGCGTGTGTCACGCCCGCGTTGTCGCCTATACCGAGCTCGCCGTGCGTATTGTTGCCCCACGTTGAAACGCTGCCGTCGCGTCTTACCGCAACGGAGTGATCCGAACCCGCTCCGATAAGAATTACGGAGTCGAGCGAACCGCCGCCGTGGTAGCCTCTTACATTCATCGGGTACGGCTTATTCGTCGTCGAACCCTGCTCTATACCGAGCTGACCTCTGTTGTTCGCACCCCAGGCGTAAAGGTCGCCCATGTTTGTAACGGCGAGAGTGTGCGCTCTGCCGGCTACTATTTCGGCAATCTTTACTATTGTGGAGCCTTCAGCCGTATTTTCCTTAAGCTGTTCGGAGAGCGACTTGCCGTTGCCGCCTATACCCGCAACCTCAACGGGGTACGCGGAGTACGGCATTTCGGTATTGTTGTTACCGAGCTGATACTCGGAGTTGTCGCCCCATGTGTACAGTCTGCCATCGCGCGTAAGCGCTACCGAGAATCTGTCGCCCGCGGCAATATTCGTAACGTCGCGCAGCGGCGTGGTTACCTCAACGCCGTTTTCAACCGTGCGCAGCATTACCTGTACCGGATATGCGCGGTCAACGGTCGTGCCGTCGCCGAGCTGTCCGCGGTCGTTGCGTCCCCATGTCCATACCTCGCCGAGCGTGTCTATCGCGACTGTGTGGTCGCCCTTCGACACGATAACGGGAGTTACCGTTGAACCGGGTATTACTCTCAGGTTAATAGCGCCGCTGTGACCTCTGTTGCTGTGGTAAGAGTTAATTCTCTCTATCTCATCGCGCAGATTGAGGTCGTAATTCTTGTAATCCTTATCCTCATACGGGTCGTTATTCGTAGCCGTGATGATGGACGAGCCGAGCTTGATTGAGCCGTCGTCGCCCTTCTGCGGACTTATAACAAGATACTTTCTGCTCCTGCTGTCATTATCATAAACATTTCCGAAATCTACTGTTACGATTTCCGTGTCAACGATGGCACTCAATTCATCCTGCGCCACCTTCGCAACCGTCTCGTTCGACGATGTGAAGTCAACGTAGTTTTCACCATCTCTTATCGGATATACGTTGTTGAGCTCACCCGCGTTGTTCTCCTTGAAGGTGTGATTGTTGTTTAATTTGGTATCCGGCTCGTCCTCGCTTCCGGAGTAGATATACTTCGGACTGTCCGTAATATCCGTCTCGGAGGTCGAGAACTTCGATACCGGACTTTCCTCAACGTCGCACAGCAGAGTAAAGCCCTTGAAGTATCTGTTGAAGAGCTGGTTAATATCTATGTAAAGCTTCTGTGATTGTTCAATATCTATAAACTGCGGCGACGTCTCATAATGCGTTACCGGTTGTCCCGCGCTGTCAACTATATACACGTTCTTGAATATAATCGACATGAACGGCTTCTCGCCGACGAGCGTCGGGAGCGGACTTGCCTGATCGAGGAAGTTACCGATCTGGTTCTTGTACTTGTCGTTGTCGCCCCACATGTAGACCTGACCTTCTTCGTTGACGATAGAAGTGCTGTTACCGCCCGCGGAAAGCGTCAGTACGCCCTCAAGGTACGGACTTGTGTCGCCCGATTGGTCATTCGCGTCATACGTCGCAGACAGAACACGCTGCGGCGTTGTCGCCGTATAGCTGTCCGTTTTGTTAATACCGAGCTGACCGCCTGTGCCGCCGAGAGTATCGTTGTCAACGGTCGGTATAGCGTCGTTGTGACCTACCGTCCATACGCCGTAGTGATACTGATCCGTGCTGCTCGTGCCGAATGAGTTTGTATATGTCTGCATTACGGAGTGCTTCGAGCCTGCCGCGATATTTATAATAGCGTCAACCGGCTTCTTCCATCTGTCCGGACCGGACTCTCCCTTTTCCTCGGACAGCATTGCCTTTGTAGCTATAAGCACGGGATCGGGTACTGCCTTCTTTGCTTCGCCGCTAAGCTGTGAATTTGAGTTGTCGCCTACTCCGTATACGTTCGTTTCGCCGTTATCATACAGCTTGCTCGTAAGCATAAGCAGATGATCCTCGCCTGCGCTTATGCGCGAAATTGTGCTTATATATGACGTGCCGAAGCGTGAACCCTTAACCGTTCCCGCCTCTTCCTCTTCAGCCGCAGCCGAGTACGCGGGATGCTTCGTTGCATCATATGCACCCGCTGTAATCTGGTACGGAGCCATTCTCATGTCGTTTTCCTTTACTCCGCCCTGGTCGTTTTCATTATTACCCCAAACGAATACCGTACCGTCGCGTCTTAACGCCGCGGCAAAGTCGTCGCCTGCCGTAATCATTATTACGTTGTTCAAAAGCTCGTCGGGAACATCGTTATTAAACTCGTCCTTTTCCACCGTGATCTTACCGTCAACTACTTTTTTCTTGACACCAGAAGCGGACGTACCCTGTGTTACCAATATCGGGTATGCCTTTTTGTCCTCGGCCGCGAAGTCGCCGCTTTCGGTTGACGACGAGCCAAGCTGATATGTCTTGTTCTCTGACGATTCGTATTTGCCCATGTCAAGCTGCGCGTCGCCCACGGACGTGTACTTTTTCGCGTTGTATTCCGAACGGAAGTTACCGCCCCACGCGTATACGTAGCCGTCCTTTCTGAGCGCCATGCTGAACAGTCTGCCCGCCGCTACCTGAACTATGTCCTCCATGGGACGCGTTTCGTCGAGCATTACCATATGTACGGGAACGTGGTCGTATCTGTCCTCGTCCGACGGGTTCTCGTCATAACCGCCGTTACCGAGCTGACCGTAGGTATTGTCACCCCATGCCCATACGTGACCGCTGCTGTCAACGGCAAGGCTGTGGTAACCGCCCGCCGCGACGCCTATTACGTTTTCAAGGTCGTGCATCGCTGTTTCGGCAGCGCCCGCCGCTATTTCCTCGGCGGTACTCGGTCTTTGAATTTTCTGCGGTACATACTGGCTCGGCGACTCGTTGTCGGGGAGGATCTGTCCCTCAAGGTTTCTGCCCCAAGCGTATACCTTGCCGTCGTACTTAACCGCAACGGAATGTTCGTCGCTCGTCGAAACCATCGGCGTAGCTTTCTGGAGCGTGTAGCCGGAGTTGTCCTCCGACGCACTGTTCGCGGTAAGTCTCGCGCCGTATACGTTCAGCACGAACGCGCCCGCCGCGCCCGTTTCCTTGTTTATGTAGGAAATAACCGTCTCGCCGCCGCGGTTATACTTTGTACCCGTAAGCGGCTGAACCGTTACAGTATGACCTTCTCTCTTAACCGTCGCAACGCCCTCATTCGACGATACGAACTCATAGTTATCGGGATTGTAATTTCTCTCGCCGTCAACAAGTTCGTTCTCCTTCATCTTAAACTCGTTGTAGAAGTTGAAGCCTTCGAGGAATTCCTCTTTCGCCTTGTCGAGGTCTATGGTGATTGTCTGACCTTCGGATATTCTCACAAATACCGGAAGCTCTTCCGTATCTTTGTAGGAAACGGGCTGCGCGTTAGTCTCCTTGCTCGCCTCGTCCTTACTTATCTGCGCGCCGTACAGACTTAGTATGCTCGTCTCTCTGTCGCCGACCTGAACAAATTCCTCAGCCGTGCCGGACGTGTCGTCACCGAGCTGTCCCGACGCGTTCGTGCCCCACGAGTATACAAAGCCTCTCGTATGCGCCGTGTTTCCGGCGAATACGGACACGTTTGTATCATTGTCGTTGGCTTCCATATACCATACGTTATCGCCGTCAGCCATTTCGCCGCGCTCCGTCTTTGTAATAGCCGTGCTGCCGGGAACGCTCGATCCCCACGTATAAACGTCGCCCGTCGTGGTGATAGCCGCGCCGCCCGCGGCAAGCGCGAATATCTGAGCCATTTTCGGTATATCTTCTTCAGTTATGTTCACAGCAGGATGATACAGCGTCGTGCCGGTATTCAATCTATTATTGCCGCCGTTACCCCATGTGTAAACCTCTTTTTCATATGTAACCGTCTGCGCGGACGGTTCAGCCTCCTCCGAAGTCTTGGGATTGAGCGCAAGCGCAACCGCATGCTCGCTTCCCGCCGACATCATCAGAACATGATCCAAATACTTTTCATCAATGGTACTAACCGCAAGCGCGCCAAGACTGTCGGCAGTCAGCACTCTGTAAGGCTGATAACGGTTTGTGTTGTTGCCGATACCGAGATAGCCGTAGCTTGCGGAGGTGCTGTTCTCGCCCCACGCGTAAACCTGACCGTCCTTGCCTGCCGCGAAGCCGGTATTGTTACCCGCCGCTATGTCGATTATATGTTCGAGCGGCGTCTCGCTGTTAACCGCGAGAACGCTCTTCGCAACGTCCGTCGATGCAGCCTTTGAAGCGTTTGCGGTGTTTTGACCGAGCTGACCGACGGAGTTTGAACCCCACGACCATACCGCGCCGTCGCTTGTAAGCGCAAGCACGTGCGTCTCGCCGAACGCCATGTCGATTACGTGCATCAGCGGAGACTGTATTGTTGTAACCGTAGTCGTTACGGTCTGTGAGCCGTCTGTGTTCTCGGTTACTTCTTTTGATACTTCCGTATACTCATATTTTACTTTAGTGGCAAGCGGTTCTGCGGCAGGAGCGGTTCCGGCTGTCGGATCGCCTGCCTCGGTCTTACCCTTCGCCGTCAGAGCCTCGTTGCCCCACGCCCAGAGGTAACCGTCCTTATCGAGCGCGTAGCTTGCGCCCGTACCCGCGAATACCTGCACGATCGTGCCGTCTTTGAAGCCGCCCAAAACGTCGTCCTTGATCCTTACGGGGAATGTGCGCGACTGCTTTGTACCGTCGCCAAGCTCGCCGTAGCTGTTGCTGCCCCACGCCCAGAGAGTGCCGTCCTCGCGCAGCGCGAGAGTATGGCTCTTACCCGTGGATACCATCGGCATAGCCGTAGTTTCGCTGTTATCCTTTACGCGTACCACAAACGCGCCCTCAAAGCCGTCGTTCGTTACAACGCGTATATAAGATATGCCGAGCTTTCTGTCCGCGTCGGACGTCGTGGTAATAAGACCGTCCTCGCTTACCTTCACCGTCGAATCATTCATCGAAATGTATGTGAAGGTAGGCTTATTCAACAGTCTGTCGTCATCTGTGCCGTTTATGTAGCCGCTCTTGTCAAGGTCATAGTTCTTAACGTTAAAGCCGCTTCTGTATAATTGTCTGAAGTTATCGCTGTCAAGCTTAATAACCTGATTTCTGCCTATTGTGATGCTTGCGGGCATCTTGGACGTATCGCCGTCGTATGTGGTCGTAAGCTGATATTTCGTGTCGCCCGTTTCTTCAAACGTCGTTTCGCCCGCCGTGTCCTCGGTGTAAATACCCGCCGCGTCGGTAAGGAGCGTCTTTGAATCCTTATCGCCCACCTGTACGGGGTAGAAGTTATGCGAACCGTTCGTGTTGGGGTTGCCAAGCTCGCCGTAGGTGTTATCGCCCCACGAATATACGTAACCGTCGCCGCGTATAGCGTAATACGCGAGGTCGCCCGCCGCGACTGCCCATACGTCGTCCATATACTTGCCGGCGCTGTTGTATTCTTCTTGAAGTACCGGCGACTCACCTCTTAAGATACGCTTCGGCAGCTGTACGAAATCGTATACGTAGTAATAGCCTCTGTCGTAGCTGTAATATTGATTCTGATAGTTTCCTACCTGATACTGATGGTTGTCGCCCCAGGCGTATACGCTGCCGTAGAGCGTCGAAGCAACCACATTGTCATAATAGCTTGTTGAAATCGAAACAAGCTTGTCGTCCGTTGTAAAGTCCTCAAAATTACCTCTCGGCACTTCTATAGGTCTTGCATAATCCTTAATGGTGTCGTTTCCTATGGCGTTATTGCTGCCGTAGCCCCAGCCGAACAGCTTACCGTCCTTATCGAGCGCGTGCGCGAAGTCTGCGCCCGCGTCAACATCAACGGTGTATGTGAGATACTTTTCATTATTCGCGCCGAATACCTGCATCGGAACAGGTCTCAAAATAATATCGTTAATTCCGAGACGGCGGTTTGTCGGATTTCCGTTGCTTGCCGTCGTGCCGTTGTAACCCCACGCGAACACGCTGCCGTCAGCTCTTAACGCAACGGAGAAGCTGCTGCCCGCCGCCACGTCTATAATATCCTGCAGATACCATTCGTCATTGGTCGCCGCGCTTTCGCCGCGGTATACCTTCTGCGCCGTCGGAATAATCGCAGCGTTCGCCGCGCTGTCCGCGTCGCGGAAGCTGGTGCTTGCTTCGTTTGTATTGCCGTTGCCGAGCTCGCCGTATGCGTTGCCGCCCCACGCGTATACGTGACCGTCCTTCGTAAGCGCGAGCGCGTGCGTCTGGCTTACGGACATTCTCACAATGCCCGTTAAGGGAACCTCCTTCAACTCGGGGGTAATCGTTGTAACCATGCGCGGAGCAACTATATCCGCGTTCTGATTGAGCGCGCCCGCGTCATTCTTTATATTGCCGACGAGACCGTTCTTGTTATTACCCCACGCGTATACGTAACCGTCCTTGAGAGATACGGCGTATGATACGTTTTCGCCCGCGGCAATATAACCTATCTTATCTCCGTTGGGTATATCAACCTTTACGGGATAGGTTACGTTCGTCGTTTCCGTAAACGTTCCGAGCTGATAGTGGTCGTTTGAACCCCACGCGTATACCTCGCCGTTATCGAGAAGCGCGAGAGCGTGCTTTCCGCCCGCCGCAACCATCGGAGTTGTTACGGGTTCTACCTTTCTTTCATTTTCATGCCATGCCGTTCTGACGGTTACATGGAGCTGACCTATTACCTTCGTTTCGCCGTCAACGTCGGTGTACGTGAACGAAACTACGGTAAATCCGGTACGGTCGGCGGGCTTGATTACAAACTTACCGCCTTCAAGCTCAACCGTCGCGACTTTCGTGTTCGACGATTCGGCCGTTATGCTTGTCGCCCATGCAGCGCTGTCTGTCGGCGTATGCGTATCGTAGTATTCAAGGTTGAAGCCGTAGAGATGATGACGGTCGATTTCCGTTATCTCTATCGTTTCATCTGATGTTATATTCTGAATGTATTCAAGTCTTTCCTTAGTCTCGGTCGGCACGGTCGGCTCACCGGTATCTTCGGACTGCTCTGTCTTTGTCGTGTAGAACTCAAGTATATCGAGCGGTCTTTCGCCGACCAGATCCGTACTGTACGGCTCTATAGACGACTTTCTGTAGAGGTTGCCGTACTGCCATCTCGAATCGTCCGCCCACGCGTGAACATAGCCGTCCGCGTAAATCGCCGCGCCGTTCGTCGGGCCTATATGGAAGTTCACAACAGTGTTGCCCTCGCCGAACGATTCCGTTATATCCTGCGGAATTGTGTAATCGGCAGTCTTGTCAAAGGCGGCAATTCTAAGTCTGCTCTTTGTCTCGTAACCCCATACGTAAACCTTGTTGTCGTCCGACAGCGCTATCGAGTGATTCGTATCGGCTGTCACCATCTTTATCTTCTGAAGCACCGCAGTGGTATTAGTATTATTCGTTTCGGAGCCTCTTACCTGTCTCGGCACATAATTGTAATCGTTGTTTATCGTAGACCATATACCAAGCTGACCGTATCTGTTGTCGCCCCACGCATATACGTGACCGTCCTTCGTGAGTGCCAGAGCATGGTTATTACCCGCGGATATCATCGACACATTTGCGATGTAGTCGTTACCCGTGGGTGAATTTACGCTGTTTGACACGCTGTCGCCGCTGAGCACCTGAACCGGAGTGAGCTTGGAGGCGCTTGTACCGTCGCCGAGCTGTCCGTAGGTGTTGTCGCCCCACGCGTATACCGTGCCGTCGTTCTTTAACGCTACCGAGAAGGTCTCACCTGCCTCGACAGCGGATATATCGCTCAAATAGTAGTCGTTGCTCGTACCGCTCATACCCTTGAGAACCTGCTGCGCCGTTGTGTACGTATCGCCCTTTGTTCCCGTACCGAGCTGTCCGTAGGTGTTGTCGCCCCACGCGTATACCGTACCGTCCTCTTTAAGGGCAAGCGAGTATTCGTTACCCGCCGCTATCGCGATAACGTGCTCAAGGTCTTTATGTCCGCCGTCCGCAGCGGCGTCGATAATTTGTACGCGCTTTACTATATTGCTGTCGGTATTCGTACCGTCGCCGAGCTGTCCCTTATTGTTGCGTCCCGCGGCGTATACGTAACCCTGCTCGTCAAGCACGAGCGTATGGTAGAGGCCTGCCGCTATCGCGACCGCTCTGTGAGTATCGGAGAATACGCTTTCCGTGTTCGTATTGCCGTCGTAATACTTAACGGCTGCCGGATATCCGCGCATTACCTTAGAGCCGTCGCCAAGCTGTCCGTAAGTGTTGTCGCCCCACGCCCAAACGGTGCCGTCAGCCTTAAGAGCAACCATGAAGTTATAACCCGTCACGATATCCGCCGCAACGATAGACTGCTCGTTCTCGTCGGCAACCGTTACGGTAAATGTGCTTACATATCCGCTTCTTGTATTCTTTACGCTGATTACCGCCGTACCCTTGCCGACAGCTGTGAGTTTTCTCTTGGACGATGTTCCGTCGCTGTCCTCAACCTTTATTACGGAGGGAGCGGAGGACGTGTATTCAAAATTCGCCACTTCGTCGCCCGACATCGTCGGGGAATCGAGATTCCTGTTAAACAGGTTGAAGCCTGCGATGTAATGCTCCTTGATTTCCGTATTTTCGATTTCTATATAACCCGTCTCGCTGATTCTGATATAAGAGGGAAGCGGGTTATCCTTCGTGTAATGTACCGCGGCTGCGCCCGTGTGGTCGTATACGTCCGCGTTCTCAAATCTTATCGTGAGTGAATCGGTGTCGCCGACCTGAACGGGAACTCTCGCCATATCCTCGTAGCCGTTCTTCTTCGTGTGCGTTACGGCAGACTCGTTGCCGAGCTGGTCATACGTATTGTCACCCCATGCCCATACGTATCCGTCGTCTCTGATAACAACGGTATGCGTCTTGCCTACCGACGCGCCGACTACGTTCTTCAAATTCGGCTCCGCGCCGCTGTTGAAGGTGTCGCCCTTCAGTACCTTTACGGGCCATTCCGAATTTCTTGTGGTGTCAACGCCGAGCTTGCCTCTTGCGCCCTCACCCCATGTATAAACCTCGTAATTATTCGTTATAATGAGCGTCGAATTGCCGCCCGCCGTTACGCCGTAAATATCGGTGAGATAGCCGTCCTCGGCAGCAAACTCGCCCGCCTTGACGCGAACCGGATTTTCGGTCCATTCACCGTTCGGTATAACTGTCTTAATATCAAAGTCGGGATCGTCAACCGCGACGCCAAGCTGTCCCATCTCGTTCGAGCCGAACGTCCATACCTGTGTCTTGCCGTCTGCTTCCGTTACGACAACGCTGTGCTCGCTGCCCGCCGCAACATATTTGGGCGTGCCTGTAAAGCCTGTCACTACCGCAGGCTTCGCGCTGTTCGTTATGGGATATGTTTCCTCTACAGTATCGTATTGTTCGGGATCCGTGTCAGGGTTGCCGTCACTGTCAACTTCACCGTCTTTGAGCTTCTTGACGGTGCGCGTACCCTGACCCTGCGCGCGTCCAAGCTGTCCCTTGGAGTTGTTGCCCCACGTCCATACGCGGTTTGTCGTATCAATCGCGATATTGTGCGAGTCACCCGCCGCGATTGACTTAATCTTTACTCCTTCATCAAATTCGACCTTATTATACGTTTCCTGTCCAGTGGTCGGAGCATCGGGAGCGGTCGCAGCCGTTTCAACGCCAAGCTGACCGTTCTCGTTATCTATACCCGCCGTGTAAACCGTGTTATCCTCTGTAAGAATGAGTATGTAATCACTGCCCGCCGCAATATTCTGCGCTCTCGCGCTGTCGGGCAGCGGCTCCATTTCCTTAAATGTGTCAATTCTTCCGCCGTCGGCGGCGAATATGTCAAGTCCCCACCTGTACATCTTGCCGTCGCTTGCAAGAGCCACGATAAACTCGTCGCCCGCAGCGATTGCTATTATGTGTTCGAGCGGCTTGCCGTCCGCGTCAAGCACGCGCACGGGGTATCCTCTGCTCACGATCGAGCTGTCGCCGAGACCAAGCTGTCCCTTTGAGTTGCTGCCCCACGTCCAAACCGTGCCGTCCTCCTTAAGAGCTACGGAGAAGTTCGCGCCGGCTGCCACCTTCGCGCCCTGCGGCCATTCCTTTGTACCGCCGTTTACGGTTACGACTACCTGAGACTTGTAACCGTTTTCGGGGTTCGTTATCGTTACAACCGTGTACGACGCTTTCACAGGCTCGGCTATGTTAAGGTCGTCGCTATTACTGTTATCAAACTTCGCAACAGTAACATCTGACGATTCAAACGTAATCGCGTCGGTATTTGCTATATCGGTTATAATGTCGTCCTCGTAAAGATTGAAGCCGACCATTCTCTTATTCTTTATCTTCGCCTTGTTGAAGTCTATATACTGACCTTCCACAATGTCGATATAATCGGGCGATACGTAGGTTTCCTTGACGGCGTCGGTAGCTTTTTCCTTAACCTCAACCTGCTCCATTTCAAGCGTCAGTACCTCGTCCGGTCCGACCTTCACGGGTATGGGCGAATCAACATACGTTTCGTCGCCAAGCTCGCCGTACGTGTTGCGTCCAGTCGTGTAAACCGTACCGTCCTGCTTCATGATAACGAGATGATTGTCGCCGTACGCGGCTGTGAACGCGTCGGTAAACGATGTTATTTCACCCTCCGGCGAAATGTAGCCGTAAGGACGTTCGGGATTGGGCATCTCCGCGTTTGTGGGATCGAATGATGCCGAGCTGTTGCGTCCGAGCTGTCCGTAGGTGTTGTTGCCGACCGTATACAGAACATTCTTTTCACCAGCGGTATCGCCTATAACGGACGTGCTTCTGCCGTGCGACGATACCTGATATATCTTTATGAGCGGATCTACGGTAAGCTCTTTCATTTCCATGCCGCCATTGCCGAATACCTGTTGTGTATTCGCGCCGTCGTCACCCGCCGCGTATACCTTATAATTTGTCGTGCGGACAAAGCTGTCGTCGTCACCCGCGACAATATCCACCGCTCCCGTTATAAATTCTTTGCCGTACGCCTTTGTGACAAGTTCGTCCTTATCGTTTATCTGCTCGCCGCTCTGTACCATAAGCGGCACGTACGAGTATGAGCTTAACCTATCCTCGCTCGCTGCCGATGTCGCTTCGCCGCCATCGTCGTACTCCTTAAAGCGGAACTCCGGATCGTCCGACGGAGCAACGCCAAGCTGACCGTATCTGTTGTCGCCCCACGCGTAAACCGTGCCGTTTCCGGCAAGCGCAAGCGCGTGGTCGCCGCCCGCGTAAATGCTTACAATATTGCTTAAATATCTCTCATTCTGCGTCGGACGCGTCGAATTGGTCGCCGCGCTGATTATGTTCATACCGTTTACAACCTTATTTTCGTTATACGCGTACTCCGTATCGCTCGCCATCGCGCCCGCCGTTACGTATGTCGGCGTAACCGTATTCGTATCCGCGCCCTTTCTGTAATCCGGCGCGCACATATTAAGCGTGTAGTTATTGCCCCACGCGAGTACGTGACCGTTCTTGTCGAGCGCGAGCATATAGTCGGGGCCCGCGCTTATAGCCGTGATACCCGTTATATATGTTTCGCCGTCAACCTTTTCGGTGAGGTCGATACCCTCGCCGGCTGTAAGTCTTACGGGATATTCCGTCTGAGCCATATTTGTTCTGCCAAGCTGATTGTGGTCGTTAACGCCCCACATGTAAACGTTTCCGTTAATGTCGAGCGCAGCGGCATAGTAATCGCCCGCCGCGATCTGAACTATATCCTTCAGATATCCGAGTCCCGAAGCGGAAGCTACCTGAAGCGGATCGCTCCACATCGTTACCCTGTTCGCGCTGTATGACGCGTCAGCCTCGCGCAGACGCTCTATCTTGTCGTCCTCGTTCACAATCGTGTAGCCGATACCGAGCTGACCTTTTGCGTTATTGCCCCATGTCCAAACCGTACCGTCGGCTTTAAGAGCTACCGTGAAGTCGTAGCCCGCCGCAATCATAGGTACAGCCATCTTGTTGTACTTTAATATATCCGCGACAATTATACCGCTGTAACCCGTATTCTGTTCGGTTACGGTAATCGTAACTCTGCCGTAGTTGCCGCCGCCCGATTTGGATATAACGGGAGTTATAACACCCTCGGGGCTTACTTCTGCTATTCTGTCGTCCGAGGACGAGAAGGTATATTTTGCATCCGCTCCCTCCGGCAGAACCGCGCTTATGTCTAAGAACTTACTGTCGTCATGCAGGTTAAAGCCCGGAACATATTTGAGGTTAATTCTTGATGTGTCTATCGTGTACGAGTTAGCCTTGTAATTCGACGGATTTGTCGGATCGCCCGCGTTCGTTATTGTCTTATCGAAAATTCTGATATGACCGTCGCCGAGATTTACTATATTATCGTGTGTCTTTTCGTTTGTATCATCGCCGGCTTCGTCGTTTTCATCTTCTGTCTGCAGGAAGTTGAGCGCATAGTATTCCAAAGGCCCTACCTGACGCGTGCCCTTCTGCGCATGATTGTAGAAATCACCGAGCTCGCCGTTCCTGTTCGTACCCCACGCCCAGACAGTACCGTCGTTAAGTATCGCCGCTGTCGCAGTGCTGCCGAACGATACGGCAATGACGTCGTCGTCCGCGTGAGACAAGTCACGCATATTGTCGGTTATAACCTGATGCTTCGCATACAATACGTCGTCCGTTGTTTCCGCGTCGGCGTCGGCAGCCATGCTGCCGTTACCGCCCCATACGTACAGCTTCTCCGCAGTCGGCTCTCCTTCGCCGTGACCTTCAACCGTCGCGCCCGACCTGTCAAAGCCCGCGCTTACCGTTATAACATCGCTAAGCTCCGTATCCTCGTCCGTCTTGACAACGCTCCAGTAATATCTGTCCTCGCTGCTTCCGTCACCAAGCTGTCCCTGCGTACCCGCGCCGGTCGTATACGCCTTGCGCGTATCTCCGTTAAGCAGTATCGCATGGCTTGCGCCCATATCTATAGCCGTCGTATTTTGCATATACGTGTTGTAGACAGCCTTATCTCCCCTTGTTACCATCGCATCACTATCGTCGCCTCTGTTTACAATCTGCGACGGAACAGTCTTAAGGTAAGCGCCGGGAGACGCGTTTGTATCGTCTTTATTGTACGCCGTAAGCCGGTATGCCTCCGACGTTCTCGTGTTGTCGTAACCAAGCTGACCCTTGTCGCCGAGACCGAACGTGTATACCGTGCCGTCCGCGCGCATGAGCATTGTGCTGTTGCCGCCCGCGGCTATCTGCACAATATCATGTATCGGCTGGTATTCATCTGTGCCGTTACCGTTCCAATCCGTCTTTTCGTTATGACCGTTGTTGAGATCTCTTACAACCTGCGGCGTGTCGTAATATTCAACCTGCGGGGTGTAAGTATAGTTATTTCTCGTATACGACGATTCAACGCCTATCTGACCGTGACTGTTGCTGCCCCACGCGTAAACCTTGCCGCTTACGCCGAGCGCGACGCTGTGGCTTGCGCCCGCGGCGATAAACACTATCGCCTCCGGCAGATCAACCGTGACAATGGTGGGAACAGAATAATCTATATTTGCGCTGCCCGACTTGTACTGTCCCGCGGGCTTGCTCGCCGTCTCGCCGTAGCGGTTTCTGCCCCACGCGTAAACCGTACCCTCGCTGTCGAGAGCCATTGCGTGGCAGCTGCCCGCCGTTACGGAAACAATATTGTCGAGATATGTGCCGTCCGCCTTCTTGACGCGTATCGGGTAATTCGAGCGGTACCGGGTACCGTCGCCGAGCTGACCGTAGGTGTTGTTGCCCCACGTCCAAACTGTGCCGTTGTCCATAAGCGCGATATGGAAATCGTCGCCCGATTCAACCGCGGGCACAGCCATCTTCAATTCATTGTTAAGCGCGTCGTTCTTCACAACGTCTATGACCATGCTGCCCTTATACGTTACGGGGCCGCCGATAAGCGTAAATTCTTCACCCTCGCCGTGATTTTCTATTGTATACTCAAACGTTATTGTCGTGCTGCCGTAAACGCCATTGCTGTTAGCCGTTACAACGCCGTCGTCGCTGACATCGGCAACGTCCGTATTCGACGAGGACGTAAACTCGATATCCGAAGCGTCAATCGTGCTGTACGCATCGTATTCAACCACCTCAAAGCCGAGTACATGCTCGTACTCCGCCCTGCTTATTATTTCCTTAAGGTCAAGCGTCGTATCCGCCTTCATCTGCTTTCTCAAAAGACGCTCTTCCGTTGTATGCGTAGTAGTCTGCGGTTCGGGGTTCTCGTTTTCATCGTCGGGTTCGGGGTAAACCGTCTCCGTAACAGTCTTTTCCTCATATATTCTGAGAATATCCGCCGCTCTGTCGCCCGACTGAACGGGGATTTGACTGTTCACTCTGTAGTTGTTGCCGAACTGACCGTTGCGGTTTGAACCCCACGCCCATACCGTACCGTCACGCTTTACGGCGGCGGAATAATACTCGCCGTTCGATATAAGCGTCGTGTCGTCAAAATACTCGTCCGCATCGTAATCGTTTTCGCCTCTTACGACCTTGACGGGCGTCGTCTGATTTTCAAGCGAATCAATACCAAGCTGACCTTTTGTATTGTCGCCCCATGCGTATACGGCGTGACGCTCCGAAAGCGCATCGCTTTCTGTCTCCGCTTCGCGGACAAGCGCCGTCGCGTGGCTGCCGCCGGCGGCTACAGCCGTTACGTTTTCAATAGTCTCTACTCTTTCGGGGTTCGCGGAATAATGTCTCGTCACAGCGCCGTCCGCGGTGCTGTTCTGCTCACCGTCGCCGAGCTGTCCCGATTCGCCCGCGCCCCACGCGTATACATATCCGCCGTTGTCGGAATACGTCTTTACGCCGTAGGTCTCTGACTTCGTATCTCTGTCCGTCTCCGACGCTGCCGAAAGAGCAAGCGTGAACACGCTGTCATACGCGTCCTCCGGACCAACGCTGTGGCTGCACTGACTGAGCGCCGTACTCTCAGTTGCATAGCCGTGCATTTCCGACGCGCCGTGATATTCCGAATATACCGCACCCGTCTGAATATCTACGATATCATGCAGATATTTCTCGGGTGTATGTGAATAATTCTTTACATTTTCAGCCGTGTTAAATACCTCGAGCGGGTATGAAACAAATTTAGCCGTCTCCTCCGTGCCGAGAGAGCGTGTCGGCAGCGTGTAATTTGTCACTGCGCCGGTTCTGTTTTCATACTGATTTGAACCCCACGACCATACCGTGCCGTCGCTCTTTATCGCGAACGTGCTGTCGCCCGCCGAGCGCACCGCCACAACGCTGTTCAGGCTGCCCATATTGTACGGGCCTACAACCTGCTGCGCCGTTGATTCCTTACCGTACTCATTCCAGTGACGCATATAGTAATTCGTGTGGGATGTATAATAGCGTGAAGGCGCGGTTATCTGTGAATTTGTTGTCGCGGGAACCCATTCGTCGTTCTCCCAATGCGCCGGAATTGTCAGATGTATTGTATTGTATTCGTAAACGGTATCCATAACATTGTAGGGAGTGTCAACCTTCGCGATACCGAGCTTACCCGTGGGGCCGTTGTGTCCCCATGACCATACCGTGCCGTTGCTCTTTACGGCGAATGATGTGTCGTCGCCGGCGGCAATCGAAATTATATCCGAAAGCTCAGAGCCATCCGCGCCCTTTACGAGCGTCGGCGTCACTATACCGTAGCGTTTCTCGCCGCCGGTATAGGTTGATATATTCGACCATGTGTGACTGCTGTAATACCAATACTCGTTACGTCTCATAACGATATTGAACTGCATATAGTCGCCCCATACGATGTTCATAGGATCGGTGTAACCCCAGATGTAAACCCTTCCGTCGTCCGTGAGCGCGAGCGAATGACGCTTACCCGCCGCAACAGCCGTAATTACCTCATCATCGGGTATGTTGACCTTTACGGGATACATAAAGTCATTTCTTCTTTGACTGCCGGCAGCCGGACCTGTCGTCCACTCGTTTTCGGGCTTCATGTTACTTCTCACGCCGTTGCCGAGCTGTCCGTACGTGTTTGAACCCCACGCCCATACCTCGCCGTTCGGCAGAAGCGCAAGCGTGTGGTACTCACCCGACGAAATCATGGGAACTACATTCGCGCCGACTTCCTTTATACCCACCTCGAGCACGTTTGTGAAGTTCGTAAACGGGTTGTGGTACGTAACGTAGGTTGTCGCGTATCTGTGATCCGACGACGGTCTTATCGTCACGGTGTCCGCGTCAGTATTTTCAATGCTTACAAGCGACGTGTCAAGGCTTGTAAACTGAATATTTTTTCTTATGTCCTCTATGGGTACGTCCACCCACGGAGTGTATCTGTTTTCATAGCTGTGGTACGCCTGGTTGTAGCCCTCCTGATTATATTTCGCTTCCGCGAGCGTCTGCTTGTCATTTGAGCGCACCAGATTAAAGCCCGTGAGATGTTCGTCATACATGCCGGACTTATCAATTACCAGATACTGGTTCTTATCCATCATTATTTTCTGCGGGAGCGGATTGTCGCTGTCATAGACAGTTTCCGTTACCTGACCGGTATCGTCGGTCGTATACAGCGTCGCCTTGCCTATCATGGCGCGTCTGTCCTCATATACGCCTGTCTTAACAGGTACGGGACGCGTCCATGTGGAGTTGTTGCCGAGGTCGTAAACGCCGCCGCTTATACCCCACGAGTACACGCTTCCGTCGTATCTTACGACCGTCGCGCTTCTCGCGTTGACCGTCGCGCCCGCCGTCCAGCCGAGCGTTTCGGTAATGTCGTCGTAGAAGAACGTGTTGCCGCGCTTTACGTACGAGGGGCTGATTTCGGGAACGGGTGTGCCTTCCTCGTCCTGACCGCCCTGACGGTTCTTGTTGTCGCCCCATACGTACATTCTGCCGCTCTGCAGCACCGCGGACGAGGTGTCGTTGTTTACGGCAAGACCTACAACCGTCTCGCCCTCAGCCTCGCTTACGCCGGCCTCCGGCTCCGCCGCGTAGTTAATATTTTCAGCGGCTACAGGCTCCTTCGCTATAGTCGGAGCGTCCGCGCCGTCCGCGCCGGTAAGCGTCGCGGCAAGCTGCTTCCTGCTGTTGTCGCCCCAGCCGTATATCGTATTATCGTTACGAAGCGCGATAATATGATTAGTACCCGCGTCTATATCTATAATATTTCTGAGGTACGACTTTAAGTATCCGACCTCAACGCCGTGCTCGCTCTGACCGCGCACAACCTGTACCGGCGCGTAGGAAACAGCCATACCGGAAGGCTCCTGATTTCTGCCGAGCTGTCCGTGCGAGTTTGAACCCCAGGTGAATACGTTGCCATCCTTTCTCAGCGCCGCGATAAACGCGCCGCCCATCTCAATATCCATAAAGTCGGTAAGCGCGCCGTCCGGGTGGTCGCCCGCGCTCATACCTTTAATCGTGTACTTCGGCGTTGTGCTGCGGCGGTTTTCGGCGTTTGACTCAACGCCCATCAAACCGTAATTGTTATAACCCCAGATATATACCACGCCGTCCGTGTCTATTGCGGCTGAATTATACTTGCCCGCCGCGACCTTGTCTATATTTGTAAGGTAGTCGCCGTCCGTGTCCTGAACGCCCTTCTTTACTCTCGCCGCCCTATACGTCTGATTTGTGCCGGTAAGGTAAATATCGCTGCCGACCGCCCATACGTATCCGTTAATATCCACCGCGAGAAGCTGATCCTCACCCGCCGCGATATATTTAATCTTCACGTCGGTTATCTCATCGTCTGTGAATGTTACCTTCACAGGCGACGATTTATAGCTGTAGCTTGTTCCCGACTGCTTCGCGTCCGTGCCGTTATACGACCAGCCCCAGCCGTAAACCGTACCGTCAGCCGCGAGCGCGTAGGTTGAACCTCTGTCGGCGTTTGTCGTGCTTACGACCATCGGAGCCGTCACGCCGTTTTCGGGTTTAACGCGCACCTTGAACATGCCGAAATAACCGGTCGCATCATTCTGCGCCGTGATAACAGTCTCGCCGTAAATCTTATTGTGATTTGCCGTTATCGTAGCTTTGTTTCCGTCAAAGTCAATTTTAATATCGGCAATATTCGTATTCGACGAGCTCCAGCTGATATTCTCCACCTCTTCCTTCGGCGTGGGTTCAGCCTCAACGTCGAGAAGAAGGTTAAAGCCGAGGTATTTCTTGTTGATCATTCCGTTCGCTCCGCCCTCGGTGTAAAGCGGGAACTCGATTTGTCCGTTATTGTTTATTACGGCAATATTCGGCAGACCGTCGGCGTAATCCGTCCACGACGAGAGCGCCGAACCGTCGGGGTTCTCCGAACCCAACATATACTTGCCGTCGCCGAACTCATAGATATGCGCCGGTGTTTCGCCGACGAATATCGGATATATCTGGTCGGACGCGAACGCGCCGACGCCGAACGTACCCCAGCCGTAAACATATCCGTCGTATCTTACGGACATCGCCTGCGTTTCGCCCGGGTATACCCTCGTAACATTTGTGAGTATCTCCGTATCGTCAACGTCTTTCGTTTCGCCCGCGGCAACATGCACGGCGTAAGCGCTGTTTGTGCCTTCGCCCTTGCTGTTCGTGCCGAGCTGACCGTGGTCGTTAAGTCCCCACGCGTATACGTCGCCGTTTACCGTTACGGCGTAGCCCTGACCCGCGCCCGCGCTCACGTGTACGACGTTATTGTCAACCGATACCTCTTCCGGAAGCTCCTCCGTACCCGCTGTGACTACAATGTTGTCGCCCAGAGCCTTGCCGTCGGAGGTAAGCACCATAACAACGGGCGTCTCCGCAGCGGTCGGGTTGGTATTGCCGTTGCCAAGCTGACCGTAGTCGTTACTGCCCCACGCGTACGCGTGACCGTCGCGCGTCGAAACAACGCCGTGGTCATCGGAAACGTCTATGTAAAGCGCGTCACGGAAGAAGTTATACTGATTGCTCTTTTCGCCGCTCGCAAGCTGTACCGGCTCGTTTATTGCGCTAATAGCCTTGTCCGTGCCGAGCTGCTTCTTCGAGTTATCGCCCCACGTAAACGCGTGACCGTCCGCTCTTACCGCCGCGCTGCTCGCCGCGCCCGCCGCGATTTCCGAAACTGACGTGAGATAACCCAAACCTTCAAGACCTACCACGCGCTTAGGCTGAGTAACGATAAGATCCGTTTGCTTCACCTGATATACGGGGTAATCCTCTCTGCTGCCCACGGGATATTTCACTGCATCCTTAAAGAACTCATCCGCGCCGCCGGCATTTGCAATATCATCTATTGTAACGTCGCTGTCTATCTTGTAGTAGCTGTCGGTTGAGCCGTCAACGTGCCAGCCGGCGTCAACGTCATTGTAAACCGGAGTTACGCCGTTGCCGAGCTGACCTTTATTGTTGAAGCCCCAGCCGTATACGTATCCGTCAACGTCGAGAGCGAGCGTGTGCGCACCGGTTACGGGGTGGTTTATGAGATCAACCTTCTTGCCTACCTCCGTGATTGGCTGCTCGGTGCCCGTACCCGTCGCGGCTGAAATAGCCGTAACTCTCACGTCGTTATTTTTACTGTCCGTTACCTCTATCTTCGTAGGTACGGAAACATTGTTATTTTCCTTTACTCTCGTGTAGGTGTTGTGCGTGTGTATGCGCCACTCATGCGTTGCGCCGCTTACCGCCGGATCGCACGAGCCGTATACGTACTGCGTGCCGGCAACCTCCTCGCTGTAGCTGTTCCACTTACCGTTGCCGAGCTGACCGTAGTCGTTCCAGCCCCATGTGTATACGTCGCCGTCGGTCGAAAGCGCGACGGAGAACTTGTTGCCCGCCGCAACCGCCATGAATTTGATTTCCGTGCCGTTGTCGTATTCAACGGTGAGCTTTGCCGGATACGCCGTCGCCATAGCCTCCGTACCCGACTCGCCGTTACCGAGCTGACCGTATTGGTTGTTGCCCCACGTCCATATTGTACCGTCGGACTTCAGCGCAATCATGTGGTCGGTACCCGACGCTACCATCGGAACGACAATCTTGCCGTCTATATTCTGTTTAATATTAACCTTAAATATGCCGGTGTAGTCGCCGTCAAGCTCACGCGTTTCACCGTCCATATCCGTGCCGTAATCTTCGTCATTGCTGCTTATGATGAACGAAACCTCGCCGTAACGCTTATCCTTCGCCGACTCAATGAGCCAGTTGCCGTCGTCGCGCTGCATCGCCTTACCAAGACCTTTGTCGGTCGTGGTGAGAACATAGTCCTTCGCGGGGAACGGTACGGAGGATATTTCATCGTTTAATATGAGGTTAAAGCCCGCCGCGAATTTCTCGTACACGGTCTCCACAAGCAGCTTGTTGCCCGCGCTTAAGAACAGCGGCATGTCGTCCTTTGTGACGTTCTTAACGTGCATGCCGTTCTCGTCGAGTATTTCACCGCTGTATATAGCAAGCGTCTTTACGAGCTTTTCACCCGTCTGAACGGGCGAGTAGCGCGTTATTGAGTCGAAGTCGCCGATACGTCCCGTATCGCCGAGACCCCACGACCATACTGTGCCGTCCGTTCTGTATATCGTCGTATGAGTGCCGCCCGCCGATACGCCGAGCGCCTTCTGTAAATCCTTATGTCTCTTGGAGCTTTCTCCCGCCGACACGCGTGCCGGTATGAGTGATTCGGGTATGTTCTGACCCATATGCTCCGCATCTTCATCGCCGTAAACTATACCGAGCTGTCCTTCGTCGTTATTGCCCCAAGCGTAAACAGTGCGCTCCTTTGTCAGAGCTACGGAGTGCTTGTCGCCCGCGGCAACCTGAACAACTCTTTCACCGTCCATCGTACTATCCTCTATAAGAACGGGAAGCGTCTTGTTCTTGCCCTTTTCGCTTTCGCCCAGACCAAGCTGACCGTTATCGTTCAAGCCCCAGCCGTATACGTGCGACGCGGGCGCCGATGTAAGGTTATCCTCTTCGTGAGTAAGCGCGAGAGCATGATGCGCGCCCGCGGCAATATCGGTCGCGTTCTCCAAATACCAGTCGGACGAATACTCACCGTTCCAAACCTGTGCCGGAGTGTATACGTCGCTCGATATACCCGTTCCAAGCTGACCGTTTGAAACGTCGCCCCACGCGTATACCATACCGTCGTTTCTGAGCGCGAGCGAATAGTCGCCGCCCGCCGCGATTGCGATTATGTTGTTGAGGTAGCTGTCCTCGGACGCGCTGTCGCCCTTCAAAACAGCCATCGGATAATATACGTTGTCGCCGTGTTCGCCGATACCGAGCTGACCGTGGTCATTCGCGCCCCACGCGTATACGTGACCGTCGCCCGCAAGCGCAAGCGAATGGTTGTCGCCCGCCGCGACCGCCACGATATTGCTTATAATAGCCTTGCTTCCGCCCTGGTCGCCGGTAAAGCGTCCGACATATTCGGGCGAATTGCTCATGCGCTGTCTGCTGTCTATACCGAGCTGTCCGCGGTCGTTAAGACCGAACGCCATTACCTCGCCCGATACGGCGTGAACCATAAGCGCGTGGTTTTTACCCGCCGCAATATCTATAATATAATCGTGCGAATCGGACGACTCAACCTCCGTACCCGACGGATTTTTGCCGAGCGACGTCATTGACGGAACGGCTGTGGGGTTGTCTATGTACGTCTCACTGCTGTTTACGCCAAGCTGACCGTTACTGTTGTTACCCCATGTCCAGACGCTGCCGTCTATCTTGAGCGCAACGGAGAAGTCGCCGCCCGCCTCGAGACGCGGCGCGGGATATATGAACTGCTGCGATTCGAGAAGCTCGCTCGTAACCGTTACATTAAACACGCCCGTCCACATTGTCTTTTTCGTGTCGCTGTCAACCGCGCGCACGGTCGTACGTCCGTAAAGCGTGTCGGTGGGCGGTACTGCGTACACGCGTCCGCCTTGAGTTTCTATCTTAATTATATCTTCGTTTTCCGAAATGAACACAAGCTTGCCGCTCTGTATATCATCCGATATATCCGTGTCCTTTTCGCTCTTAACGGTGTTTATGAGCGAGAAGCCGGGATGCGAGATCTTCGTGGCATACGTCTTGTCGTCCTTCTTAATGTAGTTCGTACCCAATTCAAGCATTTCATTCTGCGCCACAACATATACCGGACGCGAGAAGTCACCCGCGCTGCCGCCGACGGGGGTATAATACTTATACTGATTTTCCGAACCACTCTTAAAGTACGTTCTGCCGTAATCGAAACGATAGCTCTCGGCAGCCTTTTCACCTGTAAAGAGCGGATATTCAAACGTCGTAAAGCCGGAGTTACCTATCTGACCTTTTTCACCCGCGCCCCACGTCACAATGCGTCCGTCCTCTAAAACGGCTGACGTGAAGCCGTCGCCGGCTGACATCATATTTACGTTTGTGAGTGAATCCTCGCCCGTTACAGGCTTCGTCTCACCCGCTGGAACTGCGGTCGCTTTATCGTTCCTTACATCACTTGCGGAATTGTCCGCGTACTTAACGGAGCGTCCCCAAACTGACACGTTGCCGTCCAGGTCGACCGCGGTCATGTGGTCGAAGCCAACGGTAATATCCTTTATATTCGCGAGGTCGTCGCTGCCTTCATAATATATCCACGACGCGGTCACGTTCTGCGGCGTGTTTGTAGATTTAACGCCGGTGTTTGCGTCGCCAAGACCGAGCTGACCGTACGTGTTGTCGCCCCACGCGTATACGATATGAGTATCTCTCGTGAGCGCGGCGGTATTGTTGCCCTTCGCGGAAATACGGCTTATATCCGAGAGGTAGTAGCCCGCGTTTTGTACCTCGCCCTTAAATACCTGCACAGCCGTCCTCGACATGGGATGACCGTCCTTCATGGTCATGTAATACTGACCGCTGTCGCCAAGCTGACCGTACGTATTGTCGCCCCACGCCCAAACAGTACCGTCTCTCTTGAGAGCTACGGAATGGTTTGAACCCGCTTCCACGGCAACAACGCCCGACAGGTAAATTCTTTCGGACGATTCCATGCCGTTGTACGCGAGAACGCGCTCCGGCGTTGTGTTATATTGTTTTCCGTCTTTTTCCGGTACAAAATCCGTACCGAGCTGACCGTACTCGTTATTACCCCACGCGTAAACCTCATCGTCGTCTACAACGATAAGCGCGTGCGCTCTGCCCGCCGCGATATCCGTTATTCTTTCTTCGCGCGACGCGTCGTCGCTGTGGAGGAATTTAACAGCCGTTACCTCAACGGGTAAAAGTCTGTTGTCTATGTGCTTTTCGGGAACGGGATCGGGTTCTTCAAAGTACATTACGCGCGTCTCTTTAACGGGCAATCCGTCCTCGCCTTTTTTAATCTCAAGCACCGTTTCCGTTTTATAACCGTCGCCGCTGTCGTTGGGTTCGGGCTGACCGTCCTCGCCCATAACGGTTTTTGTCGTCCACTCGCGCAGATTGACCTCTATCGTTCTGCCGTGAAGCGGCTTGTTGTCCTCGCGGTAGCCGATAACCGGCGTGAGCGTGTATCTGTCGCTTTCGTTGTTATATACGGGATTTTCTTTTCTCTCGTAACCGAGTATGTAATCGCCGTTTGTATCCTCGCTGTCTTCTTCTTCCTCGTTCAGAACGAGCAGCTTGTCCTTGTCGTCGCCCATCGGGAAACCGTCGGCGTCAACAGTGATTATATTATCTTCGGCGTCGAGCGTCGCGCCGTCCTTATCTTTATAAATATACTTTGTGTTTACCGCCTTGGGAACCTCCGCGTATCTGTAGGTTTTAACGCCGCCGTCATCTGTCATCCACAGATACGGACGGTGATTTTCCTCATCGTAGCCTATAATCTCGTTTCCGCTCAAATCGTAAAGCGTCTGCTTTTCGTACGTCGGCTTTACATATCCGTCGTCGATTGCAACGCCGAGCTGACCGAGCGTATTGTCGCCCCACGCGTAAAGCTTATCGCCGTCCGCGCCGACCTCGACCGCAAGCGTGAACGTTTCGCCCGCCGCGGCAAGTCTGAATATGGTATACTCCTCCTCGCTGTCGAGATTGAAGTTACCGTCGTAGTTACTCATCGCGTCCGCGACATGCTCCTGAAGCTCCTCGTAAACCTCTTTCGTCAGCACGCGCACGGGGTACGCGCGGTCGATCGACGTACCGTCGCCAAGCTGACCGTGATCGTTCGCGCCCCATGCCCACAGACTTCCGTCCGACTTGAGCGCAACGGTAAAGTCCTTGCCGGAGGTGATTACGGGTTCTACCTGACCCGCCTGCGGAATGAGCTTCAGCGTAATCTGCTTTATGAACTCATTTTTCTTAATTGTAAGCGTCGTTGTGCCGAAACGGTAATCGTCGTTCGGCGTGACAATGATTTTGCCGCCGTCCATTGTGAGCGTAAACAAATTCGTATTCACGACAGCAAAATCAGACAAAGTGACATCGGGAATTTTCGCGCCGTCTTTGTCATTGTTGTCAAACAGATTAAATCTGTTTTCTATATCCGTGTAAAGCTCGCCCGCGTCGATCGCAAGCTGCTCATAATATGCTGTGTTATAGTTGCGGACAAGCTCAACCTCCGTAGGCAGGCTGTCATAAATCTCGCTGCCGCCGGTTGACGTTTTCTTTTCCGCACTCTTAATATCTATCGTATTGCTTTCCTTCATGCCGACCTGCGTCGGGAAGCTCTTGTCGCCCGTGGAGTAATCGCCGATGTGCCATCTTTCGTTTGAACCCCACGAGTACAGTCTGCCGGTCGATCTTACCGCGGACGAATAGTTTTTGCCCGCGCTTATGAGATATACCGGTATCGAATAATCGCCGTCCGTCTCCTTCTTATCCTTATGGTCGCCGAACTGCGTCTGTTTATATGTTTCACCGTCGTATACGGGAAGCGGAGCGTACGCGTTTTTGTTTTCCGCGTCGTAAGCCGCTATCTCCGTCATGTCATACTCGCCTATACCGAGCTGACCGCTTGAATTGCTGCCCCACGCGTACATTGTGTCGTCCGTCGTGAGCGCGAGCATATGGTTGCCGCCTACGGCAACGCTTCTTACATTGTTGAGCTTAACCTCTTGCGGCTGACCCTGTATCGCGTAAGATGATGTGTAGTCCTGCTTGCCTATGCCGAGCTGACCCGCGTCGTCTCCGCCCCACGTATATAACGTGTTGTAATAAACCGTTCTCGTTATCGTCTCCGGTTCGGGTTCAGGTTCGGGAGCGGGTTCGGGTTCAGGTTCGGGATCAGGTTCCGAATCAAGCTCCGATTCCGGACCGGGTTCCGGACTAAGCTCGGAATCGGGCTCCAGTTCGGGAGCGGGTTCGGGTTCAACCGTTTCTTTTACTTCTTTTGATTGCTGCACAATAAGCGCCGCGCTGTGTCCGCCCGCCGCGACATCTACGGCATGGTGGATAAACGTGTCGCCGTCATATACGTAGTCGCCCTTCCATACCTGTATCGGCACGTTCTTCTGGCTGTCGTCGGCGTTGTTTCCAAGCTGACCGTCCGAATTTGAGCCGAATGCGAATACGTCTCCGTTTCTCTTTACGGCGACCGCAAAATCGTCGCCCGCTTCTATTCTTATAACGTCCTCCAGATTACTCGTAAGGCTCGCGCTCGCGCCCTTCGACGCTGCCGCGATCACGGGCGTCGTAACTGTCGAGCTTGTACCGAGCTGACCCTGCGTCGCTTTACCCCACGCGTAAACCGTACCCGTTTCACTTAGCGCGTACACGCTGCCGCCGCCTGCGGCGAGGCTCAGGAACTTCACGCTGCCGCCAATGCTGTCGGGTATTTCCGCCTTATCCGGCTTCCACGCGTAATCGTAATTGTAGCCCTCCTCCTGATGCATCGAACCGTCAGCGTTCTGCGTCGTTACCAGTGTCTTTCTGCCAAGCTGCAGACTTCTGTTGCCGCCGAATGTCCAAATGTCGCCCAACGTGTCGAGAGCCGCGGTGAAGTCGTCGCCGACAGCCACGGATATTATTTCCCTGCCGTCGCCGATTTCCACCTGTTCGGGAATGTACGAGTATTCCTCGTCCTCAATAATCGTTCTGCCAAGCTGACCCATAGAGTTGTCACCCCATGTATACAGCTTACCGCTTGCCGAAAGCGCAGCCGAAAAGTCCTTTCCGGTCACAACCTGCGGCAGTGTCAGACCGTCCGTTACGTTTATAACTATCGAGCCGATATAACCCGTTTCGGTGTTGTTTATCACGATCGTGGCTCTGCCGATTTTACCGTGAGCCTTTATAACGCCGTTCACGCCTGTAATAATTTCGGGTTTTTCTTCTTCATCTTCTTCGCCATCTCCGTCCGGCTCCTGCTTCTGCGTCTCTATCACCGTTTCGACCGACGCGACCGTCTCATCTGAGGACGAAAATACTATCTTGCCGAGATTTGCCTTGTCGGTCGGGTTAATCTTGTTGTTGTTGAGCATGTTAAAGCCGGAAAGAAATTTCTCCGACGTGTTGAGCGCGTAAATCACAGCCTCGGATTCGGGACTGATATTTATCGCCACGGGAATATCCGCGTCATCAACGGGATAATCTACCGCCTGCTTTGTTTCGGAATCACTGTCGGCGTGTATCTTGTTCATCATCAGAATACGCGCCTCAAGGTCGCCCGTCATAACGGGCGTGTATCTGTTGTTATACGAAATGTCGCCTATCTGTCCCATGTCGTTAAGTCCCCACGAGTACACATAGCCGTCATTCTTTATCGCGATTGTGTGATCGCCCGCCGCGCCGAAGTAGAGCGCGTCGATAAAGTTTGCGCTGCCGTTTTTGTTTACGCTCGTTCCGCGCAGTACCGGCTTCGGATCACCAACAGACGCGCTTGAGTGGTCGTCCGTGCCGAGCTGACCTGTCGCCGCGCGGCGCGTCTTAAGCACGTGGTCGCTGTCCTCGTAAACCTCGTCGACAGAGTTGTTGCCCCACGTGTAAATTGCCGTCGCGTCGCCGCCGGTAATATCCGACTTTCCTTCTGTATACACGAGCGCGCCGGAATGTTTGCCGCCCGCGGAAATCTGCTTTATTGTCACGCCCGCCAGACTGCCGCCCGTTGCAGCGCTCTTGATAACGACCGCGCGCGTTTTTTGCGCGTCGGAAACAGCCGACGTAAGCTGCTGCATATCGTTATTGCCCCAGCCGTAAAGACTGTTGTCAAACGCGAGCACGAGAGCGTGCTCACCGCCCGCCGCAATATCGGCGGCGTTTGTTATCTGCGCCGCTTGCGTTTCAAGCTGCGCGTAAACAGGCTGGTTTCTTAAGCTTGTCTCACCGTTCGCAAGCTGACCCTTCGAGCTGTCGCCCCACGTCAGCACCTTGCCGTTTGAGCGAAGTGCGGCGGTGTAGTTGTCGCCCGACGAAATCTTTATGACGTCGTCCACGTACATATTACCGCTCGGACTTAAGCCGTTCATAACTCTCTGCGCCGTGCTTGTATGCTTCGGGAGAGCGTTCGGCAGCTTTACGCCATTATACTCCGTAAACGTGCCGTTGTTACCGTTACCCGTCTGACCGTAGTCGTTAGCGCCCAGCGCGTATACCGTGCCGGTACCCGTGAGCATGACGGTGTTGTTGCCGCCGGCGGCAATCGCCGTGATATTTTCTATAGGCGTAAGTTCGCCGCCCTCGCGCACGTTTACGAGCGACGGATATACAACGTCCTTCTTTGAAAAGTCCGTAAGATTTACCTTTTCGGGCGGATCTGTCTCTATCACAAGCACGGGGAGCTTATCCGTATCCCACTGCGTAATGTACTCCCATGTGTTGTCAAAATCCCAGTACTGATCGCTAAACTGAGTTTTGTCGGTGAGGGTAACGTTGTTGTACGAGACGAGCGGAACGTTTACGTTGTCGGATTCTTCCGAATTGACATTTCCCGCTATGGGAAGCGCGGAATCTGTATACGCGGAAATAATACCCGTATAGTTATCTCCGTCCTCCGTCGCCTGCGCGTTATTGCTCGCGACAATGCTGCCTGTAAGATGAGACATATCTGTTGATTTATTCTTTGTCTCAACCTTGCCGCTGCTGTAAACGGTCTTGATGCCCGCTCCGTCAAGATTGACCGCCGCGATACCCGCCGCGTACGTTGAAAGGCTGTTGCCGTTTTCGGCAATTTCTATGCTTGCGCGGTTATACACGTTTTCTATTTTACCGCTGTTCTCAACCGCGATACCCGCCGCGCTGGTGTGCGATGATATTGTACCGGAGTAAACAGCCGACTGCGAAATTTTACCGTTCGGGTTATTTATACCGACGATACCCGCCGCGTACGACCGAGCGTCACTGCTCGTCGAACCGTCCGAATACGTTAACGTTTCGTTGTTTATATTCACGTCGGAAAGTATAACGCCGTCGATAGTGCCGTTATTGTACGCGAACATGGCTGCAATGAACGTATACTCATCGCTTCCGCTTCTCATTACGTAATTTTCCGGTTTTGTTATCGTAAGGTGTGAAATTCTGTGACCGTTTCCGTGGAACACGTCGCGGAAGCCCTTTTCTTCCTCCGCCGCGTCGTGCTCTTCAAAGTATATCGGCTCAAAGTCATAGCCCGTCATATCGAGGTCAGCCATAACGTTAAACACGTAATAACCTTTTTCCGTGCCGTCGCCGTAATCGTCATATTCAAGAAGCTTTGTACGGTCTTTTATTATCTCGTTGACCTGCATGAGACCTTCCGGCTCGTATATATTATATGTATAAATCTTATTATCTTCGTCAGCGGAGGCTTCCTCGATAGGCTCGTGCGGATCCAGATTCCTGAAGTCCTCGATTGCCTGATAGATACCGCTCTCGCCGTTACCTATCTGACCGTGGCTGTTGCTGCCCCACGCGTAAACCTTACCGTCGGAGCGCAGCGCAACGGCGTGGTTCGCGCCCGCCGCGACCGCGATGATATGATCTATCGCCGCGCCGTCCTCGGTTATTACCTGCACGGGGAGGTACTGCTTACGGTCTATGTACTCGCCGTTTTCAGTACCGCTCTTCTGTCCGTTGCCGAGCTGTCCGTTATCGTTCGAGCCCCACGCCCAAACCGTACCGTCCGACTTAAGCGCCACAGAGAAGCTGTCGCCGCCCGTTACCATAGGCTCGGTGTAGAAGTCCTTCGGAGCGGGATCGCTTTCACTCTGTTCCTTTATATTAAGAACAAACATCATCGTACCCGACTTATTAACGCCCTGATTTACAGTGCTTTGCACCTGTTTTGACTGCGCGCGAATAACGACGCTTCCTCTTGAAACCGCCGTGATCGTTCCGTCCGGATCTACCGTCGCTATCTTATTGTCCGACGATGTGAAGGTAAGACCTGACACTTCATGTGTCGGATCGTCGATAACTATGAGATTGAAGCCGCGTCTCTCCGTGAGAGTGCCGGACGTGCTTATTTTTATCGTGTCACCCTTAACGGCATTTACGACCGTCGGGTTTTTCACCGTCTTTGCATCGGGCAGCGTCACGTCAACCGTCAGGATTTCATCGTCGAGCGCGCCCACCTGTACGGGCTTATGACGCTCGTCGCGCGACAGGTCGCCGAGCTGACCGTTTGCGTTCGCGCCGTACGCGTAAACGTAACCGTCCTCGCGCATTACGTAGCTGCTGCCGAGACCCGCGCCGATAGCTTTACTGTCGCCCTTGTATGTTGTATTGTTAGAGGTAAATTCACTTGCCGAGGTCTGCACCGCCACGCTGTGCTTCGCGTCGTCCTTATTGCCGCTGCCAAGCTGACCGTTCGAGTTGCTGCCGAACTGGTACACATTTCCCTCGGTGTCAAGCACAATCGTGTTGTCGCCGCTCGCCGCAATCGCGCTTACCTTAAGCGGACTTGTACCGTCAGTCGTAATATACGCGTAAGCGCCCTTTCCGACAACCTCGGAAACGTACGCGTCACTCAGTCCGCGTCCAAGCTGACCTTTTGAGTTGTCGCCTATGGAGAGCGCCATGCCGTCCTCTCTTAAAAATACCGTGTGGTTGTCACCTGCGGCAATATCCACAATACCGCTCAGGTTTATAGTGTCTTCGGTATCGCCTTCATACGTATAATCATAGCTGCCGCTGCCCCAAGAGAGCGGGAACGGGCGGCTGTAATTGCTTCCACTCTCCATATCACCGCCGGACTGAGTATATTCGTTTGAACCCCATGCTATTACATATTTATAGCTGTCGTGTGAATCGTCCGTTTTCGTATAGCTGTCCGCTATCGCAACGGAATGATTTCTACCCGCCGCAATCTTTACGGCGTCTCTTATATACACATCTTCACTGTAAGCATCAGATGTACCGTCTCCTTCTTCCTCGGCGCTGGACTCCGCCGCCTGAGCGTTTATGACGCGCACGGGCGTGGCAACGTATTGACCTTCGCCGATAAGCGAATCGTCAACCGTGTAACCGAGCTGACCGTAATCGTTCGCGCCCCACGCGTAAATGCTGCTTATATCTCTCTGGCGCATCGCGGATACAGTGCCGCCGCCGTCCTCCTCCTCGTCAATGGTGTCGTTGAAATAATGCTCCGTTGTTTTTACAATCGCGAGCGAATGTCTGCCGCCTGCGGCAATATCCTGCACGAACGCGAGATACTCGTCCGCGCCGTCGAACGTGCCGCTGAACACCTTAACGGGACGGTTCTGGTCAACCGTCGAATCTATACCAAGCTGACCGTACGTGTTATCGCCCCACGCGTAAACGGTCTGGTCGCTTGCGAGAGCGAGAACGTGATGCTCGCCCGCCGAAATTTTATGTATGCCCTTCAGAACCTTATTATTTTCCTCGGGATAAACGTACGCTCCGCCTTCGCCGATTGTCACAGGCTCCGCCGCGGCAAGAACCTGAACGGGACCCTGCGTGTCCTCTGTCGCGCCGTCTCTTAAACCGTAGCCGAGCTGACCGTGCGTATTCGCGCCCCATGCCCAAACCGTACCGTCGGACTTTAAGGCGACCGTGAAGTCGTCGCCCGAAACAATCATCGGAACGGCAAACATATTCGGCGGCGCAACGTTCAACTTGATTTCACCCTTATCGACCTTTGCCTCTGCGGGAGACTGATCCGTTATGACGAGAGTTACGTCTCTCTTTTGGTCATGGAAGTCCTCCGGCGTCGCCACATACCATTTTATACCGTCGCTTGTGTTGTCCGCTCCCGTCACAACGCCGGACGGATCGGGGTCAAGAGCTACCGGCTGCGCGGGTTCAAGCTGCTTGTTATTCTTGTAAAGGTTAAAGCCGACGTCCTCCAGAATTTTAATGCTGTCATAATCCACCTTTACCTTCTGCTCCGTGGTTATGTAAAGCGTGGAGGGGATTGCGCTGTACCTTGTGTATTCGTTTATGATTTCCTCGTTGCCGTCCTCGTCCTCCTCGGCGATAACGACGTGGTTCGCGATAAGCTTCTTTACCTCGCCGTCACCCGTGAGAACGGGAGTGGGTTGATTTTGTTTTCCGTAACTGAGATTACCGAGCTGACCGTAGGTGTTTGAACCCCACGACCAAACCGTACCGTCCGACTTCACGGCTGTCGCGGTAAACGTTCCGAGAACAACCTGATCTACGTCGGTCATGTAATTGTTGTAATTGCCGCTGAAGTCCTTTAATACTCTGCCCGGATCGGACTGGTGCAAATCAACAACGCTGCCGCTCGAATCGGTGTACGTAAAGCCGAGGTGCTTATACGTGTTGTCACCCCAGACGTAAACGGTACCGTTATAGCTTCCATCACGCGCAACGACCGCCGCCGTGTTTGTCGCCGACGCCGTTACGGAAACTACTTTATTATTGAAGCCTTCAAAATGCATACCGCTCTTTGAATCGTCCACGTCGGATTTAACAGCCGTCGGTATCGGATTGGATTTAAGTATACCGTCGCCCAAATCATCGGTTGTGTAACCGAGCTGACGCGTTTCGTTGTGTCCCCATGTATACACATTATCGCGCGGTGTGTCGAATACGACTACCGAGTGGAACTTCAGCTCCGCTGTCGAACCGGTAGAGGTGTCGGTTTTTTCGGTAAACGTTCCGCCCGCGGCTATGTCGGTAATGTAACCGGGAGCTTCGTCTATCACTCTCTTTACGGGTTTGTTTATATATGTTACACTATTATAGTCATCATTATTGTTGATAAGCAGCCCGTCAACGTTCGCGCCCCAAATATAGAGGTTGTGATCCACGTCGAGAGCCATCGCATGTGAGTAGCCCGCCGATATCTTTATTATCTTTCCGAACTCTTCGCCGTCCATCGTTGTGTCAACGGGTGTCGCCACACCTATATCGTAAAACGACGCTTCCGGCTTGTCGTCGGTGTAGCTTTCACCGATACCAAGCTGACCGTAGATTGAAAGTCCCCACGCGTAAACCTTGCCCGTCCTGGTAACCGCATACGACGCGTACTCACCCGCGTAAACATACTCGACATCAGACAGTACATCGCCGTCGTCCTTAACGACGAGCGTCGGGTTGCCGTCGGAGGTGGACGGAGCGTCCTTGCCTCTGCCGAGCTGACCGTTATTGTTCATACCCCACGAATAAACGTATCCGTCATTCGTAACCGCGAGCGCGTGACCGTCGCCGACGGCTATGTGTCTTATGCCGGTGAGGTCGGTGAGCTTACCGCCGCGCTTTATCTGTATATTGTTCGGAGCCATAACCGATGTACCGGTCGCGTTTGCAAGTCTGTGGTCGTCGGCGCTTCCCCAGCCCCATACCGAACCGTTGTTCTGCAAAGCGAGCGTAAACGTACCGGTCGAAACAACCATCGGTATCGCCGACGGCGTTACCTCGCCCTCGACTTCGCCGTACACTTCAAGGTTAAGGATTTTATTATTGCCGTCGTCGTTAATTTCTATAGTGGTGCGTCCCTGTGAATTACCTGTTATCCTGCCGTCCGCGCCCACCGTCGCCATTCTGTCGTCCGTCACGGTCGGCGTGCCGGAGTAGTGGTAACCCTTCATCGACAGCAAATCGTTAAGCGACTGGCTGTCACCTACGCGTATCGCGATTGTCTGACCGCCGACGCTCGAATTGAGGCTTTCCGCGTCGGATGAAAGAGTGCCGACCGCCATGAGGCTTATGCCGTTATCCTCGTCGAGCGATATTGCCTCAAGGTCGTAATTCTCGGAAAGCTTGTCCTCTATTTCCGGGAACTCCTCGGCAAATTCTTTTTCGTTTACGGTGACTTCATTTTCGTCCGTCTCCGTTTCCGCTTCCGTCTTATCATCAACCCCCCCCTGATTACTATCCGACAGGTCGGGGGCGTTTTCTTCTTTATTTGTCTCATCCGATTTGTTTTCTTCGGGAGCTGTTTCCGTTTCGTTCTTGCCGCCTGTAATTTCAGCGGACGGCTTCCCGTTTTGAACGTCTTTATCGGAAGCGTCAGCGCCGTCGTTTTCGGTAACGGTATTGTCCTCCGTTACCTCCGGCTGAAAGTCCTCGTTCTTCGAGCCGGTCTCCGAACCAAACTGCGCGAGCGGAGCGGAGCTTTCACTTTCGCTCTCGTCGGACGAGCCTTCTGCGGTAACGGTTTTCTCAACCGTTTTTTCAACTTCTGTTTCAACGGTGTTTTCACGCGTTCCGTTTTCGGTCGACGTCGTAACATTCTCCGTCGTGCCGACATTCGGCTCAACGTCCGTAAAGTAATCGTTCGAGCTTGACGTTTCGTCCGACGAAACAACTCTCGACGAAATAACCTCGCCGTCGGCGCTCGTGACCGTTTCGGTAACGACCTTCTTTACAACGACCGTTTCCCTTACGCTGTACTGCGTTCCCGTCGGGACTTCCTCCTCGACCGTTTCCGTAACCGTGTCGTATACGGTCTGCACCGTCGGAACGGTGATTGTCTCGGTGACGGTTTCCATATCGCCGTCCTCGTTGAACACTTCCGTTTCGATTACCTGCTCCGTCTCGACCGTTTCCTCTCTCGGAACCTCTTTCGTTACTTCCTTTGTAACCGTTTCATACTGCGTTTCGGCGTCAAGGATCTCCGTTGTCGTCGTTTCGGTCGTGGTGGTCTCGGTTGAAACGTTCTGCGTTTCGGTGGACGTCACTTTTTCGGTAACGGTCTCCGTAACCGTCTTTGTCTTCGGCTCACTCTTTACGCTTTCCTCCGCCTTGGGAGCGTTCGGCGTACTCTCCGATTTCTCCGTAGCAGTCTCAACAGGCTTCTCTTCCGCTTCGGATTTTGTCGTTTCGGGCGCGGCCTGCTTTGCTTCCTTTTCGGATTCACCATTATTATAGGAAGAAACTCGTTCACTTTCGTCGTCCGCCGTCTCCGTATTATCGTCCGTCGAGGCGAGTGAGAACGTCGTGTCGCCAAGCTCGTTCTCTCTCAGGCTGTCCATGAACAAATCGGTGTCAACCATGCCGAGCTCCGATATTATCTTATCGCCGTCGTCCTCGGGTTCTTCCTCCTCAACAGGCGAATACGTCTTGTCCTCCGAATCGTCAAACAGCTTTGACAAATCGTAGTCCGAGTTTTCCTGCGACAAGCCTTCGTTATACATCTCGCGGAGAAATTCTTCAACCTCGGGCGACTCAAATTCTGTTTTCAGTTCCTTTGTGTCGTCAATTTCATCACCAATGCTCTGCGAGGTCTGGCTGCCGCCAAAAAGCATAGCGGTTCCCTCAACGTACTCGTCCGGATTGGATTCGAGCGCGGCGGAGAACGTGCTTGTCGGCTGTTCCTCGTCCGTTTCGCCTATCCACTCGATCTCGGCTGTGTTCGTCTGACCTGACGCGGTCGACGTTCTTATACGAAGTCTTTCGGGATCTGCCACGCGCCATACGACATTGTCGTTAACGCCGTCCGCAACGGTCGCCGTTACGGAAACAACGTCGCCGACCTTTGTGAAGCCGATGGCTTGCTTGTCCAGTGAGATAAGGCTGCTTGTGCGATTTCCCGCTGTCAGCGGATTTTCGTCCCCGACCGTATCAGTCTCGGATAAATCTTCGCTGTAATCATTATAAGAAGAATCGCCGTTGCTTCCTTCCGAAATGCTGCCGGAGGACTGACCTTGCGCGCCCGATTCGGACGATGCGCCGTCGTTTTGAGTTGTCTGCGCTGATTCGGGTGCTTCGGAATTTTCCTCTGCATCACTTTCAGACACAGCCTCCGCTTCTTCATTTTCAGCGGATTCTGTGCCTTCCGGTTTTGCATCTGTATCGGCGGCGGACGCTGCCGTCTCCGAATTTTGAGGTTTTTCCGTTCCGTCATCGGTCTGGGACATAAGCGTTAAAAGCGTTATATCCGGCGCTGCGGCGAGTGTGCTCGCCTGCGACGATACCGACGACGCAGCCATTGCAGCCAGCAAAACTACGGATATAGCCTTGCGGGTTACCTTGCGCAGTACCATATTGTCCTCCTGAGATCAATCTGGTCTTTTGTTGATTTTTACCAATGTTTACCGGATGAGAGCAATATTGTCTCATTCTCATTGTAAGACTTTTTTCTTGAATTGTCAATACTTGTTTCATCGTTTGCATAAATATATATCGGTTTTTTGTTGATTTTGTCTGATTTTTTTTGTTTTTTACCCAATATTATGACAATATACCCGATAAACTGTTATTTTTTGCTCTTGTGCAATATTACCAAACGTTTCAAAAGAGTTACAAGAATTATACATTGGTGTATTTTAGAATACAAAATTAACCGCAATATTACAAAATTTTATCATAAAAAGCTTCCCTTCGGTGGTATATGCAGGGATATTTTTGAATAAAAACAAAGGGGTGATATTATGAATTATATCTGGTGCGTGATGATAATAGTGTCGCTCGTCGTGTCGGCGGTGAACGGCACGGTCGGCGAGACGGTAAACGCCGCGTTCGACGGCGCGAAGGAGTCGGTTTTTGTCGTGCTGTCGTTCGCGGGCGTGATGTGCTTCTGGACGGGAATAATGAAAATCGCGGAAAGGTCGGGGCTTCAGGACAAGGTAAAAAGACTGCTCCGACCCGTGATTTCGTTCCTTTTTCCCGGCGCGGGCGAGGACGCGAAGGGTCATATCGCGATGAACATGAGCGCGAATCTGCTCGGTATGGGCAACGCCGCGACGCCGGAGGGTATTCTGGCGATGCGCGCGCTCGACCGTGAGAATCCGCGTCCCGAGTACGCGTCACGGAATATGTGTATGCTCGTCGTGATAAATACCGCGTCGATACAGCTTATACCGACGACGATTATCGCGCTGCGCGCCGCGGCAGGGTCGGCGGACCCGTTTTCGGTCGTGCTGCCCGTGTGGGTCGCGTCGTTTACCGCCGCCGCTGTTGCTGCGCTCTCCGCTCGATTGTGGTTAAGATAGGGACAAACGCAAAGTTAGCCTCCCTTGTCAAAGGGAGGGGGACCGCCATAGGCGGTGGAGGGATTCACTGTAAAAATTGAAAAGGAATCCCCCAGTCGGCTCCGCCGACAGCCCCCTTTAACAAGGGGGCCTTTCGTAGGGGCGGTCATTGGCCGCCCGTTGTGTATGCCTCCCCTACTAGGGGAGCCTAACGTAACGTATCCGCTATTTCCGTAGGGGCGACCCTTGCGGTCGCCCGCCCACAAAACAAGGAGGCACATCATGACATACGCAATACCCGCGATAATCGCCGCGATCCTCATTATCGCGCTCGTAAAAAAACAAAACACATACGACCTGTTCATCTCCGGCGCGGCGGACGGTATGAAAATCGCGGCGAACATATTTCCGCCGCTTTTAGCCGCGCTTACCGCCGCGTACATGCTCCGCGCGTCCGGCACGCTCGACCTCATAATAAACCTGCTCGCACCCGTGACGCGGCTAATACCGACCGAGGTAATGCCGCTCGCGCTGCTTCGTCCCGTATCGGGCAGCGGCGCGCTCGGACTTTTGACCGACATACTCAAAACCCACGGCGCGGACGGCGACGTCGGACGTATCGCGTCCGTAATCATGGGCAGCACCGAAACAACTCTCTACTGCCTCTGCGTGTACTTCGCCGGCACGCGCGCCAAACACACGCTCCGCGCCCTGCCGTTCGCCGCGGTCGGGGATATCGTGGGAATACTCATGGCTGTTGTGCTTATAAAACTGTTAAATTTTTGATGAAATTGTATTATCCACTTGCAATACGGACAAATTTTATATATAATATATGATAGAAAAAAATGCGGCTGTGCCGCGCGAAAAGGAGATAAAATTATGTATAACAAAATGACAGTTGAAGATGTAGACGTAAAGGGCAGGAAAGTTCTTGTCCGCTGCGATTTCAACGTTCCGCTGGACGCCGACGGCAACATCACGGACGAAAACCGCATAGTGGGCGCGCTCCCCACGATCAAGTACCTCGCGGATAACGGCGCGAAGGTTATCCTCTGCTCGCATATGGGCAAGCCGAAGGGCGAACCCGTTCCCTCGATGTCGCTTGCTCCGGTTGCTAAGAGCCTTTCGGAAAAGCTCGGCAAGGAGGTTGTTTTCGCGGCTGACGAAAATGTTGTCGGCGACAACGCGAAGGCTGCCGTCGCGGCTATGAAGGACGGCGACGTTGTTCTTCTCGAGAACACTCGCTACAGAAAGGAAGAAACAAAGAACGAGGAAGCGTTCTCGAAGGAGCTCGCCTCGCTCGCCGACCTGTTCGTAAACGACGCGTTCGGCACGGCTCATAGAGCGCACTGCTCGAATGTCGGCGTTGCGTCAATATTAAAGCCTGCCGTTGCGGGTTATCTTATCGAAAAAGAAATAAACTTCCTCGGCAACGCCGTAAACAACCCCGTAAGACCGCTTGTTGCAATCCTGGGCGGCAGCAAGGTTTCGTCGAAGATTTCGGTTATCGAGAACCTCTTGAAGAAGGTGGACAAGCTCATAATCGGCGGCGGTATGGCGTACACGTTCTTTGCGGCGCAGGGCAAGACGGTCGGCACGTCGCTGCTTGAAGAGGATTACATCGACTACGCGAAGAAGATGCTCGACGAGGCGGGCGACAAGATTATTCTGCCGGTTGATACGGTTATAACGGAAAAGTTTGACAACGATGCTCCCTCAAAGGTAGTTGAGGGCGATATCCCCGATGGCTGGATGGGTCTTGATATAGGTCCGAAGTCGGTTGAGCTGTTCAAGAAGGAGCTTGCGGACGCTAAGACGGTCGTTTGGAATGGTCCTATGGGCGTGTTCGAGATGCCGAATTTCGCGAAGGGTACGAATGAAATCGCCGCGCTTCTCGCGGAGCTTGACGCAACAACGATCATCGGCGGCGGCGACAGCGTCGCGGCTGTAAATCAGGCTGGTCTCGGCGATAAGATGAGCCACATCTCCACCGGCGGCGGCGCGAGCATGGAATTCCTTGAGGGTAAGGAGCTGCCGGGCATTGCGGCATTGACGGATAAGTAATTAAGTGGTAATAAAGTGTTTTTAACAGCCACCTCTCAGACGGCTCCGCCGCCAGCTCCCCTCAAGGGGAGCCACACGCTTGCGTGTGGTAGGCGTGTTGCGAAGCAACAAACGCCGTAGTAAGAGGAGCCTCACGTAGGGCGGCGCATATTGTGAGCCTCTCCTTGAGGAGAGGTGGCATCGCGGAGCGATGACGGAGAGGTGGCAATATGAAATACGAACATTTGCCTTATAACAAAAACCTGAAACAAAATGCCGTAAAACTGCGAAAAAATATGACAAAACAGGAAAAACATCTTTGGTATGACTTCTTGAAAGACTATCCGATAAAAATTTACAAGCAAAAAGTAATATTAAATTATATCGTCGATTTCTACTGTGCGTCTGCGAAATTAGCAATAGAGCTTGACGGAAGTCAGCATTACGACGGGCGTGAAGATTACGACGCGGCGCGCACGGAAGCGCTGAACGGCATGGGAATAACGGTGCTCCGATTTTCCAATTTGGAAATCGACACCAATTTCGGGGGAATATGTGAGTATATAGATTTAACAATACAAAAACAAAAGGAGAATTAACAATGGGAAAATATATAATTGCGGGAAACTGGAAAATGAACAAGCTTCCGTCGGAAACGTACGATTTCGTTAAGGAGGTCGTTGAAGCGACGAAGGGCGCAACATGCGAGGTAGTATGCTGCACGCCATACGTGTGCCTCGCTCCGGCGATCGAGGCGGCGAAGGGCACGCACGTAAAAATCGGCGCGGAAAACCTCCACTACGAGGACAAGGGCGCGTTCACGGGCGAGGTATCGGCTGATATGCTCGTTGATTTGGGCGTGCAGTACGTTATAATGGGTCACAGCGAAAGACGCGAATACAACAACGAAACCGACGAAACGGTCAATCTGAAGGCTAAAAAGGCTCTTGAAAAAGGTCTTATTCCTATCGTTTGCTGCGGCGAAAGTCTGGAGCAGCGCGAAGCGGGAATTACGATGGACTGGATCGCTATTCAAATCAAAAAAGCGTTTGCGGGCATAAGCGCCGACGACGCGAAAAAGGTTGTCGTAGCGTACGAGCCTATCTGGGCTATCGGCACGGGCAAGACAGCGACCGACGAACAGGCTGAGGAGGTTTGCGGCGCGATAAGAAAGCTTTTGGCAGACCTTTACGACGACGCGACCGCGAAGGCGATCACCATTCAGTACGGCGGCTCGATGAACGCGAAGAACGCGGCGGGACTGCTCTCAAAGCCGAATATCGACGGCGGCTTAATAGGCGGCGCATCGCTTAAGGCTCCCGATTTCGCGGTTATTACCGGCGCAGCGAAGTAAATAGACGGATATAAATTGTGATTTAGGGGCGTATAAGCCTCCCTTGTTAAAGGGAGGGGGACCGCCGAAGGCGGTGGAGGGATTCATTGTAAAAATCGAAAAGGAATCCCCCAGTCGCGCTCCGCGCGCCAGCCCCCTTTGACAAGGGGGCCTCACGTAGGGGCGGTCATTGGCCGCCCGTCATGTGAGCCTTTCCCTTGAGGGGAAGCTGTCACGAAGTGACTGATGAGGTGATTGTCACCTCATCCACCGCTTCGCGGTCCCCCTTCCCCTCAAGGGAAAGGCTAATAAATCACAATTTACCTCAATAATCGAAAAGGAGGATTGCACATGGCAAAGAAACCAACAGCGTTAATCATCATGGACGGATACGGCATCAACCCTTCCACGGAAGGCAACGCGATAGCGGCTGCGAAAAAGCCGAACCTTGACAAATTCATGGCAACGTACCCGCACACGCAGTTAAGCGCGAGCGGTCTCGACGTCGGACTGCCCGACGGTCAGATGGGCAACAGCGAGGTCGGTCACACGAATATCGGCGCGGGCCGCGTTGTGTACCAGATGCTTGTCAAGATCACAAAGGACATAAACGACGGTAAAATAAACGACAATAAAGCGCTTTCTGACGCGATGGACAAGGCAAAGGAAAACGGCAAATCGCTCCACCTCATGGGACTTCTGTCCGACGGCGGCGTGCACAGCCACAACGAACACCTTTACGGTCTTTTGCGTATGGCGAAGAAGAAGGGACTCACAAAGGTCTACGTACACACGTTCCTCGACGGACGTGACGTTCCCCCGACATCGGGCGCGGAGTACATGGCGCAGCTCGAAAAGGAAATCAAGGAGATAGGCGTCGGCTCTATCGCGACGATTGCCGGACGCTTCTACGCGATGGACCGAGATTTCGCGTGGGACAGAGTTGAAAAGGCGTACGACGCGATCGTGTTCGGCAAGGGTATACAGGAGGACGACGCGGTTACAGCCGTTAAAAACTCGTACGCGAACGACGTTACCGACGAATTTGTCGTTCCGACGGTCGTTGACAAGCAGGGACAGGTCAAGGAGGGCGACAGCGTTATCTTCTTCAACTTCCGTCCCGACAGAGCAAGACAGCTTACAAGGACGTTCGTAGATCCCGATTTTGACGGGTTCGAGCGCAAATACTTCCCCGTAAACTTCGTCTGCATGACGCAGTACGACGAGTCGATGCCGAACGTAACCGTCGCGTACCCGCCCGAATCGCTGCACATGACGTTCGGCGAGTACATAAGCAAAAAGGGCTTGACGCAGCTTCGCATAGCGGAAACGCAGAAGTACGCGCACGTGACGTTCTTCTTCAACGGCGGCGAGGAAAAGCAGTTCGAGGGCGAGGACAGAATACTCATAAAGTCGCCGGACGTTGAAACGTTCGACCTAAAGCCCGAAATGAGCGCTTACGAGGTTACGGACGCGGTCATAGACGCGATAAACTCGGACAAATTCGACGTTATAATCCTGAATTACGCCAACTGCGACATGGTAGGTCACACTGGCATAATGGAAGCCGCAATCAAGGCGGTCGAGGCTGTCGACGAGTGCGTCGGCAGAACGGTTGACGCGATACTCAAAAAGGACGGCAAGGCTATTATCACAGCCGACCACGGCAACGCGGACTGTCTTATAGATCCCGTCACAAAGGCGCCGTTCACGGCTCACACCACGAACCCCGTTCCGATGATTTTGGTCGGCGCGGGCGATGTTAAGCTGAAAACCGGCCGTCTGTCCGACCTTTGCCCCACAATGCTGGAGCTTATGAACCTCGAAAAACCCGAGGAAATGACAGGCGAAAGTCTTATTGTAGGATAAGCGCGAAAAATAACCTTATTAAAATCGTAGGGGCGACCCTTGCGGTCGCCCTTCATAAAAATCCACATATTGGGCGACCGCAAGGGTCGCCCCTACTTTTTTTAGTTTTAATATAAGATTTAATTTTTCGGACAATATCATTACGTGTTCTTATCATATATTGAATTTCGACAAAAACCGTGATAAAATAAAAAAGCGCGGACACTAACCCGCGCGGGAAACACACGGATATTACGAAAAAATACCCGCGTAAAAGGCAGAGATAAAAACGTAAGGACGGTTAGTTGCTTCTTTTTCCACTGAACGCGTTTGTGTTTTAGTTTAGAAAAGGAGCTGATGCTTATGAAAAATAAAGCATTAAAAATAGCTGTCGCGTTGTTTGCGGCTGCGATTGTTTTCATAGCATTCGCACCTGCAGCGCGATAAAAAAATAACCGCCTTGTAGTTGGAAGCTCAGGCGGTTATTCATAACTTCCGAAGCGACTAACCGTTTTTACGCTCTGCCGTTTCTTTATATTTATTATACATTTTATTTTTCCTTTTGTCAAGCATTTCAATAAAGCATTTATACAAAATACGCACATAAAAATTTCTTGACATGTGTTATCATATATGATAACATAATATATAGAAAAAGCATATACTGTCGGAGGTGTATAATGAATTGGCAGGTTGAATACTATAAAAAAGAAAACGGTGATATTCCGGTTTTGGATTTTTTGCTTTCTCTAAACCCCAAAATGAGAGCAAAAGCATTTTCCGAAATCGAATTGCTGGAAAAACACGGGGCAAATCTCCGGGAACCCTATGTAAAACCGATAAAAGGCGAAAAATACAAGGATTTATTTGAGCTTAGAATAAAATTTTCCTCCGATATAAGCAGAATATTTTATTTTACATTTCAGAATAATACCTTTGTGCTTCTTAACGGCTTTACAAAGAAATCCAACAAAACCCCGACAAGCGAGTTAAACAGAGCGATAAAATACAAACAAGACTATGAAAGAAGGTGCCGTGATGAGTAGAGCGGGAGCAAAGTTTTCCGAAGTGAAGGACATTCTTATGAAGGACGTTGAATTTAAGGAAGAATACGAAAGACTTAAGCCGAGATACGAGGTTGTATCGCAAATTATAGAGGAACGCGCAAAACAGAACATCACACAGGAGGAGCTTGCGTTCAGAGTGGGGACACAAAAATCGAATATATCCAGACTGGAAAGCGGAACATACAATCCGTCGCTTGATTTTTTAACAAAAGTGGCTCAATCACTGGGAAAAGAGGTTCAAATAATACTAAAATAATTTTGAGAAAGCGGCTTTTACAAAGAGCCGTTTTTTATTCCTCATACATTCTATCGGCAACGTTGATCACCCTGTCGCCGAAATTAGCGGCGGTGCGGATAGTCGCGCCGGTACCGCTGCTGGACAAAATACAAAACGCGATACAGAAAAACGCGTCCTCGATCATGCGCATATTCCTTTTCTGCATACAGCCGTCCACGTAACCGGCCTCGGTGACGTAGAGAATATCATCCGCCGCGTCGAGCATATCGTCGTAGCGCATCTGCGACTTTTTATCCCACCGCTTGCTTTGGTCATAGCACGGCAGGTACAGCACGAGCTTAATGTGCGGATATACTTCCCTAAGCTCCGCAACTGTTTCCGCAGCTATCGTGTCGAAGCCAAGCGCGCCGCCGGATATAAAGTAGCGCACGTCGTAATCGTTTATAAGCCTTTCCGCCTCGTTCCATATCAAATCCTTTATCTCGTCGATCCTTGCGGCGGGAAGCCGCCTGTGACCGGTAAAAAAACAAGCGCGTATCTTTTCCAAAACAAAACACCCCGCCTATATTTTACAACATACGCGGGGCGTTTGCAAGCCCTATCTCATAAGAAAATACACCGACGCGCCTATCGCGGCAAGCAATATCACAAAAAGTCCGACCGAACCCGCGCCGTTTTTTTCCTTCGCGGTATAAATCCCGTAGCCGGCGGTACGCGTCAGACACACCGCGATAACCGGCAGTAAAATCAGCTTTTCCATACCTAATCCTCCTTCTGCACCATTCCCGTTTTCTTTATATTAAACTTCACGTCCACCGTGACGGAGTATTCGCTGTAATCGACGGAATTTTTATATTTTTCAAAATCGCCGTACGTCCAAAAATTCTTTTTCGCATGCTCGTCAAGGTGGAAAATGTCGCTCCTATACTCCCTTATAACCTTCTTCATCAGCGTTTCGCTCTCTTTTTTTATATGCTCCTCGCACTTTTTCTCAAACTCCTCCGCGCTCTCGTCGGGCTCATAGTCGGGCGGCGCGGAATAAACGCTTCCGTTCAGCGTCAAGCCGACATGGATCGACTTGTTTTTCGTGTCGATCGTATAGCGCGGCTGCTTTTTCTGCGCTATTTTTATCGTCACGGGTTTTTTGAGCGTATCCTCGTTCTGCAGCGTCATAAAACCGCCCGCGAAATCACGGTCGAGAAATTTGTAAAGCTCCGTCTCGTCGCGTTCAAGCTCGCCGACCATTTTGCCGCCGTTAAACACCGCGCTTTTCGCGTCCTCGTTTTCGGGTGACACCACGGGCAGAACCGTATCGTACTCGCCCGTCTCGATACCGTCGAAAAACACCTTCAGCGTGCCGTGCGGCAGACCGGTCAGCTTGTCCTTGTCGAAAAACATCTTGTAATATTTCGCGGGATTTGCCTCATTCTCGGGGTTCATGCTTTCGAGATACTCACGCGCGTTCTCCGACACCGCGAGGTACACGTCGGGACGCAGTTCCTCGCTGTTAATGAACATCTCCGACATATTTTCCAGTCCCTCCTCCGCGACGGAGCGTGAAAAAATTACCACCTTCGTGTGCGACAGGAACAGTTTTTTACTGTTCTGTAAATCCGCCGCCGCGATAGCCTCGTAAATATCGCTTGCCTCGACCGTCACATTCTGCACGCCGCTGTCCTCAAGATTTATTTCCTCGCCGCCGCTTATCTGCGCGGGATTTGCGTACTGAATTGTGATATTATATTTTCCGTTTTCGCCGCCGTCTATACCGAGCGCGACAATATATGAAAGATCGTTCGGCTCGACGCCGTTGCACGATGCGGTCATAAGAATTACAGCCGCGGAAAAAATTACAGTCAATATTTTTTTCATCGGCTTTTTTCCTTTCGTTTTTTCTCGCGGATTTTCGATATTGCTCCGAAAATGACCGGCAGCAGAAACGCGGCGGGGTACGCGAGCTTGTTTTCAAATTCGGCGTTCGTCACAATGTCTCCGAGCGTCGCGGGCAAAAGCGAGATCGCGCCGCTTATTATCACGACCGGAAACACGAGCGGTCTGTAAAAATCGAGGTCGAACGTCATCTGCCACACGCGGCACAGCGCGAACACGTACAGCGCGGAGTACAAAAGAAGCAGTATCGACCACGCGAACTGGAACACCGGCTCGAACCTTCCCAGAAAATCTCCGAGGTGCAGTATACGCGCAAGCTGATAAAACGGTATCATAAATTCGCCCGACACGGGGTAAGGGTATACGAGGCAGTACGCGAGAATAATCAGCACCGTCACGGGCGCGGTTATGAGGAACACCGCGCGTATGCTCTTTTTCGCCTCGCGCGCGTCCTTGTAGTACGGCAGAAGGACGTTAAGAAGCAGCATGTCCGAGTAAATGGATATGGTGTGGAAGCCGTCGGCGAATATCTTTTTCGCGCCCGTGCCGAGTATCGGGAGAAGGTTGTAGATATTGTAGTGCGGCACGAGCAGCACAATCAAAAGCGCGAGTATCACGCCGATTATCGGTATGAATATATAGTTTACGCGCGCGATAGCTTCTATACCGAGCGCCGCGCCGACGCCTATCGCGCCCATAAATAAAAGCGTTATGAGGTTCGTGTCGAAATTCTGCAAAAGCACGGTTTTGACTGTTTCGGGGAACACGCGTATGATAAGCGCGAAATTTATCATAAACACCGCGAACACGACAAGCCCCGTCGGTATTTTGAGCCATTTTCCGCCAACCTCGCCCGCCATTTCGATAACGTTTTTGTCGCTCACGTAAAGCCACGATATGACAGCGAACACAGCCGCCGCGCACAGCACGTTATAAATTACCTGTATCCACGCCGCGCTTCCGCTGTTCGAGAGCAGGAGCTTCGGGAACACGAGCACCATTTTCGCCATGATAGCCGTTACCGTCAAAAGCGTCAGTTCTTTTCTTGCAATCATAAATCCCTCTCTGTTGTTTCACGTGAAACATTTTCCTACTGTTCCTCCGTCCACTGCCTGCTTATTTCCGGCTCGGAGGTCTTTTGCTGCGCATGTAAAAATCCGGGGCGCTTCTCTCTGCGCCATATTGGGTTCACGAACAGCAGCGTTGACGAGCTCTTGCTGCGCACCCTGAACGGCGGCGACAGGAACGGTACGCCGAAACTCTTTTGCGCGCCGAGGCTCAGCGCGTATATAAAAAGTCCTATCGCGATGCCGTAAAAGCCTGTCGACGCGGCGAACACGATAAAAATCAGCTTCAAAATCCTGAAGCTCCAGCTTAATGAATAATCGCTCGTCGCGAACGAGCCGATACCGGTTATCGCTATAACGATAATCATGATAGGGCTTACTATCTTTGCGCTTACGGCAGCCTGACCGAGTATAAGACCGCCGACGATGCCAAGCGTCGATCCTATCTGTCCGGGCATTCGTATTCCCGCCTCGCGTATCATCTCGAACGAAAAGTCCATCAGCAAAAGCTCCAGCACGCTCGGAAACGGCACGCTTTCACGCGCCGCGCTTATCGAGTAGAGCAGATACGTCGGTATGACCTCCTGATGGAACAGCGTTATCGCGAGGTACAGCGCGGGCAGCAGCATTGACAGCATGAGCGCCGCGCCGCGCACGAGCCGCGCCATGTTCGCGTAAGGCGTTCTCAAATAGTCGTCCGAAACAGCGTGCGTAAGCTCAAATATATTCGTCGGCATTATGAGCGCCTGCGGGCTGCCGTTTAATAAGAGTGCAACGCGTCCCTGCGTCAGCGCGCGCGCCACGCGGTCGGGACGCTCGGTGTGGAGAAAATGGTTCGTCGCGGTGAACGTGTTTTCCTCTATCATAAGCGCGACTTCCTCGATTGAAATGACGTAGTCCATTTTTATTCCGTCAATTCTTTTGCGCGCCTCGTCGACAAGCTTCGGGTTCGCGATGTCGGAAATGTAAAGCAGAACGCCGCGCGTCTTGCTTTTTTCACCTATCGTCACACCCTCGGCGATAAGGTGCTCGTCCTTTATGATTTTCCGCACGAGCACGGTGTTGGCGCGCAGCATTTCGCCGAACGCCTCCTGCGGACCGTATATCGACTTTTCGTTTTCGGATTTGTCGATGCTCCTGTGATCCCAACTCCTGACGTCCATCACAAACGCTTTCGCCACACCGTCAATAAACAACGCGCAGCTTCCGAAATTTACTTCTGTCATAACGTCGTCCATCTTTGTCACAATATTAAGCTGCGAGTGCGATATGAATTTTTCACCGATTACGCCATCGCCGCTTTTGAGCTTTGAAAACGTCACGTACGGCATTGTCTGGAGCGACTGTATAATGTTGTCGTTCACAAATTCGGTGTCGACCATGCCGTCTATGAACACGACGAACGCGCGCTTTTCCTGCTTAAGCTCGATTTTGCGTATCACGATGTCGTTGTTTACGGGGTAATTGAAGCGCTCCTTTACGTATTTTAGGTTTGCGTCTATGTCGGCGGAAATCATGTCGTTTTCCGTGCTTTGCTTTTTTATGCCGTCCGCGCCGCTCTCCGTCAGCACGAACCCCTTTTTCGACGGCACCGTGCGGAATAAGGCGTAGTTTATGAGTTTTTCAAATAACATGATTTCCTCCTTGTTTGGTTTAGGCTTCCCCTTGAGGGGAAGCTGTCACGAAGTGACTGATGAGGTGAGCAACGCACCTATAATAAAGCTTCGTTCACCTCATCCACCGCTAGCGCGGTCCCCCTTCCCCTCAAGGGGAAGGCTTAAAGTATGGCTCCCCTAATAGGGGAGCTGTCACACGCAGTGTGACTGAGGGGTTTGTTCTCGGTAAAACCCCTCCGACGCCTTCTGCGCCACCTCTCCTAATAGGGGAGGCTCACGATGTGCGGCTCTCCCCGTATGACCCCCTCTCCGAGGGGGTCGAAATCTTTGATTTCGGGGGGTGTATTCTTCGCCAAACATCACACCCCCCAAAACTCACAAGTGAGTTTTGACCCCCTCATAGAGGGGGTCTTTCGGGCTGTCGAGGGCGCCAGCCCCTACGGCGCACAATTCCAAATTACGGACGTAGGGGACGGCGCTTTGCTACGGCATATGAGCAAAACTCTATGCCTACCACACGTAAACGTGTGGTTCACCACGACGTTCCGACACCGTAGGGGCGGTCATCGGCCGCCCGCCATACAATTCACCCACGCTTATTATTCACCCAAGATACCAAAATATACGTATTGAAATATTACATCAATATTAAATTTTAATTTGTTTCACGTGAAACATTTACAAATTATCGTTTTATGGTATAATGTTTTTATACCATAAACAAAAACTTTCGGAGATAATTAAAACATGACCAAAATAATAGCGATAACGAACCAAAAGGGCGGGGTGGGGAAAACCACGACGTCCGTAAATCTCGCGGCATGTCTTGCGTACCTCGGGAAAAAGACGCTGCTCGTTGACTGCGATCCGCAGTGCAACAGCACGAGCGGTCTCGGAGTGCGCGGCGAGGACTATGACATTTCCGCGTACGACTGTCTCGCGGACGCGGACAAAACGAAGGACGCGGTTCTTGAAACGAAGTACGGGAACCTTTACCTTCTCCCGTCGTCGCCCGACATGAGCGCGGCTGAAATAGAGCTTGCATACGAGGACAAGCGTGAATTTTTCCTTAAAGACGCGCTCGGCAAAATAAAGGACGGCTTTGACTTCATAATAATCGACTCGCCGCCCGCGCTCGGAATGATAACGATAAACATTCTCACCGCCGCCGACAGCGTGCTCATACCGATACAGTGCGAATATTACGCGCTCGAGGGCTTAAGCCAGCTTATCACGACGATACGTACGATAAAGAAAAGGCAAAACCCCGATATTGAGATAGAGGGCGTGCTCGGAACGATGTACGACGGAAGGACAAACCTCTCGATACAGGTGCTTGACGAGGTTAAGAAATTCTTCCCCGACAAGGTGTACAGAACGATCATTCCGCGCAACGTGCGCCTGAGCGAATCGCCGTCGTTCGGCGAACCGATAATCGAATACGACATAACCTCAAAGGGCGCGGACGCGTATCTGTCGCTCGCGAAAGAGGTAATAAACGACAACGTTTGAAACGGAAAGGTGGTTTGACATGGTAAAAAAGGGATTGGGAAAAGGTCTCGGCTCTCTTTTCGGCAGCGACGATATAGAAGAGCTTTCTTCTCCCAAAAAGACGGATAAACGGTCGGACGGCGATATACAAAGCATAAAAATATCGCTCATAGAGCCGAACAAAAAACAGCCGCGAAGCAAATTCGATGATGAAAAAATAGACACGCTCGCTTCCTCGATAAAGGAGCACGGCGTAATTTCGCCTATCATAGTCACTCCCATTGAAAACGGCATGTACAGGATAGTCGCCGGAGAGCGGCGCTGGAGAGCGGCGAAAAAGGCGAAGATAAAGGAGCTTCCGGCGATAGTGAGAAGCTACAGCGACGAGCAGGTCGCGGAGATAGCTCTCATAGAAAACCTGCAGCGCGAGAACCTGAACCCTATCGAGGAAGCTGTCGGCTACAATCTGCTTATCGAGGAATTTAATCTCACGCAGGAGACGATAAGCAAACGCGTCGGCAAAAGCAGGAGCGCTGTCGCGAACTCGTTAAGGCTTCTTTCGCTCGAACCCGCGCTGCAAAAACTCATAACGGACGGCTCGCTCACGAGCGGTCACGCGCGCGCGGTGCTGTCGGTCGAGGGTGGCGAAATGCGGCTCGCGCTCGCGAAGAAAATAATCGAGGGCGGTCTTAACGTCCGTCAGGCGGAGGCGCTCGCGAAGGAGCTTATGAAGAAAAAAAGCGCGCCGAAGAAAAAGGTAAAATCCGCCGCCGATATTGAAACGGAAAATCTGGCAAACAGTCTTTCATCGGCTATCGGCACAAAGGTGAGCATAACTCACGGCGCGAAAAAGGGTAAAATAGAGATTGAGTATTACGGCGCGGACGACCTCGACCGCATACTCGGCATCTTGGGCTTACGTTAGGAAAGGAGAATTTACATGAATCTTATCGGCAACAACTTTGTTCTTATCGCTCTGGGAATAGTAATTATTCTCGTGGCGATATGCTTTATATTAAACGCCGTGAACTCGTCGAAGATAAGCACGCTCATGCAGTACAGCGACGAGGGCGATATAATAAGCGCACTGCGCGACTATTACGACAAGGTCGAGGATCTCTCGAACACGATAAATGACTCGTCCGATGCGGTGCTAATGTCGCGGCTTGAGGAATGTGAGCAGAACTCGAACATCTCGATAAAAAAAATCGGCATCGTAAATTTTGACGCGTTCGACGACGTGACCGGAGGCATGAGTTTTTCGCTCGCGCTTCTCAATAACAACAACGACGGCATAATTTTAACGTCGATCTACGGTCACAACTCGTGTAATACATATATCCGCGAGGTCACGGAGGGCGAAACTCCGGTAAAGCTTTTGAGCGAGGAAAAGGAAGCGCTCGAAAAGGCAAAAAATAAGTTAAAGAAGGCTGATGAATAATGGCTGCACAAAATCAAAACGGTCCGAACAAATCACTTTTTATTTACACCTCTCTTATTTTCGTTGTGGCGATACTGCTTATTATCCTGTCGTTTTTCGCGATGTCGAACCGTGACAGCAAGATGAACGAAACGGAGCAGGCGCAGAGCATAACGGAAAAGACGGCTGCGTTAAGCGAGGAAAACAAAAACCTCGCCGAGGAAAATAAGACGCTCAAAGACAGTAACCGCGTAATGTCGGCGGCTCTTTTGAGTATTGCGAACGAGTATTACACGGCGGGTGATACGGCTAAGGCGGCGGAAATTGCCGCGTCAGTCGACGCGTCGTCGCTCACGGACGAGGAAAAAACGGTTTACACCGCGATAACGGGCACGGCTGTACCGACCGCCGTTCCCGCGGCTGAATAATTACGAAAGGAATAAGAATATGTTAGACATCAAAATTTTAAGAACAGAACCCGAAAGAATAAAAGAGGCGTTAAAAAACAGAAACAACGACCTCGACATCGAACCCGCTATCGCGCTTGACAAGGAGCGCCGCGCGCTTCTGACGACCGTTGAGCAGAAAAAGGCGGAGCAGAACAAGATAAGCAAACAGATACCGCAGCTCAAAAAGGCGGGAGAGGACACGTCCGCGATATTCGCCGAGATGAAGGAGCTGTCGGACGAGATTAAAAAGGACGACGAGAAGGTAAGAGAGATAGACGAAAAGCTCCGCGCGTTCATGCTGCGTATACCGAATATCCCGAACAAGGACGTACCCGTCGGTAAGGACGACAGTGAAAACGTCGAAATAAGAAAGTACGGCGAGCCGAGAAAATTCGGTTTTGAACCGAAGGCGCACTGGGACATCGGCACGGATCTCGATATTCTCGATTTTGAGCGCGGCACGAAAATTGCCGGTACGCGCTTCACCGTTTACAAGGGTCTCGGCGCGAGACTTGAAAGAGCCGTTATCAGCTTTTTCCTCGCGACGCACACCGAGGAAAGCGGCTACACGGAAATTCTGCCGCCGTACATGGTAAACAGAGAGTCGATGACGGGCACGGGTCAGCTTCCGAAATTCGAGGAGGACGCATTCAAGGTTACGAACAACGGCTTTTTCCTTATCCCGACAGCCGAAGTACCCGTAACGAATCTCCACAGAGACGAAATCCTTTCCGGCAGCGACCTGCCGATAAAATACTGCGCGTACAGCGCATGCTTCCGCGCCGAAGCGGGCAGCGCCGGACGCGACACGCGCGGTCTTATAAGACAGCACCAGTTCAACAAGGTCGAGCTTGTAAAGTTTGTAAAACCCGAAACAAGCTACGACGAGCTTGAAAAGCTCACAAACGACGCGGAAAAGCTTTTGCAGAAGCTCGGTATCGCGTACAGAGTCGTCTGCCTGTCCACGGGTGACCTCGGTTTCTCGTCGGCTAAGACGTATGACATCGAGGTGTGGATGCCCAGCTACGGCAGATATGTGGAAATTTCCTCATGCTCCAACTTCGAGGACTACCAGGCGCGCCGCGCGAATATCCGCTACAAGGAAACGCCGAAAGATAAGGCGCAGCTTGTCCACACGCTTAACGGCTCCGGTCTTGCTGTCGGCAGAACCGTCGCGGCAATACTCGAAAATTATCAGAACGAGGACGGAACGGTCACGGTTCCCGAGGTTCTCGTGCCGTTTATGGGCGTTGATAAAATAGGCAAATAATGTATTTTGTCCCGAAAAGTGACAAATATACTATATGTAGTGTCTGTTTTATGTAAACCAAATTATTTTGAAATAACGCTCTTTACCGACTTATCAACACGTCTTGTCCACGCAAAAAGGGCTTGAAATCGGTAAAAACGTGAAAATTATCCCCGTTATCCCCGAAGTTATCCCCGTTTTACGGCAAGTCCCGAAAACGGCATAACTTCGTCGGCGCGAGGTTTACAAATTTCACCAAAAAAATTTTCGGAGGCTCTATACCTTGATTACACCGAGACTGAAAGCGGTTATAAATAACGTGAAGCATAAAAAAATAGCGGATATAGGCACGGATCACGCCTATATTCCTATTTTTCTTACGGAAAAAAATCTTGCCGACCGCGTTATAGCGACTGACATAAACGAGGGGCCACTTAATATTGCGCGTGATAATATCAGGAGAAAAGGGTTAGAAAATAAAATAGAGACACGGCTCGGCGGCGGACTGTCGGTACTGCGCGCGGGTGAGGCGGACGATATAATAATCGCCGGCATGGGCGGCATACTGATAAGCGGGATCATTGAAAACGACATTGACACGGCAAAGCGGAGCCGCCTCGTGCTGCAGCCGATGAACGCGCAGTACGAGCTTAGGAAATACCTGATGTCGCACGGGTTTAAGATAACAAAAGAGGATCTGGCGGTCGAGGGGTTTAAGGTCTACAATATCATAACCGCCGAGCGCGGCGAAATGCAGCCATTTGAAACCGATTTTGAGTACCAGATACCGAAATACCTCGCGGAGCATAAGTATTTTAAGGATTTGTGCCGTAAAAAGCGGCGCGAATTTACGAAAGTCATAAAAGGTCTTGAAAATTCGAGCGGCGACCATACGGAAAAACTTGAAAAATACAGATACTGGAAAGGGGAGCTTGACAAGTATGAAGGTTAAGGAAATAGCGGAAATTATCGAGCGAGTGTGTCCAAAGCGTCTCGCGTACGATTGGGACAATGTGGGGCTTCTGTGCGGCGACGCGGAGAAGGATATTAAAAGGGTGTTCGTGACGCTCGACACAAACCTCGATACCGTAAAGGAAGCCGTGGAAAAGGGCGCGGATATGATAGTCTCGCACCACCCTATCCTGCTCGGCGGTATAAGGCGGATAGATTACGGCACGGCTGAAGGGCAGATGATAAAGCTGCTTGTTGAAAATAATATCCCCGTGTACGCGGCGCACACAAACATGGACACCGCGCGCGGCGGCATAAACGACCGTCTTGCGGAAATATTTGATTTAACGGACATTTCGGTTCTCGACGTTCACACCGACGATACGACAGCGGGCTTGGGCAGAATAGGAAAATTAAAGGACGCGGTGACGTTTAAGGAGTTTGCGAAAATCTGCGCCGAAAAGCTAAACACGCCTGTAAGAGCTGCCGGCGATGAAAGTAAAATTATAAAAACCGTCGCTGCCGCGTCGGGAAGCTGCAGCGAGGTTATACCGCTCGCCGCCGCAAAGGGCGCGGACGTTATCGTGACGGGTGATTTGAAGTACCATAACACGATGGATATGACGTACCTCGGTATCTGTATCGTCGACGCGGGCCATTACCCGACCGAAATCTGCGTGATGAGTATTTTTGAGGAGATATTGAGAGACAGCGTGGAGGTTGTGAGGTCGGAAAATAAAGATGTGTTTCGGTTTGTGATGTAAAATATAAATTGTTGGAATTTTTAATTATATAAACGGCGAGCGTGAGCCTCTCCTTGAGGAGAGGTGGCATCGCGAAGCGATGACGGAGAGGTGGCAACGAATTTTTATAACCACCTCTCAGTCGCCTTCGGCGACAGCTTTCTTTTCGACGGCGTTTGTTGCTACGCAACACGCCTACGACGCTAAAGCGTCGTTCACCTCAAGGGGAGCCTAACGATGAAAAAAATGACCTCTTTCGAGGTCGTGTAAGCAAACAATAAGCCGGGTTCTGTAACAACGGTCATCTATCTCGACATATCGTCACCGACACGCTCCAGCCTTTCAAGGGAACACACCGAGCAGGCTTAACGTTCCCAAAGTTGCTTCAGATGGGGTTTACACGGGACTTCAGTCGCCATCGTCCCCGTGCGCTCTTACCGCACGTTTCCACAATCGCTCCGCAAAAAACGAAGCATTTATTTTCTGTTGCACTGTCCTTGGGGTCGCCCCCACCTGCCGTTAGCAGGCATCTTTGCTCTGTGAAGCCCGGACTTTCCTCACCGGTTATAACCGACGCGACCGTTTCGTTTACTTACAGGGGTATTATATATTATTTTGATTTATATGTCAAATAATGATTAAATTTTATTTTGCTGTTGACATTAAATATACATTGTGCTAAAATAAATATAGGAAAAGGATTGATGTCCTTATTATTCCGCTAAGGGTTTTTGTAGAAAAGTTAATTTCTACCCATAAGCGTTTATTTTCCAGAATAGACGCTTATTTTTTTCCTATCCATATACATAGCCCTAAAATTACAACCAATATCAAAAATATGATAATAAGGTCTAATGTAACTTCAGACATTATATGCACCCCCTTTTAAGGTGGTGTCGGAATAACAATATCAATCCTTTTCCGGAGTTTTCACTCCGTTTTTTATTTTAGCATATTCTTTTTTATTTGTCGATAATTGTAACACACATGTTATTTAACTTTAATTTATATCACCATACCCCCGTCGACATTCAAAACCTGACCGGTAATAAAATCAGCGTTACGCGACGCGAGGAAGAACACTGTTTTTGCCACATCGTCGGGCGAGCCTGTTTTCATAAGCGGCGTTTCATTTTTAAGTGCTTCAATATCCTCACTGCTAAGATGCGCGTTCATATCTGTGTCAATCACGCCGGGCGCAACGCAGTTTACATTTATTCCCGACGGTCCGAGCTCTTTTGCGAGCGCCTTTGTAAAGCCAATAACAGCAGCCTTAGCCGCGCTGTAATGCACCTCGCAGCTTCCGCCCGTAACGCCCCACATCGACGACACATTTATTATTTTTCCGCTTTTCGCCGCGATCATATCACCGACGAACGCGCGCGTCACAAGATACATACCCTTCACGTTTACATTAAACATATTATCCCAGTCATTTTCTGTTATATCGGTGAACATTTTTATCTGTGATATACCGGCGTTGTTCACGAGCACATCAAGTTTGCCGTACCCGCCTATAATTTCACGCATTCTGTTTACCTCATTAAAATCCGACACGTCGGCTTTAATTGGTATCGCGCCCGTTTCGGCGGAGATTTTTTCGGCGGCGGATTTGCTGCTGTTGTAATTTAAGAAAACTCTGTCGCCGCAACTCGCAAACTCTTTCACGCACGCCGCGCCTATCCCGCGGCTCGCACCGGTTATCAATATATTTCTCATATTCTTTCTCCTTATGTTCAAATTGTGATTTATATGCGCAAATGCGGGACGTCGGGGCGCCGTCCCCTACATCCGTAATTTGTAAATAGTGCGCCGTAGGGGTTGGCGCCCTCGACAACCCGTTAGCCTCTCCTTGAGGAGAGGTGGCATCGCGAAGCGATGACGGAGAGGTGGCAACATTTTTTAAGACCACCTCTCAGTCGCCTACGGCGACAGCTCCCCTCAAGGGGAGCCTCACTATATACGCCACACATCGTATGGCTTCCCCTCAAGGGGAAGGCTAATAAATCCTAATTTACCACATTACCCACCACATATAGTATACCCAACATCCATTATACACAACTTTTCTCTTTTTCACAATATTTTCTTGATTATTCCTTTCAAATTTGATAATATATAGAATGGGTAAGAATGGAAAACAATCACGTTTGATTTTTACATAACTGTCAAAAATAGTAAAAAAGGAGGCGGCGGTATGGATATAAAAGAAATATGGGACAAGGCTCTTGTTTATATACAAAAAAACATAAATTCCAAAGTGAGCTACAATATTCATATAGAACCCGCGAGAGCCGTTTACGCGGACGACGACTTTTTTGAAATTACCGTTCCCTTCACTATAAACAGAAATATAATCGACTTCCGCTACAGAAATCTTATAGAAACGGCTGTCGAGATGGCAACGGGCAAAAAGCTCTCGCTTAAAATATCGGTAATGGAAGAAGAAACAGCCGTACCGGAGGAAATAAAGGAGATTCAACAATTAACTAAGGAAGCAAACAAAATAGCCGATGAATACCGCAGACAAATAAAAGAATTGTACGTTCTGAGTCCAAAATACACGTTCGACAATTTCGTTGTCGGCTCATCGAACGAGTTTGCATCGGCTGCCGCAAAAACCGTTTCGGAATCGCCGGGACATATTTACAACCCGCTTTTCATCTACGGAAACAGCGGTCTGGGAAAAACACATCTTATGTACGCGATAGGCAACAAAACGAAAGAGCTTCATCCCGAAATGAATGTGCTTTACATCACCGGCGAAAAATTCACGAGTGATTTTATAAAGTCGGTAAGAGAAAGCAAGATGCAGGAGTTTACCGAAAAATACCGCACTCCCGATGTGCTGCTCGTGGACGACGTGCAGTTTATAGAGAGCAAGGAAGCGACGCAGGAGGAATTTTTCCACACCTTCAACGAGCTTTTCACAAACAACCGCCAGATAGTTCTGACGAGCGACAGAAAACCGAGCGACCTCACAACTCTCACCGACAGGCTCCGCACGCGCTTCAGCCAGGGGCTTATAATAGACATATCCATACCGACGTACGAAACGAGAGTTGCTATACTTCAAAACAAGGCTCTCGAATACGGAGTTAAAGTAAACGACGATGTTCTTGACTACATCGCCGACAACGTGCGCTCAAACATACGTGAGCTTGAAGGCGTATTAAAAAGCGTAATATCAAAATCGCAGTTTAAGGAAATACCGCTGACAGTCGATTTCGTAAAGGAAACTATCGGCAAAATAACGGTAACGGACAAGGTAAAGGTCACGCCGAAAAAAATAATCGAAAAAACGGCTTTCTACTATAATATAACGGTAGACGACATAATGGGAAAAATAAAGACAAAGGATATAGCCGTTCCGAGACAGGTCGCCATGTACCTCTGCCGCAGACTTCTCGGCATGAGCGATACGGCTATAGGCAGGGAGTTCGGAAAAGACCGCTCCACGGTAAGCTCCAACATAGACAGAATAGAGCTTGCTCTTAAAAACGGCTCGTCGGTCGAATCCGAGATAAATTATATAATGAAGGATATATCGTCGAGATAGCGCGGACAAGCGCGCGGATAACGCGTTTATAATACGTGGATAAAAATACGCTTAAAATCAAATTAAAATTTATCCTCTTTTTATCAACACTTTTCCGCGCCGCCGCGTTTACAAATTTTTCCCTTTTTCAGGGCGTTCGGAATACTTTTCCCCGAATCCGCGCTCCCTACTATTACTACTACTATTATATATTATTTATATATAAATATATATAACAAAAAATGAGAACATCAAAGCGCGGACAAAATTATCCGCACATACAAATAAATTTAATATAAAGGAGAAATTAAAAATGAAACTTGTTTGCGATAAGGCACAGCTCGTTGAAATTATAAACACGGTTCAGAGAGCCATAACTCCTAAAACGGCTCTGCCGATACTCGAATGTATAAAGGTTGACGCGGACGGAGCGGGACACGTTGTGTTTACCGGCAACAACATTGATTTATGTATAGAGTATAACACCGACTGCACCGTTACCGAGGGCGGAAATGTGGCGATCGCGTCGAGAATGTTCGGTGATATTGTGCGCCGTCTGCCGGAGGGAAGCGTTTCATTAAGCGTTAACCCCTCAAACAACATAACTAAAATAAAAAGCGGCAGAAGCGAATTTAATATTCAGGGCATAGAAGCGAACGAGTTTCCCTCCGCTCCGATACTCGACGAAAAATTCCGCTTTACTCTTACGCAGTCGGCGTTAAGAAGGGTAATAAGAAAAACGATAGCGTTCGTCGCGCAGAACGAGGGTAAAAAGCCGATTCTCACAGGCACGCTTTTTGAAATAAAAAATAATATGTTAAACCTCGTTTCATCGGACGGTCACAGACTTGCTCTCGTAAGGGAAGAAATAAAAGAGGAGGTCGAGAATAACAGCTTCGTCGTTCCCGGTCAGACGCAGCGCGAGCTTCTGAAAATATTAAAGGACGAGGACGATAAAGTGACGGTGATAGTATCCGACAGAAACGTGCTTTTTGACTTCGGAGCTTATCAGGTGTATTCGAGACTTCTCGACGGCGAGTTTCTGAAGTACAATTCCATAATATCCGCGCAGAACAAGATACATGTCACGGTCGAGAAGCAGAGCATAACCGACAGTCTCGAAAGAGCGCTGCTGCTTATTAACGAGGATATAAGCGCGAAGTCGGAAAATAAGGTTCCGGTGCGTATGAATATAGGCTTCGATAAAATAGAGATGTCGTGCATAACGAGCAAGGGACAGGTAAGCGACACCGTTCCCGTGGAGATGAACGAGGGAGACCTCACGATAGGCTTTAACTGCCGCTTCCTTCTTGACGCGCTTTCGACGTGCGACGAGGAAAAAATAAAGATAGACTTTTCCGCCCCGACAAGCGGCTGCTTTATCCACAGCGCGTCGGGAGACGACAGCTATATGTATATGATTCTGCCGGTAAGACTGTATAACTAAGGGTATAAAAAAATGAAAATTAAAGTTATAAATAATTATTATACCGATGAAAATGCGTATGTGGTTTACGATGAGGACACGCTTTCGGGCATGGTGATAGATCCCGGCAGCGACGCGGATACAATAATAAAAGCATGTAACGAGGAAAATGTTATTATAAAATATATTCTCCTGACGCACTGCCACTACGACCATATTATGGGACTTCCTAAGCTGCGCGAAAAAACGGGCGCGCTTCTTGTGAGCAGCAAATGGACGAGCGTAAACATAAGCGATCCCGACATTAACCACAGCGTATCGGGCTTGGGCTACGCTATTTCTGAAAAGGCGAGCGATATTGTACTCGGTGACAACGAGGAATTAACTTTTGACGGCGTTAAAATAAAATGTATATTAACTCCCGGTCACACGAACGGCGGAGCGTGCTACCTTGTAAACGGCAGCGCTTTGTTTTCGGGCGATACGCTGTTTTTAAGGAGTATCGGCAGGTCTGATCTGCCTACGGGCAACGCGGACGAGCTTGTAAATTCTATTAAAAACAAGCTGTACACACTCGATGAAAATATAAAGGTGTACCCCGGTCACGGAAAAGAAACCGAAATAGGCTACGAGAAAAAATATAATATGTTTGTGCGCGGATAAAGTGATGATTATTCAGAACGGCTATGAATGTGAGTACGAGTTAAAAATATTTTATAATCTGTTTTTTGAAAGCGATGAGGACGCGATGGTGTTCTCAAATTTTACATACGAAAACAGCCGCGTTAATGTGTACACCGAAATAGTTTACGGCGGCACGGCGTACTTTGACGATTATTTTTACGGTTTTGAAGCGTCCGGCAAAAGCGACAGGTACATAAACAGGATTTTTAAGAGCGCGTGTACAAAATCGTTTTGCCGCGCGGCGATGAAGATAAAGAAAATCAATCTGCCGTGGGGCGTAATGAGCGGCATACGTCCGGCTAAAAATGTCAGGACGCTTATTGACGAGGGATATAATAAAGATGAGATTTACCGTGAGCTTAAAAACGTGTACGGCGTGTCGGACGAGAAAATAAAATTGGCGTATACCGTTGCACAAAACGAAAAAAAGCTTCTCGAAAATATCGGTGAAAACAGCGTCAGCGTGTATATAGGCATACCGTTTTGTCCGACGCGGTGCAAATACTGCTCGTTTGTGTCGACCGATTTGCGAGTGAGCGGCAGGTATATGGAGGAGTTTGTAAATAAGCTGCTCATTGAAATTGATAAAGCCGCCGAGATAATAGCGCGGCTCGGAATGTACACCGAAAATATTTACATAGGCGGCGGCACGCCGTCTACATTAAGCGCGGAAAATATTAAGAGAGTAACGGACAGGCTTAAACGTGATTTTGATTTTAATAAAATTAAGGAGTTTACATTTGAAGCCGGCAGACCGGACACATTGACCGATGAAAAGCTCGCGGCGATAAAGTCGGGCGGCGTGAGCCGTATAAGTATAAATCCGCAGACGATGAACGACGCGACGCTTAAAAGAGTAGGCAGGAGCCACACGTCCGAAACGGTTATCGACCGTTACGGCGCGGCGAGAAAAATAGGGTTCGACAATATAAATATGGATCTCATCGCCGGACTTCCGGGCGAAAATGCGGAGATGTTTTACAAAAGCGTTGATAAAATAATTAAGCTCGCGCCCGAAAATATAACGGTTCACTCTATGGCTGTGAAGCGGTCGTCGGATTTTAATCACAGCGGCGGAAAGCTGTCGGCTGCGGAGGTAATAAACGATATGCTTTTGTACGCGCAGCGCGTGACCGATGAAAATGGGTACGTTCCTTACTATATGTACCGACAGAAAAATATATCGGGCAACCTCGAAAATGTCGGCTACTCGCGCGGGGGTTTTATGAGCGCGTATAACGTAAATATAATGGAGGAACAGCAGACTATCATCGCGCTCGGCGGCGGGGGCAGCAGCAAGCTCGTGATGGGCGATAAGATAGAACGCGTGTTTAATTTCAAGGATCCCGTCGAGTATATAAACCGTTTTGACGAAATTCTGGAAAAAAAGGAAGAAATTGTAAAAATTCTCGGAGGTAAAAATAATGGCTGACGAAAGAATTGTAAATAAAATAATTTCCGAATACGAGCGTCTGCGCGAAAAGGCGGCGAATGAGAGAAAGAAAAGAATCGCGCTTGTGTATGAAAAGCTGCCGCGCGTTAAGGAGATAGACGCGGAAATTACGCGCCGCGGCGGTGAGAACGTCAAAAATATATTGGCTTATCCTGAAAGGAAGGACGAGTTTAACGCTGATTTTAAGAGTAACCTGCGCCGTCTCACCGACGAGAAAAACAAGCTGCTCACGGAAAACGGGATAGATATTGATTTTGACAAGTACAAGTACGCGTGCGAAGTTTGCGGCGACACCGGCTACGACGAGAACGGAAAAAAGTGCGCGTGCTTTAAGCAGAAGCTAATAAACGAGGCTTACGCTATCTCAAATATGGATAAAATGGTAGCGGAGCAGAATTTTGACACGTTCAGCGCGGATTATTATTCCGAAGCCGAGAAGAACGGAATTTCACCGCGCGGAAATATTTTGAAAATTTTGTCGAACTGTAAAAGGTTCTGCGATAATTTTGCCGGCGAGGATAAGAGCATACTGTTTTACGGCGGCGTGGGTCTTGGAAAAACATTTATGTCGTGCGCCGTCGCTAAAGAGGTCATGGATAAGGGTAAGACGGTGTTTTATATCCGCGCGTCGCGGCTTTTCACGATGTTTGACGATTACCGCTACGGCAGAAGCACCGACCGTGATTTTCTCGATAATGTGTACGGCTGCGATCTGCTTATTATAGACGACCTCGGCACGGAGATGAACGGCGCGAATAACGCGTCGGTGCTGTTTGATATCGTGAACGAACGCGCCTTAAGCGGCAGGAAGATGATAATTAACACAAACCTCGGTCTGGGTGAACTGGAAAAAACGTATACGCCAAGGTTTACGTCGAGACTGTATGAGAATTTTTATATTTATAAATTTGTGGGTGAGGATATTAGATTGCAGAAGTTGATGAATAGGTGAGTTGTGCGGGCGGCGATGCGTGAGGCCCCCTTTGTTACGGCGTTTGTTCGCGAGCGAACACGTCTACAACACGCAAGCGTGTTGTTCACTTGTCAAAAGGGGCTGTCACGCGTAGCGTGACTGGGGGATTCCTTCGCTAATTAAAAAAAATGAATCCCTCCACCGCCTTCGGCGGTCCCTTTTGTTACGGCATACGAGCAAAACTCTATGCCTACAACGCTAAAGCGTTGTTCACCTCCCTTTAACAAGGGAGGCAAACGGGCTGTCGAGGGCGCCAGCCCCTACGGCGCACAATTTCAAAATTACGGGTGTAGGGGACGGCGCCCCCGACGTCCCGCTTATACAACAAGGTCTTGAAATTTCCCCGAACATGATATATAATAATACTATCAAATCAAACGGAGAAAAATATATGCCGAAATTCAATGCGAAAACCGATTACATTCCCATATCGCGGGATTTTATAGAAAACAAAATGCCGACTGCGAACGGCGCGTATGTGAAGGTGTACCTCACGGCGCTGCTTCTGGGGTTTGACGGCATGGAAATGTCAATATTGAGCATGTCGCGTTTGCTCGACCTTCTGGAGAGCGATATTGTGAACGCGCTCGAATACTGGAATAAAAAGGGCGCGCTCAAATATGACGGCGAGAACGTTCTTTTTGAAGGCGCGAAGCCGCTTGTAAGAAAAGAAGCCGAAAAACCGGAAGAAACAAAGGAAGAAGAGCCGAAACCGCCCGCGCGCGACATCGCGGCTGAAATGACGGAAAACAAGGAACTCTCCGACCTTTGCACAATAGCGGCGGAAATACTGGAGCGTCCGCTCAAAAAGCGCGATATGGAAACGCTCTACTGGTTCTACGACGAGCTTGAAATGTCGCCGGAGGTTATAACGCTGCTTCTCGAGTACTGCGTGTCAAAGGACAAGCGCACCATGTCGTTTATTGAAAAAACGGCAATACAGTGGCATAAAAACGGCGTGACGACGCTTGGCGCGGTCGATAAATTTATAAGCGGCGAAAAGGAAAAGGAGAGCTATATCGGCACGTTAAAGAAGCTGTTCAATTTCGGTGACCGCAAGCTTTCCAAAAGCGAGGAGGACACTCTGGGTAAGTGGCGCGCCGATTACGGCATGAGTGAAGATATGGTAGCTCTCGCGTACGAGTATTGTCTTGACGCGATTCACCAGTTGTCTTTTCCGTACATGGACAAGATTATGAGCCGCTGGAACGAACTTGGCATAACGACCGTCGAGGCGGCGGAAAAGGATCACGATGATTTCAAGAGCGGTAAAAAGACGGCTTACTCATTCGGTGAGAGCGGAATGTCGGACGACGAAATAGAAAAAATAATCAGAGAGAAAATGTGATACTATGATTTTTCCCGAAAAATTTGAAGCGCGTATGCGCGAGATGCTTAAGGGTGAATACGGTGATTTTGAAAGGGCGATGAACACATCGCCTTTATTTTCGGGCATACGAGTTAACACGCTCAAGGACGGCGCGCTCGGCGCGGTGTTAAAAGAATTCGGCGATATGGAAAACGTTCCGTGGTGCGCCGACGGTTATTACGCCGACAAAGCCGTAATTTCCGGCAACCACCCCTACCACATCGCCGGACTTTTTTATTTCCAGGAGCCGTCCGCGATGTCAACGGTGTCGGCGATTCCGATTGAAAAAGGTGATTACGTCCTCGACCTGTGCGCCGCGCCGGGCGGCAAGGCGACGCAAGCCGCCGCAAAAATGAACGGCGAGGGACTTCTCGTCGCGAACGAGATTAACAAAAGCCGCGCGCGTATTTTGTCGGACAATATCGAGCGGCTCGGAATAAAAAACGCCGTCGTCACAAATGAAACGCCGCAGCGTCTCTCCGAAAAGTACCCGCGCTTTTTCGACAAAATAATCGTTGACGCGCCGTGCAGCGGCGAGGGCATGTTCCGCAAAGAGCCGCAGGCTGTGACGGAGTGGAGCGCGGAGCATGCTGCGTCGTGCGCGGAGCGTCAGAAAAATATACTGTCGAGCGCTATGCAAATGCTGCGCGGCGGCGGTATGCTCGTGTACTCGACCTGCACGTTCGCTCCCGACGAAAATGAAAGGGTATGCGCGTATTTGCTCGACAATTTTAACGTTGAACTTATTACGCCCGAAAATCTCGGCTCGCTGTCCGAGGGCGTTACGGAGTGGTCGCTTTCAGACTACGACATGACTAAAACGCGCCGCGTATTCCCGCACAGGCAAAACGGCGAGGGTCACTTTGTCGCGCTGTTTAAGAGCAAGGACGCGCCGAATGACCGCGCCGATGTAAAGCAGACAAAACCTATCGCCGAGGAAAAGCTGTACCGCGAATTTGAAAATAATTTTTTGAATACGCGTCTTACGGGTAATTTTTCGCTTTTCGGTGAAAATTTGTACCTTCTGCCCGACGGCGCCGATATCGATAAAATAAAGGTGCTGCGCGCCGGTCTGCTGCTCGGCGCGTGCCGCAAAAACCGCTTCGAGCCGTCGCACGCGCTCTGTATGGCGCTCAATAAGCGCGATATAAAAAACACGGTTGATTTTGAATTGTCGGACGTTGAACTCAAAAAATACCTGTCGGGTGAAACGGTTGAGTGTAAAAAGAACGGCTGGTGCGCCGTGACGGTAAACGGCTTCCCCGTAGGCTGGGGTAAAGCGTCGGGCGGCGTTTTGAAAAACCGTTTCCCGAAATATATGAGACTGAGGGGATAGTATGCCGAATTACTACAAAAATTGTATACTTTGTCCGCGCAAGTGCGGCGTTGACCGCTCCCAAAAGCGCGGCTGGTGCGGCGAGAGCGACAAGCTGCGCGCCGCGAAAGCGTATCTGCATATGTGGGAGGAGCCGTGTATTTCCGGCACGCGCGGCAGCGGCACGGTGTTTTTCACGGGCTGTAATCTCGGCTGCGTTTACTGTCAGAACAGCGAAATATCGTCGGGCGGCAAGGGGTACGAGATTGACGCGGTGCGGCTCGGACAGATTTTTCTGGAATTACAGGAAAAGGGAGCGCACAACATTAACCTCGTCACGCCGACACATTTCGTGGAGCATATTATCCGCGCCGTAGACTTTACGCGCGGCAGACTTAACATTCCAATCGTGTACAACTGCGGCGGATATGAAAGCGTCGATACGCTCAAACGGCTTGACGGATATGTTGATATTTATCTGACCGATTTTAAGTACATGTCGCCCGAAATTGCGAAGCGTTATTCCGCCGCGCCCGACTATCCCGAAACTGCGAAGGCGGCGCTCGATGAAATGGTAAAGCAGACGGTGAGATATTTGTTTGACAATGACGGTATAATGAAGCGCGGCGTGATAGTGCGCCACCTCGTGCTGCCGTCGCACGCGGACGATTCGAGGGAGATTATACGGTATCTGCACGACCGTTACGGCGACGGTATTTACATGAGCATAATGAACCAGTACACGCCGGTTGGCGATTTAACAAAATATCCCGAACTAAAAGAGCGTGTGAGCGATAAGGAATACGATGAAATTATAGACTTTGCCGCCGGCATCGGCGTAACGAACGCGTTCGTGCAGGAGGGCGGCACGGTGAGCGAGAGCTTTATTCCGTCGTGGAACGGCGAGGGTATATTGAGGGAGGAAGATTAGTATGGAAATAACGAAAATTTCGGAGGGTAATTACTCGACGCTGCTCGGCATGAACGGCGGCACGGTCGAAAGTCCCGACGGCAGCAGGATAATTTACGCGCGTAAAGCGAACCTTGACGAAAGTACAACAGAAATTTACGTGTGCGGCAGGGACCTCACAAATCACAGAAAAATTTACACTGTTGACTGCGGCAACCACAACGGTCCCTCCGCGACGTTTATAACGGACAGCCTTGTTGTGTTCCGCGGCAGCGAGGGCGGTCTGCCGTATTTTGTGATAATGGACGTTGACACGGGCGAAATCAAATACAAGATACGCGCGAAGGAGAGCCACTGCGCCGAGAACGGCAAGTACCCGTTTTCGCTGTCAAAGAGCTTTTTGGGTTTGAACGGCGGCTATCCCGAAATAGACGGCTGCGGTATATTTATTCTGGACGTTGCGACAGGAAAAATAAGCCGCGCCGCGTCGGAGGACGATATTCTCGAAATGGTGCGCGCGCACGGTCTCACACCGACGAAGCATACCGCCGAGGTGAGCCATGTGCAGCTAAATCCGTCGGCAACGGCTGTGATGATGCGGCTGTCTGTGAAGGAGTGTCCGGTGTTCGGCGCGCTCGGCTGCATCGACCTTTTGACCGGCATGACGCACGTAATACCCGATAAGCCGGTGCATCAGCTTTGGTTCGACGACGACACGTATATTGCGACGCGCCAGTTTTACGACGGAAAAAAGATCGAGTGCGAGTCGAGCTATATCGCGCGGTTCACGAAAGACGGTGAGGAACTGGAGGTTCTGGGCGGCGTCGCGAACCATACGGACGCGTCAGGCGACAGACAGTGGTTCGCGGGCGACAGGTGCTACCCGAATTACGCGCCGAACGTGTACCTGTACCGGCGCGGCTCGAAGGACGCGGCGGCGGTGTTCAGTGTGCCGCAGAATGAGGAAACGACATGGAAAAAACAGGTGCACCCGAACCCGTCATTCTCGCGCGACGGCAGGAGATTGTATTTTAATCGCCAAACGGCGGACGGCACGTGCGAGGCGGTATTTGCGGATATAGGGGATATAGTGGAGTGAATATAGTCAGCCTCTCCTTGAGGAGAGGTGGCATCGCGAAGCGATGACGGAGAGGTGGCAATGAAACCTTAACAAGACCACCTCTCAGACGGCTCCGCCGCCAGCTCCCCTCAAGTGAACAACACGCTCTGCGTGTTGTAGGCGTATTGCGTAGCAACAAACGCCGTAACAAAGGGGAGCCTCGCGTAAAGCGGCTCACATAGAGGGACGGCATCCTCGATGTCCTATTTACGTAGGGGCGAACCGTGTTCGCCCGTTAAAGATTGACATTAAATATAAAATGTGATATAATTATTATGCAAAAAGGTAGAGCGTTAAAACGAACGTTGCTGCCAACAGTGCGACAGTAATTTTTAATACGCTGTCTTTCATAGACAACGGAAAAAAAGACACTACGCGTGTCTTTTTTTTGTGTAGTGGGCGGCTTCAAATTTCCAAAAACACTTGAAATATCCCTTCGGATTTGCTATACTATTTGTAATCACGAATACAAGGAAGGTAAAGAAAAATGATCATCATAATGAAGGACAGCGCGTCGGCGAAGGAAATCAAGGACGTTGAAAAAATACTTGAGGACTTCGGCTTCCAGACGCACCCGATATACGGCGAGGCGAAAACGGTTATCGGCGCGATAGGCGACAAGCGGCTTTTAAGCATGAACCAGATACTCACGATGGACGGCGTTGAAAACGTCGTGCCAATTATGAAGCCGTACAAGCTCGCGTCGAAGGAGCTTAAAAAAGAGCCGTCGGTTATCGACGTAGGCAAGGGCGTTACCGTCGGCGGCAAAAAGCTCGCAGTATTCGCGGGACCGTGCGCGATCGAAAGTCAGGAGCAGTTTTCATTCGTCTCAAAACGCGTCAAGGAGAGCGGCGCGAATATTTTAAGGGGCGGCGCGTTTAAGCCGCGCTCGTCGCCGTACTCGTTCCAGGGACTTGAGGGCGACGGTCTGAAAATAATGTACAACAGCGGCAAGGAGCTCGGTATGCCTATCTGCACCGAGGTGCTTGACACGCGCGACGTTGAGCTTGTCGCGTCGTACGCCGATATTATACAGATAGGCGCGCGCAATATGCAGAATTTTAAGCTTTTGCGCGAGGTCGGCAAATGTAAAAAGCCGATACTCCTAAAGCGCGGTCTCGCGTGTACGATGGAGGAATGGCTCATGGCTGCCGAGTATATCATGTCCGAGGGCAACGAGGACGTTATTCTGTGCGAGAGAGGCATAAGAACGTACGAGACGGCGACGCGCAACACGTTTGACGTGAGCGCTATACCCGTGTCGAAGGAGCTTTCGCACCTTCCGATTATCGGTGATCCGTCGCACGCCACAGGCACGTACAAATACGTTCCGGCTGTCGCGAAAGCAGCGGTCGCGGCGGGCGCGGACGGTCTTATGATAGAGGTTCACAACTGCCCCGAAAAGGCTGCCTCGGACGGCGCGCAGTCGCTCACGCCGGAGAAGTTCGACAAGCTCATGAAGGAGCTTGAGCCGATCGCGAAGGCTGTCGGCAGGGAGCTTCTGTAATGCTGGGCTATCTCGGGCCGTCGGGCACGTTCTCACACCAAGCCGCGCTCGACAGGTCACAGGGCAAAGAGGAAATAAAGGAGTTCCCGACGATTTACTCGGTCATACTCGCCGTGAACGAGGGTAAGATCGACAGAGCGATCGTGCCTATCGAAAACTCGATTGACGGCAGTATCAACGCGACGCTCGATACGCTCGCGTTCGACGTGGACTTGTTCATAACGGGCGAGTACATTCTGCGCATAAGCGAGAATTTAATGGTGAAAAAGGGCGCGAAAAAAGAGGATATAAAGGTGATAACGTCGCACCCGCAGCCGATAGGTCAGTGCTCGCGGCTTTTGGCGCACGAGTTTGAGAATGTAAGCATCGAGTTCGCAAACTCCACCGCAGAGGCGGCAAAGCGCGTCAGGGACGGCGACGGCTCGGTCGCGTGCATCGCGTCTCCGTCAAGCGCGGAGCTGTACGGGCTCGACATTCTTTACCCCGACTGCGGCGACGATAAGAATAATTCGACGCGGTTTGTGATAGTGGAGCGCGAGCCGAGCAAGAAGGTGACGAATCACGATAAGTCGTCGATCGTGTTCGCGCTCGACAATAAGTCGGGCAGCCTTTACAGGGCGCTGGAGCTGCTCGCGAAGGAGAAGATAAATATGACGAAAATCGAGTCGCGCCCGATGAAGGATAAGCTCGGCAAGTACGCGTTTTTCATCGACATCGACGGCAATATCGACGACGCGGATATTTATTTCGCCCTCGATAAGGTGAAACAGAATACGTATTTTTATAAGTTTCTCGGCTCGTATGCGTATTAAAAAGACCCGTATGGGTCTTTTTTTTGCGGGCAGCGGGCTGTCGGGGGCGCCAGCCCCTACGACGGCACTATCTATAAATAACGGGTGTAGGGGACGGCGCCCTCGACGTCCCGTATGGTTTGTGCTGATAAAAACAAGGATTGACAAAATTATATATGAGTGATATAATAATATATAGAAAAAGGCAAAACTCAAACGGTTATGCCCCAAAGTAAGGTTACAAAATAACCGCCAAGGGTGCAATATGGCGGTTATTTTGCTTTATATGACATTCTTCTCGAACAATATCATAATGATTATTATTGCGATAAGAATTTTGAGAACAATTCTCAAAATGTTTTTTGTCATGTGCAAAAATGTGTTTACTTTTCATAAACACTCCCTCCTTTCTCAAATACTCGGCGTAAAGCCTGCAATATATTAAGTAAGGGAGGGCATAACCGCCGGTGTAATCACCGAAGAGTTTTGCCTTTACGGATTTTATCCGCAGTTGTCAGTGTATCATATATGTTGAAAATTGTCTATAATTGTAAATGAAACGTAATTAAAAAGACCCGTATGGGTCTTTTTTTGCGGGCGAACACGGTTCGCCCCTACGGAGGGCGGGCGGGAGCATCGCGTGAGCCTCTCCTTGAGGAGAGGTGGCATCGCGTAGCGATGACGGAGAGGTGGCAATATGTATTTATTTTAAGAAACCACCTCTCAGTCGGCTACGCCGACAGCTCCCCTCAAGGGGAGCCACACGCCGCGCGTGTGGTAGGCGTGTTGCAAAGCAACAAACGCCGTAGTAAGGGGAGCCTTTCGTAGGGGCGACCCTTGCGGTCGCCCGTATAATTCGCCCGTACATTTCACAAAAAATTCCCCTCAAAAACCAAAAAATTCCCGAATTGCTCTTGACAAAACGTGGAATTTGTGATAATATAATAAACTGTACTCTAGGCTTAAAATTGGGGTACTATCCGATAAATTTCATATTATCATTGTATGCAGTATACCACACTTCTATACAAAATGCAACCCCGAATTTCGGGGAAATGAAAATATGGAACGGAAAACAGAAAAGCACAACATATTTATGATGAGGTGATTTAACAAAATGGTTCATGAGGTAAAAGAGGGAAAAAATGTACGTCTGAGCTATTCCAAGATCAAAGAGGTTCTTGAAATGCCCAACCTTATAGAGGTACAGAAGGATTCCTACAAATGGTTCCTTGAAGAAGGACTCAAGGAAGTGTTCCACGACATCTCCCCTATCACTGACCACGCCGGAAAGCTCGTTCTGGAGTTTTTTGACTACAGGCTCGACTATGAGCCGAAGTACAGCGTCGAGGAATGTAAGGAGCGCGACGCGAAATACTCGTCTCCCCTCAGAGTGAGCGTAAGGCTCATCAACACCGAGACGGGCGAAATCAAGGAACAGGAAATATTCATGGGCGACTTCCCGCTTATGACGGAGCAGGGTACGTTCATCATAAACGGCGCGGAGCGCGTTATCGTAAGCCAGCTTACGCGTTCGCCCGGTATCTATTACGAATACGAGCGCGACAAGACGGGTAAGCCGCTCTACAAGTCGACCGTTATTCCGTACCGCGGCGCGTGGCTCGAATACGAGACCGACTCGAACGACGTTTTCTCCGTTAGAATCGACCGCACGAGAAAGCTTCCCGTGACCGTTCTTTTGAGGGCTATGGGTCTCGGCACAAACGCGCAGATCACGGAAATGTTCGGAGAGGATCCGAGACTTACCGCGACGTTTGAAAAGGATCCCGCCGATTCGATAGAGGAGGGCTTGCTCGAAATTTACAAGCGTCTCCGTCCCGGCGAACCGCTTAACGTGGAAAACGCAGAATCACTCATTATGAATATGTTCTTCGACCCGAAGCGATATGATCTCGCGAAGGTCGGAAGATATAAATTTAATAAAAAGCTCGCGCTGTCCGGCAGAATAAAGGGCAGAACGCTTGCCGAGCCGGTAGCTAACCCGTACACGGGCGAGATTATCTTTGACGCCGGCACGGAAATCAACGCCGAAATCGCGGAAAAGATTGAGCGCGCCGGCGTTAATATGGTAGAGGTTTACGCCGAGGGCAAAAAGGTAAGAGTTTTCTCCAATAATATGGTATACCTCGACGAGTATGTGAAGTGCGACATCAGCAGCTTCCCCGTTGATAAGGTGCGCAAGGAAGTCATTGATGAAATTGTCGCGGAGGGCGGCACGGACGAGGAGCTTTACGAGAAGATCTGGGCAAGAGTTGACGACCTCGCGCCGAAGCATATACTGCGCGACGATATGTACGCGTCGGTAAACTACTGCTTAAACCTCGCGGACGGTCTCGGCAACGTGGACGACATCGACCACCTCGGCAACAGACGCGTTCGCTGCGTCGGCGAGCTTTTGCAGAACCAGTTCCGTATCGGTCTTTCGAGAATGGAAAGAACGGTAAGAGAGAGAATGTCGACGCAGGAGCTTGAGATAATAACTCCGACGTCGCTCATAAATATAAGACCCATTATCGCGACGATAAACGAGTTCTTCGGCTCGTCGCAGCTGTCGCAGTTCATGGATCAGCCCAACCCCTTAGCGGAGGTAAGACACAAGAGAAGAATTTCCGCTTTGGGCCCCGGCGGTCTGTCGCGTGAGAGAGCGGGATTTGAAGTCCGCGACGTACACTATTCGCACTACGGCAGAATGTGTCCGATAGAAACGCCTGAAGGCCCGAACATCGGTCTTATCACATCGCTTGCGACGTTCGCGAAAATTGACAAGTACGGCTTTATCGAAGCGCCGTACCGCAAGGTCGACAAGGAAAAGAATATAGTAACCGACGAGATAGTATACATGGCGGCGGACACCGAGGACGAGTACATCGTCGCGCAGGCGAACGAGCCGCTCGACGACGAGGGTCACTTCCTCGACAAGAAGGTTTCGGCGCGTTACCGTGACGAGATTTTAGAGGTCTCGCCCGACAGAATAGATTACATGGACGTTTCGCCGCGTCAGCTCGTATCGGTCGTAACGGCTTGTATACCGTTCCTCGAAAACGACGACGCGAACCGCGCGCTCATGGGCTCGAACATGCAGTGCCAGGCGGTGCCGCTTCTTACGACGGATTCGCCTATTGTCGGCACGGGTATCGAGCATAAGATTGCGAAGGATTCGGGCAGCGCGGTTCTCGCGAAGGAGGACGGCGTTGTTGAAAAGGTCGCGTCCGACGTTATCGTTGTACGCGGCGACAGCGGCATAAAGCACACGCACGAGCTTATCAAGTTCGCGCGCAGCAACCAGAGCTGCTGCATTAACCAGCGTCCTATCGTAAAAGCGGGCGAAAGAGTAAAGAAAAACGATATTATCGCCGACGGTCCGGCTATGGACAACGGAGAGCTCGCGCTCGGTAAGAATATTCTTATCGGTTTCATGACGTGGGAGGGCTACAACTACGAGGACGCCGTATTGATAAGCGAGGAGCTTGTTAAAAACGACGTGTTCACTTCCATTCACATGGAGGAATACGAGTGTGAGGCGCGCGACACGAAGCTGGGCCCCGAGGAAATTACGAGAGATATTCCGAACGTTTCAGAGGACAGCTTAAAGGATCTCGACGACCGCGGCATTATCCGCGTCGGCGCGGAGGTTCACGCGGGCGATATACTCGTCGGCAAGGTTACGCCGAAGGGCGAGACGGAGCTTACGGCGGAGGAAAGACTTTTGAGAGCCATTTTCGGCGAGAAGGCGAGAGAGGTAAGAGACACCTCGCTCCGCGTTCCGCACGGAGAGCAGGGCATTATCATATCGGTAAACAAATTCACGCGCGACAACGGCGACGAGCTTTCACCTGGCGTAAACGAGGTCGTTCGCTGCATAATCGCTCAAAAGCGTAAGATTTCGGTCGGCGATAAGATGGCGGGCCGCCACGGTAACAAGGGCGTTGTTTCGAGAGTGCTTCCGCAGGAGGATATGCCGTTTTTGGAGGACGGTACACCGCTGCAGATAGTGCTGAACCCGTTGGGCGTTCCGTCGCGTATGAATATAGGACAGGTGCTCGAGATGCACCTCGGCTACGCGTACAGATGCCTCAGCCTTAAAACGCGCGAAGAACTTGAAAACATCATGATAGACGACAACTTCAAGAAGTGCTTCATAGACGCGAAGGAAAAATCGCGCGACGGACATTTCGTAAAGCTTGAAACGCCGGTATTCGACGGCGCGGAGGACGAGGATATTAAGATGGCGTTCGCGGAAGCGGGCTTAAGTCCCGACTTCAAATCGGTCGTTTACGACGGACGCACGGGCGAGAAATTCGACAACCCCGTAACGGTCGGCATCATGTATTACCTTAAGCTACACCACCTTGTTGACGATAAGATACACGCGCGTTCGACAGGCCCGTACTCGCTCGTTACGCAGCAGCCCTTGGGCGGTAAAGCCCAGTTCGGCGGACAGCGTTTCGGCGAAATGGAGGTTTGGGCGCTCGAGGCTTACGGCGCGGCTTACACGCTGCAGGAAATACTGACCGTTAAGTCGGACGATATTGTCGGACGTGTTAAGACCTACGAGGCTATTGTAAAGGGAGAAAATATACCGAAGTCCGGTATACCGGAATCCTTCAAGGTAATGGTCAAGGAGCTGCAGTCGCTCGCGCTCGATATAAGAATCTTGAACCACAACATGGAGGAGGTCGACCTTGACGCGTCGTTCGAGGACGACGACGAGGGCGGCTACAGCGAGGAAATGATGGAAACCATGTCCGAGGGCGACGGCATTTCGGACGATTTCGACGAGGATGACCTCGACGATGCAGGTATGGTAATGGACGACGATTACAACAGTGACGATGATTATGATGAGGATTTTGACGACGAGACGTTTGACGATGAGGACGACTTTTAATTCTTAATCCAATCGGTAATTGTAGCGGAATTGTTTAATAGACTATGGAGGTTTTTAAATGTTGGAATTTAACAGCTTTGAAGCAATAAAAATCGGCTTGGCTTCTCCCGAGACAATTTTAAGCTGGTCGCACGGCGAGGTCTTAAAGCCCGAAACCATAAATTACCGTACCTTGAAGCCGGAAAAAGACGGTCTGTTCTGCGAAAAGATTTTCGGTCCGACAAAGGACTGGGAATGTCACTGCGGAAAGTACAAGAAAATACGCTTTAAGGGTAAGATCTGCGAGCGCTGCGGCGTTGAGGTAACAAAGGCGAAGGTAAGGCGCGAGAGAATGGGACACATCGAGCTCGCGACTCCCGTTTCGCATATCTGGTACTTCAAGGGCGTTCCGTCATCGATGGGACTTATCATCGACATTTCGCCCAGACAGCTTGAAAAGGTATTGTACTTCGCGTCGTATATCGTTACCGATCCGGGCGACACAGGTCTTATGCAGAACCAGATACTGTCCGAGGCGGAGTACCGCGACGCGCTCGAAAAGTACGGCAACAAGTTTGTCGCGGGCATGGGCGCGGAGGCGATAAAGACGCTGCTTGAAAGAATAGACCTTGACGAGCTGAGCGCCGAGCTTAAGGCGGAGCTCGAAGCGGCGCAGGGACAGAAAAAGGCGAGAATTATAAAGCGTCTTGAGATAGTTGAGTCGTTCAGACTGTCGGGCAACCGTCCCGAATGGATGATACTGACGGTCGTTCCGGTAATACCGCCGGAGCTTCGCCCGATGGTACAGCTTGACGGCGGACGTTTCGCGACGTCTGACCTCAATGACCTTTACAGACGCGTAATAAACAGAAACAACAGATTAAAGAGACTTTTGGAGCTCGGCGCGCCGGACATCATTATCCGCAACGAGAAGCGTATGCTCCAGGAGGCTGTCGACGCGCTCATAAACAACGGCAGACGCGGCAGAACCGTAACGGGCCCCGGAAACAGACCGCTCAAATCCCTTTCGGATATGTTAAAGGGTAAGCAAGGACGTTTCCGCCAGAACCTGCTCGGTAAGAGAGTTGACTATTCGGGACGAAGCGTTATCGTCGTGGGCCCCGAAATGAAGATATATCAGTGCGGACTGCCGAAGGAAATGGCTATTGAGCTGTTTAAGCCGTTCGTAATGAAGGAGCTTGTGTCGCGCGGTCTCGCGCATAATATAAAAAGCGCGAAGCGCATGGTTGAGCGTACAAGACCGGAGGTTTGGGACGTTTTGGAGGACGTTATAAAGGAGCACCCCGTGCTTCTTAACCGTGCTCCTACGCTGCACAGACTGGGTATTCAGGCGTTTGAGCCGAGACTTGTCGAGGGACACGCCTTAAAGCTCCACCCGCTCGTATGTACGGCGTACAACGCCGACTTCGACGGCGACCAGATGGCTATCCACGTGCCGCTCTCTCCCGAAGCGCAGGCGGAGGCGCGTTTCCTGATGCTCAGCGCGAACAACCTTCTAAAGCCGCAGGACGGTCACCCCGTAACCGTGCCGACGCAGGATATGATCCTCGGCTCGTACTACCTGACGCTTCAGAAGGAGCATTACGACAGAATTATAAACTCCGTGCTTGACGACGAGATAAAGCTCGGCTTGCTCGAAGAAAATCTTGCCGCGCTTGACAGCGAGGAAAACCTCGTGTTCTACGACAGCGAAGCGCCGGTAAAGAGCTTCACGTCGCTTAAAAAAGCGCTCGAATACGTGCGCGACCTGCCGGAGGTCATGAAGAACGAAACCGAAATTCACGCGAACCCTATCACGCTCGCGTTCAAGGAAAAAACGGTTCAGATTTCATTAAAGAAGCTTATCGGCGAGTGCAAGAAGCTCGTTATAAAGAAATATCAATCGCCCGACGAGGCGCTGCTTGCGTACGACAACGGCTGCTGCACGCTCCACGAGAGAATACTCGTCGAGAGAACGGGCGAAGTCAACGGCGAGATGAAGTCGAAGCTTATCCCGACGACGGTCGGCAGAATCATCTTCAACAACAATATACCCCAGAAAATGGGATATATCGACCGCAGCGATCCCGAACACGCGCTCGACTTTGAGGTCGATTTCATCGTCGGCAAGAGTCAGCTTGAAAAGCTTATCGACCGCTGCATAAGAGTGTGCGGAACGTCGAGAACGGCTGAGGTACTCGATAAGATTAAAGCTACGGGCTACAAGTATTCGACGCAGGGCGCGATAACGGTCGCGGTGTCGGATATCGAGGTGCCGGAGCAGAAGCAGGAAATACTGCAGAACGCCGAAAAAGAGGTTGAGTTCATTCTTCAGAAGTACATGATGGGTGAGCTTACGAACGACGAGCGTTACCAGCAGACAATAAAGATTTGGTCGCAGGCGTCGGGCGACGTTACGAACGCCATGATGGAGCACCTCGGCGAGTTCAACCCGATATTCATGATGGCTGATTCCGGCGCGCGAGGCAGCGTTAACCAGATCCGTCAGCTTGCCGCGATGCGCGGACTTATGGCTGATACACAGGGACGTACGGTTGAAATTCCTATCCGCGCGAACTTCCGTGAAGGTCTTAACGTGCTCGAATACTTCATTTCGTCGCACGGCGCGAGAAAAGGTCTTACCGATACGGCGCTCCGTACGGCAGACTCAGGTTATCTGACGCGCCGTCTCGTGGACGTATCGCAGAATGTTATTATCCGCGAGGTTGACTGCGGCACGACCGAGGGCGAGTGGGTGTCCGAGATTACGGACGGTAAGGAAAGCATTGAGCCGCTGTACGACAGAATTGTAGGACGTACCGCGCTTGAGGACGTGAAGCACCCCGAAACGGGCGAAATACTCATTCATTCCGGCGAGCTTATCTCCGACGACGACGCGAGAGCCGTTATAAATGCGGGTATCACGAAGGTTTATATCAGAACCGTTCTCACCTGCCGCAGCAAGACGGGTATCTGCGCGAAGTGCTACGGCACGAACCTTGCTACGGGCGATCTCGTAAACGTCGGTGAAGCAGTCGGCATTATCGCGGCTCAGTCGATAGGCGAACCGGGTACGCAGCTTACGATGCGTAACTTCCATGCCGGCGGCGTTGCGGGCAGTAACGATATTACGCAGGGTCTGCCGCGTGTCGAGGAGCTTTTCGAGGCGAGAAAGCCGAAGGGTCTCGCGATTATTTCGGAGATAGGCGGCACGATTACCGTGAACGAGTCTAAGCGTAAGCGCGAGGTTACCGTTCAGAACGATGAGACGGGCGAGGCAAAGACGTATGCGATACCGTACGGTTCGAGCATAAAGGTGCATGACGGCGACGTTATTGAAGCCGGCGACGAGCTGACCGTCGGAAGCGTTAACCCGAACGACCTTCTGCACATCAAGGGACCCAAAGCCGTTCAGGTATATATTTCGAGAGAGGTTCAGAGAACGTACCGTATGCAGGGCGTTGACATCAACGATAAGCACGTCGAGGTTATAACGCGTCAGATGCTGCGCAAGGTGCGCGTTGACGAGGCGGGTCAGACAGACCTTCTTATAGGATCGCTCATTGACCGCTTCGAGCTTGACGACGCGAACGACAGAGTACGCGCGGCGGGCGGCACGGAGTTCGCGTCCGCGTCACCGGTGCTGCTCGGTATCACAAAGGCGTCGCTCGCGACCGATTCATTCCTGTCTGCGGCGTCGTTCCAGGAGACGACGAAGGTTCTCACCGAGGCGGCGATAAAGGGTAAGATAGATCCGCTTCAGGGACTTAAGGAAAACGTTATTATCGGTAAGCTTATCCCCGCCGGTACGGGCATGAGTATGTATAAGGATATTAACATCACGATCGACGGCGTTGAAGTCGACGACGCGGAGATTGAGTAAATTGAAAAACCACCCGAAAGGGTGGTTTTTTTGTGGGGTGTTTTTACGGGCGACCGCAAGGGTCGCCCCTACGGTACGCAATTTATAAAATACGGGTGTAGGGGCGACCCTTGCGGTCGCCCGCATACCGAGCGGACGAAAAACGAAGGCGGTTGACAATTCGGGTGTAAATGGTATAATTAAATCAAAGAATGTCGAAACGGCGGTAAACGATGTGAATTATGTAGGAAAAATCGATAGGGAAATATATAAGTGCGTTACGGAAGATATAGTTACAGAAGAGGTTATTATAACCGATGAACGTATAGCACATGTAAAAGAACATCATCCGGGCGATTATGAAGCGTATTTTAAATATGCCGATGAAATATTAAAGCACCCGGATTACATTTTGGAAGCGAACAAGCCGAATACAGCGTTTATTTTAAAACGCGTCATTGAAAACGGGCAGGATTATCAAATGGTTTTAAGATTAAAAACTTCCAATGAGCCTGTCGATTACAAAAATTCAATATTGACTTTTTTAAAAATTGACGAAAAACGTTTTCGGCGTTATTTGAGAACTAAAAAAATTCTTTACAAAAGAGAATAACTGTGATATAATAATCGTACAATAAAAAGGTTATTCGAGGTGGACAATTTCGTGGCGTCCACGCGCCGATGGTAAGACAAGGGCTTTGCCCTGAGAGATGCAGGAGAATGCCACGCCTGCCGAATAACTATTTTGTATTAAAACCGCTTTGAGAAATCAAGGCGGTTTTTCCTATACTAAAATATGGTGGTTTTTTGTAGGGGGCTTCCCCTTGAGGTAAACGACGCTTTAGCGTCGTAGGTGTGTTGCTTCACCTCATCCGACGCCTACGGCGCCGCCTTCCCCTCAAGGGGAAGGCTTAAATCCCTTCAAAAATTCCTCATATCCTCGCCTGCGGAGCGTACATGCGGGGCAATGACCGCAGCCCATGCCTTTAACGCCGTTGTAGCAGGTGAGCGTTTTATTGTACACAATATCCAAAACGCCCAGATCGTCAGCCATTTTCCACGTTGCCGCCTTGTCTATCCACATGAGCGGAGTATGTATTACAAAATTGTAGTCCATCGCCAAGTTGAGCGTAACGTTCAGCGATTTCACAAAAATATCGCGGCAGTCGGGGTAGCCGGAAAAATCCGTCTCGCACACGCCGGTGACGATTTCCGTCGCACCGTGAGTTTTCGCGTAAATCGCGGCGTAGCTTAAAAACAGCAGATTGCGCCCCTCGACAAATGTATTCGGCGGAGCGCCCTCGGGCTTCATTTCCTCGACCGGTATATCATCGCGCGTCAATGAATTCGCGCTTAGCTGATTTATAATAGGCGTGGGGATAATTTCATATGTAATACCCGCGTTCGCGCAGATTTCCGCCGCACATTCGAGTTCGAGCTTGTGGCGCTGACCGTAATCAAAGCCCACAGCCGACACGTTTTCCTTGCCGAATTTGTCTATCGCCCAGAACAGACACGTCGTGCTGTCCTGACCGCCCGATAAAACCACTATAGCCTTTTTTTCCTTTATCATTTCAAATTCTCCTTTAAGCTGTCGAAAAGCCTTTCTTCAGCGATTTTTTCGTATTTCGTGCCCTTTTCGCCGTAATTCGCGAACGGGTAGATGGATATTCCGCCGCGCGGCGTGAATATGCCCTTAACCTCGAGGTATTTCGGCCGCATCAATTTTACAAGATCCTTCATTATAATATTGACGCAGTCCTCGTGGAAATCGCCCCGATTGCGGAAGCTGAAAAGATAGAGCTTCAGCGATTTCGACTCGACCATTTTTTCGTTCGGGATATAGTTTATAATTATCCGCGCGAAATCCGGCTGTCCCGTTATGGGGCATAGCGATGTAAATTCGGGACAGTTGAATGTCACCATGTAGTCGTTGTCGGGGTGCTTGTTTACGAACGTTTCCAGCACCTCCGGCGCGTAGTCGTCACGGTATGTTGTTTTTTTGTTTCCGAGAAGGGTCAAGCCCTCCGTTTCCGATTTCGTTCTCGGCATGGTATTTGCTCCTTTGTTATTGAATTAAATTATGATTTAGTGCAGTGAGGCCCCCTTGTCAAAGGGGGCTGTCACGCGTAGCGTGACTGGGGGATTCCTTTTTGATTTTTATAATGAATCCCTCCACCGCCTTCGGCGGTCCCCCTCCCTTTGACAAGGGAGGCTAACGGGCGAACACGGTTCGCCCCTACGGGAAGGCTCCCCTATTAGGGGAGCTGTCACACGCAGTGTGACTGAGGGGTTTTAACGGGCTGTCGAGGGCGCCAGCCCCTACGGTGCACAATTTCAAAATTACGGGTGTAGGGGACGACGCCCCGACGTCCCGCATTTATTTTACTCTTGCGCCGAAGCCCGCGTTTGATATGCACACCTGTCCCGCCTCGCTTGTGAGGAACGCGGCGAGCTTTCTCGCGGACGAGTTTTCCGGCTCGTCCTTTCTTATTACCGCGAAGTAATGCGTAGCGAGCGGATAGCTGCCGTCCGAAAGGCTTTCCGCCGTCGGTTTAACTCCGTCGACCGACAACAGCTTTAGGCTCTCGTCCGTTCCCAAAACCCATTTCGTGTTTTCAAAATAGTAATACATACTGTACCCGAGCGCGTAGCTGCCGGGATTGTGCGCGTTGTACGCTTCCACCTCGGTGAGGATACTCGACATCGCAAGCGACATATGCTCGCGGCGGATATTCTCGTTTATTTCGCGCCCCTTTAAGAAAAATTGCTCCATCTGCGCATGAGAGCCGCTGTCGTTGTTGCGGCAAAACGGCGTAAAGCCCGCGTCCGAGCCGCCTATCTCGTTCCAGTTCGTAACCGAATTATCAATGTAGATATGCTCAATATCCGCGCTTGTGAGATTTTCAGCCGGATTGTCCGACGCGGTGAAAAACACGAGCGCCTCGTCCGCGATTGGGATATATTCAAGCTCCACGCCTTTTTCCTCCGACAGCTCCTTGACCTCGCTGCTCGGGTCGGGAACGAGAATAACGTCCGTTTTGCCGTCTATGAGCAGTCTGTAAGATTCAATCGTCTTGTCGTGGCTTTTCGGGAACATCGGGTGATTTCTGTAATTTTCAAACAGCGCTCCGTAAAGCGATTCCGTGATAGGATATGACGAGGTTGAACCCGTAATGCGCGGCATTTCCTCGCCGAGGTCAAACGCTGCGGCAGCATCCGTCGGAATTGCGGGCGCGTTGTTTCTGATAAAGTCGAGTATCAGGCAATAATAAAGGTACATCGCCGCATCGCCGCGCGTAACGGTGCTTTGCGGATCAAGCAGACGCGGCTCATTAAGAGTTTCATAAAAATTTCCGTACTCGTCAATATACGGCTCGAAGGTGTCATAGTCGAACGTAACCGTGTATTCCGACGCGCCCATAGCCGCGTACGCGCTTTTAGCGTAATCGGAAACCGCGTCAAAATCCTTGCAGCCCTCCGGCGCTTCCGCGCTTTCCTCAATATTTCCGCCGAGTTCCTTTATTATCCTGTATTCCATTGTGACAAGCTCCTCGCGCGTAACGGGTCTGTCGGAATTGAACAGCTCGTCACCCGCGACAATTCCGCGCTTGTATAGCGCGTACACCGGAGACGCGAACCACGAATCACGCGGCACGTCCGTAAACGGCATATCGCCCGGCGTTTCACCGTCCGCGCCGATCATTCTCGCCAGAAGCGCCGTCATCTGGGCGCGCGTGAGAATTTCGTTTTCATTGAAATTTCCGTTTTCATCGCCAGAGAACACGCCGCGCCGCGACAAGTCGTCCAGCCCCGCCGGAGTGCCGTGTTCGGTCATATCGTTAAACTCGATTTCTTCGCGCTGTTCAAACAAAACCTCCGTCCCTTCGGGAACGTAAGCATAGCCGTAATTGCCCGATCTGAAACCGCTTACGGGAATGACCTTGCCGGTTGCTTTATCAACGCCGACAATTTTGTACACCTCATTCCAAGTCGCGTCGCCAAAATTTTCATATTTCATGACATAGTTTGTATCTGCCGCGCACACCGATGAAGCGGTGAGTATAATTATCGCTGCGGCAGCGGTCAGTATTTTTTTCATTGCGGTTGATCCTTTCTGTTTTTGCGGGCAAACACGTTTCGCCCCTACGTAAACGGGACGTCGAGGTGAACCACACGCAAGCGTGTGGTAGGCGTGTTGCGAAGCAACAAACGCCGCAGCAAGGGCGCCGTCCCCTACGTATGACCCCCTCTCCGAGGGGGTCTAAACTTGCTTGCAAGTTTAGGGGGGTGATGTGGAATGTTTGTCAATAACACCCCCCAAAAGCCTACGGCTTTTGACCCCCTCGTAGAGGGGGGGTCTTGCGTGCGGCGGGTCGCCGTCTCCCCTTATTCCTTCTCCTCGAGCCACTTCAATTTCTGTGCACACGCGTGGCGCATAATATTTTCAAGCTCATCTCTATCCTCGTTCTCGGTTGCGACCGCCATTTTTTCAAGGCTCGCCTCCATTTCGCGGATACGCTTTACGAGCTCCGTCTTATTCTCGATAAACAGCTCGCTCCACATTACCTCGTTAATTTTCGCAACACGCGTACAGTCGCGTAGACTGCCGGCGCTGAAAAACGTCGAACGCTCGATCATCGGGTTATCGCACAGCGCGACAGCCACGACGTGCATAAGCTGCGACGTGTACGCTATAATCGCGTCATGCTCGTCGGCGGTCGTCGTGACGACGTGCTTACAGCCGATGTACTCGGCAAGTTCACGCACGAGCGCGACGCTTTCGGGCTTATTGTTCTTCGTCGGTGTGACGAGGAACGACGCTTTCTCAAACAGCGTGTCGGTCGAGGACTTGTAGCCGCCGACCTCGCGTCCCGCCATAGGGTGCGCGCCGACAAAATCAACGGTATCGGGCAGAATTTCCGCGAGATTTTCTATCATAAACCGCTTAACGCCCGACACGTCCGTAATAACCGCGCCCGTCTTAATGCGGCTTAAATTATCGCGCACCATGTCGATGTTGAGCTGCGGATACAGGCAGAGTATGATTAGATCCGCCCCGTCCATCGCGTCTCCGGCGTTTTGGTACGCCTCGTCGATAACCCCGTCGCGCATCGCGAGATCAAGCGATTCCTCGCTGCGGTTGTACGCCGCGACGGTGCAGCCGCCGTGAAAACCGCGCAGACGGCGCGCGATAGAGCCGCCGATTAGTCCCAAACCTATTATTGCAACCTTCATTTTTTCCACTCCGTTTCGATATATTTTTTACAGCCACCTGTCCATTAGCTCCGTGAACCACGGCGCGCCCGTTTCGTAATCCATGTGTGTCGCGTCGTAGAAGTATTCGGGCTCAATCATGTCCTCAAGGTCGTAAATTTCAATGTTGTTTTCGTTTAACAGCGTCTCCGCCTCGCTCCGCGCCGCCTGCATGTAATCGGGCTTCGCGTACCGGCCGTTCCACGGCAGGAATACCGTCCTAAGACGTATTTTATTCTCGTCGCAGTAGTCGATTATGCTTTTGAGCGCGGCAAGATTGGTTTCGAGCCGTTCCGCGTCCCTTTCGGCGCTTACCTTAACGTCGTCCGTGCTGCCGTGGTACAGTGGTTTTTCCTGATTTTCGTTTTTGTTTTTGCCGGAAATACACTCGATAATGCGCGCGCGGTCGTAGTACAAGTACGGCACGATCGGACTTTTGCGCCACGCGTAACGGTGGTTCGCGCCGCCGCCCGTGAGCACGGGGTAGTTTAGACCAATCACAAGCTCCCTGCCTATCCTTATGTACCGTCCGTCAATGAGCTTTTGAAGATCCGTAATGCCGCAGTCCTCAAGACCGAGATTTATATACATCGCCGTTGAAATTTCCTCGACGTACCCCGACGCGACATCGCCATCGCCGAAATACACCCTGTCCCAGACCGTTTCGGGGTGCTTGAGCCGCGTTATTTCAAAATCGTTGCGCGCGAAGCCGTCATTGCTTCTTATTATATAGTCGTTCCGCCACAGCGCGAGGTCGCACACGACAAGCGCCAGTATGACCGCCAATACAGCGGCAAGCTTTTTCATTTTAATCACCGACCTTTTAATATAGTATACCACAATACGACAATTTTGTAAAACCGTATTTTTTATCTTTGCTTTATTAAAAAAATGTGATAGAATATATATGAAATAATTTGTATGAAAAGTAAAGGAAGCGGTAATATGCTTAAAGGAAAAACGATACTGCTCGGCGTGACGGGTTCGATTGCGGCGTACAAGATACCGAATCTCGCGCGTATGCTCGTAAAGCTCGGCGCGGACGTTCACGTGCTGATGACGAAAAACGCGCTGAATTTTATAAATCCCATCACGTTTGAAACGCTCACGCAGCATAAATGTCTTGTTGACACGTTTGACAGGAATTTTGAGTACAGCGTCGAGCATGTCGCGCTGGCGAAGGCTGCCGACGCGGTTATGGTCGCGCCCGCGAGCGCGGACGTTATCGGTAAGATAGCGAACGGTATCGCGGACGATATGCTTACGACGACGGTTATGGCGTGTCCGTGCGCGAAAATAATCGCGCCCGCGATGAACCACAATATGTACCATAACCCGATCGTGCAGGATAATATAAGGAAGCTTTCGGAGTACGGGTATGAAATTGCCGAGCCGGAGAACGGTATGCTCGCGAACGGCGACATCGGCGACGGCAGAATGATCGAGGAGAGTTTACTGCTCGAATATATATTGAAGGAAGCCGCGTTCGTGAAGGATTTGGCGGGTAAGAGGGTGCTCGTCACAGCCGGCGCGACCGCCGAGGCGATAGATCCCGTGCGGTACATCACAAACCATTCGACCGGCAAAATGGGCTTCGCTCTCGCGAAAAACGCGATGCGCCGCGGCGCGGACGTGACGCTTGTAATGGGCATGTGCAGCGGAGAGCCGCCCGCGTTCGTGAACGCCGTGAAAGCCGAGACGGCGGCGGAAATGTATTACGCATGCATGAAGCTCGCGCCCGATATGGATATAATCGTTAAGGCTGCCGCGGTCGCCGATTACAGACCGAAGGTGGTCGGCGAGGAAAAGATGAAAAAATCCGACGGCGACGCGGTGATAGAGCTTGAGCGCACGAAGGACGTTATGAAGGCTATCGGCGAAATGAAAAGAAAAGGACAGTTTTTGTGCGGATTTTCTATGGAGACGGAAAACCTCATTAAAAATTCGCGTAAAAAGCTGACGGATAAAAACGCCGACATGATCGCCGCGAACAGCTTAAAGGAAAAAGGCGCGGGGTTCGGCGTTGACACGAACGTTATAACGCTCATAACGCGCGGCGGTGAAAAGGAGCTTCCGCTTATGAGCAAGGACGACGCGGCAAACGCGATTTTTGACGAAATAATCGGTATGCAAAAACAATGACAATTTTTTCCTCTTATAAAAATCGGTAAAAGCATAATAATAAGTATGTATTAAATTTTTATCGGAGGAATTAAATATGAAAAACATAAAACTTATTATAGCGGCGTCGCTTGCCGTGCTTGCTCTCGCGTCGTGCGGCGCGAAAAACGTCGACGACCGCGCGAACGTGAAGGCGTCATCCGCTCCAACCGCAACGCCGGGCATGATGGATAAAGCCGAAAACGCGGCTGATAAGGCTGCGGACAGAACGGGTAACGCCGCCGACGATATAGGCAAAGCGGCGGGCGATGTTGCGCGTGACGCGGGCGATGCGGTGGGTGACGCGGCGGAGGGCGTTGGCGACGCAGCCGACGATATAATGCGCGGAGCCGGTGACGCTGCCGATATGAACAACGCGAATAACAATAACAACCAATAATTCATAAGCCGCCTTCGGGCGGTTTTTTCGTTGGGAAACAGCGCGGAAATTGTGGTTATAATATAGCAGAAACACACCATATTGCGGTCTGAAAATTTTTTTGAAAAAAGGTGAAAAAACTTTAAAAAAAAGCTTGACAAGAGGGAGAGAGTGTGGTAATATATTAAAGCTGTCGCGAGAGCGGAGCATGTACATTGAAAGATAAACAGTGCGAACGTTTACACAGTAAACGTTAACCAAGTCAAAAGAATTTGAGTTTTTTATGACAGTAAACGGATAATGGAAATTAACGTAATGTCAGAGTTAGTTAAGAGCTAACGGAAACGAACTTTTTAACTCTCTAAGGAGAGTTTTTACCAGACAAGCTTACTGCGTAAGCTTGTCTGGATTTGAACGAGAGTTTGATCCTGGCTCAGGACGAACGCTGGCGGCGTGCCTAACACATGCAAGTCGAACGAGAATTCGGGAA